>JBGAPU010000027.1:0-58581 GCA_044221035.1 Chthoniobacteraceae bacterium | reverse complement strand
GAAGTATTTCTGAGGGTCAAACGGCGGGCGTTTGGAGCGCAGAAGTATTTCTGAGGGTCAAACGGCGAGCGTTTGGGGCCGGGGTTCGGGAACGCGGACTATTCGCAAAGATTGTGATTGACGGATAGATTCGATCTCTCTAGCCAATTCATCAGTTCGCCCTTTTTACACACCGGGCCGATGCCCGATGGGAGGGTGAATCCAAACCCCAGCGGCAATCCCTCCACACCCCCGAAATCCCGTGGCACGAATCGGACATTTCTATTTCGGCGACGGCACCCGGTTCAGCGCGGAGGAGGAGTCGCATCCTAGAAAGCACAGAACTATGGCAGCGAACATCCTTCCAAACGCATTCGGCAAACTCATCTCCCTGGCGGAGGACATGGCCGACGGCGGGCACACCCACGAGGTGGCGATCGGCATCAAACAGAACACTGAGGCGGTGATCCGCGCCGCACTGGCGGCGGCGACTGCGGCGGAAAGCGGCTTCGGCGCCGCGCAGGTGGCGAAGAAGAACGCGAATGCGGCGCTGAAGACCGCGGACAACAATGCGCGGGTCTTCATCGGCAACGCGCGCAAGCGGCTCTCGAAATTTTTCGGCGAGGCGTATTCCACCGAGTGGGCCGCAGCGGGCTGGCCGAACAATTCCACGGGCACGCCGGAGACGAGGGACGAGCGCTTTGCCCTCATGAACAGCCTGAAGCTGTATTTCACGGCGAACCCGGCGAAGGAGAGCGCGGACATGGAGGTGACGGCGGCCATCGCGGCGACGATCCACACGGCGCTCAGCGACGCGCGGGCCGCCTTTGCACAGAAGACCACCGAGGCGGGCGACGCGAAGGTGGCGCGGGACAATGCGGTGGAAAACCTGCGGCTGCGGATGCGCGGGCTGATCACGGAGCTGGAGACGCTGCTCTCGGATGAGGATCCGCGCTGGCATGCCTTCGGCCTGAGCCGCCCTGCGGATGAGGAGACGCCGGAGGCGCCGTCTTTCACCACGGCCACCGCGAGCACGCCGGGGACCGGCCTGATCGACTGGGACGATGCGCTGCGCGCGGACCATTACCGCGTGTGGATCCTCATCGTGGGGACGGATGCGGACTTCCACGCCGTGCAAACGGTGAACGACAGCGACGCGACGCCCACCGGCCTGCCCACGGGCGCGACGGTGAAGGTGCGTGTGACCTCGGTGAACGCCGCCGGCGAAAGCCAGCCCGGCCCTGTGGCCGAGTTCGTCGTGGCCTGAGCGACTTTAGGAGGAAGGCGGAAGGATGCGGGATTCCCCTCCCAAATCCTTCCGCCACACCTCCGGAGTTTTCATTCCGTCATTCGTCATTCGTCATTCAGTCATTCTCTCCACGCCATGCCCTACGATCCCAACTGGCCCCAAGACGGCGACCTCGCCGACCCCAACCGCTTCCGCGAGCAGTTCGGCGGACTCAAGAACTTCATCGACGCCGGAGTCCTCTCGGGCGTTGTCATCGACAACGTGACCACGCTTCCGCCCGGCGAGGTGGCCACCGTGAGCGCGAGCATCATCGCCGGGGTGCTGCATCTGAGCTTCGGCATCCCGCAGGGTCCGGCGGGAACAGCAGGCGCGAACGGGTCCGACGGTTCGCAGGGGCCGCAGGGCCCGATGGGCGCGGTGACGCCGCAGAATCTCGACGATGCGATCTCGGGGACGAGCCCGAACACGAACAGCGTCGCGACGCTGGATGCGGCGTTCACGAACGACCCGCTCTCACTCGCCGAGGGGGAGCTGCTGCGCGCGAAGCTGAATGAGCTGATCGTGAACGGGAGAAGGTGACGGGATGGCGAATGACGGATTCCGAATGACGAACAAGGGGGGCGCGGGTGAATTGCTTGCTGACTCGGGGCGGCGGGCGGCGTATGGGACGCGCGCGTTTTTTCCGCACCGCCACCTCGCCACCACGCCACTTCGCCCCGATGCCGCGCCAATACACTCTCCACCGCCCGACGCCGAGCGGGCCGCGCATTGATTTCGCGGCGGAGCTGAATCCGCAGCAGCTCGAGGCGGTGACGGCGCCGCCGGGGCCGGCGCTGGTGATCGCGGGGGCGGGGAGCGGGAAGACGCGGACGCTGACGTATCGCGTGGCGTATCTGATGGAGAACGGGATCCGGCCCGAGCACATCCTGCTGCTGACGTTCACGAACAAGGCCGCGCGGGAGATGCTGGACCGGGTGGGGGCTCTGGTGACGGAGAATCTGATGGGGCTGTGGGGGGGCACGTTTCACAGCATCGGCGCGCGCATCCTGCGGCGGCATCCGAATGAGGCGGGGTTTGCGCCGGGCTTCAGCATCATGGACCGGGAGGATTCGGAGGAGATGCTGGATGATGTGATCGCGACGCTGGGGTTTGACCCGAAGGAGAAGCGGTTCCCGAAGGGGGAGGTGCTGGCGGATGTGCTGAGCTACCAACTGAACACGGGGCGGAAGCTGGAGGATGTGCTGGTGGAGAAGCATCCGCATTTCCTGGAGTTTGCGGAGCATTTCGCGGAGGCGCGGAGGAAATACGAGGCGCGGAAGCGGAAGGCGAACGCGCTGGATTTCGACGATCTGCTGGAGAAGACGGTGTCGCTGCTGAAGGGCAGCGCGGCCATTGCGCAGCACTACCAGCGGCAGTTCCAGTTCATCCTCGTGGACGAGTATCAGGACACGAACCACCTGCAGAATGACTTCATCGAGGTGCTGGCGGCGCGGCATCACAATGTGATGGTGGTGGGCGACGACGCGCAGAGCATCTACTCGTGGCGCGGGGCGAATTTCCGGAACATCCTCGAATTCCCGAAGCGGCACGCGGGGGCGAAGATCTACAAGATCGAGACGAACTACCGCTCGGTGCCGGAGGTGCTGGAGCTGGCGAATGCGGCGATCGCGCAGAACGAGCACCAGTTTGAGAAGCATCTGGTCGCCGCGCGCGAGGGCGGGCACATGAAGCCGGCGCTGGTGCCGCTGGCGGATTCGCAGCAGCAGGCGCAGTTTGTCGCGCAGCGGGTGCTGGAGCTGCACGAGGAGGGTGTGCCGCTGGAGGAGATGGCGGTGCTCTACCGCGCGCACTTTCACTCGATGGAGCTGCAGATGGAGTTCACGCGGCGGGGGATTCCGTTCGAGATCACGAGCGGGCTGCGGTTCTTCGAGCAGGCGCACATCAAGGACGTGGGGGCGTTCCTGAAATGGGTGGTGAACCCGCGGGACGAGGTGGCGTTCAAGCGGATGGTGAAGCTGCTGCCGGGCGTGGGGCCGCGGAGCGCGGATTCGCTGTGGGAGGGGGTGCTGAAGGTGTTTGCCGCGCGCGGACTCTCGGCGGCCGCGCCGCCGCAGCCAGCGTCGGTTTCCATCACGCTCGACGACAGCGACGAGCCGACGCAGGCGCTGCCGGAGACGGAGCCGAACCCGTGGGAGGGGCTGCCGTCCATCAAGGAACTGCTGCTGCCGCTGAAGGTGCCGGCGAAGTCGCAGAAGTCATGGCAGCAGCTCGCCTACACGCTCGACGAGCTCGCGCCCGCGGGCCGGCTCGCGCCGCCGGCGCAGATGATCCAGAGCGTGATGGAGGCGATCTACGACGATTACGCGCGGGCGAAGTTCCCGAACTACGACCAGCGGCGCGAGGACCTGAACACGCTCGCGAATTTCTCCCGGCAATACGAGAAGCCGCAGGCGTTCCTCGACCAGCTCGCGCTGCTGACGAACCTCGACAACGAGGCCGCCGCGAACGAGGAGCACGACCGCGTGACGCTGAGCAGCGTCCACCAGGCGAAGGGGCTGGAGTGGCAGGCGGTGTTCGTGGTGTGGCTGGCGGACGGGAAGTTCCCGACGGGCCGCTCGCTGGAAAATCCGGAGGCGATCGAGGAGGAGCGCCGGCTTTTCTACGTGGCCGTGACGCGCGCGAAGGACGAGCTGTATCTCACGTATCCGTGCATGACCTTCAACTCGGCCTACGGCGATCCGCTGCAGCGGCCGTCGCGCTTCCTCGGCGAGATCCCGAAGAAGCTGGTGGAGGATTGGGAGGTGGGCAGCGGCGGCGGGATGGGTTCGCCGTTTTGAAAATGAGGGCCGCGCCCTTCGCAGGACGCGGCCCCTTCGGACAACCCAACCAAGAAGCGGTGGCGGTCAGTTCCGGTGAACGGCCGAGTAGCGGTAGAAGACCTCGAGCATGAGCGTGCAGAGCGTGGTGCGGTAAACGGCGCCGGTCCTCGAGGTGTCGGACTGCGGGCCGTGGCCCTTCGCGCCGGGGACGGGCCAGCTTCCGTCGGAGGATTGCGCGTTGATGATCTCGTCCTGGAACCAGTGGTTCCATTTCGTCCACGCGCTGCCGCCGAACATGAGGCACGCCTGCGTGTGGTAATACCACGCGTAAAGGTCGGCGCTCCCGCCGTTGTATTTCACGGGGTGGTTCCTCTCGGTCTCGGCGATGAGCCACTCCATGCCCTTGCGCAGCTCGGCGCGTTCGCCTTTCCAAAAGAGCAGCGTGAGGATGCCCACGCCGCTGAGGCTGTAGCGGTCCTCGGGGCCGCGGTAGCCGTAGCCGCCCTTCGGGCCGCGGACGCGCGCGACGTAGGCGGCGGCCTTGTCGAGCGCGGAGTCCACGCCCGGGAGCTTGAGGCCGGTGAGGCTCGCGGCCTTGAGCGCCTGGATCTGCCAGCCGCTCACGGAGAGATCGTCTGCGGTCTTGTCGAAGGAATACGACCAGCCGCCGCCGGGGCCCTGTCCCTGCACGATGTGCGCGACGGCCTGCGCGAGGAGTTCCTTCACGCGGCCGTCGTGGGTGAGGGCGAAGTATTCGCCGAGGGCATAGGTGGCGATGCCGTGCTGATAGACGCCCCGCTGCGAGAAGCTTTTCTCCATGCCGAGGCGGCCCTCGGACTGCGTGCCGTTTTCGAGGAGCCATTGCACGGCGCGGTTGATCGTGAGGCCGTATGCGGGGGAGTCGGGCAGTTCGCCGAAGCCGAGGTAGCAGAGCAGCGCGAGGCCGGTCATCGCGCTGCGATCGGCCTCACCCCACGAGCCGTCGGGGTTCTGGTTGTCGCAGAGCCACTGCAGTGCGCGCTGCACGGCGGCGACGGCGCCTTTCGTGATGCCGGGAGTCTTGGTCTTGTCGGGGGGGAAACGCCCGGTGAAGGCACTCGGGATTCCCACGGGCATGCCGTTGATCCTCGGGATGGCTACTGACGTGGGAACTTGGGGAAGGTCGGCGGCGCCCGGGCCGCGCAGGATTCTCCCAGCTTCCGGCGTGGGGGACACGCTGATGGGGGAGGGTGCCGTGGTTAAGACGGACGGCGAGAGTGTGCCGCCTGCATCCGAAGGCCGCGGCGCGGTGATCTGCAGCTCCGGCGGTTTTTCGTCAGGCTCGTTTGTCGGTGGCGACACAGGCTCGACACCCGGCACCGAGCCTGCGGGGATGAAGTCCTCGACGGGCATCGTGGACCTGATGATGACGATGGAGCCCGCGACGATCACGACGATGAGATGGACGAGCAGCGAGACCATGAAGTAGCGCGACTCGGTGATTCTGCGCCGCATGCGGGCGAGTGCGGATTCGTGTCCTGTATGAGGGCCCGACGGGCCGGGGATGAGGGGAGTGGCCATGGGGAAGGTGCAGCGAGCAAAACACCGGGCGACGAACGGTCAATGCGCGGGAGCGGTGGTAAACGTAAATTCATCGGCGCCTTTCCCGCAGAAACAGAAAGGCCGCGCATCGGGAAATGCGCGGCCTCTCTTGAAATCGCGGAGCGTGAGCGGCTCAGCCCTGGTTGGTGGGCATGTAGCGGTAGAACACCTCGAGCATGAGGATGCAGAGCGTGGTGCGGTAAACTTTGCCGGTCATGTTCTCGCCGGTCTGCGGTCCGTGGGCCTTGCCGCCGGGGGCGGGCCAGCTTCCGTCGGGGTTCTGAACGTCGCAGATTTCATCCTGGAACCAGCGGTTCCATTTCGTCCACGCGCTGCCGCCGAACATGAGGCAGGCCTGCGTGTGGTAATACCACGCGTAGAGGTCGGCGTGCTCGCCCTTGTATTTCACGGGATACTTCTTCTCGGTCTCATCGAGGAGCCATTCCATGCCTTTGCGGAGCTGGCCGCGCTCGCCCTTCCAGAAGAGGTGGCAGAGGATGCCGACGCCGGTGAGGCTGTATTTGTCCGACGGGCCGCGGTAGCCGTAGCCGCCGTTCGGGCCCTTGTCGCGGTCCACCCAGTTGATGGCCTTGTCGAGCGCCTGATCCACGCCGTAGATGTCGAGCTTGCTGAGGTGCGCGGCCTTGAGGGCCTGAATCTGCCAGCCGGTCACGGAGAGGTCGTCCGCGGTCTTGTCGTAGGAATACATCCAGCCGCCGTTTGGTCCCTGGCCCTGGATGATGTGGGTGACCGCCTGCTTGAAGAGCTCCGTCACGCGGCCGTCCTGCGTCATCGTGTAATACTCGCCGAGCGCGTAGGTGCAGATGCCGTGCTCATACACGCCGGACTGGTTGAATCCGCCCGCCATGTGCAGCCGGCCCTGGTTCTTCGTGCCGTTGTCGAGGATCCACTGCACGGCCTTGTTCACCGTGAGGCCGAACTGCTGGGACTCCGGCGTCTCGCCGTGGCCGAGGAAGCAGAGGAGGGCGAAGCCGGTCATGCCGCCCTTGTTCGAGTCGCCCCACGAGCCGTCCGGGTTCTGGTTCTGCTGGAGCCACACGAGGCCCTTCATCACGGCCACCTCGGTCTTGGACTTCGCGCCCATCTTCTGCATCGCGGCGGCGCGCCCGCTGCCGGTGCGCCCGCGCATCGTGCCGGGCAGGTTGCCCAGTCCGCCGGAGATTCCCTTCGCGATGCTGCCGGTGTTCTTGGCCGAGTCCAGGTTGGTGTTGATCTTCACGTTGATCGTCGTCGGGGCGACCTTGAAGGTGCTCGTCGAAGCCGTCGTGCTGATCACATCGATGTTCGGGCTGTTGAGATTCGGCGCCTGCGGCGTCACCTGCTCGGTGGGCACCGCGTCCTGCGGCGTCTCCGGCGGCGGCGAGAGATCCTCGGTCGCGGAGATGAGCCCGTCGCCTCCCTCGGAAACGAAGTCCGGCGCATCGGTCATCGCTTTCACGAGCACGATGGTGCTCGCGACGGCGACGATCACTGCGTGGATGATCACCGAGACCATGAAGTAGCGCGACTCGGCGAGCTTCTGCTGGAAGCGCTCGAAGAAGGAGAGCTTTACCTTGGCGGGCTCGCCGTGCTGCTCGGCCTGGTATTCGACGTGTTGTTCCGTTTGGAGGTATTCGGACATAAGGGATGAAGAATTTGTGGGGAAAGTAGCCTGCGGGCACAGCGGGTGTCAATCGCCCCTTCGGATCAATCCTCCCCGCTTTTCGGCGGGTTTGGAAAACCACCGCTTGACACCTGCGGTGCCTCCCATAGTTTCCGCGTCCCTTTTTCCGCCGCTGCCATACTCGGCGGGAAGCGGCCCGCCTCCGGGAAACCGGCGGTGCGCTGCCGGGGGAATCAACTCAAACATGGTTCCTCGTCGGGCTGGTGGCAGCCGGCCTTAATTCGCCCGAAGCCTCGGGTGGCGACGACACCGCAAGAAAAACAGACACAACATGGCAGATATCAACGCAATCGTTGAGCAGCTCAGCGGACTCACCGTTCTGGAAGTCGCTGACCTCGTCAAGCAGCTCGAAACCAAGTGGGGCGTGAGCGCCGCGGCACCTGTGGCCGCAGTCGCAGTCGCAGCCGGCGGAGCCGCCGGTGGCGCAGCCGCCGCACCCGCGGAGGAGAAGACCGCGTTCGACGTCGTCCTCAAGGACGCCGGCGCGAACAAGATCAACGTCATCAAGGAAGTCCGCGCCGCAGTGCCCGGCCTCGGCCTCGCCGAGGCGAAGGCTCTCGTCGAGGGCGCTCCGAAGACCGTCAAGGAAGGCGCGAGCAAGGCCGAAGCCGAAGAGATCAAGAAGAAGCTCGAGGCCGCCGGCGCCAAGGTCGAGATCAAGTAGTCTCACCCAGCGGAACAACCGGTTTTCGAGCCGGACGTTTCCATTTCACAAAGCGCGCGGGAGCGAAAAGCCCCGCGCGTTTTGCTTTTCCGGGGCTACTTCCGCCTCGGCTCCGGGAGCTTCATCGGTTTGCCGACGGCTCCATTGCACACGGCGCATTCCTCCAGTCCGACATATGCGGGCGCGGCTTCGGCGACGCCGAACGCGTCCCCATGCTCCTTCTTGCGGAAACTCTTGAGCGCCTCCATTCCCTTCTTTCGCTGCGTCTCCAGATTCGAGAGCAGAGTCGTCCGCTCCTTTGCTGTGAGCCGCGTCGCCTTGATGCGGCGATCCAGCCAAGTCTTCACGAGGGAGTTGATCAGCGCGAGGCGCTCCTGCGGCTCGTCGCTGAACAGCTTCGCGTGCTGCGCCTCGGAAAGTCCGTGGCCAAACGTCGAGCCAGGGCGCTTCAGGCCGTAGAAGCTCTTTGGCCGGTCAAGATACGCCTCCAGCGCCCAGATGGCCGCATTGCAGAGCGGGCACGAGTAGATGAAGTGGAAGTAGCTCTGCTTTTCCTTCCGCATCAGGATTTGCTTCACGTCCTCGTCGGAAACTCCGTCCTCGTAGAGTCCCTCCAAGACGGCATGAAAGACAAACTGCAGCGACGGCTCGATGTCGTCGTGGCGATCCAGCGCTTCTTTTGCGGGCGCGCGGCCCCGGGTGGCAAGCGTGAGCAGGACAGCAAGCACGGCGAGGAGGCGGCAGGTGATCTTCATGGCATGACGCTCCGATTTTCAAAACTACGATGTGTCACGGCGCCGTCTGCGGCTTGTCAAAAATTCGTGAAGCGCCAATCGCGGAAGTGGCGCGTCGTCCCGCGATTTCTCACTCCCACTCGATCGTGCCCGGCGGCTTCGAGGTGATGTCGAGCACGCAGCGGTTGATGCCCTTCACCTCGTTCACGATGCGTGACGAGATGCGCGCAAGGAGGTCGTAGGGCAGGCGCACCCAGTCGGCGGTCATGCCGTCCTGGCTCTCGACGACGCGCACGGCGCAGGCGTCCTGATAGGTGCGCTCGTCGCCCATCACGCCGACGCTCTTCACAGGCAGCAGGACGGCGAAGGACTGCCACACTTTGTAATACCAGTCGGCGGACTTCATTTCGCTGACGACGATGCTGTCCGCCTCGCGGAGGACGCGCAGGCGCTCCGGCGTGATGTCGCCGAGGATGCGCACGGCGAGGCCGGGGCCGGGGAAGGGCTGGCGATGCACGATTTCCTTCGGCAGGCCGAGCTGTGCGCCGACTTCGCGGACCTCGTCCTTGAAAAGTTCGCGCAGCGGCTCAAGCAGCTTGAGCTTCATGTTCTTCGGCAGGCCGCCGACATTGTGATGCGATTTGATCATCGCGGCGGGATTGCCGGCGATGGCGACGCTTTCGATCACGTCGGGATAAAGCGTGCCCTGCGCGAGCCACCTGAATTTTGGATTTTGGATTTTGGATTTTGAATTGCCTCGCGTCAGCTCCTTCACCGCGTCATCGAAGACATAGACGAACTCGTTGCCGATGATCTTGCGCTTCTTCTCCGGGTCGGTGACGTCCTTGAGCTTCTTCAAGAAGCGCGCGCTCGCGTCCACATACTTGAGCTTGATGTGGAAGTGCTCGCCGAAGACGCGCTGCACGTTCTCCGCCTCGTTCGCGCGGAGCAGGCCGTTGTTCACAAAGACACACGTGAGCTGGTCGCCGATGGCCTTGTGCAAAAGCGCGGCGGCGACGGAGCTGTCCACACCGCCGCTGAGGCCGAGGATCACGTGGTCGTCGCCGACCTGTGTGCGGATCTTCGAGCACATCTCCTCGATGAACGATCCCATCGTCCAGTCCGGCTGAGCGCCGCAGATTTCATACACGAAATTTTCCAGCAGCTCCTTGCCGCGCGGCGTATGCACGACTTCGGGGTGAAACTGCAGGCCGTAGAATTTTCGCTTCGGCTCCTCGATTGCGGCGAAGGGCGAGTTGCCCGTGCGACCGACGGCGCGGAAGCCGGCGGGCAGCTTCGTGAGCTTGTCGCCGTGCGAATTCCACACGTCCATCACGTCGCCGAGCCCGTCGAAGAGCGGGCACCTGCGGGTGAGCTTGAGCTGCCCGTGGCCGTATTCGCGCTGGCCGCTGTTCTCCACTTTTCCGCCGAGGAAATGCGCCATGAGCTGCACGCCGTAGCAGATGCCGAGCACCGGCAGGCCGAGGGAAAAAATCGCGCGGTCCGGATGCGGCGCCTTCCTTGCATACACGGACGAAGGCCCGCCGCTGAGGATGATGCCCTTCGGATTCAGCGCGGCAATTTCCTTCGCCGGAGTGTCGTAGGGGAGGATCTGCGAATACACCTGGCACTCGCGCACCCGCCGCGCGATGACCTGCGTGTATTGCGAACCAAAATCGAGGATGACGACGCGGGAATGAACGGCCATCGCGCTACCAGGGAGTCTTCTCGTAGTCCGTGGCACGCCCCGCGGCCCGCTCTCGCGAGTCGTCGCGGAACTGGTCGTTGCCGAAATTGACGAACGGGCGTTTCGGATCGCGCGGCACGTCGGATTCGCAGCCGGTGAGCGTCAGGACCGTGGCCCCGAGGAGCAGAAGCAGGATGGCTTTCATGGTGAATGGGAAAGGATGGGGCGCGCTCCGCCGCATGTCGAGCGCGCCGTCAGACTTCCACTCCGGCGGCGCGAATGGCGTCGAGCAGGTCGCCGTGGCGGGCGTGCTGGTAGTGGTGGGCCTGAAAGCCGAGTTCGCGCGCGGTGGCGATGTTTGCCTCGAGGTCGTCGATGAAGAACGTCGTGCGCGGATCGAGGCCGTGGGTGCGGCACGCGATGTCGTAAATCTTCCGATCGGGCTTCACCGCCTTCGCCTCGTGCGAGTAGGTCGCGCCGGCGAACCGGCCGAAAATCGGGAAGTCTCGGAGCAGCCCCTCGACGTGCATGTCGTTGGTGTTGCTGAGCAGGTAAAGCGGGAACCTGCCGTGCAGCGCGTTCACGAGCGCGGTCATCGGCTTGTTCTCGGTGAAGATGCCCTGCCATGCGGCGATGAACTGCTCCTCCGTGCCGTGGAAGCCGAGCGCCTCGAAGGAGCGGCGCAGGAATTCCGCGCGCGGCACCTGGCCGTCCTCGTAGCCGTGCTTCACCGCGTCCATGCGGCGCATCACGTCGGCGATGTCGGTCGCCGCGGAGAGCGGCACCGCGGCCTTTGCGGCGATGAGGAAGTCGAAGTGGACGATGACGTTTCCGATGTCGAAGAGGAATGCGCGGATCATGATTGCGGCGGGGATGAGAGGATGAAGCGCGCGATGTCGCGCGAGGCGTCTGGTCGGGAAATTTTCGAGATGGCTGCGTGCCAGCGATGCCAGAGGGCGGCGTTGTTGTCAGCCGCGAGTGCGACGGTCTCCGTGATGGCCTCGTGGGTCTCGCAGAGCGCGCCGCAGCCGTTCTCCACGATGAGGCGGGCGTTGCCCTCCTCCTGGCCTGGCACGGCGCTGGTGATGACCATCGGTGTCTTCGCGGCGATGGCCTCCTGCGTCGCGGCGCCGCCCGCCTTGCCGATGAGGACATGGCTCCTCATCAGCAGTTCCGGCACATGCGGCGTCCAGCCGTGCAATTCGACTTCGCGGCCCGCCTCGCGCGCCGCCGCTGCGATCGCCCGGCCCACCGACCGGTCCTTGCCGTAGGCGACGGTGAGCGAGATTCCCGGGATGTCCAGCAGCCGCGCGACTAGCCGCGGCGCGGTGGCGTGGCCGTGGTTCACCATGTAGAAAATGCGCAGCGGCTCGCCATGGCCGGGCGGTTTCCGGTCGGGCGCCAGGTCCGCGAATTTCAGCGCCACCGGGAAGCCGAGCGCATGCACGCGCTCCGCCGGCACGGTGCGGCGGACCACCTCGGCCGTCGCCTCATTTGGCACGATCCACGAGTCGGAGCGGAAGCGCAGCCAGACGGAGTTCACCGTGATGCTGTCGGTCACGACCGTGTGCGAGCCGAACGGCGGCTTTCCGCCCGGGAAAATCTTGTCCAGCAGCCAGCCATAAACCGGATACACCGACGCGACTGCGGAAGGCCTCCGTTCCTCGATCACCGCCGCGAGTTTGCGCCGCAGCGCGCCCATCGCCGGCATGGACCATTTCAGCAGCGGCGTGCGGTCGAGCAGGCGGTAAATGAAAGCCCAAACCGGCGCCGCGCGGTTGATGCACTCGAGGTAGAGGCGCTGCGCGACCTTGTGCCTGCTCCCGTAGGTCTCGAGGAACAGGTCGCGCACCTCCGCGTCCACACCCATGCCGCCGAGCGCGGCGGCGAGGCCCCGCGCGGCGGCGTTGTGCCCTTCGCCGTAGCCGGCGGTGAGGATGAGGACGCGTTTCATGAAAGCGCGTGCGCATAGCGGAGCGGGCGTTTCCCGGCAACCGCCATTCGTGTGAAATTGCCGGACGCGGCATTTTATGAAAATCAGCGCGTGCTTTTTCAGCCGCCGCCCGTAGTTTTCCGCGCCCTGTGAACCCCAAAGAGCCGATGAAAAAACTCCACGCCTTCACCCTGATCGAACTGCTCGTCGTCATCTCGATCATCGCCATCATCGCCGGTTTCGCCATGCCGGCGCTCAGCAGGGCGATGGAGCGGGCCCGCGCCACCGAGGACTCGAACAACCTCGCCAGCATCGGCAAGGGCATCGTGATGTATCTGAACGACAACGACGACTCCATGTTCTCCGACTCGAGCAGCGGCTCCGACGTGTGGCCCGCGCTGCTTCACTCGAAATACGTGAAGGACTGGAAGGCGTTTCGCTCGCCCTTCGACAAGGCCACGGCCGACCGTCCGAAAACGGACGTCGAGCCCGTGCCGATCAGCTACGGACTGAGCACGAATGTCTTCGGCACATTCGTCGGCAAGTGGAAGGCCGCATCCTCGGGTGTGATTCTCGGGGCGCCTGCGGTGGACACCTCGAAGGCGGGGACGGTCGCTTTCGACACGAACGCGAAGTCGGACAAGAACGTGAAGATCACCAGGCCCACGGGCACCGACTTGGGCACGCACCAGTCGCGCAGGGCCATCAACGTGCTTTTTGCCGACGGGCACGTGACTCAGTTCGAGTGGAGCAAATACATCAAGAACGCCACGACTGAGGAGAAGCAGCGCTGGGATCCCATGTATGAGCAGTGACGCGCGGCAGGCGCGTTCACGCGAAGCGGCAGTCGAGAGTGATCGCCGCCTTCAGGAGCCGGACGTATTTTGACCGGGGAACCTCGATCGTTCCAAACGTCCGCAGATGCGGCGTGCTCCACTGCGTGTCGAGCAGGGTGAAGCCCCGCTCGCGCATCCGCTCCACGAGGCCGACGAGCGCAACCTTCGAGGCATCCGTCTCGCGATGGAACATGCTCTCCCCGAAGAACGCGCCGCCGACCGCGACGCCGTAGAGCCCCCCGGCGAGTCTTCCCTCGCGCCACGCCTCGACTGAGTGCGCGTGGCCGAGCTGGTGCATGTGCGAGTAGGTCGCAAAAATCTCGCTGCTGATCCAGGTCTCGTCGCGCGTCGCGCACCCGCGCATCACGTCCTCGAATGCCGTGTTCACGCGGACCTCGAAGATGTTCTTCTTCAGCGTCCGCCGCAGCCCGTGCGGAATGTGGAAGCGGTCGTCCACCGGGATGATCGCGCGCGGGTCCGGCGAAAACCACGCGATCTCTCCCGACGGTGTCGCCATCGGGAACGCACCGCTGCGGTAGGCGTGCAGGAGCAGGTCGGCGGGAATCATCGGAAGCTGGCAGCTCGTTCTTTTCGGAAACCCGCCGTGTTCACGCGGCCGGGTTGCGCGTCATTCAGCAAAAACGCGCGGCGCTGGCGAGCACGGAACTTCCCCGGTGCACCGACTACTTCTTCTTCTGCGCGAGCGTGAACCAGTCCACCGCGCCGAACGGATTTCCGCCGCCCTGTCCCCCGCCGCCGGTGTGCTTTGCGAGGTCGCGCTTGCCGGCTTCCTTCGGTGCGCCGGGCTTGCGCTGCGACTCGACGGTCGCGTTCGACTTCATCGACAGCGCGATGCGCTTCCGCGGGATGTCCACTTCGACGACGGTGACGTTCACTTTCTGTCCCGGCTTCACGACCTCGGCGGGATTCTTCACGAAATTGTCCGAGAGCTGCGAGATGTGCACGAGGCCGTCCTGATGCACGCCGATGTCCACGAAGCAGCCGAATGCAGTGACATTCGTGACGATGCCGGGAAGCTTCTGGCCGGGCTTGAGGTCGTTCATCGTGTGCACGTCGCCGAATGAAAACGCCTCGAACTGCGCGCGCGGATCGCGGCCGGGCTTCGCGAGTTCCTTCACGATGTCGTTGAGCGTGGGCAGGCCGACTTCCTCGCTCACGTATTTTTTCAAATCGATGCGGTTGCGCTTCTGCGCGTCGGTGAGGAGGTCGGCCACGGAGCAGCCGACATCACCGGCCATTTTCTCCAGCAGTTCATAGCGCTCAGGATGCACCGCGCTGGAGTCGAGCGGATTTGCGGCGTCGCGGATGCGCAGGAAGCCCGCAGCCTGCTCGAACGCCTTCGGCCCGAGTCCCGCGACTTTCAGCAGCTCCTTGCGCGACGCAAACGGCCCGTTCTCGTCGCGGTGCGCGACGATGTTCGCGGCGACGCGCGAGTTGAGTCCCGACACATAGGCGAGCAGGTGCTTGCTCGCGGTGTTCAGCTCCACGCCGACGTTGTTCACGCACGACACGACCACGTCATCGAGCTGCTTCTTGAGCGCGTTTTGATCGACGTCGTGCTGATACTGCCCCACGCCGATGCTCTTCGGGTCGAGCTTCACGAGCTCGGCGAGCGGGTCCATGAGCCGGCGGCCGATGCTCACCGCGCCGCGCACGGTGATGTCCTTGTCCGGGAACTCCTCCCGCGCGACTTCGCTCGCGGAGTAAATGGACGCCCCGCTCTCGTTCACCATCACGACCGGAATACTGGCGGGTAGCTTCAGCGTCCGGATGAAAGTCTCCGTCTCGCGCGACGCCGTGCCGTTGCCGATGGCAATGGCCTCGACGTTGAACTTCGCAATAGCCGCCTTGATCAAGCGCCCCGCCATCTCCTCCTCGCGCTCGGGGTAAATCACGTCGTTGCCGATGAGTTTTCCCTGCTTGTCGAGCAGCACGATTTTGCAGCCGGTGCGGAAGCCCGGGTCGATGCCGAGCACGGCCTTCTGCCCGAGCGGCGCGGCGAGCAGCACTTCGCGGATGTTCTGCGCGAAGACGTTGATCGCCTCCTCGTCGGCGCGCTTCTTCACCGCGAGCCGCGCCTCGCCCTCCATCGCGAAGCCGAGCAGCCGCTTCTGGCAGTCATGCACCGCCTCGCGCACCTGCATCGCGGCGGCGGACTTGTTCTTCACGAAAAGCGACTCCAGCAGCGACAGCGCCTCAGCTTCATCCGGCGCGAGCCGCACGATGAGGAACCCCTCGGCCTCGCCGCGGCGCATCGCGAGCACGCGGTGGCTCGGCGCCTTCGCCGCCGGCTCGCTCCAGTCAAAGTAGTCCTTGAACTTCGCGCCCTCCTCCTCCTTGCCGCTGATCACCTTCGATTTGATCACGCCCTTCTCCGCATAAAGCGCGCGCATCCTCGCGCGGGCGTTCGCGTCTTCCGAGATCCGCTCGGCGATGATGTCGCGCGCGCCGGCCAGCGCGTCCTCGATCGTGAGCATGCCCTTCTTCTCGTCGATTTGCCACTCGCGCCCCTCGTGCTCCTTCGCGGCCGCGTTCACGTCGAGCGTCACCTCCTGCGCCCACAGCAGCTCGGCGAGCGGCTCCAGCCCCTTTTCCTTCGCCGTCGTCGCGCGCGTCCGCTTCTTCGGGCGGAACGGCGCGTAGAGATCCTCCAGCGCATTCATCGTCTCGGCCGCGCCGATTCTCTTCAGCATCTCGGGCGTGAGGAGCTTCCGCTCATCGAGCGACTTCACGATGCTCTCGCGGCGCTTGTCGAGTTCCTCGAGCTGTTCGAGCCGGTCGCGGATGGCGGTGATCTTCACCTCGTCCAGCTCGCCCGTGCGCTCCTTGCGGTAGCGCGCGATGAACGGCACCGTCCCGCCCTCCTCCAGCAGCACCGCGGTCGCGGCGACCTGGCGCGGTTGAATGGCGAGTTCCGAGGCGATCTTGAGGACGTGTTGTTCGAGCATGAGCGGTGAAAGGCCGCGCATCGTGCAAACGCGCGCCCGCGCTGCAATCGGGAACTTCGCGGTGAACGCCGCGCTTCCCAATCGCCGCGCGCCTGCCAAAGTCCGCGCCCGTTTTCCGATTATCCCCGCACCAAACACCCAGCCATGAATCCGCGCATCCTCACCGCCTCCATCGCCCTCCTCGCCTGCACGCACGTCCACGCGGCGCCGCCAACCGTCGAGCCGGTCGCGAAGACACCCGTCATCAAGAAGCAGCCGCAGAAAATCCGCGCCGAGCTGAAGGGTTCGCGCCAGCTTTTCCTCGTGGTGACGGATGGCGACGACGGCATCACCGCCGACTGGGCCGACTGGATGGAGCCCGTGCTCGTGAAAGCCGACGGCTCGAAGATCAAACTCACCGAGCTGAAGCCGAAGTCCGCGCAGGTGGGCTTTGGCAAGCTCGGCGTGAATGCGAATGCGGGCGGCCGGCCGATGAGGGTCGGGGGAAAGCCGGTGGAGTTCGGCTTTGGCACGCACGCGCCTGCGATGCTCGCGTTCGATCTGCCGGAGGGCATCGTGGCGTTTGAGGCGACTTGCGGCATCGACAATGGCGGCACGGACCAGGGCGCGGGCGCGGTGCAGTTTTTCGTCTTCAACGAGGAGCCCCCGCGCAAGCTGCTGAATGTCTCGCAGGGCGGCGACGGGAAGACGCTGGCTGACCGCTACGGCATCGAGAATGCGAAGGCGGCGATGGGAAATTTCACCACGGCACCGGGACTGAAGGCTTCACTCTTCGCCGCCGAGCCGATGGTGCAGAACCCGACGAACATCGAGATCGATCATCACGGCCGCGTGTGGGCGCTGGAGTGCGTGAACTACCGCACGACGATGAAGCCGTGGGGCGTCCTTCGCGAGGCGGGCGACCGCGTGGTGATCCTCGAGGACACAAACGGCGACGGCCTCGCCGACAAGGAGGTCACTTTCTACGAGGACCCGAAACTGATGAACCCGCTCGGGCTCTGCGTCGTCGCCGGCCCCGGCGGCGGGAAGAAGGGCCAGCGCGCCATCGTGAGCGCGGCGCCGAATGTGTGGCTGCTCACGGACACCGACGGCGACGACAAGGCGGACAAGGCGGAGATCATCCTGAAGGTCGCCGGCAATCCGGATCACGATCACCAGATCCACGCGTTCAGCTTCGGCCCGGACGGGAAGTTCTATTTCGACGCGGGGAATGAATTCCAAAAGCTGCTGTGGCCGGACGGCACGCCGGTGAAGGACATCCTCGGCAACGAGGTGAACAACAGCGGCAAGCCCTACCGGCAGGGCATGGTGTTCCGCTGCGATCTCGTGGGCGGCAAGCTCGCGAACATCGAGACGCTCGGATGGAATTTCCGCAACAACTACGAGGTGTGCGTGGATTCGTTCGGCACGATGTGGCAGAGCGACAACGACGACGACGGCAACAAGGGCGTGCGCATCAACTACGTGATGGACTACGGCAACTTCGGCTACACGGACGAGATGACCGGCGCGGGATGGCGCACGAAGCGCACGAACATGGAGACGGAGATTCCGAAGCAGCACTGGCATCAAAACGACCCCGGCACGATTCCGAACCTGCTCCAGACCGGCGCGGGCTCGCCGACGGGCATCCTCATCAATGAAGGCGCGCTGCTCGGCGCGCAGTTCACGAACCAGCTCATCCACTGCGACGCCGGCCCGCGCACCGTGCGCGCGTATCCGGTGAAGCGCGACGGCGCGGGCTACACGGCGGAGATGGTGGATATTCTCACCTCGACCGACTCGTGGTATCGCCCGAGCGACGTCGCCATCGCGCCGGACGGATCGCTTTTCGTCGCCGACTGGTATGACCCCGGTGTCGGCGGGCACAACATGGGCGACCACGAGAAGGGCAAGGTCATGGGCCGCATCTACCGCGTCGCGCCGGAGGGAAGCAAAGCTTCCGTGCCGAAGCTCGATGTGAGTTCGCCCGAGCAGGCGATCCACGCGCTGTCGTCGCCGAACCATGTCACGCGTTCGCTCGCATGGAACGAACTCCACGCGATGGGCGCGAAGGCGCAGCCCGCGCTGCTTTCGCTCTGGAAAAATGAAAACCCCCGGCTGCGTGCCCGCGCGCTCGGCCTGCTCTCGCAAATCAAGGGCTGCGATACCACGCACCTCGCCGCGGGGTTGAACGACGCGGATGAGGACGTGCGCTGCTTCGCCATCCGCCTCTGCCGCGAGCTGCACGCGACGCGCGGGCTCGACACCACGCCGCTCGACAGCGACCGCGCCCTCGTCGCGAAACTCATGCGGGATCCGAGCGCCGCAGTCCGCCGCGAGATCGCACTTTCACTCCACGCCTCGCACAAGATCGAGAAGCTCTGGACCGGGCTCGCGATGCAGCACGACGGAAAGGACCGCTGGTTCCTCGAGTCGCTCGGCATCGGGTCCGTCGGCAATGAGGACCTGTGCTTCGACACGTGGCTCGCCGCCGTCGGCGACAAGTGGAACACGCCCGGCGGGCGCGACATCATCTGGCGCGTGCGCGCGTCGAAGTCGCCCGAGTATCTCGCGAAGATCCTCATGGGCGATTCGATCTCCGCGAATGAGCGGCCGCGCTTCCTGCGGGCGTTCGACTTTCTGCCGGCGACGCCGGAAAAGGAGAAGGCGCTGACGCAGCTCGCCGCGCTCGGCGCGAAGAGCGAGGAGGTCTCGCGCGAGGCGCTGATGCGCCTGAAGGGAAGCAAATCGCCCGACATCGGAAAGCTGCTCACCGACACCCTCGCGAAGGTGAAGGGCACGCCCGCATTTGTCCAGCTCGTCGCCGATTTCGGTGCGCGTGGCCAGGGCGAAGCGCTGCTCGACACCGCGCTCGCAATCGGCAGCGATCCCGCCGCTGTCGAGGCCGTGAAGCTCGTGCTCGAGGACCGGGACAACGACGCGATTCTCGCCAAGGCGCTGAACGGGACGCGGGCCGCCGACATTCTCAATCTCATCGGCGCCAGCGGCAGCAAGCGGGGCTTCGCACGCCTCACCGGCATCATCGCGCGTCCGGATGCGAAAGCCGAAGTGCGCCGCGCGGCCGTCCAATCACTCGCGCGCACCTCGGAAGGCGCGCTGGCACTCGTCGAACTCGCAAAGGCCGGAAAGCTCACGGAGGACCTGAAGCCCGTCGCCGCGAATGCGCTGCGCCTCGTGCAGTATGCGTCGCTGAAGGCGGACATCGATGCGCTCTTCCCCGCGCCCGCTGCGCTCGGCGGAAAGGCACTGCCGCCCATTTCCGAACTCGTGAAGCTGAAAGGCGACGCCGCGAAGGGCCGCGCAATTTTCGAGCGCGTCGAGTCGTCGTGCATCACGTGCCACCGCGTGGACGACAAGGGCGTGGACTTCGGCCCCGGTCTCTCGGAGATCGGCTCGAAGCTGCCGAAGGAGGCGCTCTTCGAGGCCATC
Source organism: Chthoniobacteraceae bacterium (assembly GCA_044221035.1). Lineage (GTDB taxonomy): Bacteria > Verrucomicrobiota > Verrucomicrobiia > Chthoniobacterales > Chthoniobacteraceae > SXWH01. Next base: position 39,014 of record JBGAPU010000027.1, on the reverse strand, counting down.
ATCAGCCCGAACGCCGGTCTCAGCATGGGCTTCGAGACCACGCAGCTCAGCCTGAAAAAGGGCGGCATCGGCATGGGCATCGTCCGCAGCGAGACCAACGATGAACTCGTCCTCGCGCTCCCCGGCGGCGCCACGCAGAAGTTTGCCAAGGGCGACATCAAGACCCGCGAGAAGCTGGCGACCTCGATGATGCCGAGCGGGCTCAACCAGGCGCTCACGCAGGACGACCTCGTGAACCTCGTCGAGTATCTCAGCACGCTGCGGAAGAAGTAGGCGCCCCGCGTTTCGCTTGCCCATGCCCGCCCGCCCGGCTAGGCGATGCACACGCGTTATGGCTGAACAACCCGACCCGAAGGCAACCCCGGACAAACCAACGCAGCCACCGGCTGCAAAGGAGGGCGGCGTCACCGTGGGCGGCGTCATCGCGGCGCCGTTCCGCCTCGTGGGGCGGATCCTGCACGGGAAGACGAAGATCGACGAAATCATCGTCTATTCCGCGCCGCCCGCGTTCTTCCTGTGGATCGTCATCGCGGTGGGCTGGGTGCTGAACCTCCTCTGCCCGAAAATCACCACGAGCGCCGCGGGCGTGATCACGCGCACCGGCGGCATCCTCACGTCGAATGCCTGCGCGTGGGTTTTCATCTTCACGCTCGTCTATTTCATCCTCGCGCTGCTCTACGACATGAGCCTGAAGAAGCTCATCCTCTGCACGCTCGTGGTGGCGCTGCTGTGGTTCTTCGCGCGCTACATGGAGAGCCTGCACAACATCGTGATCCTCGGCGCGATCATGAAGTATTTCGCGTCGCTCGACCCGCAATACGACCCCGGCATGGTGACGACGATCTGCTGGCTGCTGCTCATCCCGTGGGTGGCAATTCAGCCCGAACGAGATTGCGGAATTCCACTTCGGCGTTGGCTCGGAGCTCACCGACCGGACCGGGCTGCGCTTCATGACGCGCTACCGCGACGTGCTGGAGACGCTGCTCGGCTTCGGCGGCGGCGACCTCATCGCGGTGGACAACCAGCAGCGCGTCATCAAGCGCTACGAGAACATCATCGGCCTCTGGTTCCACTGGGACCGGCTCGACCGCATCCTGCAGCAGCGCTCCATCCTCGTGGACGACGAAGACGAGCAGCCGGAGGATCCGAAGCCGGCGGTTTAGCGGCGCCTGTGCGCCACGGCTGAAGCTGATCGAATGCAGCGACTGCTCCGCGATCGCGGGACTCGCCCTCCGCTGCTGCTCATGGCGCCGCGGCGGAGGAAGGTGCTCGGCCTGCCGGCGGGCAGCATCCGCGCGCTGCTCACGCTTATGACGGTCGGCTTCATCGTCGTGCAGACCGCGCGCGGCGAGCGCGTCAGCCTGCTGTGGTTTGAATCGCTCATGATCGTGCTCGCGCACTACTTCGCGCACCGGCGCTTCGTGCCGCTTTCGCCGGAAATCCTCGGCCAGCTTCGGGATGAATCCTTGATCGAGGACGACGCGCATCCGCTCCATCTGCCGAAGCACACGCTGCGCACGCTCATCGTGCTCTCATTCGTCGGCCTCGCGGTTTACCTCCACAGGCATGGGCGGCTTCTCGATCCCGTGGCGGTGCCGGTGTTTGTCACCGTCGGCTCGTATTTCCTCGGTATCGCGTTTGGCACCATCGGCGAATGGTGGATGCGCGGGAAGCCGTCCAAGGGCGTGTCGTGGTTTGACGACCTGAGGGCGGTGGTCACGGTGCTCGCCATCGCGTTCGTGATCGTGGTGCAGTTGTTCGGCTGGCAGCAGCGGATTCTCTATGGCGAAAAGCTCGAGGTGCTCCCGCTCGCACTGATGCTCTTCTATTTCGGTTCGCGCTGAGGCGCGGTCACTTCGTCTCCCGCCAGCGCTTCAGAACATCGGCGGCTTTCTGTTCGAGCGGCTTCAGCGCTCCGGGATCCGCGCCCGCGTCCTTCGGCGGGATGACGATGAAGTCCGGCGGCGGCTCCGTGCTGAAGACATTCTTCCAGCCTTCGATTTCCCCGGCTTTCACCTTCGGCAGTTCCATGCCGAGAAAGGTGCAATGCTCCGTCCTCAGCTTCGCACCGCGGCCCACGCGGATTTCCTGCGGTGTGCCGGGTCGGCGGAAAATCACATTCTTCAGCACCACATTGCACGGTCCCTTTTGCTCGCGGTCCGTGTGCTGCGCGATTTCCAGGGCCCGCTGCGCGCTGCTCTCGACGATTGCATTCTCGATGCTGTGCGCGGAGTCGCCGATGAAGAACACGTCGTAGCCGAGGCAGCCGCGGATGAAGACGTTCCGGTAGTGCGTGACGCTCGACACGGTGTCGCACAGGCCGGTCGAGTTTCCGATGCTCACGAAGCCGTCGATGCGGCAGTCCGCATCCTCGTGGGCGCTGAAGCCGTCGTCGCCGCACTCGATGGCCGCGATGTTTTCAAACACCGTGTTCCGCTGTGCGCCGTGGATGTTGTAGCCGTCGTTGTAAACGTGTGTCGCGATGACATTGCGCACCGTGAGGTGCGAGCCCTTGCCGCCCTCGATCACGCCGCTGCTTCGTTTCGGATAGCGGATGGCCGCATCGTCGAGTGCGCGGCCCGGAGCGAGGCGGATGTAAAACGCGTCCTCCTCCTTCACGTAGGTCCATTCGTCGGGCTGGAGTTCGCCGGGCCTTTTCAGCGGCGCGCTGCGGCCCTTCGAGGTGCGGCCCATGTGGTTCATATTGTCGCCCCACAGGAAAAACCAACGGCCGACAATCGCGTCGTCGGTGCGCGGCAGGAGCTTCACTTTGCGGAAGAGCGCCTTCTCCTTGTCCACGGTCTCCCATTCGGCGGCGCGCACCGGCTCGCTGCCATCGAGCACGGAGCCGTGGCCATCGAGCGTGATGGGCTGGCCGGGTTCGCCGTGTTTGTTGGAAAGGTCCGCGCTTTCAAAATAGCGCGCCGTCGCGAGGTGGACGGTATCGCCCGGCTGTGCGAGCCGGATGCCGCGCGTGATCGTTTTCACCGGAGCGGTGACGCCATCGTTGCTGTCGCTCCCGGTCTTCGGATCGACGCGCAAGTCACGTCCCTGCGCGCTGGAAGCCGAGAGGGCCGCCGCGAGCATCCATTTCAGCAGCACGGTGGGGCATGGAATGCGGGCGCCATGAGGCGGAGCGAACGGAGGAGGTTCTGGGTTCATCGGCGGAGAGAATGCGGCGCATCATGAACAGCGCCGCGCATTGATCGACAAGCCATTCCCGGCTGACACGCGTGCTTCACCGAGTGACCACGAGCACGATCGCGCTGAGCATCAGCGCCGCGCCGAGGAAGCGCCATGCGAGCGTCCGCCTGCCGAGGCCCTGCTCGGTGTTGGAAAACCAATGTCCGACGATCCAGACGGAAAGGATGCTCATGAGGCCGCGCGAGGAATAGATCACGTTCGCCTTGGCGGCCTTGCCATAGACCGTGACGGCTCCGACGAAGAGGACGGACTGCACTGCGAGCGCGAAGGCGGCAGGCACGAGCCATTTCCACGCTGCGCGCGGCAGAGCGGAGAGCGGGGCGCGGAACTTCGGAATCAGCAGCAGGGAAAGCGCGCCGTTCATCGCATACACGATCGGCAGCAGCCGCCCGACGCCCCACTCCGGGCCCCATTTCTGCACGAGCACGTCGAATGTCCCGAAGCTCGCCGCCGCGAAGCCCGAGGCGAGCAGCGTGATGCCGACATTGTGCCGGCGGTGGCCGTCCTGCTTGCGGTTCAGGACTGCGATGCCGACGGCGCTGAGCACCACGGCCGCCCACAGGCGCGCATCCACGCTGTCGTTTGTGAGCAGGGGAGTGACGAGTGCGACGGCGACGACCTTCAGCCCCAGCACCGGCACGGCCACGGACACGTCGCCTTTTTCCAGCGCGAGGAACTGCGAGAGCATTCCCGCGAAGAGGCACAGCGCGACGCACAGCGGCTGCCACAGCAGGCCCACGCGCACCGGTGGACCGCCAAACGCGAGCAGCGTGGAGAAGAGGAGGGCGCCCGCGAGGTTGCAGACAAACGCCGTGCGCCACAGCCCGGCGCCTAGCGCCGAGGCGCGCTTCAGCAGCAGCGCGCTGATGGTGAAAACAAACGCCCCCAGCAGTGGCAGGACGATGAGAGCGGTGGATGCGGACACCCGCCGTTCATCTCACAGCAGCGCGCGGCGTGCATGGAAAAAGCATGCGCCTGCGACGACGGCCTCAGAAAGGACCGCCTCGCCATGAACTGCGGCCGCCAAAACTCGGGAGGATGATTGCATTGTGCTGCGGCTAAAAAGCCGTAATTCATCCCGCCATGACTCCACTACCGCTCAACACCCTCGTGCAGACCGAACTCCTCACCGCCGACGGGCGCGTGTGCATGAAGGGCTACCTGTTGATGAAAGAGAAGGACGCCGGCTTTTTCTACCCGAAGGTGACCCCGCTGCCCGACGACGCCCCGGTCCAGGCGAACATCCTCGGTCACGGCAAGCGCGGCATCACCGAGGTCCGGCAGAGCGAGCCGGGGCGGATGACGGAGTATATCCGGCTCAAGCTCGCGGAGTCGGCTTAAAACCGGTCGTTCAGGCCCGCAGCAACGCGGTCAGTTTTTCGACACCCGCGATTTTCCCGAGCACGTCGCGCAGCAGTGACACTGCGGCGGGGATGTGCTGGAGGAAATGCGTGCGGCCGTCGGCGTGGCCGAGTTTGCCGTAGGCGCCGAGGGCCTGCATGAGGCGCTGCATCGAGCAGAGTTCGTAGAGGGTGCGGAAGTGAGCGGGGTCGGCGGGCGGCGCGAGTGTGAGGTAGTGCTCGTAGAGCGTGTCGCGCTCGGCGGGGGCGAGGCCGGCGTAGGGGTCGAGGAGCAGCGAGGCGATGTCGTATTGCGCGAGGCCTGGGCGGAGGCCTTGGAAGTCGATGAAGACGGGCCTGCCGTCGTGGATCATCACATTCTGGCTCTGGAAGTCGCGGTGCACGAGGCAGCGCGGCTCTGCGGCGAGCTGGGCGGCGATTTCGCGGAGGCGGGTGCGGTCCACGTGCGCGGCGATTTCAGCGGCGCTCAATTTGAAATGCCGGCCGAGGCAGTGCTCGATGAAGTAGTCGTGCTCCCACTCGTAGAGCGCGGCGTCGAATGGCGGCTGGAGCGTCGGGCGGTCTGCCGCGAGGTGAGCCTTGGTGTGAAGCAGCGCGGCTTGTTCGAGCGTGAGTTCGTAGAGGCGGCGGCGTTCGGGCCACGGCGCGCTGCGGAACGAGTAGAGGTCCTCGCTGCCGGCGTCCTCCATCACGATGACGCCTTCGCCGGCATCGTGGTGAATGATTTCCGGCACGCGCACTCCGACGCGTGAGAGGAAGCGCGCGATGTCGGCGTAGCCGGCGTTGTCCGCGCGATCGAGCGTGTAGCGGATGAGGATGCACGAACTGCCATCAGCGCCGCCGGCGCCCGTGCGCGGCGCGAGGCGGAGGCGCCAGAATTTGCGGCCGGAGCCGCCCTTTTCGATGGGCTCGACGGTGATGGACATGCGCGGGAGTGTGAACCGTTATCCGGCGACAAAGTCCACATCCGCGTGCTCGCCGAGCGCGGTCGCGCCGTCGGCGACGACGCAGCGCGTGAGGTGCGCGCCGGCCTCGACGGTGGCGCTCTGCCACACGATGCAGTCGTGCAGCGCAGCGCCGGCGCCGATTTCCGCGCCGGGGGCGATCATCGTGGCTCCGGTGATGCGGGCGTTCGACGCCACGCCCGCGCATTCGGAAATCCACGGCGCGTCCTCGGTCGGGTCGGCTGCGAGTGCGGCGTGGACGGCGAGGTATTCGGAGCGCGAGCCGAGGTCCCACCAATGGCCTTCATCGAGGACGATGCCGCCGAGCTTTGCGCCGGCGCGGATCATGTCGTGGAAGATGGGGACGACGGAAATTTTCCGCGCAGCGGGAATGCGGGCGATGAACTCCGGCTCGACGATGTAGATGCCGGTGAAGAGGTGGCGCGGCTCGAGTTGCGGGCGCAACTCGCGGCGCAGGTCGAGGATGCGCCCGCTGGCGGAATCGAAGGCCACATTCGTGTTCGCGCCGCGCGAGCGGAGGATGAGTGTGACTTCGTTGCGGGCGGCGCGATGGGCGTCGAGTGCGGGTGCGAGCGGGATGTCGCTGAGGATGTCGCCGTTATAGACCCAGAACGGTCCGTCATTCAGATGTGCGCGCGCATTCCAGATGCCGCCCGCGGTCTCGAGCACTTCCGGCGACTCGTGGACGAACTCTACCGGGCGGCCGCGCCATTTGCCGCAGGGAAAAAACTCCGCGTAGCGCTCGGCGCACCAGTGGGTGTTCACGACGAAGCGCTCGACGCCGACGCTGATGAGGTGGTCGAAGGCGTGCGTGATGAGCGGTCGGTTGGCGACCGGGATGAGCGGCTTCGGCCGGCGGTTCGTAAGCGGCCGGAGCCGCGTGCCGAGGCCGGCGCCGAGGACGAATGCTGTGCGCGGTGCGCTGTTCACACGGGCAAGGTTGGCGGGATGTGCGGGCGATGCCAAGCAGCGGGGTGCGGCTTTTGCCGGAGAGGCCAAAATCCGAGCGTCCGAGGCCAAAAATCGTGCTCTAATTTATGCCCATCTCCCCGCTTTGCTCTCACCTAGAAAAGCCAATTCCCATGAAACCCTCGCTGCAAAGTTCCGCCCTCGCGACCGCCGCATTTTTCGGCATCAGCCTCGCCGCATTTGCCCAAGCTCCGGCGAAGGTGACCTACGACGGACAAATCGCGCCCATTTTCCGCAACGCCTGCACGAACTGCCACAACCCGGACAAAAAGAAGGCCGGCCTCGACCTCACGACCTATCAGGCGACGATGGCGGGCAGCGAAAACGGCCCGGTGGTGAAGCCCGGCAATGGCGACGGCAGCCTCCTCTACAAGGTGTGCCTGCCGAACGGCGACCCGAAGATGCCGCCGAAGGGCGACGAGCTTTCGGAGGGTGACCGCGCGCTGCTGAAGGCGTGGATCGCCGGCTTTGCGCTGGAGAATCCGAACAGCAAGCCCGCCACGGTGACGCAGAACAAGGTGGAGGCCGCGGTGGTGTCGCTCACGAAGCCCGACGGTCCGCCGCCGATGCCGGGGGATCTGCCGCTGGAGCCTTTCGTGAAATCGCGCGCGAGCAACGCAGTCGTCGCGATGGCCGCGAGCCCGTGGGCTCCGCTCGTCGCGATCGGCGGCCAGCGCCAGGTGCTGCTTTACAACACGGAGACGCTCGACCGTGTCGGCGTGCTTTCGTTCCCCGAGGGTTTCCCGAATGTGCTGCGCTTCTCGCGCAATGCGAAGATGCTCATCGCGGGCGGCGGCCTTGGCGGCAAGCTGGGCAAAGTCGTGATGTGGGACGTGGCGAGTGGCGAACGCGTCGGCGTCGTCGGCAATGAGGCGGACTCCGTGCTCGCGGCGGACATCAGCCCGGACCAGCAGTTCGTCGCGCTCGGCGGGCCGAACAAACAGGTGAAGATTTTCTCCACGAAGGACGGCCGCCAGACGGGGCTGATCAAGAAGCACACCGAATGGATCACCGCCGTCGCCTACAGTCCGGATGGGAAATTCCTCGCGACTGCGGACCGCAACGGCGGCGTGGAAGTGTGGGAGGCGGGCGCAGACCCCAAGCCCTTCAACACGCTCGCCGGCCACAAGGTCGCGTGCACCGCGCTGGCATTCATGCCCGGCGTGCTCGCGAGCGCCAGCGAAGATGGCAAAATCGCGCTGTGGAATGTGAAGGAGGGCACGGAAATCCGGAACTGGAACGCTCACCCCGGCGGCGCGCTGTGGGTAGATTTCACGCCCGATGGGCGGATCGTGAGCTGCGGGCGCGACAAGGTTGCAAAGGTGTGGGATGCGACCGGGAAGCAGATTTTCGCGACTGAGGCGCTCGGGGATCTCGCGCTGCGCAGTTCGCTGAACAGCGAGCGCGTGATCGCCGCCGACTGGAGCGGCGACATCCGCGTGTATGCGCTCGACGGCAAGAAGCTCGGGAATTTCACAGCGAATCCTCCGGGCATCGCCGAGCAGCTCGCCCAGACGGAGAAGGCACTCGCCGACACGCAGGCGGCGCTGCCGAATCTGCAGAAAGCCGTCGTGGACGCCGAGGCGCGCGTGAAGGCGGAGCGCGAAACCGCTGAGGCGAAGCGGAAGGCCGACCTCGCCGCCGCCGAGCAGCGCAAGGCTGCAGCCGTTCAGGCCGTCGCCGCTGCGAAGGCCGCGCCGGACAACGCGCAGAAGGCAGCCGACGGGGTGAAGGCGCAGATTGAAAAGGGGCAGGCTGCGGTCGCAGCGGCGCGCAAGATCGCGCAGGAGTTGGAGACCGCCGCCGCATCGCGCCAGCGTGCGAATGCCGAGGCCGCCGCGAAGACCGCGCAGGAGTCGCTCGACCGTGCGAAGGGGGAGCTTGCGAAGCGCGCGGAGGTCCGTGCGAAGGCCCCGGCTGGTTCACCGGAGTTTGCGAAAGCGGAGCAGCAGGTGAAGGAATTCGAGCCGAAGGTCGCGCAGGCTGAGAAGGCGCTGGCGGATGCGAAGCGTGCCGTGGAGGCCGCGCCGGTTCCGCCGGGCCGTGAGAAGGTCGAGGCTGCGAAGGCCGCAGTCGCCGCAGCGCAGAAGTCCGTCGAGGATTTGCGCCAGCAATATCAGAAGGCGCTGAACGAGGTTGGCCGAATCAAGGGCATCACTCCGAAGGCAATCGCCGACTCCGAGAAGGCCGTGCAGGCGGCGGACGCGGACATCGCGAAATTCCAGCCCGGGAAATACACGCCCACGCCCGAGATCATCGCGAAGGCTGCGGCGCTGCAGAAGTCATTCGAGGCTGCGAATGCGCAGGCCGAGCAGTTCCGCGCGGCGCGGAGCAGGCTCAAGGAGGGCACGCCTGACTACAACCGCGCGAACGATGCGCTGCAGGCGAAGAAGGCCGAGGTGGCGAAAATCGAGGGCGAGCTGAACGCTGCGAAGGCGGCCGTTGCGGGGCCGCAGCCGACGGAGGCCGACAAGGCGCTTGCGGCCGCGAAGTCCGCGCTCGACGCGGCAAATGCGCAAATCGTCGCATCGCAGGCGAGTGTCGCCCGCTGGAAGCGCGCGCAGCTTTACCAGACCGTCTTCAACGCGCGGCAGACGGTCGCCGAAAAGCAGGCGAAGCACGACGACCTCATCGCCACGGCGAAAGGCGCGTTCCGCCAGGTGGAGCTCGCGAAGCAGAGCATCATCAACTCCGAGAAGATGGTCGCCGACGCGCCGAAAATCCTCGCGGAGAAGGAGGCGGCATTGGCGAAGGTGAAGAAGGAGGCGGAGGCCATTGCGGCGGAACTTGCGAAGGCCGAGAAGGCTGTCGCCGATGCGAAGGCGAAGCCGCCGGAGGGCAAGCTGGCCGAGGAGATCAAGGCCATTGCCGCCGAGGTGGATGCGGCGCAGAAGAGGTTTGACCCGCTTGACGCGAAGAGGACCGCGCTGAAGGCCGAGCGGGACAAGTTCCAGCGGGGCACGCCGGAATTCCAGAAGGCGGACGGCCCTTACCAAGCCATCAAGCCGGATCACGAGAAGGCCCTCGCGGCTCTCAACGCCGCCAAGGCGAAGCAGGCGGCGAAGCCCGGCGAGAGTCCTGTGCCTGCGGAGCTGACGGAGGCCGTGAAGAAGGAGGAGCTCGAACTCAAGCTCGCCAACAAGAAGGTCGCGCCCGCCGAGAAGGCACTGGCCGCCGCGAAGAAGGAGATCGAGGACGCGAAGAAGCTCGCCGCCGAGTTGAAGGGCAAGATCGCGCAGATGGAAAAGGACGCCGTGAAGACGAAGGCGGAAGCCGAGAAGGCATCCATCGCCAGCGCGAAGGAGCTGGAGGCGGCGAAGGCGGAGGCGGAAAAGCTGCGCGCCCAATACGAGGCGACGAAGAAGGGGAGCGACGCGAAGACGACGAAGCTCTCGCAGAACTGATCGGCGTCAGGTTTCAGCCGGCATCACCGCGCGCCGCCGATGGGCGCCCGCGGGCCGCTACGCCACGGCGCTGAGCTGCTGCGGCGTGCGCGCGGGCAGCGACATCTGGAAGACGGTTTCGCCCTTCCCGCTGCGGTGCTGCAGCGAGCCGCCGAACTGCTGCGCGCAGCCGAGCGCGACGGCGAGGCCGAGGCCCGCGGCCTGCGTCTTTTTCCGCGTCGAATAGAACGGCTCGTAAATCCGCACGGCCTCCTCGGTGCGGATGCCTGGGCCGTCGTCGACGACCTCGATCTTCAGCCAGTCGCCCTCGCGGTTTGCGCTGCTGGGGAAAAGCTCGGGCTGTTCCGCGCCGCGGTCCACTCCCACGCGCACGGTCACGCGCGCGTTGGCGGCCTCGCACGCATTGCGCACCAGCTCGACGATGGCGAGCTTCATCCGCGACGTGTCCACATACAGGTGCGGCAGTCCCGCGGGGCACTCCACCGTCACTGCGATGTGCGGGTGGCGCAGCCGCTCGAAGGTGGGCCCGAGCTGGCGGAAAAAGTCGATGGGATCGATTTCGCGCGGCGTGCTGGAGGCCGGGCGGCTGATGGCATTGATGCGCTCCATCAGTTCGGTGGCCTCGCGGGCGCCCTCGCGGATGCGCGTGAGACCCTCCTTGGTCACGGGGTCGAGCTTCTTCTCGTCCATGAGCAGGCCGAGGTATCCGTGGAAAAGGGAGAGGATGTTGTTCATCCGGTGAGCCAGGCCTCGCACCAATTGATCCTGGAATTCAGAGAAGACGAGTTGCATCGGGGTTGAGCTGCCCTTCGTCTTAGCAGCCATTGTGCGCGGACAGGCGCGCGAAATCTTTTCCCCGCGAGCTGGTTAAATTATTTTCCGGCTGGCACGGATGCTGGCGGCTTTTGGGAAGTCACTTCTCCCGCGGTCATTGTGCGCAGGCTGCCGTCCGCGAGGCGGAGGAGCAGGTTGCCCTCGGCGTCGAGCGCCTCGGCGCGCCCCTCGAACGAGATGTCCGCGGAATCGAGGCGGATCCAGTCTCCGAGCACCGTGCTGCGTCGGGAGGCTTCCGCGAGGATGGCGGGGAAGGCGGTGTCCACAGCAGGGAGCCGGTCGGCGAGTTCGGCGACGACGGCTGCTGCGAGCGCGGCGCGATCAAATGGCCGCCCGGCGAGCTGGCGCAGGGACGCGGCGCGCGCGGACAGTTCATCCGGCATGCTCTCCTGATTCACGTTCAGTCCGATGCCGATGACCGCGAACATTCCTCGGCCCGCGTCGCTGGAGCACTCCGCGAGGATGCCTGCCACTTTTTTCCCGGCGACGTGAATGTCGTTCGGCCATTTCATCCGCGCTTCGAGCCCTGTTGTCCGCTCGACGGCTGCGGCGATGCTCACGCCGGCCCATGTGGTGAGGCGTGGCCACAGCGTGGCGGCAAAATGCGGCCGAAGCAGCAGCGAAAACCACAGCCCCGCGCGCGGCGCGGAATCCCACCGGCGGCCGAATCTTCCGCGGCCCGCGGTCTGCCGCTCGGCAAAAACCAGCACTCCGCTGCCGCGGCCCTCGCGGCCGATGCGCGCGGCGACGTCGTTCGTCGAGGATGTTTCCTCGAAAGTGAGAATCTCCCGTGTGAGCGGGCATTCGCCGATGCGCGCGTGCAGGTCGTCGGCGATGAGGCGGTCCGGCGCGCCGAGGAGGCGGCAGCCGATGCCGGGGCGCTCCTCGATGTCGAAGCCGGCATCGCGCAAGCGCGACAGAGCCTCGGCGATTTCACCGCGCGCAGCGCCGAGTGATTCCGCAAAATCGCCCGGCAGCAGATGCACGTCCGCCGCGCGCAGTTCGCGGAGGAGCCGTGCGTCGAGCGAAAGCCCGCTCATGCCTCGACCAGCTCGAGCGAGAAGTCCACCGCGGGCGCCGAGTGCGTGAGCGCGCCGACGCTGATGAGGTCCACTCCCGTCGCGGCGATTGCATTTACTGTCTCCAGCGTCACGCCGCCGCTCGCCTCGAGAAGGATGGGGCGGCCGCCGCGCATCCGCACCGCCTCGTCGAGCTGCGAGGTGGTCATGTTGTCGAGGAGGATCACATCCACGCCCTGGAGCGCGAGGAAGTCGCGCACCTGGTCGAGCCGGTCCGCCTCGATCTCCACGCGCACGCCGGGATTCGCGACGCGGAATCGCCGGATGTCCTCCTGCAGCCGCGCGAGCGTCGTGCCTGCGGCGAGGTGGTTGTCCTTCACCATCACCATGTCGAAAAGTCCGATGCGGTGGTTCGTGCCGCCGCCTGCGAGCACCGCCGCTTTTTCCAGGGTGCGCAGGCCGGGTGTGGTCTTCCGTGTGTCGAGGATGCGTGCGGCGTGCGGCCTCACCAATTCGACAAACCTGCGCGTGAGCGTGGCAATGCCGCTGAGGCGCTGGATGAAATTCAGCGCGGTCCGTTCGGCGGTGAGGATCGCGCGGAGGGGGCCGGAGATTTCGACGGCGGTGTCGCCGGGCTGAAGTGCTTCGCCGTCCCTGCGCACGCTGCTGACTTCCAGCGATGCATCCACGAGCGTGAATGCCCGTGCCGCAGCGGCCACGCCCGCGAGCACGCATGGCTGCTTTGCGAAGATGCGCGCTTTCCCGCGGCGTGCGGCATCCACGAAGTATTCGCACGTCAGGTCGCCCGAGCCGATGTCTTCGGCGAGTGCGAGCGCCACGGGATCGTGCAGGCTTTCGGTCTTGGATCTTCGGTTGTCGTTCGGTCCGGCCATGGCGTTACTCTTCGTCGGTTTCCGCGGGATCCCCGTGGTGCTCCCCGGCGCCTGCGCGCCAGACGCTCTCTCCGCGGACAAACGTCTCAAGCACCGCATGCGGGCCGCCCCGGTAGATGCAGAGCGCGAGCATGTCGTCGGGTGTGAGGTCCTCGATCTTCATCCCGGCGCCCCCGTAGGGCAGCAGCGCGGCGAGGTCCATCACGGTGATGTCCGCCTCCTTGCCTGCATCGAGGCTGCCGATGATGTCGCCCTTTCCGAGCGCGTCCGCGGCGCCCTGCGTCGCGAGGTGGAGCGCGTCGGCGTGCGAGGGAATGGCGACTCCCTGCTGGTGGAAGCCGCGCGCCTTCTGGCTCTCGATCGCGCTGCGCATCACCTGCCAGAGGTTCAGCTCAGGCCCTGCGGCCACGTCGGTGCCGAGTCCGACGCGGATGCCGGCGGTGCGGTGTTCGCCGAGCGGCATGATGCCGCTGGAGAGGTAGAGGTTCGCCGTCGGGCAGTGCGCCACTGCGGTGCCGCTCTCGGCGAGCAGGGCCGTCTCGCGCGGCGAGAGATGGATGCAGTGGGCGAAGATCGTCTTCGGCCCGAGCATGCCGGCCTTCTCATACACGCCGGTGTAGTCGATCGAGTTTGGGAAAAGATGCCGCACACGCTCGCACTCCTCGCGGTTTTCCGCGAGGTGGGTCTGCAGGTAGCAGCCGAAGTCGCGCGCCATCTCCGCGGCCGAGCGCATGAGCCGCTCGCTGCATGCCAGCGCGAACCGCGGGCTGAACGCGTAGTCGATGAGCCCGTCCTCGGCGCCGTGCCATTTGCGGCAGAGGCGCTCGCTCTCGAGCAGCGCGACGCTCAGGATCTTCCGCGGCTGCAGCGTGCCGTAAGTGCCGACATCCATCATCGTCTGCCCCATGATCACGCGCATGCCGGACGCCGCCGCGGCGGAAAACGCCATGTCCGCCGAGTCCTCGTAGATTGCCGTGTAAACCGTCGCGGTCGTCGTGCCGTGGCGCGCCAGCTCGGAGAAAAACCACCCGGCCTCGCGCTCGCTCGCCGGCCCGGTGAAGCTGCGCTCGCGCGGATAGATGTGCTGGTGCAGCCATTCGAGCAACTGCCCGCGGCCGCGTGCGACCACGGGATACTGCGGCAGATGCGTGTGGACGTCGATGAGGCCGGGGAGAATGATCGCGCGGTCCGACTGCTGCCAGTGGATCGGGCGGGGCCGCGCCTTCTTGCCGAGGAACTGGAAATTCCCCACCTCCACGATGCGCCCGTCGCCGATGACCACCGCCCCGTCGCGCCATGCACGCAGCTTGCCGGGTTCGGGCGCGTCGATGACGCAGCCGCGGAGGCCAAGCAGCGGGGATTCGGTATCCATCAGGGGCGTCGAGCCTATCGGCACCGTGCATCGCGGTCAATGAACTCGGGCGTGTCCGCGCGGCGTTTGTGCAATGGCGCGGGGAGCGTCCGGGTTGCTGTTCAATCGCGGAACACCACGCATCGCCGCCCGTGCAGCAGCACGCGGTCCGTCACATGCCAGCGCACGCCGCGCGCCAGCGCCTGCCGCTCCGCATCGCGCCCCATCCGCAGCAGATCCTCGGGCGAATGGAAGTGCTCCACGCGCACCACCTCCTGCTCGATGATCGGCCCGTCATCCAGCTCCGCCGTCACGTAGTGGCACGTCGCGCCGATCAATTTCACGCCGCGCTCCCACGCGCGGCGGTAGGGATCCGCGCCGACGAACGACGGCAGGAACGAGTGGTGGATGTTGATGACGCGCCCGAGCCACCGGTCGCAGATGTCCGCCGGCACCACCTGCATGTAGCGCGCGAGCACCACCATGTCCGCGCCCATCTCGCGCCACAGCGCCTCGGTTTTCCCAAAGTCCGCGCGCTTCGTCTCCGCCGTCACCGGCACATGCTCGAAGCGCAGCCCCTCGCGCTCCGCGAGGCCGCGGAAGTCATTGTGGTTGGAAATCACGCCCGCGATTTCACACGGCAGCTCGCCCGCCTTCCACCGCCACAGCAGGTCCACGAGGCAGTGGCCGAGGCGCGACACCATCAGCACCGCGCGCGGCCGCTCCGACTCGCGGCGCAGGCTCCACGACGCCCCGAGATCCGCCGCCACCGGTGCAAACTCCGCGCGCAGCTCCGGCATCGGGGTGCGCAGCGTCGCGGACTCGATCGCCACGCGCGCGAAGAACCACCCCGCCCGCGTGTCGGTGAACTGGTTCACCTCAAACAGATTCCCCCCGCGCTCCGCGATGAACGTCGTGATGCGGGAGAGCAGCCCCGAGCGGTCGGGGCAGGAGAGCTTCAGGAAAGTCTGCGGCATCCCGCACCCCTCGCACGCCGGCCGCCGCCCGACGAGTGGAAACCAATCCCGCCGAGGCTGCTTGCCTCAGCAGATCCTCAGTCGCGGCTGCACGCGGTCGGTCTCGGCGAGGATGCGGTGCTTGGCGGCGAGGAACTCTTCGTGCGTGAGCACGCCGCGGCTGCGGAGCACATGGAGCTGGGCGAGCTGGTCGGTGAAAGCGGTGCCGGTGCGGGGCAGCGGCGCGGCTTCCTTGATGCGCTCGGTGAGCTCCGCGATGAAGTCCGCGGCGGCCTGCGGCGTGGGCCGCTTGTTGTCCACGCTGAAGGCCGTCTGGCCGTTCAGGTGGGAGAAGGTGGTCACGTTGTGGGTGAGCTTGATGGCGCGGCCGACGGTCGCGACCATCGGGACGCCGAGCGGAGTCCCCGCGATGGCGCAGACGAGGAAGCGCGTGAAGAAGGGGTCCGGCGAGAGGGCGCGCCAGATGGCGACCATGGCGGCGAAAAATCCGACGGTGAACAGGATGCCGGCGCACCACGACAGGATGGCCTTGTTCTGGGTGACGACGCAGGCGGGATCGAGGCTGCCGAGCTCGATCGTGCGGTCGCTGCTCATCCCGGCGCGGGAAAAATGGATCTCGATCTCGCCGTTCCCCCGGAAAACGAACTGCGTCGAGCCCTTCAGGGGGACCCTCTGTTCAAAAACAACTTCTTCGGCCATGGCGGGTTGAAAAGCGGGTTTGATGCCCGGCGCGGAGGTTTGCGTGTCTTTTGACGACACGCCTTCTGTCCCAGCACCGGGAGGGGCGGGTTTCCGCTGATTTTCCGATGAACCGCCCGGCGAAGAGGAAACTCCCCGGGGATAGGCGCGCGGCCTACTTCACCGAGATGAGCTCGATCTCGAAAATGAGCGTCGAGTTGGGCGGGATGGGGCCGCCAGGGGTGCCGCGCTCGCCGTAGGCGAGCTTCGAGGGGATCACGAACTCATATTTCGCGCCCTCCTTCATGAGCTGCACGCCCTCGGTCCATCCGGGGATGACGCGGTTCAGCGGGAACTCCGCGGGCTTGTTCCGCCTGTAGGAACTGTCGAATTCCTTCCCGGAAATGAGCGTGCCCCTGTAGTTCACGACGACGGTGTCGGTGGCCTTCGGGCTCTTGCCGGTGCCCTCCTGGATGACGCGGTATTGAAGCCCGCTCGCGGTGGTCTTCACGCCGGACTTTGCGGCGTTTTCCTTGAGGTAAGCCTCGCCCTTTTCGGTGTTGGAGTCTGCCATGAGTGGCGCGACGGTGAATGCGGCGATGGCGGCTGCACAGGAGATTCTTGCGAGGGCGGGAGATTTCATGCGGGCGAGCGTAGGCCGCGCGGCGGCGCGGGGAAAATGAAAAAGCGGCGGGGGAATGCGCGCCGGTGTCACCGTCCGAACAGGCGCCGGAAGAAACCCTTGATGGGGGACGGCGGCTTCGCATTCCCGCGGCCGCAGTTTTGCAGGAGGTCGCGGAGGAATGCGCGCACGGCGGCGGGGTCGCGCAGGCGGCGCGTTGCGAGCGTGGCGCCCTCGCCAACCTTGATGCCCATGCAGTGAGCGGGGAGGGCCGCGAAGAGGTCCTCGTCGGTGCGATCGTCACCGAATGCGACGACGAACTCCTCCGGCGACGTGATGATGGCGGCGAGGATCGCGGGCAGGACGATGCCCTTGTTCACGCCGTGCTGGCGGACCTCGACGATGCGGTGGCCGGGCATCACCTCGACGGGGAGGTTGGCAAGGAAGCCGGTGAGGTGCAGGGCGAGTTCGCGCCCCTGCCGCTGGCCGAGTTCCGGGTCGGCGAGGCGGTAGTGCCAGCAGAGGGCGGCCTCCTTTTCCTCGATGAAGGCGCCGGGCGTGCAGGAGGCAAAATCCTCCATGACGGGCCGGATGCGCTCCTTCCAGCCGTGGGTGAGGACGCCATTGGCGCGCCAGTCGGCGCCGGGTGCGCGGCTCCAGAAGCCGTGCTCGGCGTGGAGGCCGGCGGGGAGGTGGCGGAACCAGCGGTCGATGACGGGGCGGGGCCGGCCGCTGATGATGTGGAGGCTGAGTGAGGGGTGGGCGGCAAGTGCCTTGAGGAGGTCGAGGAGCTCGTGGTCGGGTTCGGCGAGTTCGGGCCGCGCGGCGAAGGGGACGAGGGTGCCGTCGTAGTCCAGCAGGAGGTGGAGGCGCCGTGCGGTGTGCATGCGGGAGACTTCGGCGGGGGTGGGCGGGTTTTCCTCGGCAGGCAGGCTGCCGAGGCGCGAGGCGGAGGCCTCCATCGCGGAGGTGAAGCTGCGCACCCACGTTCCGATGTTCCATTTCGCGACGCGCTGCCGCAGAGGTGCCATGCGGGCGCGCTGTTCGGCGGGATCCATGAGGATCGCCTGCTGGAGGGCGAGCGCGGTCTGGTGGACGTTGTAGGGGTTCACCTGGACGGCTTGGCCCAGCTCCCACGCGGCGCCGGCGAATTCGCTGAGGACGAGGACGCCGTCGTCATTCACGCGGCAGGCGATGTATTCCTTGGCGACGAGGTTCATGCCGTCGGCGAGGGGTGTGACGACCATGACGTCGGCGGCGCAGTAGAGGGGGATGAGTTCCTCGATGGAGGCACCGCGGTAGAGATACTGGATGGGTGCCCAGTCGGTGGTGGAGAAGCGGCCGTTGATGCGGCCGACGAGTTCGTCGAGCCCGCGGCGGAACTGTGTGTAGGCCTCCACATTGGTGCGCGAGGGCGCCGCGATTTGGACGAAGCGGAAGCGGCCGACGAGGGAGGGGTCGATTTCGAGCAGCCGTTCGATCGCGAGGAGGCGGCGGGGGAGACCCTTGCTGTAGTCGAGCCGGTCCACGCCGAGGAGGAGCTTCACGCCGTTGGTGCCGGAGGAGTGCTTCGCGGCGGACTCCACCGTGGCGGGGTCGCTGGCGCGGGCGGTGAACTCCGCGGCGTCGATGCTGATGGGGAAGGAGCCGAGCCGCACGAAGCGGCCCTGCCATTTGAACTCATCCACGACGACATCGAGCGACATGGTGCGGAGGAGGCACTCGGCAAAGTGCCGCTGGTAGCCGTAGGTGTGGAATCCGATGACGTCGGAGCCGAGGATGCCGGTGATGATTTCCCGCCTCCACGGCAGGGTGCGGAAGACCTCCAGCGAGGGGAAGGGGATGTGGAGGAAGAAGCCGATGCACGCATCCGGCAGCAGTCCGCGCAACATCGCGGGCGCGAGCATGAGGTGGTAATCCTGCACCCAGATGCGGTCGCCCTCCCGCCAATGGGCGGCGACGGCCCCGGCGAACTTCCGGTTCACGGACTCATAGGTCTCCCAGTCGCGCCACGCGTCCATGTTCACGCGCTCGATCTGGTAGTGGAAGAGGGGCCAGAGGACGCCGTTCGAGAATCCCTCGTAGAAGCTCTCGACCTCCGCGGGAGAGAGGTGAATCGGGGCGAGGCCTCGTGCGGCGAGGTCGGAGTCGAGCCGTGCGCGCGTCTCCCCGGAGAATGCGGCGGTCTCGCCGGGCCAGCCGATCCACAGCATCCCGCCCTCGCCGCCGAGGCCGGAAAGCGCGGTGGCGAGCCCGCCGACGGAGGGCTTCAGCTCGTAGCCGTCCTCCCGCGGGATGACGGTGACGGGGAGGCGGTTGGAGACGATGATGAAGCGTGACATGGAGGTTCGGGAATGAATCGTCCCCGCGGGACTCAGTGGGCGCGGGAAATTGCGCGCCCACGGCGGCGCCTCACGCCCACGCGCGCGCCTTTCCGTCGCGCGCCTCGAGGAGCTCGGAGATGGTCATCGCTGCGTGAATGAGGCCCACGTGGGTGTATGCCTGCGGATAATTGCCGAGCATGGCGCCGGTCCCCGGCTCTATGTCCTCGGAGAACAGCCGGAGCGCGTTGGAGTGGCGCTCGAGGCGGCGGAACAATTCGCAGGCCTCGTCGAGCCGCCCCATGAGAGCGAGCGCCTCGCACCACCAGAAGGAGCAGATGGTGAAGGCACTGGTCGTCTCGCCGAAGTCGTCGAGCGCGATGTAGCGCTTCATCAGGCCGTCGGGCGCGAGGATGCGCTGGTAGGCTTCGACTGTGGAGACAAAGCGCGGGTCCTTCGCATCCACGATGCCGATGGTGGGGAGCAGCAGCAGCGAGGCGTCCGGGTGTTTCCCGTCGAGGGCCTGCGTGAAGAAGCCTTCAGCCGCGTTGAAGCCGCGCGTGAGCACGATTTCGCGCTCCGCCTCGGCGATCTTTTCCCAGCGCGAGGCATGGACGGTTTCGCCGAGGTGCCGCGCGAGCTTTGCGCCACGCGAGATCGCGACCCAGCACATCGCGCGCGAGAAGGTGTAGGGCCGCAGCATCTGGCGGAATTCCCAGATGCCCGTGTCGAGCGTCGGCGCGGCGGCGATGGCCTCCTCCACGAGCCGGTGCACGAGCGGGAAATAGTCGCCGCCGCGCAGGTGCGCGAGCCGCGGGTCGGTGAGCAGCGTCTCGAGGCAGAGGATCAGTTCGCCCATCAGGTCGTTCTGCCGCTGCTCGGCCGCCTGGTTCCCTATGCGCACCGGGCCGCTGCCGCCGAAGCCGCTGAGATGGCCGAGCACCGCTTCGGGCAGATCGCGCTCGCCGCCGATGCCGTAGAGGGGCTGGAGCGGTCCGGCCTCTGCGACATCGCGCAGGTAGCGCAGGAATTCCTCCCCCTCGCGCAGGTGCGAGAGCCGGCGCAGCGCCTCGACGACGAACGCCGCGTCGCGCAGCCAGCAGTAGCGGTAATCCCATGTGCGCGGCGTGCCCATCGCCTCGGGGATGCTCGTGGTCGTCGCGGCGATGATCGCGCCCGTGTCGTGGTATTGGTGGAGCTTGAGCACCAGCGCCGAGCGCAGCACCGCGTCCGGCGCAAAGGTGGGCAGCGCGCACGTCATCGCCCATCGCCGCCAGCCCTCGGTGGTGCGCTCGAACTGCTCGAGCACGTGCCAGAGCGTGATGCGCTGGCGCGTGCCGCCGCACACGAGCGAGAAGAACATCGGCTTGTCCAAGGCGAACTCGCGCATGCCTGTGACGTAGGGCATCGGCACATCCGTGAAGAGCCGCAGCGGCTCCGCGGCGCCGGTGATGAGCAGGCAGTCGCCCGCCGGCATCATCTTCACCTCCGCGCGGGCGTAATCGGGGCGCGGCTCGAAGCGGGCGCGCAGCCGAGGGTGCCCGCGCAGCGGCCGGACGAGGCGCGCCAGCTCGAAGGGCACGCGGATCTCCATCCCGTCGAGCAGCCGCGGGGCGAAGTCGATCACCTCCCACGATGCGTCGCCGACCTCGAAGACAGTGCGCAGCACGTTGGTGTTCGTGATGTATTCGGACTTGCCGCGCACCTCGCCCGATGCGTGCTCGATGATGAAGGTGCCGCCCTTCTCGTGGTCGAGGATGCGGGCGAAGATCGACGGCGAGTCGAAGCGCGGAAGGCACAGCCACTCGACGGCGCTCGTGGGCGAGACAAGCGCAAGCACCCGGCCGTTGCCGATGACCCCGTGATCGAGTGGAGGTGTGGCCTGCGCATTCATCACGCGGGGATGTTCGCCGTGCATCCCGGCCTGCGCCAATGAAAAAGCCGGGCGTGCCGCGGATGGGCGGGGGATCTTTCGGCTTTCCAACTTCGGATGCACGGGCACGTTCGCGCGATGGCTACGAATCCGGAACCAGAATCGCTCCGCCCGCTCCGGGAGGCGGCCCGCCTTTCACCGACGAACATCCCGCTGCGCGTGGCGCTGGGCGACGCGCTGCTGGCGAACGGCCTCGCAGCTGCGGCGGAGGAGGAGTTCAAGGCGGCGCTCACGCTCGCGCCGGACAGTGTCGCGCTGAAGTTCGGGCTGGCGCGTGCATTCCAGGCGGGCGGGAAAAACAGCCACGCGCTGGTGGTGCTGGAGGATCTGCTGAAGTCGCACGACGCGCCGGCGCGCGCATTCGTGCTGCATGCGCGGATCCTCGCGGGCATCGGCGAGGTGGAGCAGGCGGTGCGGCAATACAGGCGCGGAGTGGAGAAGGATGCGGCTGCGGCGGACGCGGATTTCGCGGCGCGCCTCGGCATCCGCGCGACTCCGGAGCCGGAGGAGCCGGTCCCATTCTCCCCGCCCGGCGCCGAGGAGGAGGTGGTGGACGGCCGCGTGCGCCAGTCGTGGGAGGGCGGCGACGACGCCGCGCCCGCGGAGGTGGAGCGGCCGAAGATCACATTCGCCGACGTGGGCGGGATGGACGCGCTGAAGGAGGAGATCCGGCTGAAGATCATCTACCCGCTCTCGCACGCGGAGATGTTCAAGGCCTACGGCAAGAGCATCGGCGGCGGCATCCTGATGTATGGCCCGCCGGGCTGCGGAAAGACGCACCTCGCGCGCGCGACGGCGGGCGAGGTGAAGGCGGGCTTCATCGCCGTGGGAATCCACGACGTGCTCGACATGTGGATCGGCAACAGCGAGCGGAACCTCCACTCGCTCTTCGAGCAGGCGCGCCGCAACGCGCCGTGCGTCCTCTTTTTCGACGAGGTGGACGCGCTCGGCGCGAGCCGCACGGACATGAAGACGAGCGCGGGGCGGCACCTCATCAACCAGTTCCTCTCCGAGCTGGACGGTGTGAAGGCGAGCAACGAGGGCGTGCTCATCCTCGGCGCGACGAACGCGCCCTGGCACCTCGACAGCGCGTTCCGCCGGCCGGGGCGCTTCGACCGCATCCTCTTCGTCCCGCCGCCGGATGCGCCCGCGCGCGCCGCGGTGCTGCGGCTGCAGATGAAGGGCAAGCCGCAGGAGGAGCTGGACTGCGACGCGGTGGCGAAGAAGTGCGACGGCTTCTCCGGCGCGGACCTGAAGGCCGTGGTGGACATCACCATCGAGAACAAGCTGCGCGAGGCGATGAAGACCGGGACACCATCGCCGATCCGCACAAAGGATCTGCTCGCTGCCGCCGCGTCGCAGAAGCCCACGACGCGCGAGTGGTTCGCCACGGCGAAAAACTACGCGCTCTACTCGAACCAGGGCGGCGTTTACGACGACATCCTGAAGCACCTGAAGCTTTGATTTTTTCCCGGTGATGCAAAGCGCACAGATCCAGCGCGCGCTCGTGCTCCAGGCGCAGGGCCGGCACGAACTCGCCGAGAGGGAACTCCGCCAGCACCTCGCGGAGGCGCCGTCGGATGCGTTTGCGCATTCGCTGCTCGCGCTGAGCCTCGTCGAGATCGAGCGCCGCGACGAGGCGGAGGAGTCCGCGCGCGAGGCGGTCGGGCTGGAGCCGGATGCGGCCTTCTCCCACTACGCCATGGCGCGCGTGCTCTCGGCGCGCAACCGCGACGACGATGCGGCGGCCGCGATCCGGGAGGCGATCCGGCTGGAGCCGGCGGACGCCGATTACCACGGGATGCTCGCGGCGGTGGAGTTTGACCGCCGCCACTGGCAGGCCGCGCTGGATGCGGCGGAGACCGGCCTGCAGTTCGACCCCGAGCACGTGAACTGCAACAACCTGCGGGCGATGGCGCTCGTGAAGCTCGGGCGGAAGGCGGAGGCGGGCGCCACGCTCGACGCGACGCTGGCGCGCGACCCGGACAATTCAATCTCGCACGCGAACAAGGGCTGGACGCTGCTGCACTCCGGCGCCCGCCGCGAGGCGATGGAGCATTTCCGCGAAAGCCTGCGGCTCGATCCGGAGAACGACTGGGCGCGAGCGGGCCTCGTGGAGGCGATCAAGGCGGGGAACCCGCTCTACGCGCTGATGCTGCGGTATTTTCTGTGGGTGTCGAAGCTCTCGGACCGCGCGCGCTGGGGCATCCTCCTCGGTGGATATTTCGGCAACCGGATGCTTGCGTCGCTTTCCGACTCCAGCCCCGCGCTGGCCCCGTGGATCCTGCCGCTCCGCGTGCTTTACGTCGCGTTCGCGCTGCTCACCTGGCTCGCGTATCCGCTGTTCAACCTGATGCTCTTCCTGCATCCGCACGGGCGGCACGCGCTGAGCGCCGATCAGCGGAACCAGGCGAGCTGGACGGGGATGCTGCTCGGCTTCGCGCTGCTCTCGCTGGGGGTGTGGCTGTTCGCCGGGCGGAAGCTCGAATACCTGCTGCTCGCGCTCGTGCTCGGGCTGCTTGCGCTGCCGACGATCGCGGTCTTCAGCTGCCAGCGGGGATGGCCGCGGCTGACAATGGCGGCGGTCGCCGCCGTCCTCGGTGTGCTCGGCCTGTTCCCGGTGCTCACGGCCCTGCTGCTCGACCCGCCGGCGCATTCTCCGCTTGGCACGGCTGCAGTGGGGTGCCTGCAGGCGTTCTTCATCGGCGTTTTCTTCTCGCAGTTCGCCGCAAACTGGCTCGCCTCGCAGAAGCCGCGCCGCTGAGCCGAGGGGGGTGGACGCTCAGGTGCGGTTCGGCAGCGTCGCGGAGGAGAACCAGAACCTCTCGATGGAGGCGACGGTCTCCGCATACGAGTCGAGGCCGGGGGGCTTGGTGACGTAGGCATTCGCATGGAGCTGGTAGCTCCGCAGCACGTCGTTGTCGGCGCTGGAACTGGTGAGGACGATCACGGGGATCATGCGGAGGCTCTCGTCCGCCTTGATCTCGGCGAGGACCTCGAAGCCGTTTTTTTTCGGCAGGTTCAGGTCGAGCAGGATGAGGTGGGGGCGCGGTGAAGCCGAGTAGGGCGCCTCGCGGCGCAGGAAGGTGATCGCCTTCACGCCGTCCTCGACCACGTGGAAGCGGTGTGCGAGCCTGCACTCGGAAAACGCCTCCGTGGCGAAGAGCGCGTCGGTGTCGCTGTCCTCGACGAGAAGGATGTCAATTGGTGTGTCGTCCGGGCTGAAGTTCATGGGCACTGCCTCGGCACTTTCGGGATTGTGAAGTGAAACGTCGAACCTTTCCCGAACTCCGACTCCACCCAGATCCGGCCGCCATGGCGCTCGACGATGCGCTGGCAGATCGCGAGGCCGATGCCGGTGCCCGGGTATTCCCCGCGGGTGTGGAGCCGCTGGAAGATCTCAAAAATCCTCGCGCGATACTGCGGCTCGATGCCAATGCCGTTGTCCCGAACGGAGAACCTCCAGCTTCCCGAGTCCCGCCTCACGCCCACGTGGATTTCCGGGCGGCGATCCCTGCAGAATTTGAGGGCGTTTCCGATGAGGTTTTGAAAAAGCTGCGTGAGCTGCGTCGCGTCGGCTATCACGGATGGGAGGGAATCGTGGGTGATGGTCGCGGCGCTCTCGCGGATCGCGGTGGCGAGATTGGCGAGCGCCGCCTCGAGCGCCGCGCCGGCATCCGTCGGCTCGAAGGATTTTCCGCGGGTGCCGACCCGCGAGTATGCGAGCAGGTCGCGGATCAGCGTCTGCATGCGCCTCGCGCCGTCCACGGTGAGCTGGATCCATTCGCGTGCCTGGCCGTCGAGCTTGTCGCGGCAGCGCCTGTCGAGGAGCTCCACGCAGCCGACTACCGCACGCAGCGGCTCCTGCAGGTCGTGCGAGGCGGCCGATGCAAACTGCGCGAGGTCTGCATTCGAGCGTGCGAGCTCCGCCACGGTGTGCGCCAGCTCCTTCTCGGCGCGCTTCTGTGCGGTGATGTCCCAGTTCGTCCCGATCATCCGCACCGCCTTTCCCGAGGGATCGCGGAAGACGGACGCGTTTGCCTTGATGTGGTGGATTGTCTTGTCCGGCCAGATCACGCGGAACTCGCTGTCGAACTCCCGCTCCCCGCGCAGCGCCATCTGCACGCGTTCGAGTTCGCGCGGCAGATCGTCGGGATGCACCGTCGCCTGCCACGCCTCGTAGGTGCCGGTGAAGCTTTCCCGCGTGATGCCGAAGACGCGGAACATCTCGTCGTCCCAGATGAGGATGTTGTTCACCGGATCAAAGTCCCAGACGCCGATGGATGCCGCGCGGGTGGCTAGAAGCAGCCGGTTCGACACGAGGCCCAGCTCCTCCTCCGCGTGCTTCTGCTTGGTGATGTCGCGGACGGTCGCCTGCAGCCCCGTCTTTCCCGCCAGCTCCATCCGCGTCAGCAGCACGGTGGCGAAGAACTCGGTCCCGTCGGTCCGCCGGTGTGTCCATTCGAAAAAGTGCGAGCCGCGATCCATCGCCGTCTCGATCGCGTGCCGGGCCGCCGTCGAGGAAAGCTCGCCGTCCGGCTGCCGCTCCGGGGAAAGGTCCCACGGCCCGAGCGACACGAAGTGCCGCTCATCCCGGGCGCCGAACAGCTCGACGGTGGCCGCGTTCGCGCTCGTGAATTTCCACTCCGGCGGAAACAGCGTCATGATCGCATCGCGCGAAGACTCGAAGAGCTGCCGGTATTTCTGCTCGCTGCGCGCAAGCTCCGCCTCGGTCTCCCTGCGCTCGATGAACAGGCCGATCTGGCTGCCGATGCCGTTCATCATCTGGAGCAGTTCGGTGTCCGGTTCGTGAATCTCGTGGCTGAACGCCTCCAGCACGCCCAGGATTTCGACGCCGCGCCGGATGGGAAATGCAAACGCCGCGTGCAGGCCCGCCGCCGCCGCGTGCGGGCCCCGCGGCAGAATCGTGTCCGTCGCCAGATCCGGCACCCATAGGGGTTCGCCGCTCCTCCAAACGCGTCCGGGTATGCCGACACCGGGTGCGAACGCCGACTCCCGCGCGATGGCCAGGAAATCTCCGAAGTCGCGGCCGGACGCATGCCAGAAATTCACGCATCGCAACACATTCTCCGCGCGGGACACCTGCCAGATTGCACCGAGATCCCAGCCGAGCCCCTCGCAGATCGCCTCCATGATGCGGCGCGCGGCATCATCCAGCGACGGCGAATCCGACAGCACCCGCGTGACCGCATACTGCACGGCGAGACGCTGGTTTGCCAGCTTGCGCTCGTTGATGTTCGTGGTCGCGCCGACCATGCGCAGGACTTTCCCCGACTCATCGCGGATCGCCTTGCCGCGCGTCTCGAACCAGCGGTAGCGCCCGTCCTTGCAGCGGAGCCGCAGCTCCACGCAGTAGGGTCGGTTTTCCTCGAGGTGAAGGCGGATCGCCTCTCTCACCATCGCGTCGTCGTCCGGATGGATGCGCGAGAAAAACGCCGCCTGCCGGTCGCCCAGCTCGCTGCTCCTGAATCCCAGCAGCGCCTTCCACTGCGGCGACAGGTAAGTGCTGCCGGTGTCGGGATGCCAGTCCCAGATGCCGTCGCGCGTGGCCTGTTCCGCCAGCGCATAGCGCTCCTCGCTCTCCCGCACGGCTTCCGCGATCTGCGCCCGCGCGATGCTGTCGCGTTCCTTCTGGTCCCGCTCGCGCTCCGCGGCCTTGCGCGCCTTCTCCGAGCGCTCCCGCTCGATGGCGATTCCCGCGAGGTGCGCCACCACCCGGATGCTCCGCAAGTCCTCATCCGTCGGTTCGCTGACGTGCCGATGATACATTGCGAAGGTGCCGAGCACTTTTCCCTGCGACGAAAAAATGGGCTCCGACCAGCACGAGCGCAGGCCGTGCTTCAGCGCGAGGCTCCTGTAGTTCCTCCAAAGGGGATCCGCGGAGATGTCGCTCACGATCACCCGCTCGCCGCGGTGGGCTGCCGTGCCGCACGAGCCCGCGCACGGGCCGATGGCGGCACCATCGATCGCCCGGCAATACTCCGCCGGCAGGTCGGGCGCCGCGCCGTGCCGCAGGTGCATCCCGTCTTCATCCACCAGGAGCACCGAGGCGATCGTGCCGGGCGACTGCTCCTGGATCATCTGCACCACCGCCTCAAACGTCTTCGTCGCGGAGGCCCCGGCGGCCAGTTGTTCCAAGACGCGGATCTGTCGATCCCGGAATGCCGTGAAGCGCGCGACCCAGTCGTCCTGCGAATTGGAGGGTGCGGATGATGCGTTGCCGCGCGGATTCGGCGGGGCGTCGCCGGCCGCGGTGTGTCCGGTTTGCCGCGCCGCGCCGTGTTGTCGCTCGGTCTCCTGCTGGCGCTCGGGAGGAAGAGGCATATGGGTGCGGACATCGTGCGCGTGCTTGCCTCGCGGGCGAGCAAATTATTCGCGGAAGGGGCGGCCATGTCTGCGGCTGGCGCGGCGGCTTTCGTGAATCGCCGGCGTTGCGCACGCGAGTCGCCGCGGATGCACCTTCACGACGCGAGACCAAACCTCGGATAATACGCGGGCCGGATTCCGGCAATGCGATGGTGGATGCAAGAAGTGCCATCCAAAGGTCGCGTTGGTGTTCGGGGATGTGATTCAATGCACCACATGAAACTCTCCAAAACTGCCGTCCTTTCTCTCGCTCTCATCACCGCCACCGGCTTCGCGCAGGACGGCGCACGCCACGACGGCAAGCCTGCCGACATGACGAAACCCGTGCAGGTTTTCATCCTGCTCGGTCAGTCAAACATGGTCGGCCTCGGCAAAATCGCCGGCGGCGACGACTCGCTGGAACACGCGGTGAAGGAGAGGAAGAAATACGGCTACCTCCTGGGCGACGACGGCGCGTGGGTCGAGCGAAAGGACGTGCGGAACGTGCAGGTGATGCAGGGCCGCGGCGGCGGCGGGATGAATCTCGTCCGCAACGAATGGATGGCCGTGAAGGGCGGGAAGATGGGGCCGGAGTTCGGCATCGGGCATTCGCTGGGCAACAGCATCGAGGCGCCGGTGATGATTTTGAAAAGCTGCATCGGCAACCGCAGCCTGAGCTGGGATTTGCTCCCGCCGGGCAGCGAGCGCTTCGAGTTTGTGGTGAAGGACAAGGCGGGCGCGGAAAAGACGATGGTCTATGCCGGATACAAGGACCGGCCAGAATCGTGGGAGATGGATTCCGCCAAGAAACTCGCCACCGAGCCGCCGCCGTGGCTCGACAAGAAAACCGGCAAGCCCATCGAGTGGTATGCCGGCAAACAATGGGACGACGACATTTCCTATGCGAAGAACGTGCTCGCTGACCTCGGCAAATACTACCCGGGGGCATCCAGGCACGAGGTCGCCGGCTTCTTTTTCTGGCAGGGCGAAAAGGACGCCGGCAACCCCGGCCACGCCGCGCGCTACGAGAAGAACCTCGTGCATTTCATCAAGAGTGTGCGGAAGGAATTCAACGCGCCGAACGCGCCGTTCGTGCTCGCGACGATGGGCGAATCCGTGAAGGGCGGCACCGGCAATGGCGCGCTCGTGCTGAACGCGCACCTTGCCGTGGACGGTGCGAGCGGCAAATACCCGGAGTTCAAGGGCAACGTCGCCACCATCTACACGCACCCGATGGCGCAGGGCGGCAGCGGCAACGGCCACTACGGCGGCAAGGCGGAGGTCTATATGGACGTCGGCGAAGCGATGGGGCGGGCGATGGTGAAGTTGCTGAAAGCCGGCAAATAGACCAACGCGAGGAGCGAGGAGCGGCGGGAAAAGTGGGGGCACAAACAACCGTCAGGCTTTTCGCGCTCACCGCCCGCGCCGCCGAATCCTAATTTCACCAAAGGCGACAAGCCGGGGCGGACGATGCACGACCGGGTGCCGGGGCCGACGGGAGCGCCTAGGTGGATTTCACGGCAAGCGGACACTCGCGCGACGCACGGCAGACTCTCCTGACAGCGGTGGCGAAGTGTTCACCGGCGGAGCCTGAGGGAGGCGCGAAAACAGATTTCCAGCGGCAAAAGGGAACCGTCCCGATCATTGCTGACCGGGGCGATTGTGAGGAGGCTCCGACTGCGGGAGTCGGTTGGCCTCACGAGCTGGTTTGCCGAAGCAACCGCTCAAGTTCACCTCGCGGTGAAAGTGGTTATTTCTTCGCCTTTGCGGGAGCGGCTTTGCGCTTTTCCTCGATCGCGGCCTGCGCGGCAGCGAGGCGGGCGACGGGGACGCGGAAGGGCGAGCAGCTCACGTAGTTCAGGCCCACGCGGTGGAAGAACTTCACGCTGTCCGGATCGCCGCCATGTTCGCCGCAGATGCCGAGCTTGATGTCGGGGCGAGTGCTGCGGCCCTTGGCGACGGCGGTCTGCACGAGCTGGCCGACGCCGGTCTGGTCGAGCGAGGCGAAGGGGTTCTTCTTGAAGATCTCGTTCTCGGTGTAGGCGCCGAGGAAGTTGCCCATGTCGTCGCGGCTGATGCCGAGCGCGGTCTGGGTGAGGTCGTTCGTGCCGAAGCTGAAGAACTCGGCGGTCTGCGCGATCTCGTCGGCGGTGAGGGCGCCGCGCGGGACTTCGATCATGGTGCCGACCTGGTAGCTCAGCTTCACCTTCTTTTCCTTCTGCACTTCCGCGGCGACGCGGTGGACGATGGCGACCTGCAGGTCGAGCTCCTTCTTGAAACCGACGAGCGGGATCATCACTTCGGGCTTCACCTTGATGCCCTTCTTCTGAACCTCGGCGGCGGCCTCAAAGATGGCGCGCGCCTGCGTCTCGGTGATCTCGGGATAGGCGATGCCGAGGCGGCAGCCGCGGTGGCCGAGCATCGGGTTGAACTCATGCAGCGCGTTCACGCGGGCCTGCACTTTCTCGACGCTCACGCCGAGTTTCTTCGCGAGGTCGGCCTGCGCCTTTTCCTCGTGCGGGACGAATTCGTGGAGCGGCGGGTCGAGCAGGCGGATGGTGGCGGGATAGCCCTTGAGCGCCTTGAAGATGCCGATGAAGTCCTCGCGCTGGTAGGGGAGGATCTTCTTGAGCGCGTTGCGGCGGCCTTCCTCCGTCTCGGCGAGGATCATCTCGCGGACGGCGTCAATGCGGTCGCCCTCGAAGAACATGTGCTCGGTGCGGGTGAGGCCGATGCCGGTCGCGCCGAATGCGATCGCCTGCGCGGTCTGCTCGGGCGTGTCGGCGTTCGTGCGGACGGCGAGGCGCGTGGCCTTCGAGCACCATGCCATGAGCTGCTGGAAGCCCTTGAACTTCTCCGTCTTCTGCGCGGCTTTGTCGCCGCCGATGGTGCCGGTGACGATCTGCGAGGGGCCCGTCTTGATGAGACCGCCGTAGATGGTGCCGGACGTGCCGTCGATGGAGAGGCTGTCCTTGCCCTCGTGGAAGACCTGGCCGCTGATGGTCACGGTCTTCTTGTCGTAGTCAATCTGCACGCCGCTCGCGCCGCAGATGCAGACCTTGCCCATCTGGCGTGCGACGAGTGCCGCGTGCGAGGAGACGCCGCCCTTCGCCGTGAGAATGCCCGCCGCGGCGATCATGCCGCGGAGGTCTTCGGGCGAAGTTTCGTTGCGGACTAGGAGGACGGTCTCGCCCTTCTCGGCAGCAGCCGCTGCGCGGTCCGCGTTGAGGTAGATTTTGCCGGAAGCCGCACCGGGGCCGGCGGGCAGGCCGCTCGCGAGGGCCTTCGCCTTCTTCAGTTCGGCGAGGTCGAAGTCGGGCGCGAGGAGCTGCTCGAGCTGGTCGGCGGGGTTGCGGAGGATCGCCGTCTCCCAGTCGATGAGCTTCTCCTTCACCATGTCCATCGAGAACTTCAGCGCGGCGGCGGCGGTGCGCTTGCCGTTGCGCGTCTGGAGCATGAACAGCTTGCCGTCCTGGATCGTGAACTCCACGTCCTGCACGTCCTTGAAGTGCTTCTCCAAAATGGAGCGCACCTTCAGCAGCTCGGCGTAGCTCTTCGGCATCTGCTTCTTCAGCTCGATGACGGGCTCGGGAGTGCGCACGCCGGCGACGACGTCCTCGCCCTGCGCGTTGATGAGGAATTCACCGTAGAACTCATTCACGCCGTTTGCCGGGTTGCGCGTGAACGCGACGCCGGAGCCGGACGTCTCGCCGGTGTTGCCATAGACCATCGCCTGCACGTTCACGGCCGTTCCCCACTCGGTCGGGATGTTGTATTTGCGGCGATACACGATCGCGCGGTCATTCATCCACGAGCCGAACACCGCGCCCGCCGCGCCGCGGAGCTGCTCCCACGGATCGTTCGGGAAGCTCTTGCCGGTGCGCTCCTTCACGAGCTTCTTGAAGCGCGCGACGAGCTCCTTGTAGTCCTCCACCGTCAGGTGCGCGTCGTCCACCTGCTCCTCGTGGTGGTCGTGCTTGAGCTGCTCGATCACGGTCTCGAACGGCTCATGGTCCTCGCCCTCGCGCTTCTGCACGCCCATCACCACGTCGCCATACATCTGGATGAAGCGGCGGTAGCAGTCCCACGCGAAGCGCGGATTGTTCGTCGCCTTCTCCAGCGCGAGCACGGTCTGGTCGTTCAGGCCGAGGTTCAAAATCGTGTCCATCATGCCCGGCATCGAGTCACGCGCGCCCGAGCGCACCGCGACGAGCAGCGGCATCGCGTTCGCATCGCCGAACTTGCAGCCCATGATCTTCTCCATGTTCGCGACGCCCGCCTCCATCTGCGACTGCAGCGACGCCGGATACGTGCGCTTGTTCGCATAGTAGTAGGTGCAGACCTCCGTCGTGATCGTGAACCCGGGAGGCACCGGCAGGCCGATGCGCGTCATTTCCGCGAGGTTTGCGCCCTTGCCGCCGAGCAGCGCCTTCATGCCGCCGTCGCCGTCAGCCTTCCCGGCACCCCAAGTGTAAACGTATTTCACCGACTTTCCCTTTGCGGGCGCGGACTTCTTTGCGGACTTCTTTTTGGCTGCCATTGGCGTGTGTGTTTTGTGTTTGGAGTTTGGTTAAATCATCGCGCCCCGCGGCACAGGGGGCTCCAGCCGGGCGGAAAAGGGGCGCGCTCTATGCCACAGCGTGCAAGGGGTGCAAAGGGATTTTACCGGAAAAAAGGGGGATGAATTTGCTGAATGGACGACCGCTGGTAGCATCCGCCGGCAATGCCGACCGAACCGAGTCAAAACCTGCCCCGCGCAAATCGCCGCGGCTGGCTGCGGCGGATCGGGAAGTGGATGCTTTGGACGCTGCTCGTCCTCATCGTCGTTCACCGGCCGCTGCTGCATTTCGTCGCGCGCCGGGCGGCGATCTGGTTTGCGGCGCGGGAGCACATGGTGCTGGACCTCCGCATCTCGGGGAACTTGTGGAGCAAGGTGGAGATTCTGGATGTTTCCATCCGCGCGGATGGCAAGGGGCCGGCGCCTGTCGAGCGGCTGAAGCTGGACCGCCTCGCGGTGGAGTATGATTTTTGGAAGGCGATCCGCGCCGACTGGCCGCGCGTGGTGCGCCGCGTGGAAGTCGGCTCGCTGGATGGCGTGATCGCCGTGCAGCCCTCGGAAAAGGCGGCGGAGCCGAAGACACCGGTCGCGGAAGTTTTCGAGAAGGTGCTCTCGCAGTCGCTCTCGCCGGTGGAGCAGCTCACGGTGGGCCGCGTGGATTTGGAGGTGAAGGACGTGGCCGCACTCCGCGGCTTGCAGGTGAAAATCAGCAACCGCCAGCCGGGCCACATCGGGTGGGAGAAGATTCACGTGGTCGGCTTTCCGGACTTCGGGCCGGCGCACGCGGAACTCGTCGCGAGCGAAACCACGTTCTCCATCGCGAAGCTCGACTTGCTGCCGGAAATCGTCGTGCGTCGCCTTTCGCTGAACCACGTCACGCCGACGCTGCCGCGAGGTGGTCTCGAGATTTTCCTCGAAGCCGGCGGCGGCACCGCGGGGCTGAAGGTCGAGCCGTCGCTCACGGCCGACGCGCTCGATGTGTCGGTGGATGTGGACAAGGTGCGGCTGAACGATGTGGCCGCGCCGTTCGGCGTGGACCTGCCCGCGCCCGCGGCCATCGAGAGTTTCCACGCGAAGTTCACCGGCAAGCCCGAGAAGCTCGACACTTCCACCGCGGATGTCGGCTTCGTTTTCCGCATGGATGAAAAGGCCGTGTTCCCCGCGGCGCTGGTGCGCGGTGCGGCGAAGCTGACCGGCGGCACGCTCGCTATTTCGGAGCTCACGGCATCGTCGTCCGGCGTGGACCTCCGCATCGGCGGCACATTGAACGCCCCGATGCACGATTTCACGCCGGCGAAATTTGGCGGCGAAATCACGTGGCGCATTTCCGTGCCGGACCTCACCACGCTGCGCATCCAGGACATGCCCGCCATCCGCGGGGCGCTTTCGGGTGCGGGCCGGCTGCGATTTGAAAACGGAGTGGCGCACACGACGGGCGACATCGAGGCGATGAAGCTCGTGCAGGGTCCGGCGCAGGTGGATTCCGCGGCGTTCCGCATCGATGCGCGGCGAAGGATTGAGTCGTTCGCCGACATCCTCGCGAGCCTCACTGCGAACCTTTCTTTCGACGCAAAGGGCGTGAGCGCGAATGGCGTCCGCGTGGACACGCTGTCGGTGCAGGGGAAACTCGACGGGCAGAATGCGAGCATCGAGCAGTTCAGCGTGACGAGCGGTGAAAACCGCCTCTCCGGCTCGGGCCGCACGCTGCTGAAGCCGGGCGCCGCCGGATTCGCGAGCCCGCCTGCGCTGGAGCTGCTCATCGCGGCGCCGCGGCTGGAGCAGTTTGGCATCGCGGTGAACGGCGCCGCGCTCTCGGGCGCGCTGAATTTGAAGGGCACGGTGCAGCTCGACGGGATGCAGGTGGTCGGCGGCCTCGTCGCGGACGGCGCGGACCTGCGG
Organism: Chthoniobacteraceae bacterium; assembly: GCA_044221035.1. GTDB lineage: Bacteria > Verrucomicrobiota > Verrucomicrobiia > Chthoniobacterales > Chthoniobacteraceae > SXWH01. The sequence goes on along the minus strand of JBGAPU010000027.1, from coordinate 5,660 downwards.
CTCGGAAAAACGCCTGCCGGTGGATTCCGCGCACAGGTGAAGTTTGAAAACGGCGCGGCGATTCTCGAGTCGCTGAAAGTCGCCGTCGCCGATGCCGGCGAAATCACCGCGCAGGGCCGCGTCTCGCTCGATGCGCCGCTTTCCTACACCGGCGAACTGCACGTGAATCTCCCGAGCCTCGGCAAACTCGACGCCTTGCTCGCCGCCGCCGGGCATCAGGCCAAGCTCGGCGGCTCGCTCACGCTCGATTGGTCAGGCGAGGGCCGGCTCACGGACATGACGCACAGCGGCAAGCTGCGCCTGGGCGCGAAGAACGTGCGGCACGACGCGCTCACGCTGAACGAGGTGCGCCTCGGCGCAGCGTATTCGCCGGAGCAGATGGAGACCGACGAACTGCTCGTGGTCGCGGACAAGACGAAGCTCGGCGGGAGCGTCCGGTGGAAGGCGGGCCTGCTCGACCTCGCGGATTTCGCCGTCACGGTCGCCGGCGAGCAGGCCATCGCGGGCAGCGCGTCCATTTCTCTGGACCCGAAGAATCCGAACGGTCCCGTTCCATTCGACCAGCCGGTGCGGGTGCAGTTCAGCGGCAAGAATGTGGACATCGCGCGGCTGCTCGCGGGCATCGGTGTGCCGGAGCCTGTCGCGGGCCGGGTGTCTTTCGACCTCGCGGCCGGCGGCACGCTCGCGAAGCCGGACGTGAAGCTCAGCGTGACCGCGCGCGGCGTGAAGAGCCCGAAAGCCAGTTCGGTCGCGCCCGCGGATGTGGACTTGAAGCTGAGCATCGCAGACTCGCGACTCACTCTCGATGCGGTCGCACGGCAGCGGGACATCCAGCCGCTCACGGTGGTCGCGTCGCTGCCGTTCGATGTGGAGAAGCTGCGGGCGCAGCCGGAGCTTCTGCGCGAGCTGCCGCTCTCGGTCGCGGTGAAGCTCCCTGCGACATCGCTCGGCGTGGTCCCGCGTTTCGTGCCCGCGATTGCAAAGCTCGAAGGCACGCTCGCGGCGAATGTGGAAGTCCGCGGCACGGTCGCGAAGCCCGTGGTGGGCGGCGAGGTTTCGCTCGCGGCGAAATCCCTGCGCCTCGCCTCGGGTGCGCTGCCGCCGGTTTCCAATTTCAACGCAAAGCTCGTCCTGCGCGAGGACACCGTCGCGCTCCGCGACACGCGCGGCGAAATCGGCGGCGGCACTTTCAACCTCGACGGCAGCGTGAACATCGTGAAGCCCGCCTTCGACCTGCGCCTCCGCTCGAACAAGGTCCTCGTGCTGCGCGACGAGTCCATCACCGTGCGCACCGATGCGGACGTGACGCTGAAGGGCCCGCTGAACGCCGCGACCGCCGCGGGCACTGTCTATGTCACGCAGAGCCGCTTTTTGAAGGATGTGGACATCCTGCCCATCGTGCTGCCGGGAAAGAAGGTCCCGCAGGCGCGCTCGGTCTCCACGCCGGTGCGCGTGTCGTTTCCAAATCCGCCGCTGCGCGACTGGAAATTCGACATCGCGCTCAAGACGCGTGAGAACGACGCATTCCTCATCCGGGGAAATGCAGCGAAGGGCGCGGCGTCGCTGAATCTCCGGCTCGGCGGCAACGGCCTGAATCCGTTCCTCACCGGCCAGGTGCAGATTGACAGCTTCAGCGCCGTGCTGCCGGTGAGCAAACTCGAGGTGCAGCGTGGCTTCGTGACGTTTTCCGAGGATGAGCCGTTCCAGCCGGTGCTCGACATCCAGGCGCAGTCGCGCATCGGAAAGAACACCGTGAGGACGAGCATCTCCGGCCCCGCGACCGCGCCGCGTCTCGAACTGGAGAGCGAGCCGCCGCTTCCGCAGAAGGACATCCTTTCGCTGCTCGCGACGGGCACGACGAGCAGCGAGATTGGGTCGAATGCCAGCGCGCTCGCGTCGAAGGCCGCGCTGCTGACGGTGAAGCGCTGGTATCGGAAGACGTTCAAGAAGGGCGCCGACGAACCCGCTGCCGACGGGCAGGAGTCGTTCATGGACCGCTTCGACCTCGATGTGAGCAACGTCGATCCAAAGACCGGACGCCCTGACGTGGAGGCGAGCGTGCGCCTGACGGACAAAGTGTATCTCCTCGGCGAGCTCGACACCGAGGGGCAGTTCACGGGCAAAGTGAAATACCTGCTGCGTTTCCGATGATGGACGGTGCGATTGCAAAAAAAATCCGATGGCGTGCTGCTGCGCTCGCGGCTGCGGCCGGCATTGTTTTGCGTGCGGCGTTCGGTGCGGAGGCGGACGTGACTTTTCCCGGCGCGACCAGCTTCACCGAGCAGAAGCTCCGCGCGGCGCTCGCCGAGCAGCTCGGCGAAATCGCGGCCTCGGGGCTCACCCCGGCGCGTGCGGACGACGCGGCATGGTTCCTTGGATCATTTTACCGGAAGCAGGGTTTCCCGTCCGCGGAGGTCACCTACGAAGTCCGTGGTTCGAGCCTCGTGCTGAAAGTGCGCGAGGGCACGCGGGCCTTCGTTCAGTCGCTGAAGTTCGTGGGCAACGCCGCCTTCGACGACAAGAAGCTCGCCGACTACATGGTCGGCGTCGCGCCGGACAAAATCGCGGAGTCGAAGCTGCCGTTCAACGACAACGAGATCGTCGCGGGAGTGGAGCGGCTCATCGCGTTCTATCAGTCGGAGGGATTTCTCGATGCTGTGGTGGACCTCTCCGCGACGCGCCTCAGCTCCAGCGGAAAAAGCGCCGACATCGTCGTGCGAATCAGCGAGGGGAAGAAATACCTGCTGGGCGATTTCACATTCACAGGCCGCCCGGTGCTTGGGCGGGAGGAACTGCTCGGTGCCTTCACACTAAAGGACGGCGCGCCGTTCACGCCGTTCATCGCGGATGAGTTGCAGCGCACGTTGCGCGGGTTCCTTCGCTCGAAGGGATTCTTTGCCGCGAAGGTCGAGGTGCGTGCGGACCGCACGCGCGCGGTCCACGGCCGCGTGCCGATCACGTTTGTGTGCGAGGCGGGCGCGCGGTTTCGCGTGGGCAGGGTGCTGCCGAGCGGCACAGACCGGCTCCCGCCGGAATTCATCGAGAAGCGCTTCGAGTCGTTCACCGGCAAAATTTACGACCCGGAGAAACTCGAGGAGCGCTACCGCGAGATGATCAAGACGGGGCTCTTCAAGGGCCTGCGGGTGCGGCCAGTGCAGGATGGCGCCGATTCGCTGAATCTCGAAGTCGAGGTGGAGGAGGCGAAGGCCAAGGAGCTCGGCTTTGAACTCGGCTACGGCACCTACGACGGAGTCTCCGCGGGCGTCACGCTGGGCGACCGGAATTTCCTCCGCAATGGCCGTCCGCTCTCGCTCAGCCTGCAGTATTCGCAGCGCGGCTTCCGCGGCGAGCTGCTCTACGTGAACCCGTGGCTGTTCGACACGCGCTGGGCGCTGCGGGCGAAGATCTACTCGCAGTTCCGCGACGAGCTGGGCTACTCGAAATCATCCGGCGGCGCGCGCGTCGAACTTGCCCGGAAGCTCACGCGGCACTGGGAGGTCGGCGGCTACACGGTCTTTGAACGGACGAAGATCAGCGACCTCGACATCGATCCGCGGCTCGCGGGACCGACGGACTACACGCTCACGGGAGTGGGCCTCACGCAGACGCTCGATTTCCGGGACGACACGATGGGCCCCACGCGCGGCTGGGTGCTCACGACCTCGGGCGACATCGACGCGCTGGACGGACGCATTGCGTTCGCGCGGGCGACGGTTCGTTACTCGTGGTATCGCACATTTGGAAAGTCGCTCCTCGCGCTCGGCGCGCGCGCAGGCTGGATCATCCCGCTGGATGGCGGGTTGGATGTGCCGATTGACCTGCGCTTCTTCAACGGCGGCGGAACCACCGTGCGCAGCTTTGCCGAGCGCAAGCTCGGCCCGAAGGACGCGGGCGATAATCCGCTCGGCGGCGAATATTACACCGTCTTCAACGCGGAGTGGAATTATCCCATCACGGGCGCGCTGAGCGGTGCGCTCTTCGCCGACGCGGGCAACCTTCTCGGCAGCTCGACGGTCTCGCTCGAGGATATGCGCTATGCAGTCGGCGCCGGCCTGCGCTACCAGCTCCCCATCGGTCCGCTGCGGATTGATTACGGCTACAACCCGAGCCGCCGGGACGGTGAGGCGTCGGGAGCATTTCACCTGAGCTTCGGCTTCGCGTTCTAGCGGGCGGCGCGTTGGGGTTGGCAATTGCCCCGCGGACTGTGGTTGAGTGCTGCGCACCGCATGAGCGAGGCGAAGCCGAACCCCTTCTTCCGAATTCCAGCCCGTGTGCTTGCGGCGGCTGTGATCGTCGCCGCCGTCTTCATGGGTGGAGCGACGCAGCGCGTGCCGCAGGCGATCGTGCTCGCGGCAATCGGCGCGCTGATCGTCGCCGCGCCGCCGCAGGCATGGCCGGATCGCAAGTGGAGCCTCGCGGCCGTGGGGCTGCTTGCGCTCGCCGTCTCGGGCGCTCTCCCAGCCGCGTGGTTTCACGCGTCACCGTGGCGTGAAACCGTGCAGGGTGTGGGCATCGCGCTGCCTTCGACACTCTCCCCGCAGCCGCAGCTCACGCTCGAATCGTGGCTGCTGCTCGCCGCCGGCATCGCGTGGACGGCATGGCTGCTGGCGAGTCCGTGGGACTCCGCTTCGCGGCGGCTTGCGGCCCGCGCGTTCGTTCTCGGAATCGGCGTGCTCGCGGTGTTCTCGCTCGTGCAGTGGCGGACCGGCTGGCGTCCGCCGGGATGGCTTTCCGACGTGGGCCGCGGGCCGTTTCCCAACCGCAACCACACGGCGCATGTGCTCGCGCTCGGCGGCGTGCTGGCGGTGGGCTGCGCCGCGGATGCGATGCGCCGGAGCTTGCTGCGGGGGCTGCCGTGGCTGCTCGTGTCCGCCGTGATTCTCGCGGCGCTCGGGGTGACATATTCCCGTGGCGGCGTGCTGATGTTCTTCTGCGCGCTCGGCCTCTGGAACGCCGCAGTCGCGTGGACACACCGGTCATGGAGAATCCTGCTGCTCGGCCTGTCGGCGATCTGCGTCGCGGTGTCGGCCGTGCTGGTTTTCGGCGGACCGATCGCGGGGCGGTTCGCGGGCGGTGCGGACTCGGGGGAGGACTTCCGCTTCAAGATTTGGAAGGACACCGCCGCGCTCATCTCCTCGTCGCCGTGGTGCGGTGTGGGGCTGGGGAATTTTCGCCCGCTGTTTCCATTTTTCCGGAATGAGTCCGTGATCCAGTCCACGGTGCTGCATCCGGAAAGCGACTGGCTCCAGCTTGCCGCGGAATGTGGTTGGCTGGCTGTCGCCCTCGCGCTCGCCGCGTTCGCGGTTGCGGTGTCGGGCACATTTCCGCTGGAGCGCGGCACGCAGCGGCGGCTCCGGGGGGCGGCGGTCGCGGCGGCGGTCGCGGCGGTGATGCACGGGCTCGTGGATGTGCCCGGCCACCGGCTCGGCTCCGTCCTTGCCGCGACATTCGTCCTCGCGCTCTCCCGCAGGGATGCAGCCGCGCTGGTCCCTTCGCGCGCAGCGGCGCCGCTCTGGCGTGGAATCGGGCTGGCGCTGGTCGCGCTCGCGGCGTGGTGGCTGAATTTGCCCGAAGACGCGGCGCGTGCTGAGGCTCTCGTTCGCGATGAAAAATTCTCCGCCGCGGTGGTCCGCGCGAACCGCGCGATCGATCGCGCGCCC
>JBGAPU010000156.1:0-9892 GCA_044221035.1 Chthoniobacteraceae bacterium | reverse complement strand
AGCGAACTGGGAGTGATCTGCTCCAGCACCCTGCTGATCCCGGCCACCCCTTCGAGCGTGGCGAGTTCAAAGCTCACGCCTGCGGCAGCGAGTTCGGTGAGCGGCTTGCCACGCAGCGTGCGGAAGGCATTCAGAAGCTGCACGCGGGCCCTCGGGAATTTTTTCATCACCGCGGGAAGCGCGGCCATCTCCGTGGGTGCGGCCTTCGCGAGTGCGAGCTGCGTGCGGTCGTCCTCCATCACGACCGCGATTTGCACGAGGAGGTTCCGCTCCACAGCCGCGGCGAGCACGCGCTCGAAGACGGCGTCCTCGATCTTGTATCCGTGGTAGTTTGGCAGCAGACGAATTCCCGGCATGCGATGCTGCTCGGCGCAGAGGCGCAGGTCGGCTTCCCAGTCGGGCAACGCCGGATTGATGGCGCCAATCGGAACAAGCAGCCCGGCGCCGTGACGGCTGCACTCGTCGGCGAGGCGGGCGTTCGCAGTGGTGATGTCCTTCTGGAGCATCGCGTCGAAAGTGCCGGCCCACGCCTGCGTGACGCCTTGCGCGCGGAGCTTGGCGACGAGCGACGGCGTGTCGTCGAGCGGACACCGGCGGAAGGGCCAGCGCGAAAGGGAGACATTCGTGTCGATGAGTGCGGGAGATTTTTCCCCGGCCGCTGCGAGCGGAAGCGCTGCCGCGGCCGCGACCGCGGTGGTCACTCGGACAAAGTCGCGGCGGGAAAAATGCGCAGGGGTGTTTCGGAGGTCGCTCATGGCTCGATGCCTTTCGCTTTGAGGATCGGGGTCATCAGGCGGCGGAGATTGCCGCTCAGGATCAGCTCCCGGGCTGCATCGGGGATCTCCGCCCCGAAGACTTTCGCGAGTTGGGAGGAAAAGCTCCGCCCGCCGGCATCGCTGCCGTAGATGACCCGCTCGGCGCCGAGCTCACGCACCGCCATCTCCGTGTAGCCGGCGACAGGCTCGGAACCGGCGAGGTCCGCATGCACATTCTTCAGCCCGCGAATCGCGCGGATGCCGAGCTCCCAGTCGCCGCCGGTGTGGCCGCAGATGATCGGGGTGTCCGGATGGCGCCGCGCGAGCTCGGCGAATTCCACCGGCGTGGATTCACCCGGCTGGTTGCCGGTCGCGTTGAACCACGTGTGCTGGAAGATGACCGCCTTCAGCTCCGCCGCGCGCCGGATGATCGGATCGAGTTCCGCACTGTTGCAGCGGTGCGCGACCCACAGCTTCACGCCGACCATCGGGCCGTTTGCGACGCATCGTTCGAGTTCGGCGAGCGATGCCTCCACGTGCTTTGGATTCAGATACACAAATCCGAACGTCTGCTTCGGATACTTCTCAATCGCGCGCAGCACCTCGTCATTCTCGCGCCGGAATTTCGCGGGCTCAGGATCCTTCGACCACTGCATGCCCATGTAAACGCACAGCCGCTCGATGCCCATGCGCTGTGCTATTTCAATGAGCTGGCCGATGCGTTCCTCGGGGGAATCGCCGGGGACGCCGGAGAGATGGCAGTGAAGATCCCAGATTTTCATGGGGTTGGTGGGGGGTGACTCGCGGCGGAAAGTGGAACAGGGAGCAGCGAGCGACACAAGCGCCGCGAGACGGGTTCCGAAAATGCCGCGGTGCTGCGAGAAGGCGATGCCCCGCTGATCAACTGCGCTCGGGCGGGGATTTCGGAGCAATCTCCTCCGCAATCGAATACGCATCCGATGCGCGGTAGCTGCGCGCGGCGATCAGCTCCGCGAGAAACCCGACCGAGATGAACTGCGCGCCGAGGATCAGCCCGGTGATTGAGTAATAGAAGAGCGCCCGCTGGTGCAGGTCGATGTCCGGGAGCGAGTCGGACATCCGCGTGATGATCCACGCCGCCGTGAGCGCGAGCAGCCCGAGTGCGCCGAGCGAAAACGACGTCAATCCCAGCATGCCGAGAAAGTGCTGCGGGCGGTTCCCATAGCCGGTCACGAAGCGGACGCTCAGCAGATCCATGAATCCCTTCGCGAAGCGGCGCATGCCATACTTTGAATACCCATGCTTGCGCGGCCGGTGCTGGATGACGAGTTCGCCGACCTTCCATCCGCGCGCAGCGGCGAGCACGGGGACGAACCGGTGGAGTTCGCCATAGAGCTGCACCTCCTCGATGACCGGCCTGCGGTAGCATTTCATGCCGCAGTTGTGATCGTGCAGCTTCACGCCCGTCATCCGGCTCACCATCCAGTTGAAGATGCGCGACGGAAACACCTTGTGCCACGGGTCGTGGCGGACCTTTTTCCAGCCGCTCACGACATCATTCCCCTCATCGAGGCGCTTCAGAAAATTTGGAATCTCCGCCGGATCATCCTGAAGGTCGGCGTCGAGCGTCACCACGACATCGCCCTTGGCTGCGCGGAAGCCGGCGTCGAGCGCGGCGGCTTTGCCGAAGTTGCGGCGGAAACGAATGCCCCGCACGCGCGGATCCTGCGCCGCGAGACTGCGGATATGCTCCCACGAGCGGTCACTCGAGCCGTCGTCAACGAACAGGACTTCCAAATCGTAGCCGTGCCGCGCCGCCACGCGGTCGATCTCCGCGCGGAGTTCCCCGAGGCTTTCTTCCTCATTGAGGACCGGGATGACGAGGCTGAGCATGGAGTTTATTGGGGCGAGCGGCGGAAAACGAATCGTCCATCGACACCGCCGGGCGGGACATTACTGTCGAGCGGCAGATGGCTTTGCATCCAGAACCGCCCGCCGCCGACGCTTTCGCCGGAGACTCCGGCAATGCCGGTGCGGATCGTGGATTGAAGGGCGATGACACACAGGCAGGCGCGAAAGGCGCAAGTCTAAAGCGGCCTGCGCGCCGCATCGCGTGGCAGTTGTTCCGCTTCGGCCTCACGCTCGGCCTCGTCGTGTTCCTTTTCCGAAAGACCAACCTCTCGGAGGTCGGCCGCGTCCTGCGCGCGAGCAACTGGCTGCTCCTCGCCCTCGCTGCGGCCGGCATGGTCGTGAAGAACATCTTCGGCGGCTGGCGGTGGAAGGTCCTGCTCGCCGCATGCGGCTGCCGCTGCGGCGCAGGGAAGCTCACGCGGATTTATCTCATCGGGTGGTTCTACGGGAATTTCCTCCCCACCCAGATCGGCGGCGATGTCGCGCGCGGCATTTACCTGAACCGTGTCGCGCCCGGCTTCATCCAGCCGAATGTCGTCGCGATGGTGGTCGAGCGAGTGATGGGGCTCGTCGCCCTCGGCGTCCTCGCGATGGCCGGGGTGCTCCTCGCGCCCGAGCCGCTGCCACCGTGGCTGAGCCGCGGCGTGCTCGCTTTCGGCGCGTTGAGCCTCCTCGCGGGAGCGTTCGTCTTCTACGCGCCGTATGAAAAGTTCGCGGAGCGCCTCCTCGCGCGCTGGCTGCCGAAGCTCGCGCCCCGCGTGGTCGGCCTGCTGCAGTCGATGGACCGCTTCCGCCACCCCGCGATCCTCGCAAAGGTGTTCGTCGGCTCGTTGCTGTTTCAGCTCGCGACCATCGCATGCGTTTACCTCGCGGGCGTCGCTGTCGGAGCGGCGGTGCCGCTGCGGGCATACGTGGTCTTCATCCCGCTGTCGTTCGTCGCGGGGATGATTCCCGTCACGCTCAACGGCTACGGCATCCGGGAAAACGTCCTCGAGCGCATGCTCACCACACAGGCGGGCGCGAGCGCGGAGATGGCGGCGACCATCGCGCTGCTCTTCGCGCTGCTGCTGACTTTCCGCGCGGCGAGCGGCGGGCTGGCGCTTCTCGGCTTTTCCGGCGTGAAGAAGGAGCGCGCCTGAACGGCCCGTCCGCGTCTTGTCTCGACACCATGGGGCAAATCCATAAGCAACCCGCGCTCACACCCTGATGGCCGCCCACATTTTTCGCCTCATCCTCTTCGCGGGAGTGATGTTTTTCCTGAACCTCGGCGGCTTCGGGCTGATGGACGTGGACGAGCCGCGCAACGCCGGCTGCGCGATGGAGATGTTCCAGCGCGGCGACTGGATCACGCCGACGTTCAACGCCGAGCTGCGCACGCACAAACCCGCGCTCACCTACTGGTTCATGATGTCGGCCTACTCGGTCTTCGGCGTGAATGAGTTCTCCGCACGCTTCTGGTCCGCGGTCTTCGGCATCGGCACCGTCCTGATGACCTACGGCATCGGCCGCCGCCTCTTCAACGCGCAGGTCGGATTCTGGGGCGGCATCATCCTCGCGTCGTCGTTCTTCTTCGCCGTCTCTTCGCGCATCTCCACGCCCGATGCACCGCTCATCTTCTGCGTCACGCTCGCGTTCTTCGCGTTCGTCATGACGGCATTCCGGCGCCCGCCAGACAGCGACCCCACTGCGGAAACCGCCCCCGATTTGGCGCCGGGCGGCTTCCCTTCGCACTGGCTCGCCACCGCGGCGGTCTATGCGGCGATGGGACTCGCCGCGCTCGCGAAGGGCCCCGTCGGTGTCGTCCTGCCGACAGCGGTCATCGGCATGTTCCTGCTGATCGTGCGCCTCCCGGAAACGCGGGAAACACCCGCGGCGAACCTGCCATGGTGGCGGCGCGCACTGGGCACCTGCCTGCGGCCATTTGCTCCGCTGCATTTCCTGAGAACCTGCTGGGCGATGCGGCCAGTCACCGCGCTGCTCGTGTGCGGCGCTGTCGCGGCGCCGTGGTATTGGCTGGTGCATGAAGCGACGCACGGCGAGTGGACGCGTGGATTCTTCCTCACGCACAACCTCGGCCGCGCCACCAACGCGATGGAAGGCCACGGCGGCCCGGCGGCGCTCTATTTTGTCTATTTGCTGTATTACCCGGTGATGATCCTCGCGGCGTTTTTCCCGTGGTCGTGCTTCATCCTGCCGACCATCGTCGCGGGCCGTGCGCGCCGGCGCTCCGAGGATCCGTGGCGGCGCGGGCTGGTCTTCGTCGCGTGCTGGGTGCTCGTGTGGGTCGGCGCCTTCTCCATCGCGCGCACAAAGCTGCCGAGCTACATCACGCCCGTCTATCCGGGCCTCGCGCTGTTCGTCGCGGCCGGCGTCGTGCGGTGGCTGAATCACCGCGCGCAGCTCCGCGAATTCTGGTTCCGCTGGAGCTTCATCACGCTCGCGATTTCGGGCCTCGCGATGTGCATCGCCCTTCCCATCGTCGCGCACTTCCTTTTCCGCGGTGCGGAATGGACCGGCGTGCTCGGGCTGGTCCCGCTGCTGGGCGGATGGCTCGGATGGCGCGAGTTCCGCCGCGGTGCGCGCGGGCGGGCGCTGACTGCGTTTGCCGTCTCCGGATCGCTGCTCACCCTCATCTCGCTGTGCGGGCTGCTTCCCTACGTGTTCAACCGCCACCAGCGCGCGCCGGAACTGCTCGCCGTCGCTGCGCGCAATGTCCACACCGGCGGCAAGGCGCCGACGATCCTCGCGTTCGGCGCCATCGAGCCGAGCTTCGTTTTCAATGTCCGGCATCCGATCCCCTTCTTCAGCCACCTGCGGATCGGCGACCTGCTCGCGGCGGCGTCCGCCGACGACACATTCATCATCGCGCGCCACAAGGACGCGGAGTGGCTGAACGGCAAGCTGCCGCCCGGCTTCACCACGCTGCACCGCGTGCCATACTTCGCCCGGCCGGGGCTCGACCTCGTGCTGCTGGGAAGAAAATCGCCGGACTCTCCCGCAAGCGCGCCCTCGGTGCGCTGAAGTCCGTCCGCGACATCCGCCTTGCTGCCCCACGTGCGGGCTCGTATTGACCGTGCGGTGTCATCCGTGCGCGACTCCAGCGACCCCGCTCCACCTTCCTCCGCAATCGCCCCCTGCCGGCGTCCCGCCGCCACCGCGCTCCTCGCGACCGTCGCTTTGCTCCTGCTCGGATTCGCGTTCGCCGCGGATGCGCCGGTGCGCGAGTTCGTGAAGCGCGAGGCCACGCCGGCGCAGACGCAGTTCGCGGACTTCGTGACAAAGCACACCTACTCGCCGTGGTTTTTCGGCGTGTGCGTGCTCGGCTGGGCAACGGGCCGCATGCTGCGCCGGCAGGACTGGCAGCGGCGGTGGCTGGCCATCGCCGCGGCGACCGCGCTCGCCGGACTCGCGGTGAACATCCCGCGCGCGCTCACCGGCCGCGCCCGCCCGAGCAACACGGAGGCGCAGGGCTGGTTCGGCCTGCGCCACAACGGCGAGTGGATCGTCGCGCGCCACAAGTTCAACTCCTTCCCCTCGGGCCACTCGACCACCGCCGCCGGATTCGCATTCGCCGCGCTGCTCTGCTTCCCCCGTGTGGGCTGGCTCGCGATGCTCGCCGCGATCACCACCGGCTGGTCGCGCATCTGGATGAACGCGCATCATTTCTCCGACGTCGCGGTCGGCCTCGTGTTCGGCAGCATTCTCGGCTGGTGCATGTGGCGCTGGTTCAAGGATCGCGGCTGGCTCGATGGCACCGCACCTTCCGCCGCGCCGCCACAAAGTTGACGCCGCGATTGACTCAGAGGGGAAAAATGGTGTGCCCTTTGCCCCCTCAATCCCACACCTCCATGCGCAAACCCCTCGTTCACGCACTCTGCCTCCTCTCACTCCTTGCCTTCGCGCTCGTCGCGGCGTCTCCCGGCACCGGCTACAAGGCCGTCGCCGACTGGTATAAGCTCGAGCCCGGCCGCCCGCAGATGGGCAACATGCACGGCGACATCGCCGTCGCATCGAACGGCGAGGTGTATGTGAGCACGATGGATCCGAAGGCGGGAATCCAAGTCTATGCGCCGGATGGAAAGTGGGTGCGCAACATCCAAAATGCGCCGGCGGATTTTCACGGCTTCGTGATCCACAAGGAGGAGGGTGGCGAGTTCATCTATGGCGCGCGCCTCGGCACGGGCAACATCCTCAAGCTCACGCTCGACGGAAAGGAAGTGATGAACATCCCGCCGACCGCGATCCCCGACGAGTTCAAGAACAAGACGGCGGCGAAGAAGAAGGGGCCTGACGGCAAGGAGGTCGCCGATCCGAATGGCGGCAAGCCGACGCAGCGCCTCACCGCGATGGATGTCGCGCCGAATGGCGACCTGTTCGTGACGGACGGCTACTCGAGCGACTACGTGCACCGCTTCGACAAGACGGGGAAATACATCAAGAGCTTCGGCGGCAAGAAGGAGCCGTATGGCTTCAAGACGCTGCACAAGATCGCGGTGGACACGCGCTTCAGCCCGCCGCGCATCATCGGCGTGGACCGCGCCAACGGCCGTGTCGTCCACATGTCGCTCGACGGTGAGTTCCTCGGCGTCGTGGCGAAGGATCTCCTGCTGCCCGCCGCCGTCGCGGTGCAGGGCGACCTCGCGCTCATCGGCGAGATCAAGGGCCGCGTCACCATCCTCGACAAGGAGGGGAAAATCGTCACGCAGTTCGGCGCGAATGATCACGCGGACGAGACCGGCAAAAACTCGACGCCTCCGGATGTGTGGCGCACGGGCTTCGTCACCGCGCCGCACGGCGTGGCCTTCAACGCGAAGGGCGATGTGTTTGTGGCCGAATACAACATCTACGGCCGCATCCACCGCTTCAACCGCGAGTAAGCCGCCAGCCGGTCAGTCCGCTCCGCGCTACTTCGCCGGCCTGCCGACGAGGATGCCGGCATGGCTGCGGTATTTTTCGAGGTAATCGCTCAGGCGCGCCTCGATGACGACCTTGCCGAAATTGTGCGGCGCGCTCGCGTGCATGAAGCACAGGACGCCGTCCTTGCGGATGGCCATGCCCACGTGCGACGTGCCGTAGGCGCTGCCGTCGCGGCCGACGATGCCGATGATGTCTCCGTTCTGAAGCTGGTCCTCAATGCCGGCGACGCGCGCCTTTGGAATCATCACGAGCGGCTGCCGGCGCAGGCGTGACTCCAGCTCGGTGATGCCCACGCGCAGGTCCGGGTTGTTCCGCATGTAGCGGTATTTTTTCCAGTTGTGCGTCATCTCGATGGCCGCGTTCGTCACGTTGATGCCGCCGAGCGAGCGCGTGAGGTCTCGGATGAGGCCGCGGCGTGCATTGTCGTGCAGCCAGTCCTCGAGATAATGGAGCCGCGAGAGGTAGGTGCCGTCGCAGGTGCCGCCCCAGTAGCGGTCGAGCTCGATGTAGCGGAGCAGCGTCTCGGGCGTCCACTGCTCCACCGGCTCCTCCATCATCCGCGCAAAGGCGAGCGCGGTCTCGAAGAACGTCCAGCAGTCGAGGCCGTTGAGATTCACGCTCGGCGCCTCGATGAAGTCGTGGATCTCCAGCGTGAACGCCTTGTAGGGCGTGCCGAGGAGCACCTGGCCGAACCACGCGACGCGCTCGCCAATCGGCAGCGCGCGCACTTTGTCCGCCACAGCCCGGAGCTGCCGCACTCGCGCCTCGAATCGGTCGCGGCCGACAAAAACCGTGACGCCTTGTAGGGCGTGCCGAGGAGCACCTGGCCGAACCACGCGACGCGCTCGCCAATCGGCAGCGCGCGCACTTTGTCCGCCACAGCCCGGAGCTGCCGCACTCGCGCCTCGAATCGGTCGCGGCCGACAAAAACCGTGTTCATCGGCAGCAGCCCCACGTGCCGGGCGCGCGCAGGCAGTGCGCCTCCGAGCAGCGCGAGAGTGGCGAGTCGGAGGGCGGCGCGGCGGTTCATGCCGGGACTCATAGCGGCAGCGCGCCGATTTTCAAAAGCGAAGATGCGCGCAGCAGTTCCCCATTCGTCATTCGTCATTGCACCCCGCCTCCCCCTTCCCCTATCCCGCACACGATGCGCCAATACCTCGACCTCCTCCGCCACGTCATGGAGCACGGACGCTTCAAGGCCGACCGCACGGGCACGGGCACGTTCAGCCTGTTCGGCGCGCAGGCGCGCTTCGACCTCGCGGAGGGCTTCCCGCTCCTCACGACAAAGAAGGTCCACACGCGCAGCATCATTCACGAGCTGCTGTGGTTTCTGAAGGGCGAGACGAACATCGGCTACCTCCGCGAGAATGGCGTGACGATTTGGGACGAATGGGCCGATGCCGACGGCAACCTCGGCCGCGTCTATGGCGCGCAGTGGCGCGACTGGCGCGGCGCAGACGGCAAGCGCGTGGACCAGATCGCGAACCTCATCGCGCAGATCCAAAGGAACCCCGACAGCCGCCGCCTCATCGTGAGCGCATGGAACCCCGCGGAGATCGAAGGCATGGCGCTGCCGCCGTGCCATTCACTATTTCAGTTCTACGTGAGCGAGGGCGAACTGAGCTGCCAGCTCTACCAGCGCAGCGCGGACATCTTCCTCGGCGTGCCATTCAATATCGCCAGCTACGCGCTGCTCACGCTCGTGGTCGCGCAAGTGTGCGGCCTGCGCGCGAAAGAATTCGTCCACACTTTCGGCGACCTGCATCTGTATAAGAATCACCAAGACCAAGCGAAGGAACAGCTCTCGCGCGAGCCGCGCCCGCTGCCGCGGATGAAGCTGAACCCCAACGTGACGGACATCTTCGCGTTCAAGTTCGAGGACTTCACACTCGAAGGCTACGACCCGCATCCGGCGATCAAGGCGCCGGTCGCGGTCTAGGTTCCCGAACCAAACGCGTGCCCTCGACTTTCCGCAATCCGCAATCCGCAATCCGCAATTGATGAAAGCCATCGCCGCCATGTCGCTGAACCGCGTGATCGGGGTGGACGGAAAAATCCCGTGGCACCTGCCGGAGGACTTCAAGTGGTTCAAGCAGCTCACCACGGGCGGCATCGTGCTCATGGGGCGGAAAACTTTTCTCAGCCTCCCGAAGCCGCTGCCGAACCGCACCAACGTCGTCTTCACGCGCGGCCCGCGGATGCTCGCGCACGATCCGGAATTCATCGCGCGGTGCGGCGTGAAGCCGGTCGTCGGCCACTGGACCGCGCGGCTGCGGCGCGGCCCCGCGCAGCTCGGATTCGAGCGCATCGTGAACCGCGAGGTGTGGCTC
>JBGAPU010000026.1:0-59044 GCA_044221035.1 Chthoniobacteraceae bacterium | reverse complement strand
ACTCAAAGCACACGCGCTCGAATGTGTCGGCGGCGTTCACGCCGAGGAATCGCCCGCCGCGCTGCTTGCAGAGCGTGGTGAGCTCGGTTTCGCGTGCGGTGCGGTATTCGTGGTAGAGCGCGAGCAGGTCGCCGGCGCTGCTGATGTCGAGCGTCGCCTCAGTCTCGCTGTCCACGAGGCGGAGGTCGCCGTTGAGTTCGGGCGCGAGTTCGGAGGGGCCGAGGATTTGCAGCGCCCACGGTTCGAGGCCGGCGTTGTGCAGGAGGCTGAAGGCGCGCTTCATGTCGCCAGTGGTGAGGAAGTCGGAAAGCACGATGGCGGTGCCGCGCCCGCTGTGCTGGCGGAGGAAATCCTCGATGCCAGCGTCGATGGGACGGTCGCCGCCGCCCTCGATGGATTCGAGGAAGGCGAGCATCTTGCGCACGCTGGCGCGACCGCTGCACGGTGCGAGCCGCGCGGGGGCGCCGCCGAGGATGCACGCGCTCACTTTCTCCGAGCCGCGGAGGCTCACGACGCCGAATGCCGCGGCGAGCTGCTGCGCGAGGGCGAGCTTTCCCTCGAAGGTCATCGACGAGGACGCATCCACGAGGAGCGCGATGTGCATTTCCTCCTCCTGGTGATACTGCTTGAGGTAGGGGCGGTTGATGCGCGCGAAGATGTTCCAGTCCACGAAGCGCACGTCGTCGCCGGGCGTGTAGTCGCGGAAGTCGCAGAACTCCGTGCTCGTGCCGCCCTTCGCCGCGAGGTGCTCGCCGCGCGCGCGGTTGGTGAAGCGGCGCGACGCGTTCAGCCGCAGCCGCGCGAGGCGGTCGAGGTCGCGGTTGCTGAGCAGCGTCGAGATTTGCACGGCGGACATCGCGCGCACGGTGTGGAAAAACGGCGCGCCACGCAATGCGGGAGCGGCGGCGGGCATTCACGATTTCCTTTGCCGCCCCGGCGCCCGCCGCTAGCGTCGCGGCATGAGTTTGCTTGGACAGATTGATTCCGACATCAAGGACGCGATGCGCGCGCGGGCCGCGGAGCGCCTCGGTGTTCTCCGCATGCTGAAGAGCGCGCTGAAGGCGACGGCCATCGAGAAGGGCATCGCCGACGAGGCGCTCGACGACGCTGCGGCGCTGAGCGTTCTGCGGAAGGAGATGAAGAAGCGGCAGGATTCGATCGAGAGCTTTGAAAAAGGCGGGCGCCCTGAGCTGGCGGCGAAGGAAAAATCCGAGGCGGAAATTCTCGCGGCGTATCTGCCAAAGCCGTTCACGCCGGAAGAGCTCGAGGCGCTGGTGAAGAGCGCCATCGCTGATTCGGGCGCGACCTCGAAGGCGCAGATGGGCGCTGTGATGAAGCTCGCCGCCGAGCGCGCCGCGGGCCGCGCGGATGGGCGTGCATTGAGCGCCGCAGTGGGCCGGCTCCTCCCGTAGCGCGAACGCATTTCCACGACTCGGATGAACTCAGCCATCATCGTCGCAGCGGGCGCGAGCCGCCGCATGGGCTTCGACAAGATTTTCGCGACGCTCCACGGCAAACCGGTCCTCTGCTGGTCCATCGCCGCGTTCCAGCAGTGCGGCGACATCGGTGAAATCGTGGTCGTCACGCGCGCCGAGAAGGTGGCCGAAGTGCAGAAGCTCGTGGCCGCGGAAAACCTGACGAAGGTGAGCGCCGTCGTCGAAGGCGGCGCCGAGCGGCACCTTTCCGTTTGGAACGGCCTGCGCGCGGTGCGGGCGGAGGGCAGCCAGTATGTCGCGATTCACGATGCGGCGCGGCCACTGATCACGCCGAAGCTCATCAGCGACTGCCTCGCGCTCGCGAAAAAAAACGGCTCGGCCTGCTGCGCCTCGCCGATTCCCGACACGGTGAAGCGCGCATCGCACGAGCATCTCGTGACCGAGAATGTGGAGCGGCAGAACCTGTGGGCGATGCAGACGCCGCAGATTTTCAGCAGCGCCCTCATCATGCAGGCGTATGCGTCGCTCATGGCGCGCAACGAACTCGTGACCGACGAGGTTTCGGCGATTCAGAAAATCGGCAAGCGCGTGGCCCTGCTGGAAAACGACGACTACAATTTCAAAATCACCTTTCCCCGCGACCTGCCGCTGGCCGAGCAGGTGATTGACATCCGGATGGGCCGGGAGCGGGTCCGCTGACGAGGCGTTTCTCCGCGTCGCCGGCCGCATTTTCCGGCCAAGATGAGGCCGCTTGCGCTACTCATGAATGTGCGCATCTTCACGGCCCTCAAAATCGCGCGCAACACACCCTTGATGAACCAAACCTACCACGTAACGCGGCTCCCCAACGGCGCGCGAATCGCCTCCGTGGAGATGCCGCACATGCGCAGTGTGACGCTGGGCGTGTGGGCGGGAGTGGGCGGACGGCATGAGCGCGTGGGGCAGGGGGGCATTTCGCATTTCATCGAGCACCTGCTTTTCAAGGGGACGAAGCGGCGCAACCCGCGGCAGATCACGGCGGCGGTCGAGGGTGTCGGCGGCTACCTGAATGCTTTCACGACGGAAGACCACACCTGCTACTACGCGAAGGCGTGCGCGGCGCACTTCGGCCGGCTGGGCGATGTGCTGGCGGACATGTATGTGGACTCCGTCTTTCCCGAGGCGGAGATCGACCGCGAGCGCGAGGTCATCCGCGAGGAAATCCTGATGTATCGCGACCAGCCAGCGCAGCACGCGCAGGAACTGCTGACTTCCACGCTGTGGCCGCGGCACCCGCTCGGGCGTCCGCTCACGGGCACGGTCGAGACCGTCTCGAAGCTCAGCCGGCGGGAAATCGATGGTTTTCACAAAGACAATTACAACGGCGCGAGCACGGTGGTCACCGTCGCGGGCCGCGTGCCGCATGCCGAGGTGGTGAAGGTGCTCGGCCCGGCGTTTGGCCGGCTGCCAGCGGGGAAACGTCCGCGGTTTCAGCGCTCGCCGAGCGTGCCCGGGAGGCCGTCGGTCAATTTGCACACGCACGAGACGGAGCAGACGCATCTCGCGATGGGCTTCCACACGTGGGGGCGCAGTGACGAGCGGCGCTTCGCGCTGAAGCTCTTCAGCGTGATTCTTGGCGAAAACATGAGCTCGCGGCTTTTCCAGAAGCTGCGCGAGCGCCGCGCGTTCTGCTATTCGGTGTCGAGCGGCATGGTGACGCTCGCGGACACCGGGGCGCTGCACGTCAGCGCGGGGCTCGACCCGGCGAAGCTCGAACCCGCAATCCGCTTGATCCTGCGCGAGATCGACAGCATCGCAAAAAACGGCCCGACGCGCGCGGAGCTGAAAATGGCGCAGGACTACACCATCGGCCAGACGCTGATGGGCCTCGAGAGCACGACGAACCAGATCCTCTGGATGGGTGAGAGCCTGCTCGGCTACGGCCGCGTGTTGTGCCCTGTGGAAATCGAGCGGCGCATCCTCGCGGTGACGCGCGACGAGGTGCAGGCGGTCGCGCGCGAATGCCTGCACCGCGGGCGCCTCGGCCTCGCGATTGTGGGACCCATCAAGGACGCCGAGAAGGTCGAGAGCTGGCTGATTTAGGCCGGCCTCACTTCGGGCCGACGAAAATCCTCATGTCTGGATCCCGCTTGTTGAAAATGGGTGCGTCCGCGCCGCTCACCCATTGAATCTTCTCCTGGGCCACTGCGGCGAAAATCTCACTGATGATGCCGCTGAGTGAGTCGTCGAGCTGCGGCCTGCTGTAGATGGAGACGCCCCTCATGTTGTTTGGCGGCTTTTCATAGGGGACCACGCTGCGGGACTGCATCCCGACCGATTCAAACAGCTTCCTGAGTTCCTCGGCGAGCGCGAGTGCCTCGATGTC
This sequence comes from Chthoniobacteraceae bacterium, assembly GCA_044221035.1. Lineage (GTDB taxonomy): Bacteria > Verrucomicrobiota > Verrucomicrobiia > Chthoniobacterales > Chthoniobacteraceae > SXWH01. The sequence continues at coordinate 55,243 of JBGAPU010000026.1, read as the reverse complement.
GCCGTTGGTCGCGCCGACCTCCACGTTCAGCGCCGGGGCGTCCTTGAGCAGGTTCCGTAGGCGTTCGACGGCCTTCGGCTCCACGTAGCGGCGAATGGAAGGCAGTCTTGATGCGGCGAAATATTTGCGGAGAGCCTCGAGCTGAGCGTCGGGCTCGGCGCCGGGGGAATGCTCGGCGGCGAATTGGAAAAACGGCGCAAGCTGTTCCGAGGCCTTCTTCAGGGCGCGATCCTTTTCATCGAGCTGTGACCGGAGTGCGGTGAGCTCCGCTGCGGATGGCTGCCCTGCCGCGGGTGCCTGCTGCGCTGCGGATGCCCGGCCCGCTGAGTTCCGCGAGGCAAAATCACCCACCACGTTCATCGCGAGCAAAACCCATCCTGCGATTCCGAGGGTTCCCGCAAGTGCCGTAAGAATGCGCCTGGGTTGTTGGGGGGCGTTCATGGGCGCATCGAAGCGCCGGGCCGAATCCTACGCAACCGCCAAGATGGCGTCGCGGTAGCCGCGGTCGAGTTCCTCGACGCTGGAGGCGGTGACTTTCAAGTCGCGCAGCAGTCCGTCCTGCAGGCTGTAGATCCAGCCGTGGATCGTGAGTGCCTGGCCGCGCTCCCAGGCGTCGCGGACGACGGTGGTCTGGCCGACGTTGAGGACCTGCTCGATGACGTTCAGCTCGCAGAGCTTGTCGTGGCGCTGCGCCTCTGGGCACCGCTCGATGAGCGCGGCGTGCTTGTGGCGCACGTCCTGGATGTGGCGGAGCCAGTTGTCGATTAGGCCGAAGCGGCTGTTGTGCAGCGCGGCAAAGACACCGCCGCAGCCGTAGTGGCCGACGACCATGATGTGCTTCACCTTGATCACATCCACGGCGAACTGCATCACCGAGAGGCAGTTCAGGTCGGTGTGGACGACGACGTTGGCGACATTGCGGTGGACGAAAACCTCGCCGGGTGCGAGGCCCGTGATCTGGTTTGCCGGCACGCGGGAATCGGAGCAGCCGATCCAGAGGTAGTCGGGCTTCTGGATGCCCGCGAGGCTCTCGAAGAATTTCGGGTCGCGGCTTTTGATTTCGTCCGCCCACGCGCGGTTTTTGGCGAGCAGGTGCTTCAGGTCGGCCATGAGGCGCCCTATTACGCGCGGCGGGAGGCGATGGCAACAGGGACGTTGCCTTTGCCAATTTTCGCCTCTTCCCTCGCGCGGGGAGTTTGGTCTAGCCTTGGTGCATGGGCATTGACTCCAACTTCAACTGGCAAGCAGTCACAGAGAAGACGCTCGCGATCATCATGGGCGGCGGCGCGGGCTCGCGGCTTTTCCCGCTCACGAAGGAACGCTCGAAGCCCGCGGTGCCGCTCGCCGGGAAATACCGGCTGGTGGACATCCCAATCTCGAACTGCCTGAACTCGGGCATGCGGCGCATTTATGTGCTCACGCAGTTCAACAGTGTCTCGTTGCACCGGCACATCGGCGCGACCTACAAGTTCGACCAGTTCTCCCGCAGCTACGTGGAGATTCTCGCCGCGCAGCAGACGCCCACGGATTCCCAGTGGTATCAGGGCACGGCGGACGCGGTGCGGCAGAACCTCACGGACTTTCTCAACGGACCCTTCGACTACTACGTGATCCTCAGCGGCGATCAGCTCTACCGCATGGATTACCGGCGGATGCTCGAGCAGCACATCGCGACGAAGGCCGAGCTTACCATCGCGACGCTCCCGGTGACGCGGCAGGATGCGACGGGCTTCGGCATCATGCACACGGACCCTGAGCTGCGCATCACGCGCTTCGTGGAGAAGCCGAAGGATCCCGCGGTGCTCGACAGCCTGCGCATTCCGTCGTCCGTCCTGAAGGAACTCGGTCGCGAGACGGATGCCGAACTGTATCAGGCGTCGATGGGCATCTACATTTTCAACCGCGACACGCTCCGCGACGCGCTCGCAAACCAGCACATTGATTTCGGCAAGCACGTCATCCCCGAGGCCCTCGGAAAATTCCGCGTCCACGCGCACATCTTCCAGGGCTACTGGGAGGACATCGGCACGATCCGCGCGTTCTTCGATGCGAACCTCGCGCTCACGAATCCGCTGCCGCCGTTCAGCTTCTTCGATGCGACCGCGCCGATCTACACGCACATGCGCTTCCTGCCGGGGAGCAAGGTGAACGGCGCGACGGTGCGCCAGGCGATCATCAGCGACGGGTGCATCATCAGCGACGCGAACATCGAGCGCGCGGTCATCGGCCTGCGCAGCATCATCAAGAGCGGCTCGACGATCAAAAACAGCGTGGTGATGGGTGCGGACTACTACGAGGAAATCCGCCCCGCTCGGGAGGGCGAGCCGCCGCTGGGCATCGGCTCGAACTGCGTCGTGGACCACGCCATCGTGGACAAGAATGCGCGTGTCGGAAACGGCGTCGTCATCACGCCCGATGGCAAGGCTGACAATTGCGATGGGCCGCCTGTGCGGTGGAGCGACGGGACCGAGAAGCCGCTGTGGTATATCCGCGACGGCATCGTGGTGATCCCGAAGGGCGCCGTGCTGCCCGATGGCATGTGGGTGTGATGAAGCGCGGCGCCTCCCAGTTGGCCGCGGTGTTCGCGCTCTGCATGTGGCTTTTTACCGCCGCAGCGGTGCGCGCCCAGTCGGCCGACGAGCAGGCGGCGAACCTCGTGAAGGAATACAGCGGCAGCCTCGTCTTTGTGGAGGATAAGGGCGGCGCGGGCAGCGGCTTTGTGTGCACATTTGCGGGGAGAAAATTTGTCTTCACCAACCAGCACGTCGTTGCCGGGCATTCGGGCGCGAAGCTCACGCTGCTGGATCAGTCGCAGCTCAAGGTCGGCCAGGCTGCTGCGGCAGTCGGGCACGACATCATGAGCCTCGCGCTGCTCTCCGACACGAAGGCAATGGACATGATGACCGAGGTGGAGAAGAACGCATCCATCGGCGACGAAGTGGTCGTGCTCGGCAATCCGGAGGGCGCGCGTGTGATCAAGCCGCTGACCGGCAAGCTTGTCGGGATCGGGCCGAATTTGATCGAGGTCACCGCGGAGTTTGTCCCCGGCAACAGCGGGAGCCCGATTTTTCACCTAAAGAGCGGGAAGGTCATCGGCATCGCGACATATCTCACGATGCGCGACATGGACGGTCTGAGCGGACGCGCCGTCCCGAAGGTCCGCCGTTTTGGCTACCGGCTGGACAGCGTGAAGCAATGGCAGCCGGTCGCGTGGCCCGCCTACAACGAGGAGCACGCCACCATCGAGCGCATCAAGGAGCGCACGCATGATCTCGCCGCGCTTCTCCGCGAAATGTCGCGCAGCGGCGGTGTGAATGCGTCGCATCACCAGAACCCGGCCATCCGCAGGCCGCTGGACAAGTTCAGCGAGGCCACGAGTGCGAAGGGGCTGCTGCCCACGGACCGTGCGCGCGCCGTGAAGGATCTCATGGACGCGATGCGGCAGGCTTCGCAGAGCGACGTGCAGCTCGCGAATGCGCGGCTCCGCTACGATTTCTTCCGGAAGGAACTCAGCGAGGAGCAGCAGGTGCGCGGGCAGTTTTACAAGATCTTCGACGAGCTGATGCGGACGCCGATGAGGTAGCCCGGACGCCTCCGCCTGCTAAGTGGCAGCGAGCGAGGCTGCGGATTTCCAAAAGCCGAAGTGCCGGAGGGCCTCGACGACTCCCGAGCTTGCCGCGCCTTTCGCGAGGTAGCCGCCGGCGGTGCGCACGGTGAGCTTCACTTCCTCGCAGGAATTTGACGGGCACGCGACCCAGCGGGCGAAGCTGCCGTCGAGCATCGGGATGTCGTTGTGGTGGTCGCCCGCGGCAAAGACGGCGTCGCGCGGGATGCCGAGCATGCGGGCGAGCTCGCCGAGCGCGGTGCCCTTGCTGTAGGCCTCGTGGCAGAAGCGGATGTAGATCGTGTTGCGCTGGTAGCTGAACATCGGCAGGCGCGCGCGGAGCGTGTCGAGGAAATGGCAGAGGCGGTCCATGTCGGCGTTGTTCGCGGTGACGCAGCCGATGAAGCGGCCCCTGTCGAAGAGGTTCTGCACTCCCTCGAAGCGTTCGAGGAATGCAAGCACTTCGGCCAGCAGCGGGCCGGCGAGGCGGAACATCTCGTCGTGGTCCCGCACGCTGCGCGCATTCCAGTCGCCCAGGGGGTGCCACGGTCCGTCGGCTTCGCGGTGATAAATGTCGCGCTCCTCGACGATCACGTAGTCCGGCTGCACGGGCAGGGCGAACTCGCGTTTCAGGCCGTCGTCGATGTGCCAGAGCGTGCGTCCGGTGTTCACGGCCCATTTCACCCCGGCTGCGCGCAGATCGCGGATGGCGGCGATCATCTCGGGATCGACGCTGGGTTTGGCGTCGTGGTTGACGATTGTTCCGTCGAAGTCGGTGCTCAGGAGCTGAATCACGGGCGGCGGACGATAGGAACTTGCGTTGTGAAAGCAACGGGCAATGATTGCCGTCATGAAAAGCGCCTACGAACTCGCCATGGAGCGGCTGGAGAAGCAGTCGCCGACCGCCAAGCTGACCGACGCGCAGAAGGCGGAAATCACGGAGCTGGAATCACTCGCGAAGGCGAAGAAGGCGGAGAAGGAGCTGTTTCTCCGCGGCGAGATCACGAAGGCGGAGGAGAAGGGTGACTTCGAGGGCGTCGAGCAGCTCAACAAGCAGCTCAAGCACGAACTTCAGAAACTCGATGAGGATTTGGAGCGGAAAAAGGAGAAGGTGCGCGCCGGGAAGCGGTGATTCCCGGGCGCGGAAACTGCAGCTGCTGAAAACACGGACCATGAGCATCCACGAGACACAGGCATCCTGGAGCGAGGCAGTCGCCGCACTCTGTGCGGAGGCCCTCGCCGAGCACGGTTTGATCTCGGAGGACTACTCGGAGCTGGCGAGCCAGGTGATCGCGGAGGAAATCTGGATGCGCCTCCACATCGGCGACAATCCGCCGATCAAGGAACCGCCCTACTGCATCGCCTGACGGCGTGCACGCCCTTGACTCGCGGAGCGCACTCGGCTGGCATCGCCGCCCGATGAAACTCCTCCGCTCCCTCATTCTCTCGCTCTCGCTCGCCGCATTTGCCGGACTTGCACACGCCGACGACCAGTGGATCACCTACGAAGGCAAGGACGGGCCGGGAAAGGGCAAGCGCGTCGTGCTGCTCGCCGGCGATGAGGAGTATCGTTCCGAAGAGGCGCTGCCGATGCTCGGCAAGCTGCTCAGCCAGCGTCACGGCTTCACCTGCACGGTGCTTTTTTCCATCGACAAGGCGACAGGCGAGATTTCGCCGAACACGAGCGACAACGAGCCGGGCATGGAGGCGCTCGGCAAGGCCGACCTCGTCATCACGTCGCTTCGCTTCCGCCGCTGGCCGGATGAGCAGTTCAAGCACTTCGCCGATTACGTGAAGGCCGGCAAGCCGCTCATCGGCCTGCGCACGAGCACGCATGCGTTTTCGGGGCTGAAGGGCGAATACTCCGCTTTCAATGCATTCGGGAAAAAAGTTTACGGCGAGGGTTGGGTGAACCACTGGGGCGGCCACAAGCGCGAGGCGACACGCGGCGTCATCGAGCCTTCGGCAAAAGACAACGCGCTGCTGCGCGGAGTGAGCGACATTTTCGGCGGCACCGATGTGTATGAGGCCTACCCGTCGGCTGATTCGCAGATTCTTGTCCGCGGCATCGTGCTGAAGGGCATGAATCCCGGCGATGCTCCGGCCGACTACAAGAAGAAGCGGGCGACCGACAAGCAGGAGCAGGGAGTGAACGACCCGGCGATGCCCATCGTGTGGACGCGCGTGAACGAGAACGAATTCGGCAAGGGCAACAAGGTGCTCTGCACCACGATGGGCGCGGCGACCGACCTCGAAAACGAGGGCCTCCGCCGCCTTGTCGTGAACGCCGCCTACGCCTTCACCGGGCTCGAAGTGCCCGCGAAGGCGAACGTCGAGCCCGTGGATCCCTACAAGCCGCTCTTCTACGGCTTCAACGGCTACCGCAAGGGCCTGAAGGTTTCCGACCAGGCGCTCGGCAAGGCGCTCCCCGACCTGCCGATCGCGGGCGACAAGAAAAAGTAGCCGACCATTTTCCTGCGCGGAACAAGCCGCGGGAGACTGCTGCTCATTTGCAGGCACCGCGAGATTTCCCTTGCCAAGGGACGCCTTCATTCCCATCTTCCGCGCCCGCTGCGAACGGGGTCATAGCTCAGTTGGTAGAGCGCCTCAATGGCATTGAGGAGGTCTGGGGTTCGAATCCCCATGGCTCCACCAGTCCGCACCGCGGTTGGTTTTCGCGGGTGGAGACGCGGGAGCGGCGGGCGGATTCAAGTCCACGTCTCGTTTCCGGCGTAGCCGACTTGGATGTAGATGAACGGCGGTTCGTTCGTCTGGCGCACGTAGATTTCCTTCACGCCGTCCGCGACGGTCACTTCATAGATGTCCGGGGCGAGCGTTCCTTCGATGAGCGCGCCATCCTGGCTGCCGCCGAAGAACTCGATGGGGAATGTGCTGTCTTTCATGATGCAATCTTCGACTGGCGCGCGGTGAAGCTGTTCACGGTGCGGCACAAATTCTGTTCTATTTTCAGGTGAACATTCTGCCGCGCACTGCGGTCTGATGTTTTGCGCTCAATCACCGGCGGCAGGGGTGCGAATCCTCTGAAACCCGGCAATAAACCGGGTGGGGTTGGAATCCCCAGCCGCCGCCAAGCGCGGCGTTTTTGTTTGGCTGCGGAGTGTCGCTGGCGTAGTGCATCAAGTCATGGAAACCCCGAACCCAGAGTCTCAGGCGCAGCAGATTAAGGACGCGATTTTTGCCGGGCGAAAGATCGAGGCGATCAAGCTCTATCGCGAGCAGACGAGGTCCAGTTTGGTCGAGGCAAAGGCGGCGGTAGAGAGGCTGGAGGGCGAACTGCGGGCATCCGCCCCGCAAAGCTTCAGCGCGGTGCCGCAGAACAAGGGCTGCGCTCGCACTGCAGCTGTGATGATCGCCGCGGCCACCGCCGGAGTCTGGCTCCTGCTCCGGAGCTGATTCGATTTGGAACTGCTCTCGCGGGGCGACAATGCGCTCGCCACCTGCGGGGGACGCATCCATTTTCCGCGAGTGCCCGAAACCAACGTCGAGCCCCGGTCTCCCAGATCAGCCCCCGCGGTCGCGAGGCACATTGAGCACGTCCGCCGCATGCAGTGCGGCGTCACTTTGCGGGCCGGGCTCGCGATGGCGTTCGTCGCGGTGGTCGGATGGCTCGCGGTCGTGATGCCGCTCGACTGGCTGTTCGGTCTGCCGCTGACGGTGCGTGCGGTGCTGCTCGTGTGCGGGCTCGGAGGCGCGGCATTTCTCGCTTGGAAATTTGGCATCCGCGAATGGCTCCACCGACCCGATGACGACCGCGTGGCGCTGGCCATTGAGCGGGCGCTGCCGCGTTTCCGCACGCGCCTCATTGCCAGTGTGCAGCTTGCGCGCCAGCACGACGGTTCCGGGCAGGCACTCGTGAATGCGCTGATCGACGAGACCGCCGAAATCGCGGGCGATGCTCCACTCGACTATGCGGTGAACACGGATGCGCTGCGCCGCTGGAGGCGCATTGCCGGGGTCGCGGTGCTGTGTGCCGCGGCGCTGTGGTTCGCCGGAGGGCGAGCGAGCTGGCCGCTTTTCCTGCGCGCATGGCTGGCGAATGTCCCAGTCCCGCGCAGGACGCTCATCACGGCGTTCACGGGCAGCCGGGTCGTGGCGCTCGGCGACGATGTCCGCATCGAGGCGACGACCGCCGGAGTCACTCCGAAATCCGGCAGGCTGATCATCGAGACGGCGAGCGGAAAGCGGCAGGAGTTTTCCCTCGACTCGCTGCGCGCGGAGCCGGTGCGCTTTTCCCGGATCCTGCAAAGCGTGCAGGAGGATTTCCGCTATCGCCTCGAGCTTGGCGACAATCGGACGGACGAAGCACGAATCCGCGTTCGCCCGAGACCGGCGATTTCCAGCCTCTCGCTGGAGCAGCGGTGGCCTGCATACACGAAGCTCCCGCCGGCGCGGCGCCAGCCTGGCAGCCTCAAGCTCCTCGCGGGTTCGAAGCTCGCTGTGCGGCTGAAGGCGACGGCGCCGCTCCGTGGCGCGCTGCTCCGGCTCGTGGGAAGCGATCCCGCCGAGACCGTCCGCAGTGCGCCGCTCGCGGAGGATGCTGCATTGGGGGAATGGTCCGGCGCCGTCGAGATTCCCGTGAAGGGAGTGGCCGGGCTGACTTTCCAGCTCACTGACAGCGAGGGAGTGGAATCGCGCGCGATGGCCGTGCACCGTGTCGAGGTGGTTCCCGACATGCCGCCGACGATCCGCATCCTCGTGCCGGTGCGCCGCGACGAGTTGCTCACGCAGAGTGCGACGATGCTGCTTGGCTTCGAGGCGAAGGACGACTTCGGAGTCGCGCGCGTGCGGCTCCACTACGCGGTGAATTGGACCGAAGGCGCGGCGCACAAGACGGTCGAGCTCGATCTTGGCGGCGGACAGCCAAAGGTGCTCAACCGGCGGTTCGACTGGAAAATCTCGCGCATCACTCCCGCGCCGGCGCTGAACGACAAAATTGATTTCTGGCTCGAGGCCCGCGACGCCAACGACGTGACTGGCCCAGGGGCGACCGTGATGTCCGAGCACTACCAGATGCGCATCGTGAGCGAGGAGGAAAAGCGCGACGAGCTCACGAGCCGCCTCAACGACACGCTGCAGGGGCTCGATTCCGTGCGGCAAAACCAGGAGGACCTCGCTCGGTGCCTCGGCGACCTCATCCACGAAAAGCCCGGGGGCGCGAAGTGAATCCGTGCGCGACAAGGCCGTCGCGTGCGCATATCGTCCACGGTCCAACGCCTGCCGAATGAAAGTTCCTCCGCTTTTTCCCGCGCGATCTCCGGCCGCCCTCGGTGTGCTCGCCCTGCTCGCTGCCGGCGCGGCATTTGCCGAAATCCCCGGCTCACCGCTGCGCGAGGGCGAGCAGAAGCAGGCGCAGATTCAGGGCGACACAAAGGCGCTTGCGGAATCGCTCGACGCGATGCTCGGCGAATACGAGCGCAACAATCTCGCGGGTGACGACGCGGCGGTGGTGCGGCGCGTGAGGCAGTCGCTTGGCCGGCTGTCGGCGGGGGAGATGCGGCAGGTGGTGGACCTGCTCCAGCGTGCCCGCGCGGCGTCGGGCACGGACGCGGCGGTCCGGACGGTCGCGGATGCGTTCAGCGCGCAGAAGCAGATCGTCGTGGCGATTCAGCGCATCCTCGATGAGCACCTGCGCGAGCAGGAGGCAGGGGAAATTTCGCGGCAGCTCCACAGTCTCGCGGACCGGCAGGCGCAGAATCTCCAGAATGGAATCGAGCTGGCGCGGACAAACATCGAGGGGCTGCCGGTTCGCGCGACGCAGCTTTTCCAGGCGCAGGTGGAGGCGCAGCGCGGCGAGCAGGCTGCGATTGCGGCGGAGGTGAAAATCGTCCGCGGCAGGATCGCGCGTCTCGCTGTGAATCCCGGGAGCGCTGAAACGGCCGGTCAGCTCAGGGCTGCGATGCAGCAACTGGAGCGAACGGAGCCCGTGGCCGAGGCTGCCGCGCAGTCGCTCTCGGTGAGGCAGTTGTTCAAGGCGGTGACGGATGAGAAGACGAGCCGCGATGAACTGCGCAGGGTCGCGCGCCAGATTGCGCCACGCGACCGCGGCCCCGAGGCGCTCCGTGCGGCCGAGCGTGAGCTTGCGGGAATCATCGCGGAGCAGCGTCAGCTCCGCGACGGCACCTCCCAGCAGCGGAGGGAGGCCGATTTTTCGAAATGGCTGGGTGAAAAGATCGCCGCGCAGGATCAGAATGGGGCGCTTCCGCAGCGCTTCCGGGGCCAGACCGCCGCCGCTCTGCGCGACAATCCGGAGATTCACGCGCGCTTTGAAAACGAGCAGAAGCAGAAGGACTCGCAGCTCGCGAAGATGGAGGATCAACAGGGCGAACTCGCGGGGAGGACGGACGCGCTCATGCAGAAAATGGCGGAGGCGCCTCAGGCCACCGCGCAGCTCGCCGGGGCGGCGGGCAGGATGCAGGAGGCGCGCGCCGCGATGCTGGATGCCGATGCGCCGCAGGCCGCGCAGCAGCAGGGCGCAGCGCTGGAGCAGCTTGAAAAGGCGCATGCGGAATTGCAGCGCCGCGCGGAGGAAGCCGAGGCTCTGGCCGCGCGGAGCGGCGACAAGGCAAAGGACATCGGGCAGCTCCAGAAAGTCGCGGAGAATCTCGCGCGTGAGCAGGCCGCGCTCGCCCGGAGCGAAAAGCCCGGTGCCGCGGAGCAGGCCGACATCGCCCGCCGTGCCGCACAACTCGCCCAGCGCGCTGCGATGGAGGCGCCGAAGGCCGCACAGCCAGCGCAGGCCGGTGCGGATGACGCCCGCAAGGCCCGCGCCGCGATGGAGGCCGACAAACCCGAGGAGGGCCGCGATGCCGCGCGGCAGGCTGCACAAAATCTCGCCGACGCCGCGAAGCAACTCGCCCAACAGGCTGCCCAAGCGGCGGAAGCGGGGCAGAATGAAGGTGCGACCGCCCGGCAGGACAATCCCGCTGCCGCCGGGCAGATGGCTGCGGCGCAGGAGCAGCTCGCGCAGTTGCAGCAGCGGCTGCAGCAGGCCCAGGGAAATCTTCAGCAGGCCGCGCAGGAAAGCGGGCAGCAGGCAGCGCAGGCTGCGGTGCAGGCCGCGCAACAGGCGGCCCAGGCGGCGCAACAGGCTGCCCAAGCGGCCCAGGCCGCGCAGCAGCAGGCCGAACAGGCGCAGAACCAGCCGGCCGCAAAGCAGGCGGCGCAGGCTGCCCGGCAGGCGAGCGAAGCCGCCGGTGCCGCGCAGCAGGCCGCGCAAAACGCGAAGCAAGTGGCGGCTCAGCAGCAGCCGGCGCAGGCCGCACAGCAAGCGGCACAACAGGCGGGCCAGGCTGCGAATGCGGCACAGCAGGCCGCGGAGGCCGCACGCGCAGCGCAGCAGGCTGCTGCCGAAGGCGCCGCGCAGGCGGCGCAGTCGAATCAGCAGGCGGCACAGAATGCGAACCGGCAGGCCGCACAACAGGCAGGCAATGCCGCGCAGGCCGCGCAGCAGGCTGCCCAGGCGGCACGTGAGGCGCAGCAGCACGCGCAGGTCGCTGCGAATGCTGCGAAGAGCTCCGCCCAGCAGGCTCAGGCCGATGCATCGATGAAGCAGGCGGCAGGGCAGCTCGCCCAGGCTTCGCAGGGCGCGGGGCAGGCCGCATCGCAGGGCGGTGCACAGTCTTCGCCGACCGCCCGCCAGGCCATGCAGCAGGCGGCGCAGCAGCTTTCCGCCGCGAGCGCGCAGGCGGCAGGCGGACAAAACGGCGCTGCCCGGCAATCCGCGCAGCAGGCGGCCCAGTCGCTCGCGCAGGCGCAGGCCGCGATGGGTGCATTGCAGGCCGGGCTTTCTCCGTCGCAGAACAGCTCGCCGTCTGGGGCGCCGATGCCCGGCATGCCGGGGCAGGGCCAGGGCCAGGGAAAAGGGCAGGCTCAGCAGGGAGCAGGGATGCCAGGGCAGGGGCAGGGGGCTGGGAAGGATTCGAATGCCGCGAATGGCCAGTCGCAGGGAGCCGAGAGCCACACGCCGGGCGACCCGAAGGCCATCGAACGTGGCGCGCGTGAGGCCGCGCTGAAGAAGGCGGATTTCATCGGGCTGCCCGCCCGTGAGCGCGCGGCGATCCAGCAGTCGCTCCGCGAAAGATATCCCGGCGAGTATGGCGCGCTCGTCGAACAGTATCTGCTGAATCTCGCGAACGAGAGCGCGAAGAAGTAGCCTGCCGCCGCCGGTCCTCCGGTGCGCCATCCTTTCCGAAGCATGACTCCCGAAGCCACCGAATATCTCGCGAAGCGCTGCAAAATCATGCGCCGCCTCATCCGCATGCACGGGCCATGCACGCTCGTTCCGGTGCGGGACCGCTCGCCGTTCGAGTCGCTCGTGCGCGCCGTCGCGCACCAGCAGCTCAATGGCACCGCGGCGGAGACCATCCTCCGCCGGTTCCGCGCGCTGTTCGCACGCGGACGCTTTCCATCGGCGGCGCAGCTCGCCTCGGTTGGCGATGACGCGCTGCGTGCGGCCGGCTTTTCGCGCGCAAAGATCGCCGCGCTGCGCGACATTGCGGCGAAGACGCTCGACGGCACGATTCCCAGCTCGCGGAAAATCAGCGCGATGCCCGATGCGGAGATCATCGAGCGTCTCGTGCAGGTGCGCGGCGTCGGCCGCTGGACCGTGGAGATGATGCTCATCTTCAAGCTCGGGCGGCCCGACGTCTTCCCCGCCGACGACTTCGGCGTGCGCAACGGTTTCCGAATCGTGCACGGCCTCGCCGAGCTTCCGAAGCCGAAGGATATCCTGCTGCATGCCGAGCGGTGGCGCCCGCACGGCACCACGGCCGCGTGGTATCTCTGGCGCGCGGCGGATTCCGGGAAGGCGCAGCGTGCAATCAAGGGCGTGAACGCGTGAGAAATCGGAAATGACGGATGAAGAAAGCTCCGCTCCTCATTCGCAAACTCCCTCTTGCCGCTGCGTGCGCGGAGCGGTAGACACGGCGTTCCTTTCAACCAACGCATTCTCACCATGGGCAATATCTACAACAACATCATTGAGACCGTCGGCCGCACGCCGCTGGTGAAACTCAACCGCATTCCCGCCTCGGAAGGCGTGGACCCGAGCACGACGATCGCGCTCAAGTGCGAGTTCTTCAACCCGCTCGGCTCGGTGAAGGACCGTATCGGCGCGGCGATGATCGAGGACGCGGAGAAGCGCGGCATTTTGAAGAAGGACACCGTCATCATCGAGCCGACGAGCGGCAACACGGGCATTGCGCTCGCGTTCGTCGCCGCCGCGAAGGGCTACCAGCTCATCCTCACGATGCCCGAGACGATGTCGATCGAGCGCCGCACGCTGCTCGCGATGCTCGGCGCGAAGCTCGTCCTCACGCCCGGCACCGAGGGCATGAAAGGCGCCATCGCGAAGGCCGAGGCGCTGCACAAGGAGACGCCGAATTCGTGGATTCCGCAGCAGTTCAACAACCCGGCGAACCCCGCCATCCACTCGAAGACCACGGCCGAGGAGCTGTGGGCGGACACGGATGGGAAGATCGACGTGTTCGTCGCCGCGGTCGGCACGGGCGGCACCATCACGGGCTGCACCGAGGTCATCAAGCCGCGCAAGCCGTCGTTCACCGCGGTCGCCGTCGAGCCCGCGGATTCGCCGGTCATTTCGCAGACGCTCGCGGGCGAGCCGCTGAAACCCGGCCCGCACAAAATCCAGGGCACCGGCGCGGGCTTCGTGCCGAACAACCTGCACCTCAAGGACAGCGCGGGGAATGCGCAGATCGTCGAGTGCGTGAAGGTCTCGAACGACGACGCATTCGCCGTCGCGCGCCGCCTCGCGAAGGAGGAGGGCATCCTGGTCGGCATCAGCACCGGCGCGAACGTGTGGGCGGCGCTCCAAGTCGCCAAGCGCCCGGAGAACAAGGGCAAGCTCATCGTCACCGTCGCCTGCTCGACCGGCGAGCGCTACCTCTCCACCGCGCTCGCGGCGGAGGCTCGTGCGGCAGTCGGCGGCTAGTCCTTCGCGACGTTCGAAAACGCATCTCGAAAACGCGGGCATACCACCCGCGTTTTCTTTTTCTCGATTCACCGCACCATGTCCGCACCCGCCAATGCCACACCCGTCGTCAGCGCCAAGGGGCTCGTCGTCCGTTACGGGCCGCAGACGCTGATTGATGACGGCACGCTCGCCCTGCACGAGGGCGAGCGGGTGGGACTGGTGGGTCGGAATGGCTGCGGAAAGAGCACACTGCTGCGTATTTTCGCAGGCGAATTGGAGCCGGATGCGGGCGAGGTCTCGCGGCGCCGGGGAATCATGACGGGCTTCTTGCCGCAGACGTTTGACCTCGACCCGGCGGCGACTGTCGAGGCGAACGTCCTCATCGGCGCGCAGCACATCCTCGACATCATCGCCGAATACGAGCGCACGCCCGGCGATGCACCGCGCGCTGCGGAGTTGCTCGACGAGATTGAGCGCCACGACGGCTGGAACCTCGACTCGCGCCTCAAGAGCCTGCTCACAAATCTCCACGCGCCCGCTGCTGACCGACTCGCGGAAGGACTCAGCGGGGGCGAGAAGCGCCGCGTCGCGCTCTGCCGCGCGCTCATCGCGCAGCCCGAGCTGCTCATCCTCGACGAGCCCACGAACCACCTCGACCCGCAGAGCGTCGAGTGGCTTGAGAATTTCCTGCGCACGTATCCCGGCACGTGCCTGCTGATCACGCACGACCGATTTTTCCTCGACCGCGTTGCGTCGCGCATCGTCGAGCTGAAGGGCGGGCGCTTCTTTTCGTATCCGGGAAACTACCAGCAGTTCCTCGCGACGAAGGCCGAGCGTGAGGCTGGAGAGGAAGCCGCCGAACACCGCCGGCAGAAATTCCTCGCACGCGAACTCGAATGGGTCCGCCGCGGTCCGAGCGCGCGCCGCACGAAGAGCGTGGACCGCATCGCGCGCTACCACGAGATGGCCGCGCAGTCCGGCCCCGAGCGCGAGGACGACGTGGACTTGATCATCCCGCCGCCACCGAAGCTCGGGAACACGATCCTCGACCTCGCGAACGTAGGCGCGGAGATCGGCGGACGGAAACTCTTCGACTACCTCACGCTCGAAGTGCAGCCGGGCTGGCGCATCGGCATCGTCGGTCGCAACGGCGCGGGCAAGAGCACGCTGCTGCGCATCATTCTCGGCGAGCAGCCGCCGACGTGGGGCGAGGTGAAGCTCGGCACGCGCACCGTGATCAACTACGTGGACCAGAACCGCGAGATTCTCCGCGACGAGGACAGCGTGATGGAATCCATCTCGGGCAAGAGCGACTGGGTCGTGCTCGGCGAGCACAAGTTGCATGTGCGAAGCTATCTCCGGCGGTTCCTTTTCACCGACGAGGCGATCAATGGCCCCGTGAAGAATCTCAGCGGTGGAGAGCGCAGTCGACTGGCGCTCGCGAAGATTCTCCTGCGCGGTGGGAACCTGCTCATCCTCGACGAACCGACGAACGACCTCGATCTCTCCACGCTGCAAATCCTCGAGGAAGGGCTCGCGGAATTCGGCGGCTGCGTGCTCGTCGTCAGCCATGACCGCTGGTTCCTCAACCGCGTCTGCACGCACATCCTCGCGTTCGAGGATGGCGGCACCGTCGACCTGCACGTAGGCGACTACGACCGCTACCTCGAAATGCGCGGGCGCACCGCTGCTCCTGCTGCATTCATCGAGCCGCCGAAAGCCGCTTCGCAACCGCCGGCGCAGCCGCAGCGCACGCGCGCCCGGAAACTCAGCTACAAGGAAACGAAGGAACTCGAAGGCATCGAAGAGGCGATTCTCGCTTCGGAGACAGAAGCCACGGAGATTGAGCGGATGCTCGCCGATCCCACCTTCTTCGTCACGAGGTCGAAGGAGTTTCCCGAATGGGAGGCGAAGTTCGAGGCAGCGAAGGCGCGGACGGCGAATCTCTATGCGCGGTGGGAGGAGCTGGAGGCGATTCGCGCGGCGTCCGCGTAGTCGCGGTCAAGGCTCCGCCGGCTGCGATTCATCGGCGCTCCACAGGGAGTCCTTGAAAACCCACGCGAGCGCGAAGACGACGAAGAGCACGGTGCCGATTTGATGGGTGGACATGCACCAGAGCTCCCGCCTTTTGCCCGCGATCGAGATGAAGAGAGCGGCTCCAATGAGAATCGCGACTGAGGAGCAGATGAGCACGCGCATCGGTTTCGGAAACGGGCGGCTGAACGCCTCGACCATCGCGAATGACATCGCCGGCGCGAGGATGATGTAGGTGGAGGATTCCGTCGCGGGACCGAGCAGCAGCATCCAGCAGCACACGAGCGTGAAGACGAGCGTGAGGAGGCGGTCGTTGCTCCATTTTTTTAGTCGGCCGAGGAGGCAGAGTCCGGCGATGGCCGCGCCGCCGAGGAGTTGGATGACTAAATAGAGCCGGAGGTTCAGCTCGATGCCGCAGGCGTAGAGCAGCGTCCACAGGTCGCGGGGGCGGTTGCCGATGTCGTAATGCCGCTCGTCGGAGGAGCGGGTCGCGGCCCAGTTTTGATACTGCTCGAGCACGTAGGAGGGCTTTTGCAGGACGAATGAAAGGGCGCCCAACGCAACGAGCGCCACGCCGAGGCGCCAGCCGAATTGCTTCGGAAAAAGAACCACCAGCAGGAGGCCGGCGGCGAGCGGGTAGATTTTGAAATACGTGACCGTCGCGATGAACAGCGCAGCGGGGATCCACTTCGCGCAGCGGGCCGAAGCGAGGGCGGCCATCACGAGCGCGATGACCAGCGGGTTCGACTGGGCGATGTTGATGCTGCCGATGGAAAGCGGGAGCAGGACGAGAAAAACGAGCGGGTGATTTTGCTCAGGGATCCGGGCGGGGCCGTGGCGGAGCCAAGCGCGGACGGCGCCGAAGTAGGCGGCGAATACGCCGAGGCGCCACAGGATGTTTCCGAGCCAGAAGGGCATCAGCCCCAGAGGCGAAAAAAAGGCCGCCACGAGCGGGCTGTAGAGGTAGTCGCCGCGACCGGAGTAGAGATTTTCCCCATGAAGCCAGCGCGTGCCTGCGGTGTGAAAGACGGGAAAGACAGTCCCGCTGGCTGGCTTGAGCATCGTGCGGATGAGCACGCCCACGAGCAGAACCAGCCACAATCCTCCCACGATGAGCCACAGCGCGCGGCGGCGCCGGATGTCGTCCGTCAGTGGCAATCCCATCGGATAGTCTTTGTCATGCTCGCGGCGACCGTAGTGGTTGCGATCCGAACTGCACAAATGGAAAAGTTCCCGACGTCGCCCACGTGTTGCCGGATGGTCCGACGACCGCCGCAGCAAAAAATCATGACCGCGCCTGCAGATTTTCGGAAAAACTTGTTGCACACCATCGCGGGGTCGATTAAACAACGCGTCCATTTTTCTCCGCGCTCTGGCGTGAACCACGCGTAACGCGGTTTCCGGCGACGGGCTTCTCAGCCCCGAGTTTGGACACCGCAGGACGTGTCGCCGGACGGGGAGGAGAGTAAAATAGTGCGAAAGTAGATTTGTGCTTGCCAAAGCTTGCGCGATTTCTAGTTTCCGCGCCCCCGCCGCAGGTGGCTCGCACCAAACCACGGCGGTTTTGTTGTCCTTAACGGGATGTCAAAGGGCCCAGTCGGGCCGGTCTTTGGGGCGAACAGTTTACCGATTCCTTTCAATGCCAACCATCAACCAGCTCGTCCGCAAAGGGCGCAACAAGGTCAAATACAAGTCCAAGTCGCCCGCGCTCAAGAATTGCCCGTTCCGCCGTGGCGTCTGCCTGCAGGTGATGACGCGCACGCCGAAGAAGCCGAACTCCGCACTCCGTAAAGTTGCGAAGGTGCGCCTGACGAATGGCTTTGAAGTCATTGCCTACATCCCGGGCGAGGGTCACAACCTGCAGGAGCACTCGATCGTGCTCGTGCGCGGTGGCCGCGTGAAGGATCTCCCTGGCGTCCGCTACCACATCGTCCGCGGCACGCTCGACGCGCTCGGCGTCGAGGGTCGCCGCCGCAGCCGTTCGAAATACGGTGGCAAGCGTCCGAAGGCCGGCGCTCCCGCAGATGGCGGCAAGAAGAAGTAAGAACTGAACTTTTAACCCGATTTTTCACACACCATGTCCCGTCGCCGTCGCGTCATTCACAAGGAAGAGAAGCTCGATGCCCGCTATGGTTCCCCGCTCGTCGCCCGCCTCATCGGCACCGTGATGAAGAGTGGCAAGCGCTCGCTCGCGGAACGCGTCGTTTATGACGCTATCGAGCAGAGCCGCCAGGGCAGCGACTCCGTCGATCCGCTGGAGACGCTGAACAAAGCCGTGGAGAACGTGAAGCCGCGCCTCGAAACCAAGAGCCGCCGCGTCGGCGGTGCGACGTATCAGGTGCCGATGGAAGTCCAGCCCGCCCGTGCCGTGGCGCTCGCGTTCCGCTGGATCGTCGGCTACGCCGCTGCGCGCAAGGGGTCCTTCAAGAAGGCGCTTGCATCCGAATTGAAGGAAGCCGCCGCAGGGCAGGGTAACGCAATCAAGAAGCGCGACGACACCCACAAGATGGCGCAGGCGAACCGCGCATTCGCCCACTTCCGCTTCTAACTCCCCCGACGAACACCGAACTCTCGCCGAGGAACATCATGTCCACCGCAGTTGCCGAAAAACCAGCCACGAACCCGAATTCGCCGAACCGGGCCTATCCGCTCGAGAAGACGCGGAACATCGGCATCGCCGCGCACATCGATGCCGGCAAGACGACGCTCACGGAGCGTATTCTTTTCTACACCGGCATGATCCACAAGATCGGTGAGGTGCATGAGGGCACCACGGTCACCGACTGGATGGAGCAGGAGCGCGAGCGCGGCATCACGATCACATCTGCGGCGACGACCTGCTTCTGGCAGCAGAAGAAGGCAGACGGCGTCGTGAAGCTCTATGAGGGGCAGAAGATGCGCGTGAACATCATCGACACCCCCGGCCATGTGGACTTCACAGCCGAGGTGGAGCGCTCGCTCCGCGTGCTAGACGGCGCGATCGCGGTGTTCTGTGGTGTGGCTGGCGTGCAGCCACAGTCCGAGACTGTGTGGCGCCAGGCGACGAAATACGGCGTGCCGCGCATCGCGTTCGTCAACAAGATGGACCGCACGGGTGCGAACTTCGCCAATGCGCTGAACGACATGCGCACGAAGCTGAAGGCGAACGCGCATCCGGTGCTCATCCCAATCGGCGCGGAGGATCAGCTCAAGGGCCAGTATGACGTGATCAACCGCAAGGCGATCCTTTACACCGACAGCGATGCGATGGGCTCGACCTACAAGGTTGAAGATCTCGACGAGGCCGGTAAGGCTGTTGTTGATGAGGCCCGCGAGTCCCTCATTGCTGCGCTCTGCGACATCGATGACGAACTGGGAACGGCGTTCCTAGAAGAGAAGCCCATCTCCTCGGAGATGATCAAGCAGGCGATCCGCCGCCAGACCATCGCGAACAAGTTTGTCCCGGTGGTCGGAGGTTCGGCCTTCAAGAACAAGGGTGTGCAGTATCTCGTGGATGCCGTGGTGGACTATCTGCCGTCGCCGCTCGACATCCCGCCGCAGACGGGCATCAACCCCGACAACCACGAGGAGAAAGTCCCCGCGCCGCCGGATGACGCCGCGAAGTTCGTCGGCCTTGCATTCAAGCTCTGGAGCGATCCGTTCGTCGGCAAGCTCGTCTTCTTCCGCGTGTATCGCGGCAAGCTCTCGAAGGGCGACACGATCTACAATCCCCGGACGCGCAAGACCGACCGCGTGAGCCGAATCATTCAGATCCAAGCCGACAAGCGCGAGGATATCGATTGCTGCTACTCGGGCGATATTGCGGCCATCGTCGGTCTGCGCAACATCACCACGGGCGACACGCTTTGTGACGAGGACGTCGAGATCATGCTCGAGCCGCCGTCATTCCCCGACCCGGTCATCAGCATGGCCGTCGAGCCGAAGACAAAGGGCGATCAGGAAAAGATGAGCGTCGCACTCCAGCGCCTCGCCGAGGAAGATCCGACATTCCGCGTCTTCACAAACGAGGAAACTGGCCAGACGATCATCGCAGGCATGGGTGAGTTGCACCTCGAAATCATCCGCGATCGTCTCTTCCGCGAGTTCAAAGTCGAAGCCAACGCTGGCAAGCCCCAGATCGCCTATCGAGAGACGATCACCAAGGCAGCACGCGGTGAGGGCAAACTCATCAAGCAGTCCGGTGGTCGTGGTCAGTATGGCCACGTCATCGTGGACATCCGCCCGTCCGAGCGCGGCAAGGGTCTTGTCGTCGAGAACAAAGTCGTCGGCGGAACGATTCCGAAGGATTACATCCCCGCCTGCAAGAAGGGCATCGAGGAGGCCGTGCTGAACGGCGTGCTTGGTGGCTATCCGGTCATTGATGTCGAAGTGGACATCGTGGATGGCAGCTACCATGAGGTGGACTCGAACGAAATGGCTTTCAAGATGGCGGCGATTTTTGCGATGAAGGATGCCTTCAAGAACGGCAACCCGATTCTCCTCGAGCCCATCATGAAGGTGGAAAACACCACCCCTGAAGACTACCAGGGTGACATCATGGGTGACCTCAACCGCCGCCGCGGCGTCATCCAGGGTATGGAGACAAAGATGGGCATGTGCGTCATCAATGCCGAAGTTCCGCTCGCGGAAATGTTCGGTTACGCCACCGCCATCCGCTCCCTCTCGAAAGGCCGTTCGAGCTACACGATGGAGCCGTCGCACTTCCAGCAGGTGCCCGAGAACGTGAAGGCCGCCGTGCTTGATCAGAAAGGCAAATAACTCACACAGCCATGACCGGACAAAAAATTCGCATTCGCCTCAAGGCATTTGACCACCGCGTCCTCGACGCCTCGGCCATCGACATCGTCGAGACGGCCAAGCGCTCCGGAGCCCGCGTGGCCGGCCCGATCCCGCTCCCGACGCGCGTGGAGAAGTTCACCGTGAACCGCTCGCCGCACGTGGACAAGAAGTCCATGGATCAGTTCGAAATCCGCACCTACAAGCGCCTGCTCGACATCATCGAGCCGACCGCGAAGACCGTGGACGAACTGCGCAAGCTCAACCTCCCCGCAGGCGTGGACATCACCATCAAGATCTGACGACGATGAAGATTGGACTACTTGGCAAAAAACTTGGGATGACCCGCGTCTATGACGACAAGGGTGTCATCACCCCCGTGACCGTCATTGAGGCCGGTGGCAACACCGTGCTCCAGAAGAAGACGGCGGAGACCGACGGCTACAATGGCGTTCAGATCGGCTTCGACACACAGAAGGAGCACCGCGTCACCAAGCCGCAGCTCGGTCACTTCAAGAAGGCCGGCTCTGAGCCGAAGAAAATCGTGCGCGAGTTTCGCCTTCCCGATGACGTGAAGCTTGAGGACAGCGTGGACTTCAGCGTCAAGCACTTCGCCGTCGGTGATGTCGTGGACATCATCGGGCGCAGCAAGGGTCACGGCTTCCAAGGCGTCATGAAGAAGCACGGCATGGGTGGCCAACCCGCCTCGCACGGCCACATGATGCACCGCCGGAACGGCTCCATCGGATGCCGCAGCACTCCGGGCCGCATCTGGAAGAACAAGGGAATGCCCGGGCACATGGGAGATGAGCGCATCACGGTGCAGAACCTCCGTGTCGTGCAGGTCAACGAAGCGGATAACGTCATCCTTGTGAGCGGTGCGATTCCCGGGAAACCCGGCAGCTACGTCGTCATCCGTCCCGCCATCAAGGGACAGCCGACGAAGGCAACCAGTGAGACGAAGAAGGAGGCAGCCAAGAAATGAGCGCGACAATCCTGACAGCCGAGGCCGCGAAGGCCGCGAATATTGAGATCATCACGAATGGCAAATACGGCCAGGCCACGCATGAGACGCTGGTCGCCTACCGTGCCAATCGCCGCAGCGGAACGGCCAGCGTGAAGACGAAGGCCACCGTTAATGGCTCCGGCGCAAAACCGTGGCGCCAGAAGGGCACGGGCCGCGCCCGCGCCGGCTACAAGACCAGCCCTGTCTGGTCTGGTGGCGGCGTCGTCTTTGGCCCGCATCCCCGCGACTATTCCAAGAAGACTTCGAAGCAGCAGCGCCGCCTTGCGCTCCGCAAAGCCCTGAGCGTCCGCATCCTCGCTGGAGACGTGATCGTGGTGCCCTCGTTCTCGGTCGCAGCTCCAAAGACCAAGGAATTCACGAAGCTCATCGGCGGCATCTCGCCCGAGCCGAAGACGCTCATCGTTGCAAAGGACTTCGATGAAAACACCCGCCTCGCTGCGCGCAATGTGCAGCCCACGGCCCTCGCCATTGCCGCGGATGTGAATGCCGAGCACCTGCTCCTCTTCAAGAAGATCGTCGTGACGAACGACGCGCTCGCCCAAATCGCCGAACGCATCAACAAATGAACGAGCCCTACGACATCATCCAGAGCGTCCACCTCACCGAGAAGAGCAGCATCCTCTCGGAGACGGGCAACCAGTATGTCTTCCGCGTCCGCCCGCATGCGAACAAAGTTCAGATCCGGCAGGCCATCGAGAAGCTGTTCAAGAAGAAGGTCGTCCGTGTGAACACGAGCAATGTCGGCGGCAAGCTGAAGCGCGGCCGCACACAGCATTCTGGCCGCACAAGCGCTTGGAAGAAGGCAATCGTCACGCTCGCACCCGGCGAAAAAATCGAACTCGCGTAAAGGAGACACACCATGGGACTCAAGACATTCCGCCCGCTCACACCGACGAGCCGTTTCAAGATTCTTCCCGACTTTTCGGAGATCACGAAGAAGAAGCCTGAAAAAAGCCTCGTCGAGACCAAGAAAAAGACCGGTGGCCGCAACAACAACGGCCGGATGACCACGCGCCACATTGGCGGCGGTCACAAGCAGAAATACCGCATCATTGATTTCAAGCGCAAGAAGCGCGGTGTCGTGGCCGACGTGATCGCGATCGAATACGATCCGAACCGCACCTGCCGCATCGCGCTGCTTCAGTATCCGGACAAGGAGAAGGCCTACATCCTCGCCCCAGTCGGTCTCGGCGTGGGTGACAAGGTGACCTCCGGTCCCGGCAGCGAGCCGAAGGTCGGCAACGCTCTTCCGCTTCAGGAAATTCCGCTCGGTGCGACGATTCACAACGTCGAACTTCAGCCCGGTCGCGGAGGCCAGATGGCCCGCAGCGCCGGAGTCGGCATCATTCTCAACAACCGTGAGGGCGACTACGCGCTGCTCAAGCTCCCGTCCGGTGAAATCCGCCGCGTCCACGTGAACTGCTATGCGACGATCGGCCAGGTCGGCAACGTTGAGCACATGAATGTGAGCTCCGGCAAGGCTGGACGCAGCCGCTGGCGCGGCGTTCGCCCGACCGTCCGCGGCATGGTGATGAACCCGGTCGATCACCCGATGGGTGGCGGTCAGGGCAAGTCGAAGGGTGGTGGCGGACGCCATCATCCGATGTCGCCGTGGGGCCAGCTTGCGAAAGGATTCAAGACGCGCCGCAAGCACAAGCCGAGCGACCGCTTCATCCTGCAGCGCAAGAACGCAACCAAGAAAGCAGCCATTTAATCACCCATGGGACGCAGCCTCAAAAAAGGACCATTCGTCGAGCAGCACCTGCTCGAGAACGGGCACACGTTCCTCGTCCACAACGGGAAAGTCTTCAACTCGGTCTTTGTGACCGAAAACATGGTGGGCCACAAGCTCGGGGAGTTTTCGCCAACGCGAATCTTCAAGAAGCACGGTGCCCACACCGCAAAGGTGGCGAAGTAGCCGGGCCGGCCGCGTGCCGGGTTCTCAGCAATGAAATCCTACGCGACCATCCTGCTGCCTCTCATCTTCCTCGCGCTCAGCGCGGGCGTCGGCCAAGCCGACGACAGTTCTTTGCCATCCACAGATTCTGATTCTTCCGAGGCGACGGTTCTCGTTGCCTTGGAAAAACTGCTCACTGAAAACCGCAGGTTGAAAGCAGAGATGGAAGACGCGAAAAAGGCGTCGGCCGTCTCGACCGCTGAAGCAGAGATTTTCAAGCGGCAGGTGCAGGAACTCGTGCTCCGCATGGAAGCATTGGGCGCCAGCACAGCCGATCCATCCAAGCTTGAACAGCGACTCCTGCAGGCGGTTCACGACCTCCAAATCAGTGAGCGAAGCCGCAAAGCCCTCAGCACCCAGTTGGTGCGGATGGCTGAGCTAGCCCACGCCTTCCTTGAGAAGCCTGATGCCGAATCAAAGCTCGTCTTTCAAACCGAGCTAAAAAAGGCGGAAGAAATCCTTGTGAAGTCCGCCGTGAACGACTTTGGGGCCCTCGAGAAAAAAGATGCCGAACAAACGCCGGACTTGTTCAACGGCAAAGTCAGCGCCGTGAAGCCTGAACTCGGATGCGTCGTCATCAACCTCGGCACCAAGCACGGGGTGAAGACAGGCATGCCGTTCCAAGTCCGCCGCGGAAGCAAGATCATCGCTACCGTCCGTGTCGTGGATGCCCGGCAGACTTTTGCCGGGACCGTGATTCAGAATCTTGTGTCAGACAAAGACCCTATAAAGCTCGGGGACACCGTCAGGGTGAACTCGCAGCTCAACTAAGATTTAACCAAAAAGCAACGCCACCAACTCAAACGCAAAATGGAAGTCAAAGCCATCTACCGATTTGCGCGCATGTCGGCCTTCAAGGTCCGGGATGTGACGCGTGAAATCCAGGGCCGCCCTGTCGCGGCCGCGCTGGACATCGTGGCGTTCAGCCCGAAGAAAGCCGCATTCCTCGTGCAGAAGACGCTGAAGAGCGCCGTCGCCAACGCCGAAAACAATCATAACCTGCGCGCCGACACGCTCGTCGTGAAGGAGGCGGTCGCCGGCGAGTCCACGACCATCAAGCGCTTCATCCCGAAGGCCCGCGGAAGCGCCGGCCCCATCCGCAAGCGCACGAGCCACATTTTCATCACCCTGACGGACGAGGTTCCCGTCAAGCGCCGCGAGAAGAAGGGCTCGAAGCCCGCGGCAAAGAAGGCTCCTAAGGCCGCCAAGAAATCCGCAGAGAAATCCAAAGAATAACCATGGGACAGAAAACCAATCCAATCGGCTTCCGCCTCGCGGTAAACAAGGACTGGCGCTCCAAGTGGTTCGCCAGCCGCAAGGAGTTTCCTGAGTTCCTTGCCAGCGATATCAAGATCCGCGCGATGCTCAAGGAGAAGCTCCGTCTTGCCGCTGTCTCGAAGATTGTTATCGAGCGCGCTTGGAACAGCCTCCGCGTGACCATCCACACCGCCCGTCCTGGCATCGTGATTGGCCGCAAGGGAGCGGAGATCGAGAAGATGACCGAGGAGATTTCGCGTCTCTCGGGTGGCAAGCAGGTGAAGATTGACATCATCGAAATCAAGGCGCCCGACCTCGACGCACAGCTCGTCGCGGAGAACATCGCGATGCAGATGGAGCGCCGCATCAGCTTCCGCCGCGCGATGAAGAAGGCGATCCAGATCACGATGGAGCAGGGAGCTCAGGGCATCAAAGTCCGCTGCGCCGGCCGTCTCGGCGGTGCGGAAATCAGCCGGTCGGAATGGTATCGCGAGGGCAAGATTCCGCTCCATACACTGCGCACGCCGATTGACTACGGGTTTGCCGAAGCCCGCACCACCTACGGTGTGATCGGAGTGAAGTGTTGGATTTGCAAGCCTGCCGCCGCGCAGGAGGAGAAGAAATCCGCCGACAAGAACGAGGCAGTGGACCAGCAGCCCGCAGCCTGACCCAGTAGAAACTTTAAGAAGGAGGAAACCCAATGCCTTTGTTGCCAAAACGAGTGAAGTATCGGAAGACCCAGCGCGGCAGCCGCGCCGGGAAGGCTTCCCGTGCCGTGAACCTTGATTTCGGATCGTTCGCACTGCAGACACTTGAGCGTGCGTGGATCACGAACACCCAGATCGAAGCGGCCCGCGTTGCCATGACCCGCAACATGAAGCGCAAGGGCAAGATGTGGATCCGCATCTTTCCGGACAAATCCGTGACGGCCCGTCCGCCGGAGACCCGAATGGGAAAGGGCAAAGGCCAGCCGGAATACTGGGTGGCCACGGTGCGCCCTGGAAATATCCTCTTTGAAATCGACGGCATCTCCGAGACGCTTGCCCGCGAATCCCTGCGGCTTGCCGCGGACAAGCTGCCCGTGCGGACGAAGTTTCTGACGCGCCACAACTAATCGCCGAGAATGAAGACCAAAGAAATCCGTGAACTTACGCCCGACGAACTGCGGGCACGCAAGCGCGAGCTGCGCGAGCAGATTTTCCACCTCCGCCTCCAGCAGGCTGGGGGGCAGCTCGAGAAGCCGAGCGAACTCCGCACGCTGCGCCGCGAGGTCGCGCGCATCGAGACGGTGCTGACCCAGAAGAACAAGACCGCGGCCGCAGCCGCCAAGTAAGGAAACCCAATGAGCGAAACTTCCACCGTTGAAACGCCTGCCCGCGGTCTCCGCAAGACCCGCGTCGGCGAGGTCGTGTCGAACAAGATGCAGAAGACCGTCGTGGTGAAGACCACGACCCGTGTGCCGCACCCGAAGTTCGGGAAAATCATCAAGAGCGTGAAGAAGTTCTACGCGCACGACGAGGAGCAGAAAGCCCAGATCGGCGATCTCGTCCGCATCGCGGAGACCCGTCCGATCAGCAAGCTGAAGCGCTGGCGCGTCGTGGAGATCCTCAAGCACTAACCGGAATGCCCTGAAAAAGGAGTAATCACCTATGCTACAAATTCGTTCAAGACTCGACGTGGCCGACAACACCGGCGCACGCATGGCCAAGATGATCGGCGTCATTGGCAAGCCGACGCTCACAGCGCACATTGGAGACATCATCACCGCCCACATCCGCGAGGCCCAGCCCGGCGGACAGGTGAAGAAGGGCGAGGTCGTCCGTGCGGTCATCGTGCGGACCAAACAACCCATCCGCCGCGAGGACGGCAGCTATCTCCGCTTTGACAACAATGCCATCGTCATCATCGACAAGGATGAAAACCCGCGCGGCACGCGCATTTTCGGCCCTGTCGCCCGCGAACTTCGCGAGAAGAACTTCATGAAGATCATCTCGCTCGCCCCGGAGGTGCTCTGAAATGTCCAGCCGACTTAGTTTCCACGTCAAGAAGGGTGACACCGTCACCGTAATCAGCGGCAACCACAAGGGTGCCAGCGGAAAGATCCTCGCCGTGCTGCCCAAGAAGCAGCAGGTGCTCATCGAGGGCGTCCGCATTATCAAGAAGCACCAGCGCAAGAGCCAGGACAACCCGAACGGTGCCATCATCGAGCGCGAGGGCCCCATCCATGTTTCCAACGTCCGCCTCGCCGAGAAGGCGGAGGCCAAGAAGAAGAAATAGCAAGCCATGTCCGTCGAACTTCAGGAACATTACAAGAGCCGCGTCATCGCCGCTCTCCAAGCCGCCCACGGCTACAAGAACATCAACCAAGTGCCAAAGGTTGAGAAAGTCGTCGTGAACACCTGCGTGAACCTTCATCAGGGTGACGCCAAGCAGGCGCTTGAGGACGCGAAGGCCGAACTCGCGACCATCACCGGCCAGAAGCCAGCCGAGACCCGCTCGAAGAAGAGCATCGCGAACTTCAAGCTCCGCCAGAATCAGGCTATCGGCGCGAAGGTCACGCTGCGCGGACGCCGCATGTATGAGTTTCTGGAGCGCCTCATCAAGACCGCGCTCCCGCGTATCCGTGACTTCCGTGGTGTGAGCACCCGTGCCTTTGATGGCAACGGCAACTACACGCTCGGTGTCGCCGACCAGACTATCTTCCCTGAGATCGAACTCGACCGCATCAAGCGCAACATCGGCTTCGATGTGACCATCGTCACGACGGCCAAGACGAACGCAGAAGCCAAGAGCCTCCTGACCGAGCTTGGGATGCCATTTTCCGATAAGGCCCGCCTCCAGCGCGCAAAACAGCAGGAGCAACCGACCGCCTAACCACACATGAGCGCACTTACCGATCCCATCGCAGATTTCCTCACCCGTCTTCGCAATGCCTGCAAATCCGGCAGGTCCGAGATTGTGGCTCCCTACTCGAAGATGAAGGCTGAAATCGCCCGCATTCTAAAACAGGAGGGCTACATCTCGAATTTCGAGGTTGAGACCGGCACCGGTCCGCAGCCCCAACTCAAGGTGGTGAATAAATTCGTCAACCGCGCCCCGGCCATCACCGGCCTCAAGCGCGTCTCCAAGCCCGGTCTCCGCCGCTATGTCGGCTCGACCGAGATCCCGCGCGTCCTCGGCGGGCTCGGCATCAGCATCCTGTCCACCTCGAAGGGGCTGATGTCCGGACGTGAGGCCAAGAAACAGAACGTCGGCGGTGAATTGCTGGCGTTCGTCTGGTAAAGACTATGTCGCGAATCGGAAAGAAACCCATCGAATTGCCGGCCAAGGTCAGCGTCAAAATCGGCGCGGACGGCCAAGTGAACGTCGAAGGCCCGAAGGGCAAGCTCGCTTGGTCGCTGCCGCAAGGCGTCAGCGGCAAGGTTGAGGGCACAAAGGTGACCTTTACCTGCGAAATGCCGGAGGCGAATGCCCTGCACGGCTTGAGCCGCGCCTTGGTCAACAACATGGTCAACGGCGTCGCGAACGGTTACGTGAAAGAACTCGAAATCCAGGGCGTCGGTTTCAAAGCCGCGCTCAAGGGCAAGGTGCTCCAGCTCAACCTTGGCTACTCGCACGAAATCAATCATCCGATTCCGGATGGCATCAAAGTCACCGTGACTGACAACACGAAGGTCCGCGTTGAGGGCATCGACCGCCAGCTCGTCGGCCAGGTGGCCTCGGACATCCGCAGCTATTACCCGCCGGAGCCTTACAAGGGCAAGGGCGTCCGCTACGTCGGCGAGAAGATCATCCGCAAGGAAGGCAAAACCGTCCAGTAAGCCATGGCCAAGAACATCCGCAAACAAAGCATCCAGATGCGCCACAAGCGCCTCCGCAAGATTGTCTCCGGCACTCCGGAGCGCCCGCGCCTTGCGGTGCACTTCAGCGGCAAGCATATCTACGCGCAAGTCATCGATGATGTCGCCGGCAAGACGATTGCGAGCGTGAACACGACCGAGGCTGGCCTCAAGGCGCAGAAGCCGAAGGCGAACGCCGTCACTGCGACAACGGTCGGCAAGCTCGTCGCTGAGCGTGCCAAGGCGAAGAACATCGACAAGGTCGTCTTCGACCGCGGCGGCTTCATCTACCACGGCAAAGTGAAGGCGCTGGCAGACGCGGCGCGCGAGGGTGGACTCCAATTCTAATCTTATGGCCGAAAACACCAAACCTTCCGATAGCAAGTCCAGCCGCGGCCCGCGCGGCCCACGTGGTCGGCGTCAGGCACCTTCTCAGCCGTCCGAGCCCGTCGATCGCGGCACCGTCTCCGTGGGTGCCTTCGCTGGCCAGCCCCAGGCTGAACTCATTGAGAAACTCGTCTTCATCAACCGCTGCGCCAAGGTCGTCAAAGGCGGCCGCCGCTTCAGTTTCAGCGCGCTGCTCGTCATCGGCGACAAGCAGGGCCGCGTTGGATTCGGATTTGGCAAGGCGAACGAGGTCTCCGAGGCCATCCGCAAGGCGGGTGACCGAGGCCGTCGTAATCTGAAGCATTTCGCGATCAGCAGCACGACAATCCCGCACGAGGTCGTGGGCAACCACGGTGGAGGCCACGTGATCCTGAAGCCCGCGAGTCCTGGCACCGGCATCAAGGCCGGCGGTGCCGTGCGTGCGGTGTGTGACGCAGTTGGCATCAAGAACATCCTTGCGAAGAGCCTTGGCTCATCGAATCACGCGAACGTTCTCAAGGCAACCCTCGATGCTTTGAGCAAGCTCCGCCAGCGCGAGGATGTGTTCAAGATTCGCGGCATCGCCCCGAAGGCTCCCGCCGCAGCCTAGTCTGACATGAGGGGCTGCAGGAGCGCGGTCATGCCGACGCCAAGTGCCCCGACAACCTGAAACATACGACCATGAACCTCACGAATTTGAAACCCCGCCCCGGTGCGCGCCACCGCGTGAAACGTCTGGGCAACGGCGAGAGCAGCGGCCACGGCAAGACCTGCGGCAAGGGCCACAAAGGCCAGAAAGCCCGGAGCGGCGGAAGCATCCGCCTCGGCTTCGAGGGTGGCCAGATGCCCCTCATCCGAAAGACCCCGAAGCGCGGCTTCAACAACGCGGTCTTCAAGACCCGCTGGGCCATCGTGAACCTCGACTCGCTCAACGTCTTCGCCGACGGTGCGAGCGTGGATGCAAAGGCGCTGCTCGACGCTGGCATCATCCGCAAGCCCTTCGATGGCGTGAAGATTCTGGGGAGCGGTGCCCTTTCCAAGAAGCTGAGCGTCGTCGCCAACAAGGCGAGCGAGTCCGCGAAAGCCGCGATTGAGAAGTCGGGAGGAACCCTCACGCTGAAGTAGGGTGCCCCTGCTGCCGTGCCAAGAGGGCTTCGGCCTTTGTTCTGGCATTGCCACCGAGCTCTTTAAAACCGCCGAATGATTTCTGCATTCTTCAACATCCGCAAGATCCCGGAGCTTCGCAACCGGGTGCTTTTCACCTTGCTGATGGTGGTGCTTTATCGAATCGGCTGTTCGATCACCTGCCCGGGCGTCAACGCGAGCGTCCTGAAGTATTATTTCGTCGAGCGGATGAACAGCAGCGGGGAAGGCGGGGGAGCCGCCGCTTTGTTCAACATCTTCAGCGGTGGTGCGCTCGAGCAGTGCGCGGTGTTCTCGCTCGGCGTGATGCCTTACATCAGTGCGAGCATCATGATGCAGTTGCTCACCGCGGTGATTCCGCGGCTCGGCAAGCTCGCCAAGGAGGATGGCGGCCGCCAGAAAATCGGCCAATACACCCGCTACGTCACCATCATCCTCTGTATTTTCCAGGGGCTTCTGATGACCAAGCAGTTCGTCAGTCCTTCTGACACGATTCTGCCGGGCATCCGCGAGACCATGTCCCATCACGGGCCGCTGGTTCCGGAGACAGGCTTTTGGTTTGAGATGGTTTGCGTGGTCTGCCTTACGGCGGGGTCGATGCTCCTGATGTGGCTCGGCGATCAAATCACCGATCGCGGCATTGGAAACGGCATGTCGCTGATCATCGCGGTGGGTATTGTCGCACGTCTGCCTGCGGCTTTGGTGCAGGCTTGGAAGACGGTAGTTCCCTCGGGCGCGGGCGTCGCCAATGTGGCCCCGATGAAGCTCGTGCTCATGCTGGCCTTCCTCGTCCTTGTGATCGCCGGCGTCATCTGTCTCACACAGGCTCAGAGGCGTGTGACCATCCAGTATGCAAAGCGGGTCGTCGGTCGGAAGCAGTATGGTGGTGTCGCCCAATACATGCCGCTGAAGGTCAACTACGCCGGGGTCATGCCGATCATCTTTGGTCAGGCGCTGCTCGTCTTTCCCTCCACGATGGTGTCGCTGATTTCGGATTCGCCAGGTGCGAAGAAGTTTGCCGAGATGCTGAACTCCGGCTGGCTGCATTACGTCATCTACAGCGTCCTGATTTTCTTCTTCAGCTATTTCTGGGTCGCCACTCAGTTCCAGCCACAGCAGATAGCCGATGATTTGAAAAAGGCCGGTGGCTACATTCCAGGTGTGCGCCCCGGCAAGCCGACCGCGGAGTTTCTCGACAAGGCGATGACGCGCCTGACTTTTGCCGGTGCCATCTTCCTGCTCGTAATCGCGCTTCTGCCAAACATGCTCAGCAACGCCGCGCATGTGCCCCAGCTTGCTGCGCAGTTCTTCGGCGGCACCAGCATTCTCATTGTGGTCGGCGTGGTGCTCGACACGATGCGCCAGATAGAGACTCACCTGCTCCAGCGGCATTACGATGGCTTCCTGCGGAAGGGCAAGCTGCGCGGACGCTTTGACCGCTCGCCGGAGCAGCGAGGCGAGGCGGTCGCCAACACGGCACTCGTTTGGCTCGCGACTGGCGCGGCGATTCTCGTCCTCGCCGGCATTGTGGCCTTTTTCATGAGCCGGTTTGCCCATTAGCCGGCCGTGTTGCAGCGCCTTCCGCAATTTCGAGGATGATTCCGATCAAGTCTGAGCGCGACATTGAAAAGATGCGGGAATCCTGCATGAGCGCCGCTCGTGTGCTCGAGCGGCTCGGAAACCTCGTCCGCCCCGGCGCAACGACGGGCGAAATCGACGAAGCCGCTGCCGATTTCATGACCGAGGAAAACTGCCGCAGCGCCTTTCTCGGCTACCGCAATTTTCCCGGCAACATCTGCATCTCCGTTAACGAGGAGGTCGTCCATGGCATCGGTGGAACCCGCCGCATCCAATACGGCGACGTCGTGAAGCTCGATGTGGGCGTCGTCAAGAACGGCTGGGTTGGCGACACGGCCAAGACCGTGCCCGTGGGCGCCGTCAAGCCCGCATGGTCGCGCCTGCTTGCTGTCACGGAGGACATCCTCGACCGCGTGATTCCGATGGTCACGGCGGGTCGGCGCTTGGGTGACATCTCCGCGTTCATTGAGGATGAAGTCGTTGCCAATGGCTACAACGTTGTCCGCGAGTTTGTCGGACACGGTGTCGGCCGCAATTTGCACGAGGAGCCTCAGATTCCGAACTTCGGCCGCGCCGGCACCGGCCCGCGCCTCAAGGCCGGGATGACTCTCGCGATTGAGCCGATGGTCAATCTTGGCGGTGCCGCCGTTCGCACGCTCGAGGACGGCTGGACTGTCGTGACAGCGGACCACTCGCCGAGCGCACATTTTGAACACACCGTCCTCGTCACCAAGGGCGAGCCGGAAATCCTCACTTGGCGCGAACGGGTTCTCGCAAAATGACCATCGCCCGCAACGCTGAAAAATATTCCCTTCCCGGGCATTCGCGCCTTGCCAGCGCGGGAACTTCTGTTACGAATACGCGCAAGGCATCACCGAAGACCGGTCGCGAGCCGGTGCAAGTAGCCACCTAGCGCACGAGGCGCCTGCTCTCAAGATTCAGGCACCCCGGGCGATTTTTTGTCCTCTCGAAACTAACCACGATTCCAATCATGAAAGTCAGAGCATCAGTCAAGCGGCAGTGCGAAACCTGCCGCGTCGTCCGGCGCAAGGGCGTCGTCCGCATCATTTGCAAAAACCCGCGCCATAAGCAGCGCCAAGGCTAATTCCAACCATACACACCCATGCCACGAATCCTCGGCGTTGACATCCCAGGCGACAAGCGAATCGAAGTTTCGCTTCCATACATCTACGGCATCGGCCCGAGCAATGCGAAGAAAGTGCTCGAAGCCGCCAACGTGGATCCCAACCTCCGTGCGAAGGATCTCACTCCCGAGCAACTCAATGCAATCATCCACGCCATCTCGGCGCAGAAGATTCTGATTGAGGGCGACCTCCGCCGCGAACTTCAGCAGAACCTCAAGCGCCTTCAGGCCATCAACAGCTACCGTGGCCTCCGCCACCGTCGCGGGCTTCCCGTCCGCGGTCAGCGAACGCAGACGAATGCCCGCACCCGCAAGGGACCGCGCAAGACTGTCGGCGTCCAGCGCGCCAAAGACGCCGCGCCCGCCAAGGCGTAATTTTCAAACCACTCCGAAATCCGAATCATGGCTGAAAACGAAAACATTCCTGCACCCGCACCCGCTCCCGCAGCGGGGGCACCTGCCGCTGCTGAGGCGAAACCGAAGGCGGCCAAGAAAGCTGCTCCGAAAAAGAAGGACGCCGCAGAGGGCGCGGCTCCCGCAGCGGCTGCAGCACCCGCCGCCGACCTTTCGCTCGACCTCAATGCCGGCATTGAGCCCATCAAAGTCATCAAGGCGAAGGGCAGCAAGAACGTGGCTGTTGGCATCGCCCACGTGCTCGCCACTTTCAACAACACCGTCGTAAGCATCACCGACCAGAAGGGCAACGTGCTCGGCTGGTCCAGCGCTGGCAAAGTCGGTTTCAAGGGCTCCCGCAAAAGCACTGCCTACGCCGCCCAGATGGTTGCGCAGGACGCCTGCCGCCAAGCAATGGGCCACGGTGTCCGCGAGGTTGAGGTCCGTGTGAAGGGCCCGGGGTCGGGACGCGAGAGCGCCATCCGCGCGATTCAGGCGGTCGGCCTTGAGATTTCCATCATCAAGGACGTCACGCCCGTTCCTCACAACGGCTGCCGCCCGCCGAAAGCGCGTCGCGTCTAAGACCGCTTCACGATCTCTTCAATCCAAAATCTCAAACCGTAATTCCACATGGCCCGTTACACAGGACCCAAGGACAAAGTTGCCCGCCGCTACGGCACGCCCATCTTCGGGCCCACCAAGTATCTCGAGCGGAAGAATTACCCTCCCGGCATGCACGGCCCGAAGGGCAGCCGCCGCAAGAGCAGCGAATACTCCATCGCACTCGCTGAGAAGCAGAAGCTCCGCTACCAATACGGCCTGCTTGAGCGCCAGTTCCGCCGCACTTTCGAAATCGCCGCAAACACCCGCGGCGTGACGGGTGAAATCCTCCTCCAGCTTCTGGAGAGCCGTCTCGACAACGTCGTCTATCGCCTCGGTTTCGCGAACAGCCGCAACGCCGCCCGCCAGATGGTCGGCCACGGCCACGTGACCGTGAACGGTCGCAAGGTGGATGTCCCCAGCTACCGGTGCAAGCCGGGCGACACGATCATTGTGAAGGACAAAGCCGCTTCGCGCCGTCTCGCGACGAAGAACCTCGAACTCACCCAGATCGCGCCCGTGCCGGATTGGCTGGTCGTGAACAAGGATGCCTTCGAGGGCAAGGTCACGCGCATCCCGTCGCGTGAGGAGATCGCTCCGATCGTCAACGAGCAGCTCATCGTCGAGCTTTACTCGAAGGCCTAATCGAGGCCGCGGCGCAAAAAACGAACCGCGAAAGAATTCGAAAGCCCCGGTGCTGCATGGCGCCGGGGTTTTCTTTTTGAGGAAGCCACCCGGTGCTGTTGAGGGTCGGTGCAATGCGCGGCCCCCCGCTCATCTGCGTCGTCCGTCCGAATTCGCCGCAAGGCCTCCACTGGTGAGCGGGCCGGCTCGATCGCCGAACAAATTGGAGCGGTCCCGGCACTTCTGCGTTGAGCGGCGATGAACGCTCATGCAGCCTCCGTGCATGCCCCACAAAGCTTCCCGCCGGACTTCCGCCAGCAAGGCCTCTCATCGTGAGGCGAATGGGCGCAGAGCTGTCGTTGCTGTTATCGAGCCGCCCTCGCATCCCGTGGTCCCGCGTGCAAAGCGCCAGCTCACGTTCGGTGGCAAATGGCAGTATGCGCCCGCGCCGGAGTCTGTCGTGGTGAAGCCGGAGCCGCGCTATGAGCTGTTCATCGGCGGGACGTTTATCGCGCCGAAGTCGGCCTCGTATTTTCCATCGTTCAATCCCGCGAATGAGAAGCAGCTCTCGGAAATCGCGCGTGCCGACGCCGCCGACGTGGATGCTGCTGTCGCCGCGGCGCGCCGTGCCTACGAAAAGGCGTGGGGCAAAATGCCGGGCCGCGAGCGCGGCAAGTATCTCTATCGGATTGCGCGTATCATTCAGGAAAAGGCGCGTGAACTCGCGGTGCTCGAGTCGCTCGATGGCGGAAAGCCGATCAAGGAGTCACGCGATTTCGACCTTCCGCAGGTCGCCGCGCATTTCTTCTATCACGCGGGTTGGGCGGACAAATTGCAGTTCGCGTTTCCCGGCCGCACGCCGCGTCCAGTGGGAGTATGCGGGCAGATCATCCCGTGGAATTTCCCGCTGCTCATGGCGGCGTGGAAACTCGTGCCCGCGCTCGCGTGCGGCAATACCGTCGTGCTCAAGCCCGCCGAGACCACGAGCATCACGGCCATGCACCTCGCCCGCATTTTGCAGGAGGCCGAACTGCCCGACGGTGTGGTGAACATCGTGACCGGAGCAGGGGAGACCGGTCGGGCGCTCGCCGAGCATCCGGGCGTCAACAAACTCGCCTTCACCGGCAGCACCGATGTCGGCAAGCTGCTCGCGAAATCCGTCGCGGGCACGGACAAGAAGCTCACGCTGGAACTCGGCGGAAAGGCGGCGCACTTGATCTTCGAGGACGCCCCGCTCGACCAGGCTGTCGAGGGCATCGTGAATGGCATCTTTTTCAACCAAGGCCACGTGTGCTGCGCGGGCTCGCGGCTCTTTGTGCAGGAAGGCGTGTATGCCGCTGTGGTGCGCAAGCTGCGCGACCGCATCGCCACGCTGCGTGTCGGTGATCCGCTCGACAAGAACACCGACATCGGCGCGATCAACTCGAAGCCGCAGCTCGAAAAGATCCGCACACTCGTGGACGCCGGCGTCGCCGAGGGAGGCGAGCTTTTCCAGACGGGCTGTGCGCTGCCCGAACGCGGCTATTGGTTTCCGCCGAGCGTCATCACCGGCGTCACCGCGAGCCACCGCGTCGCTCAGGAGGAAATCTTCGGCCCCGTGCTGAGTGTGCTCACCTTCCGCACGCCCGAGGAGGCCGTGGAGCGCGCAAACAACACGCCCTTCGGCCTCAGCGCCGGCGTGTGGACGGACAAGGGCAGCAAGATTTTCAAAATCATCTCGAAGCTGCGCGCGGGCGTCGTGTGGGCAAACACCTACAACAAGTTCGATCCCACGTCGCCGTTCGGCGGCTACAAGGAGAGCGGCTGGGGCCGGGAAGGCGGGGTGCATGGACTCGCGCCGTATGTGGCGTAGAGCGCGCTGAAATTGTCCGTTATTTTCGCATCGGGCGGTTGCGAACGAGCTCTCCGCGGGCACGGTGTGCATGATGTCCAACGACCCATCACCCTCGCAGGGGGATCCTGCGCCTGCATCTTCGTCTAAAGGTGACCGCCGTGAGTTTTTGAAAGGCGCCGCGTGCGTCGCACTGGGAGGTGCATGCCTGCTCGCGCCTGCTGCAGTGGGCATCAGTGTGCTGCTCGGCCCGCTTCGCAAGCCGGCGCCGGATGGCGCGTGGGTGGAACTCACCAAGCTCAACGCGCTGCAAGTCGGCGGGCAGCCGCGCCTGTTCCAAGTCTTCATCGAGCGCACGGATGCTTGGACGCGCCATGCCCGCAATGCCGTGGGCGCCGTCTTTCTCGAGCGTCTCGCCGACCACACCGTGCGCGCGTTCCAAGCCTCATGCCCGCACCTGGGCTGTGCGGTGGAATGGCGCGCGGAGCAAAGGCATTTCTTCTGTCCCTGCCACAACAGCGCTTTCGCGCACGACGGCGCAATCATCGACCCGAGCCCGTCCGCGCGAGGGCTCGACACCCTGGAGGTTGCAATCCACGACGACGGTTCCGTGTGGGTGAAGTTCCAGGACTTCAAGGCGGGAGTGAAGGAGAAGATCCCCGTGGCATGAAGGCGCTGCTCGACTGGCTCGACAACCGCACCGGCTACCGGAAACTCATCCGCACGGCGCTCTACGAACATGTGCCCGGCGGTGCGCGCTGGCGCTACATCTGGGGGAGCACGCTCACGTTTGCGATCGTGGTGCAGTTCGTCACCGGCGTGTTCCTGTGGATGAACTACAGCCCGAGTGCGCAGAGCGCGTGGGAGAGCGTCTATTACATCAACCACGTGATGCCCGGCGGCTGGCTGCTGCGCGGCATCCATCACTTCATGGCGCAGCTCATGGTGCCGCTGCTCGTGCTGCACTTCCTGCAGGTGATTATCGACGGTGCATACAGGGCTCCACGCGAGTTCAATTACTGGTTTGGCCTCGGCCTGCTGGTGCTCACACTCGCGATCTCGCTCACGGGCTACCTGCTGCCGTGGGACCAGCGCGGATATTGGAGCACGAAAGTTGCAACGAATCTGATCAGCGGCGTGCCATTCATCGGCGACCAGCTCCAGCGTGTCGTCGTCGGCGACGCGAATTACGGCCACCACACGCTCACGCGTTTCTCCACGATGCACATGGGCGTGCTGCCCGCGCTCATGGTGCTGCTCATCATCGCGCACGTGGCGCTTTTCCGGAAGCACGGCCTCACGCCCAAGCTGCCGAAGCGGAAGCCCGACGCGATGTTCTGGCCAGACCAGGTGCTGAAAGACGCCGTCGCATGCCTCGCTGTGCTCGCTGCGGTGCTCGGCCTCGTGTGGTGGTTCAAGGGCGCGGAACTCGGTGCGCCCGCAAACCCCGCCGAGCCCTACAGCGCCGCGCGGCCCGACTGGTATTTCATGGCGCTCTTCCAGTTCCTGAAGTTTTTCGAGGGGGAGCGCGTGATCTGGGGCTCGCTGATCATTCCCGGCCTCGTCTTCGCGCTGCTCATGCTCATGCCGTTCATCGGCCGCTGGAAAATGGGGCACCGCTTCAACATCTTCGTCCTCATTGCCGGACTCGCGGGTTTTGGTGCCCTCACCGTGACGGCGTTCGTCCACGATGCGCGCGACACGCACTACAAGGCCGCCGTCCAGCAGGCGCACCGGGATGCCGGGCGCGCGAAGCAGCTCGCCGCCGAGCGCAACGGCATCCCCACCGAGGGCGCGCTCGCATTGCTCCGCAACGATCCGCTCACACAGGGCCCGCGACTCTTTGCGAGCCAGTGCGCGAGCTGCCACACCTACGATGGACATGACGGTCTTGGCGCCCTGCTGCCCGAACCGCCGACCGCCCCCGATCTCGCCGGCTTCGGCTCGCGCGAATGGCTGCGCGGCTTCATGGACCCGAAGCAGATCGAGACGCTGAAGTATTTCGGCGGCACCGTCTTCGTTCATCCGAAGCCCGGCGACAAAAAGAGCCGCATGGTGCGCTTCATCCTCGAGGACGTCGCGAAGTATTCCACCGAGGAGAAGGCGCAGCTCGAAAAAATCATCGCCGCCATCAGTGCCGAGGCGAAACTCCCGGCGCAGAAGCAGAGCGATGCGAAGGACGCCGCCGCCATCGAGGAGGGACGCAAGCTGCTCCGCGATCTCACGCTCGACTGCACCGACTGCCACCGTTTCCACGAGGTGGAAGGCGGCAAGGCGCCCGACTTCACCGGCTATGGCTCATACGAGTGGCTCGTCGAGTTTCTGAAAAACCCAGGCCACGAGCGCTTTTACGGCAAGCGCAACGACCGCATGCCCGCCTTTGGCGAAACAAGCCGTCTCACCTCGCGCGAACTCGATCTGCTCGTCCGCTGGATGCGCGGCGAGTAGAATGAGCGGCGTTACCTCGACAGCTCATTCACGCGGCGCCGGATCTTCTCCACGTCCGCCTTCCGCACGTAGTCGGGGATGTTCTTCCAGATCGTGTGGAAGCCGTAGCCTCCACGGGTGAGTTCGCGGAGCGCGGCATCCCTGCTCCAGTTCTGCTCCACGATGCGGAACATCGCGCAGATGACGCCCGTGCGGTCGGCGCCGTGCTGGCAGTGGACGAGGAAAGGTCCCACCTCCTTCCGCAGGAGCGCGAGGACCTGAGCCACATCCTCATCCTTGATCCGCCAGGCGCTCATGTCCACGTTCCGCAGCCGCAGCCCGGTGCCGCGTGCCTCCGTCTCGTCGTCGTTGAAGTCGCGGAGGTTCACCACGGTTCGGATTCCGAGCTGCTCCAGCGCGCGCATTCCCGCCGCATCTGGCTGCGCCGAGCGGAAAAGCTGAGGCGTGACTCGATGGAGGTTTTTCACTGCGGTCCCGGAAATAGGCTGCGCCCAGTTCGCCGGGCGTTCGGCGAACGCCGGGGATGCGATGACGAACGCTGCGGCGAGGATGCGAAACATGGCGGCACACTGCACCCGGCGGGCGCAGATGGGGAGTGCGGAAAGCTGCCTCAGTTCGCCGGCAAGCCGACTTGGATGTTCGGGAGGGCAACTCCGCCGCCGCGCAGTGTGACTCCCATGGGAGCAGGGGCACTGCCTGCAGCCGAATCACACGCGACCTGTCGATGAAAAGAGCCCGCTCCGGTCGGGAGCACACACCGGCGCTGCCAGCCTAGGGGAAAACGGTTCGCGGGATCCGCAAAGACCCAGAGATGATACTGGTTGCTCGTGTCGATGAGCCGGCTTTCTGCTGGGAAGAGCTCCACCGCTTCGTGCTCGGGCCCGACGAGTTCGTTTTTGATTCTTTGAAACTCCTGCCAACTCGTCACCGCTCCCGCGTCATGGCGGCGGATATCCAGATGAATGAACGGCCGTTCGATGTTCATCAGAACCGTGTAGGTATCATTGCGAAAGGCGCGGTCTGGGATCATCAGCTTCGCGGCGTCCTCCGTCCACCGCAGCTTCTCATCGTGGGAGGGCGTGCGGCCTTGGAATATTTCGAGGAAGAAGCTGTCTGGACGCGAAAGAAGAGATTCGCGGAGCCCCTGGAGGAACGCGCTGTCCCGCCGCACGGAGATTTCGACGAATGGAGTCATCGCCGGGGCATCTTCTGAGCCGACGGGCGCAGGGCGGCGCTGCGCTGGGAGGCATTGCTGGGGATTGGCGGAACTGCCGTCATGTGCCTCCGGGTTTAGCCGGAAGGAGGCACGGCAGACAAAATACTCAGGGTGAAGCGAGAACTGTGATGCACTTATGGCGAAAAACGCCACACCGCTACAAAGGATACCTACAAAGGTCGCGGGATTGCACGGCTGCCCGCGGGGAGTTTTGCGGGATCCACCGACGGAGGATCGGAGGGCAGGATGGGACGACTAAGGTTCGAGCCACAGCCAATGCCCGCCCCGCGAAACGTGGCGCGAGCCCATTCACGCTGCAATGCGACGCGCTAGTTCGCGCTTCGCTGGTCCTGGGTCATCTCGTTCACCCAGAAAGCCGCGCGGGTGTAGAGTTCGGCCGCATTTTTCAGCCCGAGTTTCTCCTTGATGCGCGCACGGTAGGTTTCAACGGTGCTCTCCCCGAGATGGAGCTGCTCTGCAATGCGGCGTGAGTTGTAACCCTTGCCGATCAACTGGAAAACCTCGAGCTCGCGATCCGCGAGGAGGTCGATTCCCGTCGCCTTGGTGGAACCGCCGGTGGTCAGCTTTTTCAGAACTTGAGCGGTGATCTTGCTGCCGAGATACACCTCGCCGCCAAGCACCTTCTCAATCGCCTCGCTCAAGGTCGTGGTGGCCTCATGCTTCGAGATGTATCCGCGGGCACCCGCCCTGAGGACGCGCTCGGCATACAATTCCTCATCGTGCATTGAGAGCACGAGCACTGGGATGTCGATTTCCTGCGCCTTGAGGTCTTTGATCAGTTCCAAGCCACTCGAACCCCGGAGCGTCAAATCCACGATCGCGATGTCCGGCTTTGTCCGGAGGATGATATTGATGGCGTCACCGACATTGTCTGTTTCGCCGCAGACGGTGAAGGAGCCAGCCTTGGCCAGCATGTGGCCGAGCCACTCTCGAAACATGAGGTGATCTTCGACGAGCACCACGCGGATTTGTTTGGCTTTTGCAGGTGTCTTCATAGGGCCTGAGTCACAGGAGGTGTGGCGGGTTCGGGAATGCTCACGGCGCGAGGATGGGGCAGCGTGCATTGCACCGTGGTGCCGATTCCTAGTTTGCTCCTCACGGTGAGACTGGCACCGATCAATTGCGCGCGATACTGCATGGTTCGTAGCCCGATTCCGGCGGGCAGATCCGGACCCGATCGAAACCCGGTGCCGTCATCGGAAATTCTAAGCACCACATTGTCGCCCTCGCGAAAAAGGCTCACCTCCGTGTGGCTGGCCTTCCCGTGGCGCACAGCATTGCTCATCGCCTCCTGCGCGATGCGATACAGATGCAGCGCGACCTGCGGGTTCTGGATCGTGATCTCCTCCGAGCATTCAAAGTGAGCGGAGCCCTCGCGAAGAAAGTCCGCCTTGGTGGCGAGATCTTTGAGCGCCGAGACGATGCCCTCGCTCTCGACTTGGATCGGGAAAATCCCACGCGCGAGATTGCGTGCCTCGACGATGGTTTCCTTGAGGAACGTCTGGATTTTCCCTGCGATCGCGGCTTGTGAAAGCTCCGCGGCTTCGAGTTCGTCTTTCAGGCACTCGATCGCGCAATCGATTGCGGCTAGATTTTGACACACGCCGTCGTGCAGGTCCTGGCCGATGCGTATCTGTTCCCGCTCACCCGCGCGGACGACCTCGAGTTCGAGATTCCGTGCCAGCATCAGGGCCTCGACGCGTTCACGGGCGGTCTCCCGCTGTTTCTTCATCACCGCGGCCCCGGCTGCCACGAAGGC
Source organism: Chthoniobacteraceae bacterium (assembly GCA_044221035.1). Classification (GTDB taxonomy): domain Bacteria; phylum Verrucomicrobiota; class Verrucomicrobiia; order Chthoniobacterales; family Chthoniobacteraceae; genus SXWH01. Next base: position 13,674 of record JBGAPU010000026.1, on the reverse strand, counting down.
AAAGTAGAACAATCGGTTGATTCCCGCCCAAAGGTATCCCTCGCCTGTCTCATAGGGATGTGTGGGAAGATTGGCGAAATACCAGGTGGCGCTCGATATCGCTGCGAGCAGGAAGCCCGCTTTGCGGCCCGAATACCAAGAGGCGACAAAGACGGGAATTCCGTAAAAGACGAAGAGGCTGAATTCCCACGATGTCGCATAGTCGAACACCCCGATGACGGCGATAATCAGAATGGATTCCGCCACCACGAGCCATTTCGGCTGTTTTTCGAATGCGGCTCCAAGCTTCATCGCAAGTATTTTTCGCAATAAAAGCAGCGCTCCGCAAGATGCGAGATTGGCGCCGCGCCGCGCATCGGACCGCGCATTCTGCCAGTGGGTTGAATCTCTCCGTGGATGGGCAAATGGAAGAATGTCGGCACGGACCACGCCTTGACCTAGTGCCATTGCCCGGCAGCACTCGGTGCCGACTTTCCGACCGAAGAATACTCCCCGGAAAATGGATCCTGATGTCGCAATCTCAACGCTATGCTTGGGGCGCTTCGCATTCCCGCATGTGAATGGACGTTTGCCTATTCCCACAATAGACACGTGATGTAATGAAAATGGCAGCAATGATGTGGCGGAAATGGTCACGCACGGCTCCGCGCCTGCGCCAAACTTCTCGCGGAAGCGCCAATTCTCGCCTGTGCCTGCGAGTGTTCTCCGCTGCTATTTGAGGCCGAGGATCAAACGCAGCGCGTCGAGGCGAAGCCTTGCGGAGGTGACGGCGGCGGAAAGCTCCGCCCTCTGATTCTGGAGGGCGGCGATTTCTTCCGGACGCACGTGATCGTTGATGGAGCGGAGCGTAACCAGCCGTTCGAACTCTTCCTGAAGCTGCGTTTCCATTGCCCTCGCCGATTCAGCGACGACGGATGCCATGCGTGCGGTAGCGAGGGTCTGTGCGGTGGCGAGCATTGCAGGGAGGAGCTTTCGGCGCATCGGGCTGCGGCTCAGAAGGCGGAAAATGTCTCCTTTCTCCAGTGCGGCCGACCGCACTGCGGCATCGTCGCTACGGTCGGCCATCGTGTGGTCCACGACGATGCGCAGCGGCGTGGGCGGAAGGAAGCGCTCCACATGCAGATTCGCCGGGGCGACGCATTCCACGACTGCGTGGACTTCGAGCAGGATGCTCTCGCCGCCGGCCCCTTTCCAAACGCCGAACGCCGTGTTGCCCCGCTCGGAACTGAGCAGGAGGTCCAGCGCGCCGCTGAGCAGCGGATGATCGCCCGTCATTAAACCGATGTCCTCCCGGCTCAGCGCCCGCGCGCGTTCAAAGGTCACCGACATTCCGCTCTCGGGCAGCGACGGAAATGCGTCGGTGAGCAGTTGGCCGGGTTTCAGCAAATAGGCTCGGCTGCCGAGGTCATCCACCTGCACGCCGAAGTGATCGAGCAGCCGGACGCAGAACTCCTCAAATGCTGTTTCGGTGTCAGCGGCGCGAATCTGTGCGATCAACTGTGCGGCACGCTCCGGTTTCGAGGAGTTCAGCTCCAGCAGCCGGTCATGCCCGCGGGCGAGCTTGCCGGCGACGGCGGCATGCATCGCGATGGTGCGCTTGATGAATGCGATGAGCCTCTTTTCCGAGAATGTCCCGCAAAGGGCCTCCAGCTCCGGGCGTAGCTCCCGCGCGATCTCCGCAGCACCGTGCGGGTTCCTCTCAAATGCATTCAGCCCCTCGTGATACCAGCCCGCGAGCACCTCGCCATCGGTGCCCGGCATGAAGGGCACGTGAATGTGGATTGTCGTGCTTTGGCCGATGCGGTCGAGACGGCCGATGCGCTGCTCGAGCAGCTCGGGATTCATCGGCAGGTCGAACAGCACGAGATGGTGGGCGAACTGGAAGTTGCGCCCCTCGCTGCCGATCTCGGAGCAGAGCAAAATGCGCGCACCGTCCGGTTCAGCGAAGTATGCGGCATTCCGGTCGCGCTGCAGGAGTGTGAGGCCCTCGTGGAAGACCCCGGCATTCACCTTCACCTCGCGCTGGAGCCGGGTGGCGATGTCCTCCACGAGTTCACGCGTCCTGCAAATGAGCAGGATCTTTTCCTCGGCCAGTTCCTTCAGGAGTTCGGCGAGCCATTTCACCTTGGCGGTGATCTCATCGTCCGCCACGTCGAGGGGGTGCAGCCGCGCCTCGCGCTTGGGGAACCCCTTCAGCGATGCGCGCGTGTTGCGGAACATCACGCGCCCCGTGCCGAAGGTGTCGAGCAGTTCGGCGACGAGCCGCGCGCGCGCGTCGCTGTCGCCCGCCGCGAGTTCGTCGCAGTGCCGCAGCACATGCGGGGACTGCTTTCCGAATAGCGCGCGGTCCTCCGCGGTGAGCTGCTTGCCGGCGAGCAGGCCGTCCACCGCATGCGCGACCTCCTCGTAGTGCTTGCTCTCCTCGAGAAAAGCCGCGAGGTCCGAATAGCGGTCCGGATCGAGCAGGCGCAGCCGCGCGAAGTGCCCCTCCGGACCGAGCTGCTGCGGTGTCGCTGTGAGCAGGAGCAGACCGCGTGTCTTCTGCGCGAGCGCCTCCACGACCGCATACTGCGGGCTCGCGCTTTCGGGGCTCCATTCCATGTGGTGAGCCTCGTCCACCACGAGCAGATCCCAGCCGGCCTCAGTGATTTGCCGCGCGCGCTGCCGGTCCGCTGCAAGCATCGCGATGCTGCAAAGAACAAGCTGGCTGTCGAGGAACGGGTTTGCGTCCGGCTGGTGCTGCTGGATCGACACGCAGCGCTCCTCGTCAAAAATCGCGAACAGCAGATTGAAGCGCCGCAGCAGCTCGACGAACCATTGGTTCACCAGCGGCTCGGGAACGAGCACGAGAATGCGCTCCGCGCGCCCGGTGAGATGCAGCCGGTGCAGGATCAGTCCGGCCTCGATCGTTTTTCCGAGGCCCACCTCATCCGCGAGCAGCACGCGCGGAACGAGCCGGCCCGCGACTTCGCCGGCGATGAACATCTGGTGAGGCAGGAGGTCCACGCGCCCGCCCGCGAAACCTCGCACCGGCGAGCGCCGAAGCTGGCAGCGCCGCTCCAGCGCCTCAATGCGCAGATCGAAGGTGCGCAGATCGTCGGTGTGCCCCGCGAAGAGCCTGTCCTCCGGCTTGCTGAAGCTGATCGTGTCCGAGAGATCCGCCTCCGCCAGCTTGCCGCGCGAGTGGCGATACACCAGCAGCCCGGCTTCCTCCTCGACGGCATCCACAATGAACTCGACGCTCTGCCGCGACTTGACCTTGTCCCCCGCGGCGAATCGCACGCGGCGCAGCGGTGCGGACTCGATCGCATACTGCCGCTGCTCGTTTGCAGCAGGGAAATGCACCTCCACGCGTCCCACGCCGGCGCGGAGAATAATCCCCAAACCGAGCTCGGGTTCCGTGTCGCTCACCCATCGTTGTCCCGGCACTGGCATCGTGTTGCTCATGAAAAAGGGCGCGAACGTAGTCACTTCCCTCATTTTCGCAACGGGCACCACCGCCGCAGTGCACGCTGCGTGCATCTCCGTGGAGACGCGCGTTCTTGCGTCCCGCGAAATCCCGATGAGGCAGACGGCCCTGCTGCCGGGCGACATCATCATTGTCGCACAATCGCGCACAGTGCAGCTTGCCGGCATGTTTCTCTCAGCCGCTCCGTCGTTCGCGCCTCCTGCGCTGGTGCCCTGCGCTTTCGCAGCGGTGGAGCGGTGATTTTTCGACTGCATGAAGACGAAGAAAAAACGGCAAAGCTGCTGCAGAATCGTCCTCACCGGCGGGCCGGGCGGGGGCAAGACGACTGCGGCGGATCTTTTCCGCCGTGAGATTGGCAAGCGCGTGGTGATCGTCCCGGAAGCCGCGACGATTCTCTTTCAAGGTGGGTTCCCGCGCTCCAGCGAACCGCGTGCGCTGCGAGTGGCGCAGACCGCGATTTTTCACGTGCAGCGGAACCTCGAAGCCGTGCAGGAGACACTGTATCCCGGCCGCACGCTCCTCTGCGACCGCGGCACCGTGGACGGCGCTGCCTACTGGCCGGACGGCCACCACGAATACTTCGCCGCCGTGGGCACCACTCTCGAGGAGGAACTGCGCCGCTACGACGCCGTCATCTTCTTCGAGACCGCCGCAATCGGAGGCGCATCCATCGAGGGCGGCAATCCCACCAGGAACGAGTCGCTCGATCGTGCGGTGGAACTCGACCACCGGCTGCGCGCGCTCTGGTCGCGGCATCCGCGCTTCACGCTCGTCCCGCACAACCCATCCTTCTTCAAAAAGATCAGCTTCGGCCTGTCCGCGCTCGAGAGCGTGGTGGCGCAGCTTTCGAGCGAAGCAGACGGTGCCGCACCATTCGCTCCGCAAAAGCGACGCCGACGATAGAATCCGTGTCGCTTACGATGCGGACAGCTTTGCCAAGCTGATGGACTGCTGCGAAGCGTGTGCTCGCACCTCGAACAACGGCTGGCGCGTGGCGATTGCGAGTTCGAGAGCGGCGGCTTCGCGCTGGCCCTGATGACCCGAGGAGAGCGTGACGCGGAGAGATCCCGGAGAGACGGGCTTCCCAAGCAGGTGGCGGGCGCCTTTCATGAATCCGCCTTCGTGCTGAGTCCACCAGCGCCTGACGGCTGAGGGATCAACCCACGCCAAGTCCGCATCGGGACCGAGTTGCACGTCGTCGGAGTCGTCGGCAGCGGATGGACGTGGTGGTGAATTCAAGCGCAGGCGTTCCTGGATGAAGTCGACACCTGTAATCGTGGCGAATGCATCGGCGGCGGGCCGCTGCACCTCGGGGTTGCTGAGCAAGGTGAGAAGCCACGGGACAAACTCAGGATCGCCCGTGCTGGCTGCGGCTTGGATTGCAAGCCGCCGCTGTTCGGGTGAGGCCGCCATTGCCTGATGCAGCTTTTTCGCAGCCGCGGGGCTCAAGCGGCGAAAGAGCAGCGCGATGGCACGCCCCTGAAAAGGCCCGGGCTCCTTTGCATAAGCCGAGAGGACATCGAGTGCCGCGTTTTCGCCTCCGAGCAGCGCGAGCGACCATGCGGCCCAGAAGCAACGGGCGTCTTTCGCCTCGGGCAACTGTCTCCGCAATTCCGGCAGCACATCCACCCGGCCGAGTTCCCCGGCGGCGCGAAGGGCACGGGCGCGGACTGTTTTATCTTCATCGCGCAGTGCATTCTCCAGCACACCGCGCATCGGGAGGCGGCAAATTGAGGCGGCAGACACGCCGATGAATCGCTCCACGGACGAAGTGCTGACGAGCCACCGGTCGATATGTGCGGACACTTTGCCGATGGGCAGCCAGCCGACGGCTGAAATCAATCCCCGCGCGAGCGATGGATTTTCGCCGGCAAGGGCGACCAGCCTTTCGATCCGCTCCTCGTCTCCGTCCTCCAGCGCGAGGACGCCGGCGGCGAACAGTTCTCCTGCGTCCCCGCCGGTGATGAGTGGCTCGCACAACTTCCGTCCCTCATCGCCAGCTACGCGCAGTCCATCGAGATGCGCTTCGATTCGCTCATCCAACTCGCCAAGTGTGGCAAGGTTGAACGCCGACCGGTGCACCGCGCTGCTCCGCAGCGACCACAGAATGCACGCCTCCTCCCAGTGCTGTTCGACGATGTCCTCAACGATCATGGGGTCACTCGAAGGGCTTGAAGGTTTCGCCGGTAGGCAGCGGCAGAGTCCGCAGCTCGCCCTTCACAATGCGCTGTGGTGCTCGCACGCCTGGGAGGTTTGCGTAGGGGCATGGCGATTCGCCGTGCAGCTTGAGCGACTCGTCGCCGGCTTGAATCCAGAGGACCGACCCGGCCGCGACGCGGGATTCGATGTCGAAATCGATCACGTCGTTCGCAGACCACCATCCCTCGCTTTCGCCGGCTTCGTTGAAAACCCGGTAGGCTTGGCGACCCCATGGCTGGTGCAGCAGCGCGCCATGCACCGGTTCCTCGCTGAAATACGCGATTGGGTAGCAGACGTATCCCTTCGGCATCGTGAATGAGCTGATCACCGCCCTCATCTTCAATTCATCCAACAGACGTGGCACGACATACGGCGCGCCGGGCCCGGGTTCGACCTCGCCATTCCATTCAGACTCCGTGGGCTTGAGGTCCTTGAAATTGATCGCTCCGAGCAGCACGCGGAAATGCTCGCAGCCATTCGGCCGCGGGTAGTCCGCGAGGTCGCCTTTGTGCCACCACGGTCCGTCGAGTCCGGTCGGATCGAGAGGGTATTCCAGCTCGCTTTGGCAGAATGGACAGCGGCTCAGCCGCACAAATGGGAGCCGCTCGGCATATTCGGTCATGAGCCGGTCGCGCTCCTGCGCCATCTCACGCCGCCTCTCGGTGGAGAATTTCTCGCGCAGGGGATAGGCGAGGTTCCGCCGCAGCTCGAGGTAACGGTCGAGCAGCAGTCGGTGTTCGGAGGTTGCGGAGTTCGGCATTGCGGGTATCAGGTGATGTCAAACGAGTTGGGGCCGGTCTTCTTGAAGTTCATGGGCTGCACGTCCCACTCCTTCGGATTGTCGGTGCCCTTGCACTTGTAGAAGTTCGCCACGTCCTCCTGCGTCTCCAGCCGGTAAACCTTCCCGTCCTTGTCAAACGCAGTCAGCGGCGCCTCGGGTTGGAACAGGTCCTTGTTCGGCTTCTCGCCGGGATGCTGCTTGAGATAGTTGCCGTATTCCGCCTGGCAGCCGTGCTTGATGCGGTCCACCTGGCGCGGCGGATCGCCGCATGGAGGCAGGCCGTCGTTGAGCGCCTGACGGACATTCAAATCACGCGCTGATTCCCCCGGGATGCGTTTTCCGGAGGAATCCATCATGTCCATCATGTCGTAATCGCCTGTGAGTGGCGGAGGACCGTGGAGCTTGGAGCTTGGATTCTGGATGATTTGTCCCGGCGGCGGCTTGGCATCCATCGTGGAGACCAGCCCGCCCAGATGCTTGTCGCCGGGGGCGAGGTTACTCTCCGGGAATGTCTTCGTCAGCACGTCGTGGCCCTTCGATTCGACGCCATTCGCGAGGTGGGGAAGGCACGCTTGGTTTGTGTCGCGGAACGTGCATGTGACACCCTCGGTCTTGCAGGTCTCGCGGATCGAATCGTAGTCGCCCTTGAGCATGCCGGCGTCCTTCGCGCCCTTGTCGTGGTCCTTGACCTCCTTGTCCTTGATCTTTTCGCAGGCTTCCTCCTGCGTTTTTCCCAGCAGCGAGGCATCGAGGACGATCAGCGGTCCCTGCATCTCGGCCGGGCTGGCGGCATTGTCGCTGCCTTGGTTCTGGCCCATCGGATCGCTGAGGCGGGCGACGGTCTTTCCCTCGAACTTCACGTCCGTCGAGTAGACTTTGAACTCCGCGGTGCTCTTGATTTTGTTGCTGACGACGCCGAGCGCAGTGCCGGCTTCGTCGCCAGTGCTCATGGCGAAGATGGAGCCTTTCACCATCACCCCGTTGCCGTCCACCTTCACGGTTGTCGTCACCTTTGCCGCATCGGAGGATTTCGCGACGTTGGGGTAGGGGATCGGCACCGGGCCGCCGGGCGAAGGGGTTTTGCAGGTGTCCGGAAACGCCGTGGCGATGCCGCCGCTGCCTGCGTGGACCACCGTCTTGTTGTTGACGTTCAGCGTGGAGGGCATCAGGCGGCTTTGGTTGCGGATTTTAAGACCACCGCTTCCCGTGCACCCTCATCGGAAGCGCCCCACACGACGATCTCATTGGCCGGAGCGTAGGCTTTCGACAACGCCGCCGTTCCCCATGCGAGCCCCACTGCTCCGAGGGCGGCGCCTGCGTCGCCGATCGACTCCGAGGCGAGCCAGTGCTTTGAGCCTCCGTGGTAAAACGGCGTGCGAGTCGAGGCGAACATCCATTCCTGGCCACGGTGGCGCTCGCCGTTGAGGTCCGAGATGAAAAGCGGCGGTGAGGTGCGCACCGAGCCGACTAGGGCGCGCAGGACGTTGGCCAGCACTTGGGCACGATTTGGTTTGCCGGGCGGTGTCGGATCCACTCCGCCGGCTGCGGCCTCCACGAACGCCAGCACCTGTGCGCGCCGCCGCGCGGCAATGTCCGGTTTTTCCAAGACAACGAACCCCGCTCCTTCACCGGGCAGGATTCCCGTGCTCCGTTTTCCGTCGCGCAGTCGCTGCTTTGAGTGCAGCCCCATGAGGGTCAGCGGGCTCACCATGGAATCCGCGCCGCCGACCAGCACGCAGTCAATCTCGGGCGATTGAGCGAGTTTCGCCGCTGCTTCCCGCAAGGCCCGCAGCGCGCCCGCGCGCCCCGCCTCGATGAGCCGGACCTCCTCGACCGTGACATGCTCGGAGAGAGCGGCAGAGACGTTCGCTCGGAGAGATTCCTGTGCCGGCAGCACGCGTCCGCCCTGCCTCGGTGCGGCGGTTCCGAGAAAGACCGCACAGCGAGTGTGGCGCTTCAGTCCGGCGCTCGTAACGGTGTCTCGCAGCGCATGCTCGATAAGCCGCTCAAGGCGCGCGGGGCCGAAGCGATTGCCAGGCACCCGCGGCACCGTGGCACCGGTCACCGGCTGAGGTTTTCCCGTCGGTCCCGCGATGTTGAACCACGGAATCTCACCCAGGCGCGAGATGCCCGCGCGCAGCGCGGCGAGGGAGGATGCGGCTCCGAGGCCCACGGGTGTCACCATCCCTGCTCCGGTGACTACCAGCTTTCCGCTCCATGTCACAATCTCGCTCATGGTGCCTTGTTGAGCCGTGCCTCGATGGCCTCGAGTGTTTCGATGCGCCCGTGCACCTCGCTTGCGGCGCGGAAAACGAGGTGGAGTTTCATCTCGTCGGTGTCCACATGCACCGTGTCGAGCTTTGGCAGGAGCTGGATGGCGCCCGTCGCCCAGCGCAGCCGGAAGCCGGGCCGAAGAGTCGGCAAATTGAACTCCAGCCGCCCCTCCTGTGCAGTGCCCACGATCACGCACTGTTCGCCGCCGCCAAATTCCGCGGTGGAGGTCAGCGCAGGCGGTGCGTTGAGGAAAAAGCGGTCGTCGAAATCGTCTGGCAGCAGCGGCGCACGCTCGCTTTTCCAAGCCTCGTCGTAGGTTCCCGCATATTGCATCCGCGGATGCCACGACGGAGCCACCGGGCAGAAGCCCACTGGCGTCAGCCGGTCTTTCGGCCCGCGCATGCGGTGCTCGATGTGCTCGATGTTGGGAAGGGGAGTGCCCGCGATTGGGCGTCCGGTCTTGCGTGCGAGGAATCCCTTGCCCACTGGGTTGTCGAACTGCCCCTCCCAGTTCTTCTCCGCCTCCGCGCTGTTGTCGAATCCGCCGAAGGCATTCTCCCACGTCAGCGGGATGCGCTCGAATGGCACGGGGCCGACGATCCGGGAGATCCCGAAGATGGTGTCCCATTTCCGATTGCCGAAAACGACCGCAGACTGGCTCGCGTCGCCAACACGGACCCCCACGTTCATCTCAGTCACGCCGGGCCGCGTCGCGACGGCGTGGCCGGTCAAAGTCACGCCTGCCCGGGGCTTCGGCGGGACGTAATCGCCCTCGATGAGAATACCCGATTTGTCCGGCTCGCCCGCGTAAACGTCGCAAGGCACCATCGGATCCTGCTTGGGCGCGATTGCCGGAGGAGCGCCGGGGGAGAGGGTGAAGGTTGCCTTCAGCAGGACAACAAGCGTCTCCGCCCCCTCCTTGTTGAACAAGGCGAAGCGATCCAGCACAAACGGTGTCTCATTCGCGAGCAGCATGGCCGCAGTGCGCCGGAGCGGGTCAGTTAATTTCCACGTGGCCGCCCTTGAGGCGTATGGGCCCGCTCGATCGGGAAAGCAGGTGTGTGCCGCGCACGACGACCTTTCCATCCTTGCGCACGGAGATCGTCCCGTCTCCGCACTTCAGCACGAGTTCCGCGCCGGCCTCGATGACGACTTGTTCCGGCACGCCCGAGGAAGTCTGCCCCGCATCGGCGGCGAGCACGCCGGTGATCACCGCCTGTGTCTTCTTTCCCCGAGCAAAGACGACGAGGAGTTCGCGGGCGGTGCCGTCCTGATCCACCAAATCATCGCGTCGCAGCCCACGGATTATCCGTGCCAGGATGATTTCGCCATTTTCCTCGAGTTCCACCCAGACTCGGCTAGGCGCGTCCCACCGCACCAGCCGTGCGAGCCATGCGTCTTCTGGCGCTGGTGCCTTTGCACGTTTCGGCGTAGCCGCTGACGAGGTTCTTTTTGGGCGGGCGAGGGAATGCATAAGTTCAATTGGCGGCGATCTTGGATCCTTTGATGACGACGTCCCCGCTGCCCTTCACCGAGATGTCCTTCCCCTTGATCTCGATGGTGCCGTCCTTCTTCATGCTGATGCTCGCGCTGCCGGTCTTTATGATGATCTCGTCTCCGGCATTGATGGTGAGCTTCTTGCCAACGTTCAGGCTGTCTTCCTTGCCCACATCCGTCGAACGGTTGCGGCCCACGCTGTTGCTCTGGTTGGCACCCACGCTCACGGATTGCACGCCACCCACGGTGATCTCCTGAGCGGCGCCCACGGTGATCGTCTCGTTGATGCCAACCGTGTGGACACGCATCATCCCGACCGTCACTGTCTCGGTTTGCGCGACCGTGCGCGTGCGGTTCTTGGCCACGGTGATCGCCTCATCCTTCGCCACCGTCTCCGTCCGGTTGCCGCCGATGGTGATGGTCTCATTGTTGTCCACCGTCTCCGTGCGGTCGTGCTTCACATGGGTCGTCTCGTCGTGGTCGATCGTTTTTCTGCGATCATGCCCGACCCAGTGCGTCTCGTCGTTCTCGACCTCGATGTCCTGGTTCTTCTCCGCGTGGATGAGCACCTGCTCGGAGCCTTTTTTGTCCTCGAAGCGGATCTGGTTGAAGTTTGCCGACGCGCCGCCCGAGCTTGAGCGGGAAATCACACCGCTCTGCGTTTTGTTCGCCGGCAGGGTGTAGGGCGGCATCATGTTCGCGTTGTAAACGCTGCCGATGATGATGGGCGCATCCGGGTCGCCCTCCATGAAATCCACGATCACCTCCTGCCCGATGCGCGGGATGTGGATGATGCCCCACTGCTTGCCGGCCCACGGCGTGCCCACGCGCAGCCAGCAGGAGCTGTTTGCGTCGTTCTTCCCCTCGCGGTCCCAGAAAAACTGCACCTTCACGCGCCCGTATTTGTCGGTGAAAATCTCCTCGCCCTGTGGACCGACCACCACCGCGGTCTGCGCGCCCATCACGCATGGCTTTGGCGTGATGCGCTGCGGGCGGAAGGGGAGTGCCTCGGGGATGCAGGTGAAGGTATTGGAATAGACGAATTCCTCGTTGTCGCCGCTCCGGTAGGCATTGCCATCGCGGGCCATGTGCCGGACTTCAGTGAGGACGTAGGAGCCCTCGGCGTCGAAATGCCGCTCGAGGGTGAACTTGTGTCCGGCGGTGAACTGCGGGCAGTTCGAGCTGCCCGCAATGGCGAGGCCGGCCACGGTTTCGGTCTGCATCCGCAGCTTCACGGTGCGCGGCCCGTCCTGCGGGATCTTCGCGAGTTCCCCGCCCTGTTCGCCGCCGCCCGAATCTATCCCGTCGAAGCGCTGCGCGAACTCGCCGGGATAGTCGTAAAGCTCCAGATTCTCGTTGGCCCCATACTTGAGTTTGTGCGTCACCTTTCCGACCGCCACGCTCTCCTGCGCCGGCTGCTTGGACTCGTAGTTGTTGTCCGGCTGCTGGAACGAGTGGTCCCACAGCGCGAATTTCCCCGACCGGATCTCCTGGCTCTTCACCCACTCGTGGATGTTGTGCATCTCGCGCCGCTTCCCCTCGTCCACGTCCCACTGCACGTTCTTCGTGCCCGGCACATCCGCATGCGCCGCCGGTTCGTCGGCGACGATCATCTCGTGCCCGCTCTCCGAGTGCTTGAAGAAGTAGAAGATGCCCTCCTCCTCCATCAGGCGGCTGGCGAAATTGAAGTCCGTCTCGCGGTATTGGACGCAATACTCCCGCTTCTCGTATTGCCCTTGGATCTGCCATTTCACCTTCAGCCCCTTGAGCACCTTCTTGAGGATGTCCGGGACGCTGAGCCGCTGGAAAATCCTGCTCTGCGTGATGCGCGAGGCGAGCCACGCCTGCGGCACGATCTCGGCGCGGTAAACGGTGAACGTGGAGTCCTGGTTCCCCTGCTCGATGCGGCGGCAGATCCCGCTGAAATACCGCTCCTTCCCGTCGTGCATCTTCATCATCACCGTCATCTCGTTGCCGAGCAGCGAGTCGAACTTGATGTCCCTGATCGTGCTGTTCTCCGCGAGCAGCTCGAGGCGGAAGCTGAACAGCCTGCTCATCTCCTCCACACCCTCGAAGCCCGCCAGCAGCAGCTTGTCCGGGCCGAGCGGCGTGGACACGGTCATCGGTCTCGTGCCTTGTTTGTAATCTGACGGCATTTCGGTGGGGTGTTGTTTGAGTCGCTGGCTTTGCCGGCTGGGCTCCGGTCAAACCCTTCTCGCTGCGGGCACGATGCAGGCATCGCCATGCGACTGCAATCACGTTTTGCGCCCGACCTCAGAGTGAGCGGTAAAGCCCGTGCATCCGCGCCGCGACCTTCGGCCAGCCCAGTTCCTCCGCGCGCGCGCGGGCCGCGATGCCCATCGCCTGCCGCCGTGCGGGTGAAAGTGCGAGCTGCCTCAGCCCCTCTGCCAGCGATGCATCGTCGAGCGGTTCGCTGAGCAGCGCGCATTCGGGAGTCACATATTCGGGAATGCCCCCGACCCGCTCGGCCACCACGGGCAGCGCGCACGCCAGCGCCTCCACGAGCACGTTGTTCGCCGTCGCCTGCTCCGCAGTGTGCAGGAGACACGACGCCGACTGGTATTTGGCGAGCAGCTCCTCGTCATTCAGCCCCGTGGAAAAGCGCACGTTCGCCAGCCCCTCGAACAGCTTCCGGAATTCCGCCGGAGCGATGACCTCAAAGCGAATCCCTCCTTCCCCCGCGAGGCGCTCGCACACCTTCCGCAGCAGCGGGAAATTCCTCCGGTAGCCGCCTGCCGACACCACCGTCAGCGGTCCGTCCTTCGGCGCGTTTCCCGGCGTGAAATGCTCCGTGTCCACGCCGTGCAGCACCACATGGATGCGCTCATCCGGCACTCCCGCGTCGCGGAAGAACTGCCGCTGGCACTCGCTCATCAGCACGATCGCCGCAAACTTCCGCAGCCGCGTCGGGAAGCGGATCACCCCGCCGATGTCGCCGGGACAATTGTGAAACGTCCCGCAGAGCCGGTGCCGCTTCGCATTCAGCAGCAGGTCGAGGAACCCAATATCCTGGTCGCCCCACAAATAATGCAGCACGCCGGAAAACCCCGCGCGCAGCTCGCGCCGCGCCTGCCATTCCACCGACGCGCTCCCGCCGAGATACCAGCGCGAGAACGCAAACTTCCGCGCGACCCGCGCGAGGAAGAGCCGCAGCCCGCCCTTCGGGTCGCGGCGCGGCGCGTGGATGAACTTCGCCCCCTGCACATACTCCGCGAGCAGCCCGTAGCCCGAGCGCCGTGCGTGCGTCGCAGGGATCGTCGAGAGCATCATCAGCGGGGTGTCGTTCGGCATCGCGCGCTGTGCTAAGTCGGACGCCACTCGGCAAACCAGCCAAATCTCCCGCGCTTGCCCCGCGGCGTGCTGGCGTGGAAGCTGCAACGCAGCGCGCATGACTTTCCACCGCCTCCGCCAAATCCTCCAGAGCATCGGCTCG
>JBGAPU010000155.1:0-9958 GCA_044221035.1 Chthoniobacteraceae bacterium | reverse complement strand
ATCTCGGCACGGAGAAGTCCACGGGCGCGCGCATCATGGTGGGCTCGAGCGACGGCCGGAGCTACCGCGGGCAGCGGAGAAACGGGGTGAGCGTGTTCGATTTCACGATGCCGCGCCCGCCCGCCGACGGCACGCCCGGCCCGACCTTCGTGGGCTACGCGCGCATCCCGGGCCTGCGGGAGTGACGGGGCGGGATGAAGGCGGCGAGGTGAGACTTGGACGAATCAGCGGCCGGGGCTGCCTTTCATCCTCGACTCAATCCGCTCCCGGAGCGCCATCGATTCCGTGGAGGATGGGTGGGCCGCGCCGTGTTCCTTGGCGAATCCATCCTCCGCGTGCCGTGCATATTCCAGTGCCTCCTTGAACCGTCCTTGGGCTTCGAGATTCGCGGCGAGGTCCTTGCTGAATCGGAGGACATCCCGGTGCTCGGAGCCGAACACGGTTTCGCGAACTTGGAGGATCCCGCGAAGTTCGGCCTCCGCGCCGGCAAATTTTGAATCGCCCATCAGCGCCATGGCCAATCGGTGCCGGGTCATCACCGTGTCCTCATGGAGGGGTCCGACGAGGCGCTCGTAGGCAGGGACGAGGGCGCGATATTCCGCTGCGGCGTCGGCAAAGCGCCCCTGGCGCATCAGGATGCCGGCGCATGTGGTGAGACCATCGAGCACCTCCCTGCGACCCTCGCCGCGGAGGCGCCTTTTCACGACGAGCACGGCCCGCTGCTCCCTATCGGCTTCGCCAAGTTTGTCCTGCTCGAGCAGCGCCTGAACAAGCTGTTCCCGGGTGTCCAGCACATCGGTGTGCTCGGAGCCCAGGAGGCGCGTTTTCATGACGATCAGCTTGTGGTATTCAGCCTCCGCCTCGGCAGGCTGGTGCTGACGCAGCAGTCCTGCAGCGAGAGCCTCCTGCTTGTCCCATTGCCCCGCGCATCGGGCGTATAGTTCATGCTCGATGTCCCGGCGAACCGACACCGCATGTTCGGATGTCGCGTCGCCCTGGGGGAGCAGCTTGGCTAGGCTGGCTTCCGTGCGGCGCGCGAGGTCCACGGCATCCTCCAGGCGGTCATGGCGCTGGAGGTGCTCAGCCAGGGAGACGAAAGTGGAAAGCACGTCAGCGTCCTCCACGCCCTTCGAGCGCTTCACTATGGCGAGCCAGAGGTTGATTTCCCGCAGTGCTGCGGCCCGCTTGTTCTCGAAGCTCAGCGTGTCCACACGTTCGCTTCGGATGCGGAGGGTTCCGGCATTGAGTTCTCCAAGCGCGCGATCCCGAGACGCGATCAGCGAACGGTATTCCCTTTCGGCTTTGGCCCACTGGCCGTGGGCGGACAAGGTTTCCGCGAGTCGCAGCCGTGTCGCCAACGTTTCCTCGTGGGCGGCGCCCAATGCGCGCTGTTGGATGCTGACGAGATTCCGCAGGAAATCCTCACTCCTGGAGGATCCCGAAAGGTGCTGGAGTGCGTCCGTGGGGATTCTGCGGCTCAACTGGGTGCGCTCATCGGATGGGCCGAACAGGCGATGGCAGGCAGCCATCATCGAGCGGTATTCGTGTTCCAATTCAGTGTATCTGCCTGCGAGAGACGCCGAGGTCAGGAGTGCGCGCCACGTCTGCAGGGTAACCTCGTGGCCCTCCCCGAGCGTGCGTCGGCGGATGGCGAGCACCGCGCGGTATTCCCGTCGCGCATCCTCGTGCTCGCCCAGCGTGAGGAGCATTTCGGCGAGGCGGCTTCTGCTGTCGAGGGTGGAATCATGCTCCGCTCCGAGCGCGCGGCCCTTTCGGGCAATCAACGCTCGGTAGTCCCGTTCTCCGCGGGCGTCCGGGCCTTCGAACATCCGCTTTGCCGCCGCATCCTCCTGGCTGTCCCAATCCACGGCATCGTCTGCGCCGCGCAGCGGGCCGGTCGCGAGCACCGCAACCGCGATGGTGGCGAGCCAGTGCTGGGATCGTCGGGGGAACATCGGAGTCTCAAGGTGACCCTAGCCCGCCGCGCCATATTTCCGATGCCTTTTTTTAACTGGGAGGAGGTGTCGCCCCTACTGCGCGGCGCGCTCGGTGAAGGCGGCGAGGTCGCCTTTGACGCCGGCTTTCTTCAGGATGTCGAGGACGGCGATGAGGGTGCCGACGGGGGAGCTTTCGTCGGCGGCGAGGGCGAGCCTGGGCGGGTTCGGGAGGGCGAGGAGTTTGTCGAGTTCGCCGCGGAGTTCGGCGAGCTCGATGCGCTTGGCGCCGAGGAAGATTTCCTTTTTCTGCGAGATGGAGATGCGCAGGGCCTCGTCGCCGCGCTCGGCGACGACGGCGGATTTCGACTCGGGGAGCTTGATGGTGACCGCGGGCGTCTCGCTTTTGAACGTGGTCGTGACGATGACGAAGATGAGGAGGATGGCGAAGATGTCGATGAGCGAGACGATGATGACCTCGGGCTTCTTCTTGCGGCGGGGGAGGAAGTTCACGCCTGCACCTCCGTGGGGAATTCGAAGGAGCCGCGGCGGTCCTTCTGGTTGTAGCACTTCGTGAGGAGGCCGGAGATGAGGAGCTCCATGTCGGAGGCGAGCTTCTCGACTTTCTTCGAGAGGAGGCCGTGGGCGATGAGCGTGGGGATGGCGATGCCGATGCCGACGACGGTGGTGCTGAGCGCCTCGGAGATGCCGCGGGCGATGACGTGCGGGTCGCTCTGCGCGGCGCTGCCGCCGAACGCGCCGAAGACCTGCACGAGGCCGGAGACGGCGCCGAGGAGGCCGAGGAGCGGGGCGATGCCGATGATGATCTCGAGGACGTGCAGGCCGTGCTCAAGCTGGCCGACTTCATGGCGCGCGACGGTCTGGACGGCGTTCTGGTTCTCGTCCTTCGGCTGGTGGAGGTTTGAGAGGCCGACCTGCGCGATGCGGGCGAGGGTGGACTCGTCGTTGCGCACGTAGCGCGATAGGCGGATGACGGCGTCGGGGGTGTCGTTCGGCGCGAGGCGCTCGATTTCCTTTTCCAGCGGGTCGGGCACGACGAGGTGGCGGCGCAGGCCGAGTCCGCAGACGATGGTGACCGTGACGGCGATGACCGAGCAGGCCAGCAGCGGGATCATGAAGAATCCGCCGCCGCGGAAGAACTCATAGATCTGGTGGAAGGAGGCGGCGAGGAAGAGGGTCGCGGTGATGGGCGCGGTCATTGGCGTGGTCAGAGGATGGTGAAGGTGAAGGGGATCTCAAGCTGGCCCTCGGTGAGGGCGCCGGCGGGCGGCTTTTCAAATTTCGTCGCGCGGACAAACTCCTCGCAGAATTTCGCAAATGCCTCGTTGGAGGTGTTTGCGGTCACGGTGAACTCGGCGACCGCGCCCTCGGCGTCGAGCTTGAACGTGGTGGTGACGCTGCCGACGGCGAAGTCGGCCATGCGGGGTTTCAGCGCGTCGGCCCACTTCGCGGCCATCGCGGCTTTCGCCTTCACGGTGTAGGCGGCGATGAGCTGCGTCCTGCTGCCCCGGCCCTTGGTGGATTTCGCCGCGGTCTTCGGCTTTGCGGCGGCCCCGGGATTCTGAGCATGCGCGTGCGCCGGGAGCAGCGCGGTGATGAGGAGTGAAAGGAGCAGGGTGGATTTCAACATGAGGGGTCAGAGAAGATGGAAGCTCATCGGGTATTCGAAGACGCCGTTGCGCAGCGCCTCGGGTGGGGGCGGATCAAACTCCGCCTCGCGCACGCACTGCTCGATGAGGCGCGCGTGCGCGGAGTTGGAAGTGTTTTCATCGACGCGGAAGCCGCGCACCTTTCCGCGCGAGTCGAGGGAGAAGATGACGGTGATCTTGCCGGTCTGGAGAAGGCTCATCTGCTTGTGGATGTAGAAATTCCACCGCGAGCCGACGGCGGAGCTGACGGCCTTCTTGTAGCGCCCGAGCGGTGTCGCCACGGAGTCCACGCCGTCCTCGCCCTCGGGTGCGTTCGCGCCGTTGATCTTCGTGCGGCGCATCTGCGGCGAATAGCCGGGGTTCGGAATGGGGCGCGGCTGGTTCGTCCTCGTGTCGAGCTTTGCGGCGACGATGACGGACTGCGGCTGCGTGGCGGCCTTCGGCGGCGCGTCCTGCGGGGCGGGTGTGGGAAGCGTGGGCGACGGGCGAGATGCGATGGCGGGAGTGGGCTTCGGCGCGGGTGTTGCGGTCGGCTGGGGCGTCGGCTCCGGCGTGGGATCGGGCCGCAGTGCGGCGAGGTTCTTCTGCGGCGCGGGATCGAAGCGGCGGTTCAGAAAAATGGGGATCTGTTCGGCGTTGGCCTCGTCCACATGCCGGAGCCCCGGCGGAGGCGTGGCCTTTGCCATCTGCATCGGCTGCGGTGCGGGAGTGGGCGGGGGAGGAGTGGCGGCCTGCGTCTGCCGCGGCGCGACGGGGTCGGCGGTTTTCGGTGTGGCGCCGTTCACCTGCGCGGTGCTGTCCGCGGGCTTCGGCTTGAAGATCGACTGCGGGGTGCTCTGCGCGGTGTCGGGAGGATCGTTCGGCTTGCCGAGGCTCACCTCCTTGTTCGTCATCTGCGTGAAGGGCATGTTTTCCAGCCCGTCGATCGTCGGCAGCGGATCGGAGCCTGTGCCGCGCTTGCGGCTGCCTGCGACGCTGTCGCGCCAGCTTTCCAGCAGGGCCTTGGCGGAGGTGTTCTTCTTCCGGGCGAGGCCCTCCACGTCCACATACTCGCGCTGCTTTTCGGCCGGGAGCTGCGCGAAGAGTTCCTTCAAGAGCTGCTGGTCCGGCTCGGAGAGCATCTCGGGAAGCGGCGTGGATTTTGGAGCCGGCGTCGGCGTCGGGACCGGAGTGGTGAGGACGACCTCGAGCGGCTTCGGCTTCGGGGTGGGCGTGGGCTTTGGCGCGACGTAAACGCGCGAGCAGGAGGACGGCAGCAGCGAGTAGCGCGTGAGGAGCTGGACGACGAGCGGCCAGAGCCATGCGGCGAGGAAAATCACCGCGTGCAGCAGGAGCGCCAGCAGCACGGCAAGCGGCAGCTTGATGCGGTCTGGCAGGGCGACGAACGCATCTAGCCACCGGCGGAAGGCGGTCGGGCTGGATTCGGCTGGGCTCAAAGGCTGCGGATAATCCCGCCATCCATCGCACCAATCGCGCCAAAACGCGAGACTTGAGCGCACCACTCGATCTGGTCGCCCCAGCCGCGCGCGGAGAGGGCGCGGCCGTTGCGCGCCTGGAGCAGTCCGGCGAGCGGAGTGGGAAAGCTGCGCGCCGTGGCGGCGACGGTCGCCGCGGCGTCGGTGAGCTCCGCACCGGGGAACTCCGCCGCGAGCAGCCCGGCTGCGATGGCGTCCTCCAGCGCGAACGTTTCAAACGTGCCGGCGCAGACGAGGAGGACGTCGGCGGGTTGCGTGCGGGTGAGTTCGTCGCGGAGCGCGGCGATGTTCAGCAGGGCGCCGACAAGCACTCGCCCGGCGCGTTCGCAGGCACGGAGCGCGATGGTGCCGTTCGTCGTCGTGCTGATGATCCGCTTCCCCGCCAGCGCGGTGTATTCAAAGGGGTTGTTGCCGAGGTCGAAGCCCTCGATGCGCTCGCCGTGGCGCTCGCCGCCGAGCAGCGCGTCGGGCATCCGCTGTTTCAGCGCGCGCGCCTCGTCGATGGTTTTCACGGGGAGGATTTCCGCCGCGCCATGCGCCAGCGCGGTGATCATGGACGAGGTGGCGCGCAGCACATCGAACACGACGCAGGTGGTCGCGCTGAGGTCGCGCGCGGGGAGCAGGGCGATGTCGGCAGGGGTGAGGGCGGCGTCAATTTTCATCGGGATTTTTCGCCGCGCGGCAGCGTGGTCCGCGCGTGGTGAAAGAGGTATTGCTGCGCGTAGCCGCCGTAGGGGCCGAAGTAGCGCGCGGAGAATTCGCGCAGCCGCCGCGCCGTGACGCGTCGCTTCCGGGCAAAGTAGATGTGGCGGAGGATGCGCTCGATCCACACGTCGATGGGGAAGGCCGCGAGCCGGCCGAAGCCGAACAGCAGCGCGCAGGCGGCGACCTTCGGGCCGACGCCCGGCAGACGCTGGAGTTCGAGGGCTGCCTCGTCGTCCGGCAATGTGGCGATGTGCTCGAGCGACACTTCCCCGCCGGCGACCATGCGGGCGGCGTTGCGGAGGTTCTTCGCGCGGTAGCCGAGCGAGCAGGCGCGGAGGTCCGATTCCTCCAGCGCCGCGATCGCCGCGGGTTCGGGATAGGCGAAGAGCGTCGTCTCCCCGTGCCGCAGCGGCTTCCCGTAGCGCTGCCGCAGCACGTGCGAAATCTGCGCGATGTGGACGACCGATTTCTGCGCGCTGGTGATGAATGTCGCGGTGCATTCCCACGCGGGCTGCCTCGCTATGCGCATCCCGCTGCACGCGCCGAGCGCCGCCGCCATCGCCGGATCCTTCGGGAAGGTCGCGTGGATTTCATCAAGCGCGTGATCGAGCGCGAAGTAACGCCGCGCCTCGTCCTCCATGCCGCGCGTGACGAACAGCCGGTCGCCGCGCTGCTCCGCGTGGCAGGGCCGGTCGCCGATGGTCCCGAGCCAGCCCGCGCCGTCGCGCCGCCAGTGGAAAATCTGGCCGCAGCCCAGCGAGAGCGCGAGGTCGAAGGCCGGTGCGTGCAGCTCCGCGAGGCCGCCACTGCCGCGGCTCATTTCACGAAGTAGCTCAGGTTTTCGAGCTGGATGGCGAGGTCCACGTTGTTCACCGCGATGCGCTCCGGCACGTGCAGGACGGCGGGCGCGAAGTTCAGAATCGCCTGGATGCCGCACGCGATGAGGTTGTTGGCGACCTCCTGCGCGACACATCCCGGCACTGTGAGGATGGCGAGCTTCACGCGCTTCTCGCGGACAAAATCGCTCAGCCCTTCCATTGGCAGGATAGGAATCTTGATGTCGCGCGGGCGCTTGCGGTCCACGTCGGCGTCGAACGCCGCGACGACCTCGAAGCCCTCGCGCGCAAAGCCGCCGTAGCGGAGTAACGCAGTGCCGAGTTGTCCGGCGCCGACGAGAATCACGGGCTGCAGTTTCGCCATGCCGAGGACGCCGGTGATCGCGGTGATGAGCGCCTCCACATTGTAGCCGAGGCCGCGCGTGCCCCACTGGCCGAAATACGTGAGATCCTTGCGGAGCTGCGTGGGCTTCACCCCGGCGGCGGTCGCGAGCGCGTCGGAACTCACGGTGGCGACGCCATTTTCCCGGAGGCGCTGGAGGGCGCGGTTGTAGATGGAGAGGCGGTAGATCGTCTTCCTCGGGATGTCGGTCTTCTGCATTCGCTTGTGAAAAGGCGCGTGAAGTTAGCAGAGGTTTTCTCGCTGGCCAGTGGAATGCCGTAACAGACGTGTGACGGCGCGGGTTCCCAAACATCGGTGTTCCCTCCGCCGCGCGATCCCGCTATGCGTCCGCCGCATGAGCAATGTCCGCCCTGACCGCACCATCGAGCACGACTGGTCGCCGCGGCGTATTCCGGACAATGTCACCTGGGGCGAGGGCTTTTACTGCGAGAGCGCGCAGTGCTTTCTGCACTTCAAGGGCAAGCGGCAGCCGGCGGTGGAATTCGGGAAGCACGTGAGCGTGTATGCCGCGTGTCAGTTCGCCGTGGCCGCGGACGCGCATGTGATCATCGGCGATTTCACGCTGCTCGTCGGCGCGCTGATCACGTCGGACACGCGCGTGGAAATCGGCTCGCACTGCCTCATCTCGTGGGGCGTGGGCATCGCGGACAGCGACTTCCATCCCGTCGGCGCGGCGCAGCGGATGATCGATGCCGAGGCGCTGGCTCCCTATTTTGAAAACAAACCCGCGCGCCCGATCGAGGCGGTGCGCTCAAAGCCGGTGAAGATCGGCAACAACGTGTGGATCGGCATGAACGCGATCGTGCTCAAGGGCGTGACCATCGGCGACAACTCGGTGGTCGCTGCAGGCGCGGTCGTCACGAAGGACGTGCCGCCCGGCACCATCGTCGCGGGCAATCCCGCGCGGTTTGCGAAGCGCGTCCCCGCGTGACTCACTTGATGAAGAAAAAGCGCATCATCGTCATGGGCTTCATGGGCGGCTGTCCGATTGCGGGCGTCGTCTGGCAGCACATCCACTACATCGTCGGCCTCCAGCGGCTCGGGCACGAGGTCTATTACATCGAGGACTCCGCGCGGTATCCCTACAATCCCGTGACCTACGAGGAGAACGAGAACTACCGCTACGCCGCCGAGGTGCTCGACCGGCTCGCGCGGCAGTTCGGCTTCGAGGGACGCTGGAGCTACTGTGCGCGGTTTTTGAAAGGCAACCCGACCGCGGGCCTGCCGCTGAAAAAAGTCCGCAGTCTCTACCGCAGCGCCGACGCGATCCTGAACGTCTGCGGCGCGCAGGAATTCAACGACGACCTGCTCGTCTCGCAGAACATCCTCTATGTCGAGAGCGACCCCGGCGTGGAGCAGATCCGCGTGGACCTCGGGGAGAAAAAGACGCGCGCGTATTTGAAGCGGCACCGCGCGCTGTTCACCTTCGGCGAACTCATCGGCACGAAGGATTTCCCCGTGCCGCTGCACCGCTTCCGCTGGCTGCCGACGCGCCAGCCGGTCGTGACGGATTTCTGGAAGGCGCGCACTGCACCGCCGGCGAAGGCTACCTTCACGACCATTGCGAACTGGAACACGAGCGGCCGCAAGGACATCAAGTGGCGTGGCAAGAAGCTGCTGTGGAGCAAGTCGCTGGAGTTTCTGAAATTCGTCGAGAGCCCGAAGCGGTCGAAGGAAACCTTCGAGATGGCGACGACCATTCGGGATGAGAAGACGCGCGCGCTGATGCAGAAGAACCAGTGGCAGTTCGTGTCGCCCGACGACATCAGCATCCACTGGGACAAATACGTGCGCTACATCCAGCGCTCGAAGGGCGAGTTCACCGTGGCGAAGGATCAATATGTGCGGCTGCGCACCGGCTGGTTCAGCGACCGCACCGCGTGCTACCTCGCGAGCGGCCGGCCCGCGATCACACAGGAGACGGGCTTCACGAAGCTCTACGGCGGCGACAAGGGGCTGCTCGCCTTCCGAGCCGTCGAGGAAATCACGGAGCACGTCCGCGCCATCAACGCCGACTACAAGGTGCACTGCCGCGCGGCGTTCGAGATCGCCGCCGAAACCTTCGAGGCAACGAAGGTGCTCGCGAGCCTGCTCGAACGCGCGGGCGTCTGAGCCGCTCCTGTTTCCATGAAGTTCCGCCCCGCACTCGCGCTCGCGCTTTTCCTCACCGGCTCCGCATTCGCCCAGGGCACAAAGGCCGACTACGAGCGCGCCGATTCACTCGCGAAGCGCACCGAGGGGAAAGTGTATCGCGCGCAGGTCGAGCCGCACTGGCTGCCGGATGGCGACTCGTTCTGGTATCGCGTGCAAGTGGCGCAGGGGAAATTCGAGAACATCTTCGTGGACTGCGTGAAAGGCACGCGCACGCCCGGCGCCAGCCCGGCGGAAATGGAGATGAAGCCCGCGATCGCCCTGCTCGCCCAGCGGGCCAGCGGTGCGGGTGGCAGGGAGACGTCCATTGTGTTTGTGAATGAAACGGCAGGGGACGCCGTGTGCTGGTGGCTGGACACAACGGGCCACCGGAAGAGATACGCGACGCTGAAGCCCGGTGAACGCTTCGAGCAGCATACGTTTGCCGGGCATGTCTGGCTCGTGGAGACGCCGAAGGGCGAGCCGCTCGCCGTCTTCGAGGCGCGCGAGGGTGGATGCGAGGCGGTGATTGGCGGCGGGCGCAGCACCGCCAAACCGGTCAGCTACGACAAGGGTGCGGAGGAGCGAGCCCGCAGATCCGGGGTGCAGAAGCCGGCCCCGGGCCCGCGCGTCTTCGTCCGCGACTTCAACGTGTGGCTCAAGCACCGCGACTCCGGCGAGGAGACGCAGCTCACGCGCGACGGCACGAAGGACGACGCGTCTCGCGACCCCGAGCTCGTTTCGCCGGATGGCAGCCGCGCCGTCGCGCTGCGCGTGAAGCCCGAGCAGGAGCACCTCGTGCATT
>JBGAPU010000154.1:0-10110 GCA_044221035.1 Chthoniobacteraceae bacterium | reverse complement strand
GCTCGAAGTCGCCCGGGAGAATGCGCGCGCCGCGGGCGCCGCGGACCGCTTCAGCACCATCGCTGGCAGCGCCTTCGATGCGGACCTCGGCAGCAGCTACGACGTCATTCTCGTCCCGAATTTCCTCCACCACTTCAGCACCGCCGACTGCGTCCGCTTCCTCAAGCGCGCGCACGCCGCGCTCAAGCCCGGCGGCACGCTCGCCATCGTGGAGTTTGTGCCGAATCCCGACCGCGTCACGCCGCCCGGCGTCGCCGTGTTCAGCCTCATCATGCTCGCCACCACGCCTGAGGGCGACGCGTTCACCTTCGCCGAATACGCAGACATGCTCGCTCAGTCCGGCTTCTCCGCGCCGACGCAGCACAGCCTGCCCGCCTCGATGAACGTCGCGCTCATCGCGAAGAAATAATCACTCGTTCCGAGCTGCGTCCGCCACCGGACGCGGCGCGTGTGACCGTGCGTGACGTCAAGGTTTCGCCTGCCTGCCCCTGACATCCGCAGGGTCGGCCACAGTGACCTTGCCGCGAAGCTGCGCGACAAGGTCAGGAAGGTCGTAATGCCTCAGTGCGCCATGCACGACATTCACGGCCTGGTCGAACGACTCGCCCGCAGTGACGATGCTTTCCCACGACGGAATCATCCTTCGCAGCGTGACCCGCGAGAACACATCGCGCTCCAATACTGCCGCGTGCAGCGCCGGAATCGCTGCCTCGCCAACGGCCACGAGATCGATCGCTGTGGGCTCACCGCCGGTGAGGGAGCCGCCCTGCAGATGGCGCAGCCAGCGAAGCGCATCGTCGCAGCGCATGCCAACGTGGGTTCTGCCCATGAGGTAGGCGGTCATCACGTCGGGCAGGTCGGGGCCGAAGCGTCCCGCACCGTAAGCCGTGCGGCCGGCACGCGGCACCGCTTCCGTCTCACCGATGCCACGAAGCTCCGCCGCGAGCACTGTCTGGCCCTGCTTCACCAGCGCCTCGATGGGACCGCCCACGCCCGCATCCGCCGCCATGCTTTCGCCGTGGAGATAGAGCGTCGCCTTCCGCACGGCCGCACCGGCTTTCGGCACAAAGGCGAGGGCAGGAATTTCAATCCCCGGCTCTGTCTTCAGCACGAGCTTCTGAATCGTGTATCCATCGCGCTCGACGGAGCCCACGCTGCGCACTTCGGGGCGCACGCCGCCGTCAAACTGGGCTCCGATAGTCGCACGAACGACACGCTGCTTGTCTGAATCCGACATCCCCTTCCACACCGGCTCACGCTTCGCGCGGAGCCCTGCGGCGGTGTCGGCGTTGATTTGAAAGACGCTGCGCTCCCCCGGCATGAGCAGCACCTGGCCCCTGGGCGAACACTGGAGCTGCGCGGCGGTCCAGTCCGGCGTGCTGAGTGCGCGCAGTTCGTCGTCGGTGAAGCTGTCCGGCAGGCTTCCGACCTCGCGGACGAGGATGTCCTTTCCAAGGAGATGCCGCGCCATGAAGCGCGTGACCGCCTCGCGGAGCTGCAGCGTGAAGCCGTGCGGCGCATCCGCCATGAAGCGCGTGACCGCCTCGCGGAGCTGCAGCGTGAAGCCGTGCGGCGCATCCGGCGCGGCGATGTCGGCCGCGTCCGCGAAGCCGAGGCGCGAATAGAAGCGCTTCACATCGCGGAAGAGGTCCCACGTGCCGCCGAAGTCGAACGTGGCGTCGCGCACACCCGCGCAGATGAGCGTCGGCTTCGGCGCGCGCAGGATGCAGTAGTCGGCCTCGTCAAAGCCCGCGGCCACCTGGCCGAAGATGTTCTGCTCGCCGTCCTGCGGCCCCTTCGTCTCGATGAGCTTCTGGTAGGTCGTCAGAAAGCAGCCCGGTGCGGCGGCGATGATGCGGTCGTCGAGCGCCATGAGATACGCCGTCTCCGTGCCGCCGCCGCTGTTGCCGGTGCAGCCGATTTTGTCCGCGATGATGTCTTTGCGCGTCTGCAGGTAGTCGATCACGCGCATCCCGTCCCAGATGCGGAATTGCGCGACATTCGCGCCGAGCAGCTCGCTGCCGAGGCCGGTCATCGTGTGCTCCGTCGTGCAGGTGAGATGCACATTCGGATGCGGCGGCTGGTAGCGCGGCGCATCCTCGAATGCCGCATGCTCCTTCGCCGCATCGAGAATCTGGTAGCGCTCCCCCTGCCCGATCGGGTCGTAGCAGATCGCCGCGATGCCGTTTCTCGCGAGCAGCATGCACGCGAGCTGATACTGCCCGGCCGCCTTGCCGTCGTGGCTGTGGCCGCACGGCACGAGCACCGCGGGCCACGGCGCCGGAGTCGAGGGCAGGTAGAGGTTCGCCGTGAGGTGAAAATTCGGCCGCGTCTCGAGGAGAATCTTTTCCACGCGGTATCCCTTCCCATCAAGCTTGCCGACCACTTGCGGATTCAGCGGCGTGCGCTCCGGCAGTCCGCCGATGCGCTCGATGAAAAACTCCCGCCGCTCCCGCTGCCACGCGCGGCACGCCGCCTCGCTCTTGATCATCTTTTCAAACGCCGCGCCGCGCTTCGCCACGAGCGTGTCGAGTTCGCGCTTCAGCCACTTCTCAAACTGCATCGAGGGGGCCGCGTCCGTGGCCGACGCCTTCAGCACCCGGAAGTCTGCGCCGCCCGCGGGAGGCGCATCCGCCGCGGTGGCGAGGTGTGCGGTGACGGCGATGAGAAGCAGGGAGATCGGGCGGGCGTTCATTGGGGTGTGGTTCGGGAGAATTATCGCGCACGGGGAAAGTTGTTGTGCCCGGCGATGAGGAAATCTCTCAGCCGCGCCGCGTCAGAAAAATACCGGCACCGGTGATTTCCCGCCTAGATTCGCCGCGCGCTTTCGGCACGCTCGCGGCATGGACATCTACCGGCATCCCACCTTCGACATGGCCTGCGAGCAGTTCGACCTCGTGGCGGACTTCCTCGAAATCCCGGATACCGACCGCGAGCGGCTGAAGTATCCGAAGCGCTCCATCACCGTCGCAGTGCCCGTGCATCTCGACGATGGCAGCACGCACGTCTTCTCCGGCTACCGAGTGCAGCACCATCTTTCACTCGGCCCGACGAAGGGCGGCATGCGCTACCACCCCGACGTGACGCTCGGCGAAGTCGCCGCGCTCGCGATGTGGATGAGCTGGAAGTGCGCGCTCACCGGCCTGCCATACGGCGGCGCGAAGGGCGGCGTCGCCTGCAATCCGCGGAAACTTTCGCCGACGGAAATCGAGCGGCTCACACGGCGCTTCACGCAGGAGATCATCTCCTTCATCGGGCCGCAGGTGGACATCCCGGCGCCGGACATGGGCACGAACGAGCAGACGATGGCGTGGATGATGGACACGTATTCCGTGCACCACGGCTGCACGATTCCCGGTGTGGTGACTGGAAAGCCCGTGAATCTCGGCGGCTCGCTCGGCCGCCGCGAGGCGACGGGCCGCGGCGTGGGCTACCTCATCGGCCGCGCGATGGATTCGCTCGGCATGGAGACGCGCGGCTCGACCGCCGTCGTTCAGGGCTACGGCAACGTGGGCTCCGTCGCCGCGCAGTCGCTCGCAAAGCACGGCGTGAAAATCCTCGGCGTGAGCGATGCGGACGGCGGCCTCCACAACAAGGACGGCATCGACCTCGTCAAACTCGACGCGCACCTCGCCGCGCGGAACCGGCTCGTAGACTTCACGGAAGCCGAGCGCATTTCGAACGACGACCTCCTACTCCTCCCGTGCGACGTGCTCGTTCCCGCCGCGCTCGAGCGGCAGATCACGGAGAAGAACGCCGCGAAGATCCAATGCCGCATCCTCGCCGAAGCCGCGAACGGCCCGACGACTCCCGCAGCCGATGCCATCATCGCGAAACGCCCGGAGATTTTCGTCATCCCGGACATCCTCTGCAACGCAGGCGGCGTGGTCGTGAGCTACTTCGAGTGGGTGCAGGATCTCCAGAGCTTCTTTTGGACGGAGACCGAGGTGGTGGACAAACTCTTCCGCATCCTCGAGATGGCCTTCGCGCAGACGTTCAATCTCGCGAAGCAGCGGAAAATCGGCATGCGCCTCTCGGCGCTCAGCCTCGGGGTGAAGCGCGTCGCGGAGGCCAAACGTCAGCGCGGGCTTTTCCCGTAAAGTCGGATCGGGGAGATCGCGCGTTGGACATGCGCGCGATTCCGCGTTTGCTGCGGCATGGCAGCGACGTTCATCAGCGAGCCGATTGTTCCCGTGGGAGACTTCGACACTTCGGCGATGTCGCGCGGGGAGCCGGGATTGCCGGAGAAATTCCGCTGGCGCGAACGCGAATGGACGGTGGCCGAAGTGCTGGAGTCGTGGCGTGAATACGGCGACTGCAAGCACGGCAGCGGGGAGCGCTACCTGCGAAAGCATTGCTTCCGCCTCCGCGCGACGGACGGCAGCGTGCTGCGCGTCTATTTCCAGCGGTCGTTCGGGCGCGCGCGGGCCACGGAGCGCTGGTGGCTGCAGAGCGAGGAAAGCAGCGAGCCGGGAGCGGCTGCTTAGTCTCCCCCTCCCCGGCTCACGAGTTGCGGCTCAGGCTGCCGGCCAGGGGAACTTCACGGACTTCGCCGCGTCGTTCGAGCCGTCAAACTTCCGGAGCTGGACGAACATCTCGATCTCCGAGGGCTGCCCGTCTTTCACATGCACGCGGAACTGGATGCAGCGGAGGTCGCCGGGGCTCGGGTCGAAGCTGTAGCCCCACTGGAACCACTCCTTGCCCTGCGCGCCAGTCGAGCGCGCGTTGCTCTTCATCGCCGCAGGCTCGAACACAGCGCCCGCCGTCTGCGAGGACTTGATGCGCACGCGCCACTCGCCGCTGCTGTCGGTCTCCTTGTAGGCGACAAAGGCGTAGTCGATGTTCAGCACGGCGTCGTAGGCATCCACGTAGGCGAGCTGCTGGTATTGCGTGCCGCCGGGGACGGAGGCAGGGGTGTCGACGAGTTGGGGATTGCTCATGGGTTTTTGGTAAATGAAGGGCGTGTGATAGTGCGGAGGCTGGCGGCTTTGGAAGACATTTTGGTGCTCGTGCTCAGTCCTCAGTCCTCAGTCCTCAGTCCTCAGTGCTCAGTGCTCAGTTCCCGGAAACACGCCCTCCCATTTCACGAAGAGATCAATCTGAGCACTGAACACTGAGCACTGAGCACTGGCTCTCCCACGCCCGACACTCAAAGGCAACTTTCGCCTCGTCACCTGCGCGCATGCGCGGAATGGTGGGCGCATGAGCGAAACCGAAACGATGAACCCGGCGGAACTGCCCGAGAACATCGTCCTCATCGGCTTCATGGGCAGCGGGAAATCCACCGTCGGCCGCATGCTCGCGCGCAGGCTGCGCTTCCGCTTCCTCGACACGGACAAGCTCGTCGAGCAGCGCGAGCACATGCGCATCAGCGAGATCTTTGAAAAGCACGGCGAGTCGCACTTCCGCGACTGCGAGACGGCGGCGCTCGAGTCGCTGCGCGGAAAGCGGCACCACGTCTTCGCCACCGGCGGCGGCATCGTCACCGTGCCGCGCAACATCCCGCTCCTCCGCTCCCTCGGCTACGTCGTGCTCCTCACCGCGGAGCCGGATGAGATCTTCCGCCGCGTCTCCGGCAACTCGAAGCGCCCGCTCCTCCAGGTCGAGGACCCGCGCAGGCGAGTGCATGACCTCATGGCCGTTCGCCAGCCGCTCTACGACAGCACCGCGCACTTCCGTGTGGACGGCACGCGCCTCAGCCACGGCGAGGTCGCCGGACGCATCGTGGACGAGGCGCATCGCGTCTTTCGCCGCCCCGCGCCCACGCCGCGCTGAACGACCATGACTCCCGCGGAACTCAAGGCCGCACTGCTCGGCGAAGCCGCGAGGCTCGGCTTTCAAATCTGCCGAATCGCCGCCGCGCAGGAACCGCCGCACGCGGACGCCTTCCGCAACTGGCTCGGCGGAAAAATGCACGGCGACATGGCATGGCTCGAACGCAACGCCGACCGCCGCACCGACCCGGACCTCGTCCTCCCCGGCGTGCGCAGCGTCATCGTGCTCGGGATGAACTATTGGGTCGAAGGTCGAGCGTCGAAGGCCGAAGGCAAAGAGTCCGGCGGCTCTGCCGCCGCAGGCATTCTGCCTTCGACCTTCGACCTTCGACCTTCGACCCGAGCCATCGGCGCGATCGCACGCTACGCCTGGGGCGACGACTACCACGACATCATCGAGCCCCGCCTCTGGCAGCTCGACGCGTGGCTCCAGCAGCACGGCGGCCGGCAGCGCCAATACGTGGACACCGGCCCCGTCCTCGAGCGCGACTTCGCCGCCCTGAGCGGCCTCGGCTGGCAGGGCAAGAGCACCATGCTCATCCACCCGAAGCTCGGCACGTGGCTCTTCCTCGCCAGCATCCTCACCACGCTCGATCTCCCGCCCGACGAGCCCATGCGCGACCACTGCGGCAAATGCACCCGCTGCATCGCCGCCTGCCCCACCGGCGCCATCACCGCGCCGCGCGAAGTCGATGCCCGGCTCTGCATCTCCTACCTCACCATCGAGAACAAAGGCCCCATCCCCGAGCCGCTCCGCCCGCTTCTCGGCGACCGCATCTACGGCTGCGACGACTGCCTCGACGCCTGCCCGTGGAACCGCTTCGCGCAGGAATCCCGCGAGTCCCGCTTCGCCGCCCGCGAGTTCGTCACGATGCCACTGCGCGACTTCCTCGCGCTCGACGACGACGCCTTCCGCAAGCTCTTCCGCGGCTCCCCCATCAAGCGCATCAAGCGCCCGCGCTTCCTCCGCAACGTCTGCGTCGCCCTCGGCAACGTGGGCACCAGCGACGATCTGCCAGCCCTGAAAGCCGCAGCCGCCGACCCCGACCCGCTCATCGCCGAGCACGCGCAGTGGGCCATCCGGCAGATCCACTCCCGCTTCCCCGGCTCCGAGTCGCCGCGGCGCCGTGTTCGGCCTTCCTCGTTATCGGAAAAAAGAGTCCCAGAAACACCAGAGCATTACTCCGACAAAGACGGCTGCTAAAAAAAGAAGAGCCACGCGAATGCTGCGAAATCCCGTCTCTCCTGTGCCGGATCCGGTGGCAGCATCCGAAGTGGATCAATGAAATCGGAGGAAAACCGAGCCGTGACGTCGATGCCGCCCCGGAATCAGAGCCATGCGTTGTGCATCATGAAGAAGCGCAGAAACCAGAGCGAGGCAATGCTGGAAACGATGCGAGAACCTGTGCGCCACCGTTGGGGAAAGCTGCGTGAAGCAGGCCACCAAAGTAACGCGGAAATGAGGAGAGTGCCGCCGGAGATGAGCAGCGAAAGGTGGTTGGTGTTGAAGAACGGCTGACAACCGCAGCCGAGACGCTCGACGAAGAGGCGTTCGTTGATGTTGAGGTCGGTGTAGGTGACGAAGACGACGCTGGGTAGCAGAAGGGCGAGAGCAATCGCCAGAGTGGTCTTCGTGGCATTCATTCACAGGACACGCGCAGAATCGCCTAACGGCTCAAAGCTCAGCGACCGCAGCCCGGAAGGCGCGCGTGTGAGCACGGCGGCGTGAGGTGAAGGCGCGGGCTGTGCCGGGGCTTGGTGGTGGGCCGCACGGCCCGTGACTGAGTCGGTCGAAGGCAGAGCCGCGCTTCGGTAACTGAACGCCGGAGCTGCGGCGCTGCAGCGCTTGGGTAGGCGTTGCGGGTGTTGTCATGGAGTTTCCGGCTGCACAATCACAGCAGTTCCGTAACAGAGCACCTCGGTAATACCGGGCGATACCTCGGTCGCATCGAAGCGCACGGCGATAATCGCGTTGGCTCCCCGCTCGGCAGCATGGTCGAGTAGTAGCTGAAATGCGTCGGCACGCGCCCTGTCGCAAAGCGATGTGTAGAGAGAAATGTTGCCGCCAAAAAGTGATTGGATGGCCGCACCAAAGTTGCCGAATACAGAGCGAGAGCGGACGATGATGCCGCGGACGATGCCAAGCTCACTAACGATGTTATAGCCAGCGAGCGTGTTGGCGGTGGTTGTCAGTTGGACTGGCTTCGGCACAGGTGGAAGGGGTTTCGTTGGGAATTGGTAGCCACATGGACATGTTCCCCAAATCTCGCATGCGCGCGGTTCTCCACACTTTGGGCATATATCCGGTTTCTCATTCACAGGATGCGCGAGCAACGCCTAACTCTTATGGGAACTGTCAACGGGTGAGTGTGGATTTGACTCGGAAAGTTTTACATGGGTGATTTTCGGGTGGAGGGTTGGTGGAGTCCTTGGGAACGCTTCCGCTTCGGAGGATTGGGCTGGTTTGGCTCTTCAGCTTCCATACTCTTATCCGTGCATGGCCCTCGTGGGTGTCCTTTCGGAGCGGGCCGGCACATGGTGACTGATTCGGTCGGTGAAGCGGAACGGGGCGCGGTCCAATCTATTGCGACGGGCCACTGGGGACCCAGGTTAGGCTGCGGACTCGCGCCGCGTTCCAAAGGGTGAAGGGGTTTGAGATTTGGGATTTAGGATTTCAGATTCGGCGAGTGGCGGCAGGTGACTGCTGGCTGGTGACTAATGACTGTTCACTGGGCAGTGCGGGCCGGTGGCGGGAGATGTCCCCCCGAACCGCGACACGAGGGCGTTCGCGCGGCCGGGGGAACCGTGGCGGCAGGCGGGGCGGCGGGACTTTCCGCGCCGGTGACGACGAGGCCGAGCTGGGCGGCGGTGGCGCGTCCGGTGTGGAGCCGCCAGAGGTCCACGGCGAGGTGCCGGGCGACGGCGACGATGGCTTTCTTTCTCGCCGCCCCGGTGGCTTTGGCGCCCTTGGCCAATAGGTGCAGCCGTTTCCTGACCGGGGCATACTGGGGCTGGAAGCGGACCAGGCGCCAGCCGAGTTCGACGAGTGCGGCGCGCAGCCGGGGGTTGCCGTGCTTGGTCACGCTGCCCAATGCCCGCCTGCCCCCGCTGCTGTGCTCGCCGGGGCAGAGGCCGGTGTAACTGCTCACCTGCCGGCGATTCGTGAAGCGGTGCCAGTCGCACACTTCGCGCGTGGCGGCGACGGTGGTGAGCCTGCCAAAGCCGCGGGGGATGTCCGCGGGGGCGTCGGCCTCGATCTGCGCGGTGAGCCTGCCGATCTGTTCGTCGAGGGCCAGGAGGACGGGGCGGTAAGTCTCCAGGTGCGGGTGGATCCAGCCGGGTAACAGCTTCATCAGCCGCGCCCAGGTCTGTGCCTTCCACCAGTTCGGCGGCGCGGCCAGCCCGTGGCTGACCAATAACCCGCGGCCCTGGGCCTGGAGCCGTTTGCGCGCGCGCACGAGCTGGTCGCGCTGCCGGGGCCAGTGCCGCGCCTTTTCCTCCTCCTCGCCGGGCACGCGGACGACGGCGAGCTCGCGCACGTTGCCCTCGAGATAGCGCGACAGGAGCTGGCAGAGCATCGTGGCATCCCGCGCGTCGGTCTTCACGCCGCTGCGCCGTTCGTCGAGCCTGCGCGGGGCGATGACCACGCAGCGCGCGCCCGCTTTTTCCAGCGCCCGGCAAAGCCCGAACCCAAACCCGCACGCCTCATACACCACATGCACCGCGTGCCCCGCCGCGAGCAGCCCCTCCACCCACGGCACGAACTGCTGCGGCAAAATGCGCCGCGGCGGCCGGATGGCCCCGTGCCCGTGCTGCGCCGCGACGACGTAAAACGCCGCGTGGACATCCACTCCGAGCTTGAGCACGCCCGCGCCCCCTCCGGGCTTGACCGCCGCCCCCGCTTCCGCTGCATGGTGACTGGCAGACGCCAAAACGCCCGCCCCTTCGTGATGAACGATGTTCGTATTCATAAACACGGTGAGTCTGACCACCCACCCGCTCCCTCCCATGACATCTATGCGCTGCAGCGAACCCGGCGAGAGCGTCGCGGTTGCAATCGTGGCGTCCCGTGCGCCGGGTCGCTGAGCTTGGGTCGTTAGACCTCATTCGCGCATGAGAACACTCACCATCTATTTGCTCGCGGCAGCGACGGTGTTCTTGTCTGGTTGCTCCAGCCGCAGTCGCGATCCTCTGGAGGACAAAGCGCAGATTTCGTATTACGACAGAAACGGTGACGGGAAGGTTGACCTTGAGAAGCATCAGCATCCCGGAGTTGCGGACGCAGATTGGGAGTTGCGCGACGATGACCACGACGGAAGATATGAGAAGAAGGTTT
>JBGAPU010000153.1:0-9823 GCA_044221035.1 Chthoniobacteraceae bacterium | reverse complement strand
GGAAGTCACCGCCGGCGAACGTTTCAACTTTCGCAAGATGGTGCTGCTCGTCCCGCAGACCGCCGAGCTGCGCGAGATTGATTTCCAGCAAGCCGAGCGTGCTGGCGAAATCCCGGCGCGGAGTTTCAGGACGACGCGCGGCCGAACGCGATGATCATCGGCATGGACCGCACGCCGAAAGGCCGCATCTGGGGTTGCTGGACGGGCACGGGCGACAAGAAGGACGGTTACTTTCTCCTCGCGACGAGCGACGACGACGGCGCGACATGGTCGAAGCCGCAGCTCGCCGTCGGCGCGCGCACCGAGGTCTCGCAAAAGCTGAGCGGCGCGCTCGTCGGCAATCTGTGGACCGACCCGAAAGGGCGGCTGTGGCTGTTCTTCGACCAGCAGCTCGGCGACCCGCAGAAGCGCATCACGAACTGGTTCATGCGTTGTGACAATCCCGACGCGGCAGAGCCAGTGTGGAGCGAGCCGGTGATGTTTGCGGAAGGTTGCACGCTGAACAAACCGACCGTGCTCAAGAATGGCGACTGGCTGTTGCCGGTGTCGGACTGGCACCAGAAAACGGCGCGGGTGTTTGCGTCCACCGATGAGGGCGCAACATGGAAGGAGCGCGGCAGTCTGCAATTCCCGGACTGGGAGTTCGACGAGCACATGACGGTTGAGCTGAAGGACGGCCGCCTGTGGATGCTAGCCCGCACGAAGGGCCAGCCGCACGAGAGCTTCTCCACCGACGGGGGCAAAACGTGGAGCGAGCCCAAGCAGGCCGCGACGGTGCAAAATGTGAACGCGCGCTTTTTCCTGCGCCGTCTGAAATCCGGCCGCATCCTGCTCGTGAAAAACGGCGCGCCGACCGAGCGGCTGCAAAGCGCACGCACCTCAGCGCGTGGCTCTCCGACG
This sequence comes from Chthoniobacteraceae bacterium, assembly GCA_044221035.1. Taxonomy (GTDB): domain Bacteria; phylum Verrucomicrobiota; class Verrucomicrobiia; order Chthoniobacterales; family Chthoniobacteraceae; genus SXWH01. The sequence continues at coordinate 8,923 of JBGAPU010000153.1, read as the reverse complement.
ACGAAGGCCAGACGTGGAAGGGCGGCCTGCTGCTCGATGAACGCAACGCGGTGTCGTATCCCGACGGCTTCGAGTCGCCCGACGGGCTCATCCACATTCTCTACGACTGGAACCGCCACACCGACGCAGAAATCCTGATGGCGAAATTTCGCGAGGACGATGTGCTCGCGGGCAAGGTCGTGTCGAAGGACGCGAAGCTGCTCATGCTCGCGAACAAGGCGACCGGCCCGAAGCCCGAGAAACTCTACAACGGCATCGAACTGCCCGACGTGTGGCCGCCGCGTTTCCGCGAGCCCAGCGACACCGTGATGGAGGTGCCCTATTTGAAGAACAAGCCGAAGGTCATCCCCATCGACCTCGGTCGGCAACTCTTCGTCGATGATTTCCTCATCGAGAAGACCACGCTGAAGCGCACCTTCCATCAGGCGAAGAAGTTCGAGGGCAATCCAGTCTTCAAAGCCGAGACCGAGCGCGAACTCGGCAGCTCCACGCAAGGCGAGCGCGGCGAACAGGCGACGACTTTCACCGGCCACGGCGGCGTGTTTTTCGATCCGTCGGAAAAGCTCTTCAAAATGTTTTACGTCGCCGGCTGGCGCGGACCGCTCTCGCTCGCGACGAGTCCGGACATGAAGACGTGGTCGCGACGCGGCGAACTTTTGCCCGAAGGGCTGCGCTGGACCGGCCCGAAGCTCACCACCGGCGGCTCGGACAACTGCGTGTGGCTCGACCTCAACGCGACGAATCCTGCCGAGCGCATCAAATTTCTCACCTGCTGGGAGCACGTGGCGAAAGACCAGCGCCCGCCGGGCTTCGGCCACTCGCTGCATGTCTCCGACGGCAAGACGTGGTCTGACGCCGTGCCGACGACGCTGATGGCCGACGACTACTGCTCGTTCTTCTACAATCCCTTCCGGTCAAAGTGGGTCTTCAGCATCAAGATGGGCACCGTGCGCGGACGCAGCCGCTACTATCTCGAGAGCGATGATTTTCTAAAAGGCGCCGACTGGAAGAAGGGCGTGTTCTGGACCTGCACTGACAAGCTCGACGCGCCCGAGCCCGCCGGTCGCTATCCCGGTGCAGGCGAGCCGCCGCAGCTCTACAGCCTCAACGCAGTCGCCTACGAAAGCCTCATGGTCGGCATGCACTACATCCATCGCGGACCGAAGAACGAGATTTGCAACGCGGGAAAATTTCCGAAGCTCGTCGATCTCGAACTTGGCTTCAGCCGCGACGGTTTTCATTGGGACCGGCCTGACCGCACGCCCTTCATCGCTGGCTCGCGCACCGAGGGCTCGTGGGACCGCGGGTATCTGCACGGCGCGGCGGGCGTCTTCGTGGTGCTCGATGACCAGCTCGTCTTTCCCTACATGGGCACGAGCGGCATCGCGCCGAGCGGTCATCGCGGCATGTATACCGGCGGGAGCATCGGCCTCGCCACGCTGCGGCGCGACGGCTTCGCGAGCATGGACGGCAACGGCGAGCTGACGACGCGCCCCGTGAAGTTCAAGGGCAAGCATCTCTTCGTCAACGCGAACGCAGAAGTGCGCGTGGAAGTGTTCGATGAAGCAGGAAAAGTCGTCGCCATCTCGAAGCCGACCGCTGGCGATTCCACGAAGCAGCGCATCGAATGGACCGACCGAGCGGATCTCTCAGCCTTCTCCGGCAAGCCCGTGCGCTTCCGCTTCTCGCTCGGCAACGGCGCTCTCTATTCGTTTTGGGTCACCGACGACGCGGACGGCGCGAGCCACGGTTACGTCGGCGCAGGAGGGCCTGCGTTCGATGGCGTGCGCGATGATGTGCGGAAAATCGTCCGCTAGCTCCGTTGGCGCGGGCATGGCCGGGCGGTGAACCACTTGGATCTCGCTTTGCGCGGTGATCCGAAAGATCACGGCGTCCCGAAACACCTGCCTCCCATGATGCGATCCCTCATCTTCATCTTCGCAGTTCTTGCGCTCTTCTGTGTCCGCAGTTCAGCCGCGGACAAACCGAACTTCGTCATCATCCTCGCCGACGATCTCGGCTGGGGCGACCTGCACGCGAACAACCCGGAGCGCTCGAAAATTCCGACGCCGAACATGGATCGCATCGCGGCGGAGGGGATGCGGTTTACCGACGGGCATTCGAGTTCCGGGTGCTGCTCGCCGTCGCGCTACACTCTGCTCACAGGGCGGTATCATTGGCGCACGACGCTGCAGTCGGGCATCGTCGGCGTGTGGGCCAAGCCGCTCATCGCACCGGGGCGAATGACGATTGCCTCGCTCGCGAAGGAGCACGGCTACGCGACGGCCTGCATCGGAAAATGGCACCTCGGCCGCGAGTGGGCGATTGGCGATAAACAGCGGCCATATTTCACCGGGCTCGGCGGCAAGTCGGGCGGTGGCGGGAAAGTCGAGACGACCGCCACGGACGCGCATCGTGAGGCGTGGAAGGCGGTGTTCTCGCAGCGGATTCCCGGCGGGCCGACGGAGCGCGGCTTCGACGAATACTTCGGCACCGATGTCCCAAACTGGCCGCCGTATTGTTTCATCGACGGCGATCGCACGGTAGGCATCCCGAGCGAGCTGCTGCCGGCGTCGAAGCTCGTGAAGAATCAGGCGAGCCTCCAGGGGCCCGCGCTGCCGGGCTGGCAGTTGGAGAAAATTCTGCCCGCGCTCGCGGACCGCGCAGTGAGCTTCATCGAGAAGCAGTCGAAGGCGCGGCAGCCTTTCCTGCTTTATCTGCCGCTGACATCGCCGCACACGCCGCTCGCCGTGGAGGAGGAGTGGCGCGGCCGGAGCAAGCTCGGCAGCGACTACGCGGACTTCGTGATGGAGACCGATGCCGTCATCGGCCGCGTGATGGACGCGATCCGCGCGAGCGGCGTGGGCGACGACACGTTCGTCCTTTTCACCAGCGACAACGGCTGCGCCGCCTACATCGGCGTGAAGGAACTCGAGGCGCGCGGGCATTTCCCCAGCGGCCCGCTGCGCGACTACAAGGCGTCCGTTTATGAGGGCGGGCACCGCGAGCCTTTCCTCGTGCGCTGGCCGCGGATGGTGAAGGCCGGCAGCGTGTGCAACCAGCTCGTGCTGCAGGCGGATCTCATCGCGACGATGGCGGAAATCCTCGGCGCGAAACTCCCGGAGAGCGCGGGGGAAGACAGCTTCAGCATGCTGCCGCTGCTCAAGGGCGAGGAGCGGCCCATCCGCAAACATTCCGTGAACACCGCCTGCGCCGGGACCCCGAGCCTTCGGGACGGGCCATGGAAGCTCGTGCTTGCCGCCGACGGCGAAAAAAAGACTCCGGTGCAGCTTTACCACCTCGGCGACGATCTCGGCGAAAAGACCAACGTCGCCGCCGAGCATGCCGACCGGGTGAAGGAGATGCAGGCGACCCTCGAGAAAATCATCCGCGCCGGTCGCAGCACGCCCGGTGCGCCGCAGAAGAACGACACCCGCGTGGTGCGCTATCCGAAGGAAACGGCGGCTGCGAAAGAGAACGAGAAGAAGGAGCCGTGAAGGGCCTTCGGCAAAATAGGAGACGCCGCGCTGAAGCCCGAGAGATTTGCGTAACCGGGGCGCCGCTTCCGTCGTCCTTCCGCGCGATGAAACGATCGCTCCTGTTTTTCCTCGTCGCCTCCACCTGCTGCCACGCCGCGCCTGAGGAAGCGGCCGCGGCGAAGATGCGGCAACTTTTCGAACGCGCTGACGTGGACCACAACGGGGTGCTCACTCCCGCGGAGCAGGCGCCGGCGCTGGAGTATGTGAAGAAGGCGTTCGGCGACGAATGGAGCCAGAGGATCGGCCGCATGTTTGCGAAGGCCGCATCGGCGGACAAATCGGTGAGTGCGGAAAGCTGGCGCAGGGCCGTGGACCTCTACGCGCAGCCCGTCGAGAAGAAGGTCGAGAAGGTCGCAATGCGCGACGGGGCGAAGCTCGCCACGGACATCTTCCTTCCGAAAGGCGACGGGCCTTTCCCAGTGATCCTCGCGCGCACCCCCTACAACCGGCTGAGGCGCAACGAAAGCGCACCGGGCTTCGCGGCGGATGGCTACGCGTTCGTCAACCAAGACATGCGCGGCCGCTACGAATCCGAGGGAGAGAACCTCCCCTTCATCGGCTGCGGCTGGGGCGAGCATCAGGACGGGCTCGACACCGTGGAGTGGATCAAGAAGCAGCCGTGGTGCAACGGCAGCATCGCCACCATCGGCGGCAGCGCCGGCGGCATCACGCAGAACTACCTCGCCGGCACCGCGCCGGCCGGCCTGAAGGCGCAATACATCAGCGTCGCGCCGGCGGACATGTATTCCGACGTGAGCTACATCGGCAGCGCCTTCCGCAAGGCGGACGTGGAGAATTGGACGAACAACAACAAATTCGATCCGAAGGCGCTTGAAATCATGCGCGCGCATCCGAGCTACGACGGCTATTGGCGCTCGCTCGACACGCACACGAAGTTCGAGGTGATGAATGTTCCCGCCGTGCTCGTCGGTGGTTGGTTCGACATGTTCCAGCAGGGCACGATCGATCAATTCATCGGGCGCCAGCATCACGGCGCGCCCGGTTCCAAGGGCACGCAGAAGCTCGTCATGGGACCATGGCATCACGGCATCGGCCAAATGCCCGCGGGCGAGCTGAATTTCCCGAACGCGAATCGTGTGCCGGTGAAATACGATCCCGTCCGCTGGTTTTCGCATTACCTCAAGGGCGTGGACAACGGCGTCGAGAAGGAGCCCGCCGTCGCCTACTACGTGATGGGCGACACCAGCACGCCTGGCGCCCCCGGCAATGAATGGCGCTACGCCGACGACTGGCCGATTCCCGCCAACGAGACGCCCGTCTATCTCACCGCCGACCGGAAGCTCTCGCTGAAATCCCCTGCCGGCGGCGAAGCGCATCACGAGTTCACCTTCGATCCCGCGAACCCATGCCCGACAGTTGGTGGACAAAATCTCACCATCGCCCGCGGCTCCATGGACCAGCGGAAAGTTGAAGTGCGCGACGACGTGCTCGTCTTCACCAGCGACGTGCTCGACAAGCCCGTCGAGGTCACCGGTCATCTCTTCGCGAAAATCTTCGTTTCCTCCAGCGCCGCGGACACGGATATCTCCGTGCGCATCTGCGACGTCTATCCCGACGGCCGGAGCATGCTCATCACCGAGGGCATCCAGCGCCTGCGCTATCGCAAAAGCCGCGAAAAACCCGAACCGCTCACACCCGGCCAGATCGAGGAGGTCACCGTCGATTGCTGGTCCACCAGCCAGATTTTCAACACCGGCCACCGCGTCCGCGTCACGATCACATCGAGCAATTTTCCCCGCTTCGACGTGAACCCCGGCACCGCCCAGCCGTGGAGCGACACCGGCGAGAAGGTGAAGCAGACGAACCGCATTTACTGCGACGCAAAGCATCCATCGCGCCTGCTTGCGCCGGTGGTGGAACACTGACGGCGACGCGAATTCCTTTCGCGGCGATTTCGAGCATGGGCTCCCGGGGTTCGGGAAGAAGTGACGGGACGCGATCGAATCGGGTAACAGGGGCCGGCGATGAAGCACCGCAGTTCCTGGTTCACTGATCTTTACCTGTTCTGGCTCGTTGGCGTCTCGACGTTTGCGCTGCTGGAGCCGGCGACGCTCGCCTGGTTTCGTGGGCAATGGGTTGTCTGGGCGCTTTCCACCGTCATGCTCGGCATGGGCTTCACACTCTCGGTCGATGACTTCCGCAGGCTGTTCCGGATGCCCGGCTCCCTCGCTCTCGGCTTTCTCGCGCACTACACGATCATGCCGCTCTCCGGCTGGTTGATCGCGCGAACGCTGCACCTTGATGCCGGCCTCGCCGTCGGTCTCATCCTCGTGGCGAGCTGTCCGTCGGGCACGGCGTCGAATGTCATCAGCTACCTCGCGCGCGCCAACGTCGCACTCGCGGTGATGGTCACTCTCACCTCCACGCTGCTGGCCTTTGCGATGACGCCGCTGTGGTGCAAGACGCTCGCCGGCGCCTACGTGCCCGTGGACGCAGTGAAGCTCTGCCTTTCGACGCTGCAGGTCGCTGTCGCACCGGTGCTGCTCGGCGTTTTCTGCAACTGGCGGTTCCCAAGGCAGGTCGCGAAAATTTCGCGCTTCGGCCCCGCCGTTTCGGTCATTGCGATCCTGTTCATCACCGGCGGCATCGTCGCGGCGAATTCCGACGCCATCATCGCGAATGCCGGCAAGCTCGTTCTCGCCGCCGCGCTGCTCCACGTCATGGGTTTCGGCGTCGGCTATCTTGTGGCGAAAGGTCTGCGCTATTCCGAGGACGTTGCGCGCACGATCTCGATCGAAGTCGGGATGCAGAATGGCGGTCTCGCCGCGGTGCTGGCGCGAGAGAATTTCCCCGCCCAGCCGATGGCTGCGGTGCCGGCGGTTTTCAGCGGCGTGATGCAAAACATCATCGGCAGTGTGGTCGCGAGCCTCTGGCGAGCGCGGCCCGCAGGAGGCATGAAGGCTGTGCACCCGCGCAGCACGATCCACTACTGGAAGTGCGACCGCCCGGCGGCCTTTCACGGCACCGCTTCGGATGTCGATCGCAGTGCGAATGAAGTCTGGGTGACCGAACTGCTGCGTGAACACTTTCCCGGAAAATCAGTCTCGCTCCAACCGGGCGCGGGACAGGGCAACCACATCACGTGGTCCGCATCAGTGGACGGCAGCGGGCTTTTCATCCGCATCGAGGACGGGCCGGAGCGCGACGACTACATCGAGGTCGAGTCGCGCGTGATCGAGGAGGTGCGCGCGCTCGGCATTCCCGCGCCCCGCGTGCATGGCGTGGATGCGAGCCGTCGGAGTGTTCCATTCGCGTGGCAGCTTCTCGAAAACATCCCGCATTTGGACCTCAATCAGCATCACAAGGCGGGTCGTCTCGACGTGGCCGGCATCGCCCGCGAGATCGGAGCATCGGTTGCGCGCTGGCAGGCGCTGCAGCCGGCCGGGTTCGGCCCGTTCGATCCGGCGGTTCTGCGGGACGAAAACCGGCTGCAGGGATTTCATGCGCGCTACGAAGAATACTTCCGCCTGCACCTCGACCGGCACCTTCGGTTTCTCACCGAGCGCGGATTTTTCACGTCCAGCGAGTCGGCCGAAATCGCTGCGGAGATCGAACGGCATTGCGGCTTGTTGGCTCTGGATCGCGGGTGCCTCGTTCACAAGGACCTCGCCTTTTGGAACATCCTCGGGACGGAGAGGGAGATCGCCGCGTTCATCGACTGGGACGATGCCATCAGTGGCGATCCGATGGATGACCTCTCGCTGCTCGGCTGTTTTCACGACGGCACCGTCCTCGCCTGCGCGCTGGAAGGATACGCGAGCGTGAGGCCGCTGCCTCCGGAGCATCGCCGCCGCTTCTGGCTGCACCTGCTGCGCAACATGATCGTGAAAGCAGTCATCCGCGTCGGCGCCGGATATTTCGACCGCACCGACGGCTTCTTCCTCATCGGCACCGGCAGCAGCGGGGCGGAGCTGAAGGCCTTCACACGAGCGCGGCTCAACGCTGGATTGCACGGCCTGCGCGAAAATCGTCCTATCGAATCCCTATGAATGCCGCCTGCCTCCGGGAACAAAAGCTGCACCTCGGCACATGGCTGTCGTCGGGTTCGCCGGTAATCGCCGAGCTCACCGCGCTCATCGGGCTCGACTGGGTGCTCCTCGACCTTGAGCACGGCTGCGCATCCGAGTCGTCGCTGCTCCCGCTGCTCCAGGCGATCCGTGGCTCGAAGACGGCTGGCATCGTGCGCGTCGGCGCCCCGCATGCGGACCTCATTGGCCGCGTGCTCGACTGGGGCGCGCATGGGATCATGGTCCCGCACGTGGACTCCGCTGCCACCGCGGAAGCGATCGTGCAGGCCGCACACTACGCGCCGCGAGGGAACCGCGGCTACTCACGCTCGGTGCGTGCGCATGATTTCGGCCTGCGCCCGCCCGAGGAGACGCCCGCGCCGTTGCTCATGGCGCAGATCGAATCCATCGAAGGTGTGAACCACGCCGCCGAGATCGCGCAGGTGGATGGAATCGACTCGCTCTTCGTGGGCCCCGCCGACCTGCAGTTTGATTTGAAAAATCGCGCTGCGCTCGCGCCCGGAGATTTTGCGCACTGCCTCGGCGTCGTCACCGCCGCCGCGAAATCCGCAGGCAAGCAAGCCGGCATCCTGCTCCGCGACTCCGCCGACCTGCCTCGCCACCGCGATCTCGGCTTCACGCACATCGCTGTGGATTCCGACATCTCTATCCTGCGCAAAGCGTGGCAGCAGACGCTTTCCGCAATCACGCTTCTTCCATGATTCGGCTCCTTTGCATTTTGCTTTTCGCCGTCACGGTGATCGCTGGTGAGACGGTGAAGGAACCCGAGCTGTCTCCACACGCGCAACGAGAACTTCGCGCGAGGCTCCGAAAAATCGTCTTTCCAAGAATTGATTTCAGAGACGCGACGTTGAAGGAGGCATTTGAGTTTCTGGTCGCCAAGACGAAAGTGATCGACCCTGAACCTCATGGCGTCGGAATGCCTTTGAGGATTCGGGAAGCTGAAGACAAAGGCGTCCAAATTCCACGGTTTGATCCATTCCGAAATATGCCTGAGGGAATTCTGGAATCGTCCAAACGGATTTCCCTCACTCTCAAAAACGTGTCTTTGGAAGTAGTTCTGAATTCCGTGTGCAATGATGCGGGGGTGGATTGGAAGATTGGGCCAAGCGGCGTCTTCTTCACTCGAGCGTCTCCATCGAATGGGAAAAAGCGGTGATTCTCCGACACGAGTGTGAGGGTCTTTCGTTTCCTGAATCGTCGCCGCGCTTGCCGCCATTAATCACCAATTACTAATCACTCTCCCATGTCCCAACTCGGCCAGCTCCTCATGACCGGCGTGCCCGGGCCTGTGCTCGACGCGCAGACCGCCGCCGCGTTCCGCCGCATCCAGCC
>JBGAPU010000152.1:0-10542 GCA_044221035.1 Chthoniobacteraceae bacterium | reverse complement strand
GGGCGGAATGCGCGTGCCTTTCATCGCAGCGTGGGCCAAGCCCGACACCGCGAACGCATCGCAGAAGCGGCTGCCGATTGCCGCAGGAGCCATCCAGCACCAGCAGGCTGCGGTGTATGACATGTTCCCGACGATCCTCGCGCTCACCGACACGAAGGCTCCCTCGGCGCACACCGCGGACGGCGCGCGGTTGGACACCTTGCTCACCGGCAAGCGCGACACATCCCGCGAGGAGGCGTTCCTCATGCACTACCCGCACTCGCCTCACCGCACGGACTACTTCACGACCTTCCGCAGCGGCGACTGGAAGGTGATCTACCACTACTTCCCGTCGGAGGTTTCCGAAAACTCGCGCTACCAGCTCTTCAACCTCAAAGCCGATCCATTCGAGCAGAGGAACCTCGCGGCTTCGGAACCCGCGGAACTTCGCCGGATGATGCAGGGACTCATCGCGGGATTGGAGAAGCAGGGCGCCGTCTATCCCACGCAAAATGGCGGCGGCACGCCGGTGAAGCCGCAGCTTCCATAATCCGCATCAAGCCGCATGAAGTTCACCGCCTTCCTACTTTCGTCGCTCGTCTGCCTCGGGCTCGTCTCCCGCGCGGAGACGCTTCCGAACGGCATCGTGCTGCCGGATGTCTGGCCTCCGCAGGGACCGAAACTGACCCGCGCGCCCCTCGCTGAGCCGCCGTATCTGCGACAGCCGCCGAAGGTGATCCCCATTGACGTCGGGCGGCAGTTGTTCGTGGACGATTTCCTCGTCGGGCAAAGCACGCTCACGCGCACGCATCACCTGCCGAAATATCATGAGGCGAGCCCGGTGCTATCGCCGGACCAGCGCTGGGACAAGGATCACGCAGCACCGTTCAGCGACGGCGTGTGGTTCGACGAGCGGGACCAGCTTTTCAAGATGTGGTATTGGGCGCGCATCACCTGCCGAAATATCATGAGGCGAGCCCGGTGCTATCGCCGGACCAGCGCTGGGACAAGGATCACGCAGCACCGTTCAGCGACGGCGTGTGGTTCGACGAGCGGGACCAGCTTTTCAAGATGTGGTATTGGGCGCGCGGCGACGACGAAGCTGGCAAGCCCTTTGCATCCACCTGCCTCGCCACGAGCCGAGACGGTGTGCGCTGGGAAAAGCCGCGCCTCGACGTGGTGGCGGGCACGAACATCGTGCAACTCGACGAGCCGGGCTTCGTGCGCAACTCGGGCACGGTGTGGCTCGATCATGCGGAGGCGGACGCGGCGCGGCGCTTCAAAATGTTCCGAGTCATGCGCGGCGCGGAAAAGCAGTGGCGCATCCGTTACAGCGCATCGCCGGATGGCGTGCACTGGACGATGGTGGATGACTCCGAGCCGGTGAGCGACCGCACGACGGTCTTTTACAACGCCATCCGCGGGAAGTGGGTCGCGAGCCTGCGCGGAGGCGACAACACCGTCGGGCGCTTTCGCCGCTACCACGAGGCGGACGATGTGGCCGCGATGCTGCACTGGAAAGACTCTGCCGAGTGGATATGCGCCGATGAGCTTGATCCCGCGCGCGAGGACCTTGAACTGCGCCGGACGCCGGAGCGCCCGTGGGATTTGCCGCCGTCACAGCTCTACAACCTCGACTGTGTCGCCTACGAAAGCGTGATGGTCGGCCTGTTCAGCATCTGGCGCGGGCAGCAGATGCCGCCGCGGCCGAAGATCAACGAGGTCTGCATCGGCTACAGCCGCGACGGCTTCCACTGGTCGCGGCCCGAGCGGCGCGCGTTCTGCCCGGTCGCGGCGAACGAGAGCGTGTGGAATTCCGGCAACCTCCAGTCGAGCGGCGGATGCTGTCTCGTGGTCGGCGACAAGCTGCACTTCTACGTCGGCGCGGTGCCGAAAAATCGGAACTTCGCAGACCCCGGCAACGTCGGCCTCGCAGTGCTCCGCCGCGATGGCTTCACGTCGCTCGATGCAGGCGCGGAAGGTGGCACGCTCACGACGCGGCCCGTGGTGTTCAAAGGCTCGCGCCTTTTTGTGAACGTCGCCGCGCCGGGCGGAAAGCTGACGGTCGAGATTCTCGACGAGGCGGGAAAAGTCATCGCGCCGTTCACACGCACCGACTGCCGGACCATCAGTGGCGACAGCACGAAGCGCGAAGTGCGATGGGACAGCGCGCCCGATCTCTCCGCGCTCGCTGGCAAGCCAGTGCGCTTCCGCTTTCACCTCACAAATGGTTCTCTCTATTCCTTCTGGGTCAGCCGGGACGAGCGCGGCGCGAGCGGCGGTTATGTCGCCGCGGGCGGCCCCGGCTTCTCGAGTTTGCGCGATGAATAGATGCGCCCCCTTTCCGCTGACATGAACCCCTCCCCCGCAGTCATCTCGCCCACGCCAAAGCCAGTGCCGAACAGCTCCGGCCTGCGAATCACCGCCATCGAGACGGCGATCCCCGACGACATCATGCCCGGCCTTCTGCTGCTGCGCATCCACACCGATGCGGGCTTCATCGGCCACGGCGAGACTTACTACGCACCCCACGCAGTCGCGGCGATGATCCATGACTGGATGGGCCGGCGCCTGCTCGGCGCGGATCCGCTCTCCATCGAGAACCACTGGCGCTTTCTTTATGAGCGCGCGAACGCGTTTGGCGCGCGTGGTGCGGAGATGCGCGCGATCAGCGCCATCGACCTCGCGCTTTGGGACATCCTCGGCCAGGCCTGCGGCCGCCCCGTGTGGCAGCTCCTCGGCGGAAAGGCGCGCGAGCGTGTGCGGCTCTACAACAGCTCCGGCGGGCCGACCTACGGGCGTCGCATCGGCGCAGCCTGCGACCATGGCTGGCCGGGCCACGGCGACATCGGAAAGCCGGGCCCGCTCGAGGACAACTGGGCATCCAACCACAACGCCGGCGATCTCGCCGAGGAACTCGTCGCAGAGGGCTACGCCGCGATGAAGTTCTGGACGTTCGACCGCGCATACCACGAGCACGGCGGCGCCTTCCTCCCGTGGTCCGCCGTGAAGGAATGCATCCGCCCGATGGAGGAGGCGCGCGCGCGCGTCGGCGACAAAATCGAAATCCTCCTCGACGGCCACGGCTTCTTCCAGCTCCCCGCCGCACTGCGCATCGCCGAGGCCATGCGCGACCTCCGCCCGCTCTGGCTCGAGGACGTCATGCGCGTGGACAATGCCGACACGCTCGCCGATTTCCGCGACAGAGCCCGGCTGCCCATCGCCGTCAGCGAGATGCTCACGAGCCGCGAGGACTACCGCATCATGCTCGAGCGCCGCGCCGCCGACTACGTGATGATCGACCCCACGTGGGTCGGCGGAATTAGCGAGACCCGCCGGCTCGCGGAACTTGCCCACGCCTACAACGTGCCCGCCACCATGCACGACTGCACAGGGCCGCTCACACTCTTCAGCGGCCTCCACGTCGCGGCCGCCGTCCCGAACGTCGTCTTCCAGGAATCCGTCCGCGCGCACATCCGCACCTTCTACGGCCAGCTCATCGATACAAATGTCGTCATCGAGAAAGGCGAAGCCGTTCCGCCGTCCGGACCCGGCCTCGGCACGCGGCTGCTGCCCGGCCTCTTCGACCCGCAGCGCCGCGGCCACCGCATCACCGGCACCGCGCCATCCGCCGCCCGAGGCTAGTGCGCGCACATTCCGCCGCATCCATCGCGGTGGAAAAATGGTCGGGGCGACAGGATTTGAACCTGCGACCTCTTGGTCCCAAACCAAGCGCTCTACCAAGCTAAGCTACGCCCCGACATCCTGAAACCGGCGCCGGCAAAGTGACCTTGCCGACTCTGTTCACTGGGCGGTCACTATGCCCGGGGGCTTGAGTGCGGCAAGGACATTTCCCGGCGGGCGCTGTGGCATTTCCCCGCGCAGTTCCACCGTGGCTGGATGGAGACCTGCACCGGCTGCCCCGCCGCGAGCACCGGAGCCGGAGTCGCTCAGCAGCAGACGGGGTCGGCTGATGGCGCCCGGATTCCACCCGGCCGGGCGTCACAGGCGGAATATTCCTCGGCCATTCGGAAGAGGAGGATCTCCTCCCATCCCTCGATCTCCGCCACGGCGTATTGCGTCAGCACGTCGTTCTCAAACTGGAACTCCACCGGCAGATCCTCCCCGGGGAAAATCTCCGACGCCATCCGCAGAACCGCCAGCATCTCGGCGGCATCCAGCCAGTGCTTCCGCCTGCCACCCACCCGCACCCGCAGCCGGCAGGCATGTGTCTCGCGTGTCTGCCCGTCGCCATCCATGAACGTCCCGCGCATGTGGCCGACCTCGATGATGTGAAAGGCAAAGGGCGTGGGGTCGCCCGTCGGCAACCGCAGGAACACAGGCTTGTCAGCCTGACGGTCGAGAAACTGTTTGATGTCGCGCAGTAACACGTCGCTTGGGTGTCGGTTTCGGAGCAAGGAAACACCACCCGGCTGCGCCAATCATCCACAGCCAGACGGGGCATCTGTCGTCCGCAATCCGAATGATTTCTGACAGAATGGCAATCGAAAATTGCCGCCCGGCACGCGCCCCGTTGTTCGCATTTCCTCACTCATGCGTAGCGCCCAAATGTAACACGCCGGCCTTTGACCGCAGCAGTCCCGCCGTGAAACAAGATGCAGCGTATGAGTGACGCGAAACGCACTGCGGCGCGCCTGCTCTCGCAGGTGCTCGACCTCCGGACATCCGTGGCCGAGGGCGGCTCCGCGCTCCTCTGCCACTGGCGGCCCTTCATCAAGGACACCACCTTCCAGATCAGCGCGCAGAACCTCGCGCACTACCTTGCCTTCCGCCGGCACGACCTGCGCGAACTCCAGGACCGCCTCGTGCCGATGGGCGTCTCATCCCTCGGCCGCTGCGAGGCGCGCGTGCTGCCCGCGCTCGATGCGCTCAGCGCGACCCTCGGCGCCATCGCAGGCGAAGGCGCGCCCGCGCCGCTTCCGAAGCATCCCGATCCGCGCAAGGTTTCCCGCTCCGCCGAGACACTCGAAAAGGAGGCCCGCAGCCTGCTCGGCCCCGGATCGAGGAGGCACAGCGGCCGCATCATGGTCACGCTGCCCACCGAGGCCGCCACCCGCCCCTCATTCATCCGCGCGCTCATCGCCGCCGGCACGAACTGCGTCCGCATCAACTGCGCGCACGACACCCCCGACATCTGGGCGCGCATGATCCGCAATGTCCGCGCCGCCGCCAAGGCCGCGCACAGGGAATGCCGTGTGATGATGGACCTCACCGGGCCCCGCGCCCGCGCCCGCCACATCCTCGTGCCCGGCGAAGGCGCGCGCGTCCATGCCGGCGACCGCATCCTCCTCACCCGCGGCACGCCCGTGCCGAACCCCCGCTTCCCCTTCCAGGCCGGGTGCTCGCTCCCCGAGGTCTTCGCCGCGCTGAGGAAGGGCTCCACCGTCTGCTTCGATGAAGGCCGCATCCGCACCGAGATCGTGCGGATCACCAAGGCCGGCGCCGAGCTGCGCGTAGCCGCCGCCCGGCCGCGCGGGGAGAAGTTCAAGGAGGACATGGCCCTGAATTTCCCCGGCACCGAACTGCACATCCCCCCGCTCACCGAGGGCGACCTCGTGAACCTCGACTTCGTCGTCCAGCACGCCGACCTCGTCGGCTACTCCTTCGTCCAGCGGGCCGAGGACATCAGCGCCCTCCTCGGCGAACTCGACGCCCGACGCGCCCGGCTCGGGCGGAAGGACAAGCTCGGCGTCGTCGCCAAAATCGAAACCGCCCACGCCGTCCGCAACCTCCCCGAAATCATCGTCCGCGCCGCCGGCCGCGGCCCCTTCGGCGTGATGATCGCCCGCGGCGACCTTGCCGTGGAAGTCGGCTACCTGCGCATCGCCGAGCTGCAGGAGGAGATCCTCTGGCTCTGCGAAGCCGCCCACGTCCCCGTCATCTGGGCCACGCAGGTCCTCGAAAACCTCGCCAAGAAGGGCACACCGACGCGCGCCGAGATCACCGACGCCGCCATGTCCGAGCGGGCCGACTGCGTCATGCTCAACAAGGGCCCCTTCATCGTCGAGGCCGTGAAGACCCTCGACGAAGTCCTCACCTGCATGGCCGCGCATCACCGGAAAAAAATGTCCACCCTGCGCGCCCTGCACGCGTGGGACCACCTCGCCGGCTGAGCCGGGAACGGGACTCGCGGCGCACGCAGCCGTGGCTCCCCTTCAGAGGCGCATCACGCCCCCGCCGTCACGTCCTCCGTCAGCGAGGGGTCCGCCACACCGCTGTCCTTCAGCCAGCGCTCCAGCACCTCGGGGATCGATCGAGCGGGGAGATCCTCGTCGAACACCTCGCAGAGCCCCGGCAGGAACTCCCCCGGCTGCGGCGCCGCCTTCAGGCCCCGGAGCAGGAGCAGCGGCCGGTCCATCGCCAGCATGTAGCCGACCGCCGCACCCATGTTCACCCCCGGCTCCTCCCCGCCGCCGTGCTCATACACCGCGATGGCAAAGCTACACCCGTGCAGCAGCGTCCGCACGTTCTCCCACGGGTCCGCATGGAATGGCTGCTCGTGCGCGCCCAGCAGCGTGAGACCGTGGAGCGCCGCCGTCTTCCGGATCGTGCGCACGATGGACTCGCACACGCTGCTGTTCGATGCCGGTGCCAGCAGGCACCCGAGGCGCGCCGTGTCCGGATGCCGCCGCCTCAGCCGCTCCAGCGAATGCGCGAGTTCGCGCGGCACCGGTGCCACCGCGCCGGGCGCTGTGACGAGCGGCGCGGCCGCGGCCGGGGAAAAAACGGGCGGTTCAGCGGACTGAACCGGTGCGGGTAGCGCCGTGGCCGCGGCCACCTTCGCCAGCGGCGCGGGCACCATCGCGGCACGGGTGCGGAAATTGTTCCGCACCGCATCCAGCAGCCTCCGCCGGAAAGTGAACCGCCGCACCGTCTCGATGCTTCCCTCCACCATCAGCATCCCTTCGGCCACCAGCGCATCCAGCGCGGCATTCGTGAAGCTCGGGCAGTCCAGCCGCAGCACCCGCGCCCCTTCATCCGTGAAGGGGAAGCGGATGGATTCCCGCAGCATCGCATTTCCCTGCCGGTCCGTCGTGACCAGGAAGGATTCCGTCATGCGCCCCGCGTCCCGCTCCGCCACGAGCCACCGCGCGAGCGCCTGCTGATTCTCCGTCAGGTTGTGCGTCATGGGGAAAATCTTCCACCCGCGGTCAGCCTTCTGTCACCCGACGTTTCTGCGCCACTTTTAAGACATCCCTGCCACATCCCTCCGGGGGTGAAGCCCCGAACCGGAGGCGCTCAGTCCACCGGCAGCGGCGCGCACACCTCGGCGCACCAGGCGCGGATCCTTGCCTCGATCACGTCGCGGATTTCGCGCACGCGGGGAAGCCGCTCCTCCGGCGTGCCGGTCAGGGCGGAGGGATCGGGGAAGCTCCAGTGCAGCCGCTGGGCACCGCCGGGAAAGATCGGGCACCGCTCGGCACTCGCGCCATCGCACACGGCGATGACGTGCGAGAACTGCATCCCGCTGCGAAGCATCTCGTCCACGCCCTTCGTGAGATTGCGCGAGATGTCCACGCCGACCTCGCGCATCGCCTCGACGACGAGCGGGTTCAGCTTTCCCGGCTCCAGCCCGGCGCTGTGCGCCTCGAACTGCGCGGGGCAGATGCGGTTCAGGAACGCCTCGGCCATCTGGCTGCGGGCGCTGTTGTGGATGCAGACGAACAGGACGCGTTGTTTCATAAGTCAGGAGGCCTCCCCGCAGCGGCCCCCGCAGCAGCCGCGCTCGCGGGTGCCGGCGCAGAGAGGCACGGCCAGCAGCGCGCCGAGCACCGGCGCGGTGAGGTAAAGCCAGAGGTGCTCCGGATGCCCGGAGACGACCGCCGGCGCGAGCGACCGCGCCGGATTCATCGAGGCCCCGCAGACCGGCCCGGCGAACATCGCCTCCAGCGCAATCACGCTGCCGATGGCAATCCCGGCCGTGATGCCCTTCTCCTTCGCACCCGTCGAGACGCTGAGGATCACCAGCATCAGCACCGCGCTGAGCACCACCTCGAGCACAAAGCTCTGCGCCTCGGAGCCGGATGGCAGCGTCGCGCCGAGCGTCGCATCCGCCGGAAAGAGCGCCCGCAGCAGCCCGCTCGCGGCAAAGGCCCCCGCACACTGCGCCGCGACATATCCCGGCACCTCGGCCCACGCAAATCGCCGCGCCACTGCGAAGCCCACCGTCACCGCCGGGTTCAGGTGCGCGCCCCCCACGTCGCCGAAGGTGTGGATCATCGCCAGCACCACGAGGCCGAAGGTGAGCGCGATGCCCGCGTGCGTGATCGCACCGTGGCTGGCCGCATTGATCACGATCGCGCCCGTGCCCGCAAAGACGAGCGTGAACGTGCCGAGGAACTCCGAGAGCAGCTTCTTCATGGGAGCAGCGCCGCCATCGCTCATCCGCAGCAGCCCGGCGCACAGCCGCAGGCGGCCTCCGCGGGTTCCTTCGGCAGGCAGACATCCTTGGCCAGGCAGTCCGTGTGCTTCTCCGCGAGCAGCAGCACCACGGTCTCATCCCCCACCTCGGCGCCCGTCACCGGGTATTGCGTGAGCACGCGGTCCTCATACTCGATCTCCACCGGCAGCTCGTCACCCGGGAGAAAGGAGGCGGCCTTGCCGAGGATGCCCAGCAGCTTGCCCGTCGCGAGCCGGTGGTCCGAATCACTCCCCACCCACGCCTGCAGCAGGCACGTCTCCGTCTCATGCATCCGCCCGCCGCAGTCGATGAACTTCTTCCGCACATGCCCGACCTCCGTGATGTGGAAGGAAACCGGCACGGGCCGGCCGGTCGGCAGCCGCAGCATGAAGGCCTTCGCCGGGTGGTCGTGGAGGAGTTGCTTGAGTTCGGTCAGTTTCATGGAGCCTTGGATGGAAGGGTCGGCGGGACGGAGAGAACCGCCGGCGATGGGCAGCAGTTCTTCTCCCGCTTGGTGATGCGCGTCTGCGCCTTGCGCGCATCCCGCGCCAGCGCCGGCACCGAGTCCGGCGTCGCATCGAAATGCTCGAAAAACGCGCGGAGCAGCGGCACGAAGGCGGGCTTCACGCGGTAGAAAAGCCACTTCTCCCTGCGCTCGCAGTCCAGCAGCCCCGCGGCATCGATCACCCGCAGATGGCTCGAAAGCGTGGATTGCGGCACCCCCAGCACGTCCGCCAGCTCGCACACACAGAGCGCGCGGTCGAAGACGAGATGCACGATCCTCCACCGGGTCGCATCGGCGAGCGCGCGGGCAAAGGCAACAGGGTCATTCATCGGCAATAGTCGTAACGACTTTTTCCGTTATGTCAACACCGCACCGGCTCCGGAATAGTCGTAACGACTTTTTCCGTTATGTCAACACCGCACCGGCTCCGGTTCATTCGCCGCCGGCCATCCTCAATGCGGCGCCGGCCCGCGGCAGCCGTGGAGCACCGGGACGCCCGTTTCCATGCCCCCGGCCCGCAGATGCCTCCACCCTGCCGCGCAGAATCGCATTCAGGAACGCACCACCGGAAAATGGTCGGGGCGACAGGATTTGAACTGAGCGCGCTTTCCTGAAAATCAGCAGGTTACAAATCCGTCCGCTTTTTGTTCGCCGCAATTTGTGCCAATGAACCCGGGTTCATTGGCACAAGCGCGGATGCTTGCCCGGGGAGTTTGACGACGCGCCTTTCTCGCTCTCCCAAGGAGAAAACGCATCTACCAAATATGTCCGACACCCCGCCAAGCGCCCCCAGCCCAGCACCGCAGTCCACTCCGCCTCCTCGGGAAAAGCTGAACGCAATGGCCTTCCTCTCGCACGTCGCGCGCGCAGGCGGGGGCGAGCTGCGACCGCCGGGGTTCTATACCCTGAACTGCATGGGGCTCCTCGACATGATTGCCGTCGAAGGTCCGGAGGAAAAGCCAGTCTTGAAGCTGCGCAGTGATGCGCTTGCAGCGCGCGACCTGTCGAACACCTATCTTTTTCTACACGCCGCCCCAGTGCCGGACATCGAAAGGGCCGTGCGCGCTTACGACCGCGACAAGGAACGCCGCGGCGCATCCGACGCGTGGGAAATTTTCGTCGCCGAACGAGTCGCGCCTTTCATCGCGACGCTCGCCCCCGAAGAGCTCGTGAAGCTGCAGGCCGAACTTTCCTCCCTCGATGAAATCTCCGCGGCGCATGTCGCCGCGGAGCCGCCTGAACACGGCGCCGCAAGCAAGACGGACCCAAACTCCTAGAGCCAGGGTGGCTGGCGTCCCGCGTGACCGCCCTGGCTTGCGAGTTCGGTTGGAGTGAGGAGTTCATCCTGCTGTGGCTGCCGCTCGCCCGCGCCGAGCAGTATTATCACGCCCTACTGCGCCGGCACGACTGGAAGACGACGCTGCCGCCCCCGCCCGCCGCCGAGCAGGCGCGTGCGCTCGCCGAATCGCCCCCGTCTGCCGCGGCTCCACCGCCCGGCGTCGCCGCCGCCCTCGCCCGTTTTGAAGTGCTGTCCAAGCCAGGGGGCTAAGCTTTGACTCCCCCGCCCCCGCATGGGCAACAAAGCGACCGCAATTTTCGACGCCAACGACAGCGCGCTGGCGGCCGTGCTCACCGG
>JBGAPU010000025.1:0-61966 GCA_044221035.1 Chthoniobacteraceae bacterium | reverse complement strand
CTCGTCTGCAACCAGATCCTCACCGGCGAGGCCGATCTCGGCGTCCTCATCTGCAAGACCGGCATCGGCATGAGCATCGCGGCGAACCGCCACAAGGGCATCCGCGCTGCCGTCGTGACGAACGCCAACGACGCGCGCACGACGCGCGAGCACAACCACGCGAATGTCCTCTGCCTCGGTGCCGTCAATGTCGCGCCGAACGCCGCGCCCGCCATCGTCGAGGCGTTCCTTTCCGCACAGGCCGAGGGCGGACGCCACGAGCGCCGCGTGGAGAAAATCGAGAGCTGCGCGGGCATCGGCGGCAAGTCGCTCGCCGAGGTGGACAACGCCGTCTTCACCGCCATCGAGCACGAGCACAAGCGGCAGTTCGAGAACATCGAGCTCATCGCGAGCGAGAACTTCACCAGCGCCGCCGTGATGGAAGCGCAGGGCTCCTGCCTCACGAACAAATACGCCGAGGGCTACCCCGGCAAACGCTGGTATGGCGGCTGCGAAAATGTGGACACCGCGGAGCAGCTCGCCATTGACCGCGCCTGCAAGTTGTTCGGCGCGAAATTCGCCAACGTCCAGCCGCACTCCGGCTCGCAGGCGAACGCCGCCGTCTATTTCAGCGTCCTCCAGCCCGGCGACAAAGTGCTCGGCATGAACCTCGCCCACGGCGGCCACCTCACGCACGGCCACTCCGCCAACTTCTCGGGCCGCTTCTACAAGTTCTGCCAATACGGCGTGAGCCAGAGGGACGAGCGCATCGACTACGACGAACTCACCGAAGTCGCGAAGCGCGAGCAGCCGAAGATGATCACCGCCGGCGCATCGGCGTATCCGCGCATCATTGACTTCCAGCGCATGAGCGAAATCGCGAAGAGCGTCGGCGCATATCTCTTCGTGGACATGGCGCACATCGCCGGCCTCGTCGCCGCGGGCGTGCATCCAAATCCCGTGCCTGTGGCCGACTTTGTCACCACCACCACGCACAAGAGCCTGCGCGGTCCGCGCGGCGGCATGATCCTCACGAACAACGAGGAGCTTTTCAAAAAACTCCAGAGCCAGGTCTTCCCCGGCATCCAGGGCGGCCCGCTCGAGCACGTCATCGCCGCGAAGGCCGTCTGCTTCCACGAGGCGCTCCAGCCGTCGTTCAAGACCTACGCCGCGCAAGTCGTGAGCAACGCCAAAGCCCTCGCCGCGAAGCTCGCCGGCCACGGCTACCGCATCACCAGCGGCGGCACGGACAACCACCTCATGCTCGTGGACCTCCGCCCGCAGGGCCTCAACGGCGCCGTCGCCAGCGCCGCCCTCGACCACGCCGGCATCACCGTGAACAAAAACGGCATCCCCTTCGACACCGAGCCGATCACCAAAGGCGGCGGCATCCGCGTCGGCACCCCCGCCGTCACCACCCGCGGCATGAAGGAGGACGAGATGATGGACATCGCCGACTTCATCCACCGCGCCCTGACCAACCACGCCGACCCCGCCGCCCTCGCCAAAATCCGCGACGAAGTCCACGCCTTCAACCGCAAGTTCCCGCTGCCGTTCTGACGTGCCCAATCCAAGATTACCATGGAGCATGACATCCATGAGTTCGTGCGAAGGTCGCAGGTCGCACTGCAGGAAGAATACACTCGCATTCGAAAGAGGGCTTCCGAAGACCCGGGCACAGCCGGCGATCAAGGAGAAGAGAATTGGGCAACCTTGCTTCGGCAATGGCTGCCACAGTATTTTCACGTGGTTACCAAAGGTCGGGTCATTACGGACAACGGTTATGTCAGTCCGCAGGTGGACGTCTTGGTGCTGTATCCCTCCTACCCGCGGCTTCTTTTGGACAAAAAGCTTTATTTAAGCGGAGGGGTAGCTGCTGCATTTGAGTGCAAAACAACCCTGACTGCTGCAGATGTGAAGGAAGCCGTGAAGTTTTCGGCTGAACTCAAACGCGCAATTCCAAAGCGGCAGGGCACGCCTTATAAAGAATTGCACGCGGGAATCGTGTATGGACTCCTCGCGCATTCGCATAGCTGGAAGGGGCAGGAGTCCAAGCCGATCGAAAACATACGGAACAACCTTCACGACGCCGACCAAAAATTTGTCGCTCATCCCCGTGAATGCATTGATTACATCGCGGTATCTGATTTGGCGACTTGGTCGGTTTCCAAAATGTCATACGTCGGCCCATCGCTTGGGAATTACGATGACGATATGAAGCGCATTTATGGAGAGAATGGATGCGCTACAAGTGCCTATATGTGCGCCTCAATTGGAGGTGAAATGCAAACGGACCAATTCTCCCCGATAGGTGCTTTGCTCTCTGGTTTATTCTCCGATCTAGCATGGATATTTTCGGACATGCGGCCACTTGAGGAGTATTTCAGAAGGGTCAACTTGCTCGGTTCCGGCAAAGGCGGCATGAGATTGTGGGATCTTTCTGTATATTCCGATCTAACCCGCAAACGGGTCAACCAAGGCAGGCTTTCGAATGGGGCGTTTTATGATGAGTGGGGTCTTGTTTTTATGTGAGAGACACGGATAAGGAGAACAAGGGACAGACTGATTATTTGGCTCTGCCGTGCTGCCAGCGGAAAATACCAGAGTTGAAAATGCATTCGTCGCCTCTACGTTCCACCCATGAGCTTCGCCGAAATCCTCGATGAAATCCCCCGGCTCACCTTCGCCGAGCGGCAGGAACTCGTGCGCCGCGCCGTCGCGCTCGATGACGCTGAACTGACCGCCGAGGAAAACGCGCTGCTCGACGAGCGCATGGAGGATTTCCGCCGCAACCCCGATGCGGGAATCCCGCTGGAGAATCTTCGCGAGGAAATCCTGCGGCGGCTTCCGCCGCAATGATCCGGCGTGTCATCGTCCGTCCGCTCGCAGCGGAAGACATCGCGGACGCAGCGACGTGGTATGAAGACCAGCAACCCGGCCTCGGCACGCAGTTGGTGGACGAAGTCATCCGCGCCATCCACCGCGCACAGGAAGCGCCCGAGCATTACCGTATTCTTCGCCCGCAGGACGGCCTGCGCCGCGTGCTCACCGAACGATTCCCCTACCGCGTTTTCTTCACCGTCACCGACGACACGCTCCACGTCCACGCCGTCCTCCACGGCGCGCGCCATGATAGGCACTGGCAGCGGCGGCGTTGAAATCACTCGCGCCAGCAAACGCGAACAATCCGCTCACTTCCCAAACACCTTCTTCAGCCACTCATCCACGACCGGCGTGGCGGGATAGGCGGGGTCGCCGAGGCGGCGGTTGATTTCGGCGTGGCCTTGGAGACCGAAGCCGGGGAAGCCGCGCACTTCGGTGGGGGTGCCGGCTTTTTGCAGCGCTTCGCCGAGGGCGCGGGATTGCGCGGTGCCGTCGATGCGCTGGACGTGCAGGATGAGGAAGGCGGGCGCGTTCGGCGCAGCGGCGTGATGGGTCGGTGAAAGCGCGAGCTGGCGCTCCTTTTCACTGCCGAACGCCTGGAGATACGTGTCGTGCATGACTGCTCCGCCCTCGGCAATCTGGCGCGGCACGTCGTAGCAGGCGCCGTCGAGCGGGATCACGCCGCGCAGGGATTTGGCGCTGAGCCCGGCTTTTTCCAGATGCCGCAGGTCGGTGCCGACGAGCGCCGAGAGGTGCGCGCCGGCGCTGTGGCCCATGAGCACGATGCGCGAGGCGTCGAAGCCGAGCGACTCCGCCTGCTTGATGAGAAAGGCGAGCGCATCCGCCACATCCTGCGCCTGCTGCTCGACGGTGCAGGCGGGCACGAGGCGGTAGTTCAGCGAGGCAAAGCCGTAGCCCTGCTGGAGGTAGTGGCCGGGCTTTTCCCCGCCCGTGGCGGTGCGCTTGTCCCCGCGCTTCCAGCCGCCGCCATGCACGAAGACCACAAGCGGCGAACCCGCCGACGCGGGCCGCCAGTAGTCGAGCTTCTGCAGCGGGCCGCTGCCGTAGCTCATCTCGACAGGAGTGGCCTCCGCATCCTTCTGCCCGCGGCGCTCGGCGATGCGTTCCCGCAGGCGACCGGCGACCGGGGACTCGCCGATGACCGGGAAAAGCGGTAGGAGAAGGGCGGCGAGGAGCAGGCGGTGTTTCATCGCGCGATGGAATGCACAAACTGCGATGTGGTTTCAGAAAATCTTCGCTTCCCCGCGATTCGGCTGCGGATGAGCGACGCGATGTGAAAGTGTGAACGGGGCGCGCCCCGGGGCGCTTGAAGGACCGAGGCGCCCTAAAAAAAGGGACGCTCCCCCTTTCCGCAGAGCAATCCCGGCGGAACCAGCGACGCCGCCTTCTCCCACGAGTCGCGTGTCGGCGCGCCCTTTCGCGGCGACGGGCCACGAAGGCAATGGTTTGACTGTGCGCGGGCGCGGACCTTCATTCGCGGGGCCATGCAAGAACAACCCGCCGTCGCACTCAGCTTCTTCGCGCTCTTCGTCATCGCCCTGATCGTCCTGCCCTGGCTGTTCCGAAAGCTCTTCCTGTAGGAGCTAGGCGGATCGCTCGCTGCGGAAGTGAATGCGGTCGGCGAGGCGGGAGCGGATGCTGCGCAGGGCGGAACGGACGCCGGCGGCGAGTGTGCGGATGGGCGGAAGGGCGGGGCCGGCGATGAGGATGCGGTTCACGAAGTCGTCGAAGCGGATGCTGTGAGCGCGGCCGAAGAGCGCGGCGATGCCGGCGATGTGGCGGAGCCAGATGCCGTCGGGCGGCGGGAGGAGGTTGAGGATGGCGGCGCCGCCGCTGCGCAGCCGGCTGCGGAGGAGCGGCGGGAGGACGTCCCAAGTGATGGACGGCTTGAAGACGTCGCCATTGAGCGGGACGGAGAGATCCTCGATGAGGAGGTCGAACTGCGGGGTCTGCGCGCGGAGCCATTCGACGGCGTCTCCGTGATGCCAGTCCACGCCACGCACCCAGGAGGGGCAGTGCTTTGCGAAGAGTTCCCAGCCGGTGCGGTCGAGATCCACGGTGTGGAGAGTCCCGGAGAAGCCGAGCGCATGGAGCGGAGCCTGCATTCCACCGCCGGCAAAGCCGAGGACGCCGATTTTCTCCGCAGGCTGGAGCGCGACGACGAGCGCGGCGAGGATGTCGGAGACGCTATGGACGGGGCCGGGCGTGGTGCGAAGTTCCGTGATGACGACGCCGTGCTGGCTCATGCGCAGCCCGGTGGCGGTGCGGGTGATTTGCATCGGGGAGATTCCTCAGCGGCTCGGAGCGCGGGATCAAATCGCGGGTCGCCGCGGCACCGACCGCTGAAGCGGGCTAGCTCGCGAAAATTTTGTCCGTGCGCTCGGCGAGGAACTTGAGCCGCTCGGCGTCGCCACCGCGGACTTCGAGGATGCCCCACCCTTCGTAGCCGATTTCGTCGAGCGCCTTCATCACGGCGGGCCAGTCGTTGTCGCCCTCCATCAGCTCGGCCTTGAAACCCGCGTAGGGCCCCTCCTTGTCGCGCGCCTTCCGGCTGTATTCCTTGATGTGGAGGTTGAGGATGTGCTTGCCGAGCGTGCGGACCCAGTGCTCGGGCCAGCCGAAGTTCACGCAGTTGCCGACATCGAAATGCCAGCCGACCCACGGGCTGTTGATTTCCTCGAGGAAGCGCTTTGCGGCGACGGGCTCGTTGATGAAGCGGTTCCACACATTCTCGACGGCGATCGCGCACTTGCTCTTCTCCGCGGTCTCCACGCAGCGCCTGATGCCCTCGATGGAGCGCTGCCAGCACTGCTCGTAGGTCACGTCCTTTTCCACCGTGCCGGGGACTAGCAGCACGCGCTTGCAGCCAATCTCACCGCCCTGCTTCAGCGCGAAGTTGAGGCCGGTCACCGTCTTCTCGCGCTTCGCCGGATCGGGCGAGCTGAGCGGGAAGCTCCAGTGCGGCGTGCAGATGATGCCGGCCACTTCGAGGCCGCTGGCGTTCTTTGCCTCGATGATTTGATCGGTCGTGAGTTCGCCGGGGAGGTTCAGCTCAATGCCGTCGAAGCCCGCGTCGCGGATCGCCTTGAACTTGTCGGCGATGCTCCCCTTCACGCCGCCGGCCATGCCGAGGTTCACGGCCTTCTTGAGCTTCGGTCGCTTCTTCGCGGCCTCGTCGGCGCGGGAAAAAACTGCGCTGGCGGCGAGTGCGGTGGTGGTGGCGAGGAATGTGCGGCGGTTCATGGTGTGGCGGTGGGGTTTGAGGTGAGAGCTTTTGCTGTCGCGGGGCGCGGCAGCGCGAGCAGGCGCTTCGATTCTGAGAGGAGCCACTTGGCCTGCGTGAACGGCTGATACGAGATGTCCTGCCAGCGCACGAGGCCATCAGCGTCGATGAGGAAGGTGCCGTGCAGTGGCGTCGTCTCGAAATCATCAAACGCACGGAAGGACTTGAACGTCGCGAGCGACGGATCTGCGAGGATGGGAAACGGGAAACCCTCCTGCCCCTTGGCGAGCGCGAATGTCTTGAACAGATCCTCGGCCTGCTCGGTGCTCACGGCGATGAGCTGGATCCCTGCGGCCGTGAATTCCTTCGTCAGCGGGCCGAAGATGTTGAGCTGCTCGATGCAGTGCGAGCAGCCGCTGCCAAGATAGAAAAGCATGAGGACGGGCTTGCCCTTGAACTCGCCGAAGAGGCGCGTCTCGCCGGTCTGATCCGGCAGGCTCCAGTCCGGCGCGCGGGACGGATGCCAGCGAAACGGACCGAGGCTCGCGAGACTCGGGCGCGTGCCCGCGTCGCCCGGCATTTCGAGCTTCGGGCGCCAATCGGCGGGGAGCTTCAACTCGTCGGCGACGGCGCGGAGGCGCGTGAAGACAGGCATGTCGAGGTCGGCCTGCGCGCAGAGCGGGCGGAGTTTTTGAAAAGTGTCGATCGCCTCCTGCTTGTCGCCCTTGCGCCAGAGGATGTCGGCGAGATTTGCGAGCGGGAGCACCTGGCTCTCGCCGGCCTTCACAGCTTCGCGCGCGAGCGTCACGGCCTTTGAGGTGTCCCCGGCGAGTTCGTTCAGACGCGCGAGCCGGGCCTTGTTCGTTGAAGCGACGGCGCCGATCTGCTTCCGCGCATCCTCCGCCCGGCCCTCGGCAAGCGCGCGGAAGAACTCCAGCTCAGCGACGCACTTGTCGAGCTGGTCGAGCTTTGCCGTGAACGGCGTGATCGCATCGGCGATGGCCTTCGAGATTTGATCCGCGGGCTTGTTCGCCTTCTTCGCGGCAGCCTCGGCTTCGTCGGTCTTCGCGGTGCGCTCGCTCTTTGCAACGGCGATCATCTGCTTCAGCGCGGCGATCTTCGCGTTGCCACGGGACTTGTCGCCCTTCTGAAATGCAGCGCAGCCGACCGCCACGAGGCGCTTCGCCTCCTGCGCTGGGTCGTCGTGCACCGGGAGATACGAGCCGCCGTCGAGCGCGAGAAGCTGCTCCCACAGCTCCCACGAAAGCATCGCTTCGGTGAGGCGCTTGCGGCCCATCACGAAGCCGCCGCGCTCCTCCGCATAGCCCTCGCGGCCGATGCGCTTGTGCCCCGGTGCGAGGCGCGGCAGCTCGATCATGTTCTTCGCGAGGTCGAGCGCGTCGTGCACGCGGCCGATGAAGCCGAGGTTCTCCACGAGCCAGTCGTTGTTGTGCGCGTAGTTGTGAATCTGTTCGGGCATCAGGCGCGCCTCGATCATGTGCGTGTGGTCGGTGCGGGCCGAGGCCTCCTGCTGCCACGCGGCGTCGGCATAGCGGCGGAGCTTGGTGAAGGTGTGCCCCGGCATGTGCCAGAGGTGCGCAATGCCCGGCGCGGACTGGCCGTTGAGCGCGGCGCTCTTCAGCGCGCGGCGGTCGTCCTCATAATTCCAGAGATGGATGATGTAATGGTGCGCGCCCGGGTGCATCGGGTTCTTCGCGAGCACCTCGCCCGCGAGCGCCGCGAGGGCCGCGTGGCTCGAAATCGGAAGCCCCTTCTGCGAATTGTCCCACACGTGGAAGAGCAGGAACGCCTTCGCCTCGAGATCATCCGGGAACTCGAAGACGATCTTCTCCAGAGCCTTCACGAGCGCGGTGCGCCGCGCCTTGTTCGCAGCGTCGTCTTTTTTCCCGGCGGAGAAAAACGCGCTGTAGGCGTCGATGTAGAGTTTCTCCCGGGGTGTCGCCTTCTCCTTACGCGACACGGCCTGCTTGATGAAATCCGCCGAGCGCTTCTCGTTGTTCACGTTCGCCATCGCCATGCCCCAGAACGCCATCGCGGCGGTGTCGTCGAGCTTCGCCGCCTGCCGGAACGAGCGCTCCGCCTCGTAATACCAGAAGCCATGGAGCTGCGCGACACCCTGCTCGAAGAACCGCTGCGCATCGTGGCTCCGCGTGGTGATCGGAAAACTCACGCTGCCCATGCCCTTCATCAGCACCGCGGCCTGACGCGGTCCGTCGTCAAACGCCTCGCCGTGCACCGAATGGCCGGCGAGCGGCTTCCCGTTCTTGTCGAGCGGCACGTCGTCGGCAACCAACGCGAGTGGGAGCAGCAAGGCGGGCAGGAGGAAAATTCGGGGCGACATTGGCAGCAGCACAATCCGCCAGCGCCACTCTTGCAAGGGACGAATGCAGTTGGAACGGCGGGCCGGCACCGCGCTGTCCCTCATTTCGCCGCGCCGTCGTCCCTCCGCACTCAGGCAGCGGCCGATCGACGACTACTGCCAGCCCTACGGGCCGGCGGGACTGTTGTAAGGTGACCAGAAATCGATGGGCGCCACGTCGGACAGCGCATCGTAAGTCGCCTGCGGCACCTGCGGGCCGTGATCCACCGTGGGCATCACGAATGTGTTGCCCAAGATGTCGGCTCCTCCGCTCGTGTAGAGCCGGGTGCCGGCCTTGATGTATTTCTGCACGTCGGCCCAAGCGACGGCGTCGCCGGGGCTCTTGCGGAACTCGATGGCGTATTGGTCCACCGCGCCGTCGATGATGCGGAGATCCTCCAGCACCTGGGTCGCCTGCGAGCGCTTGCGGCTGCGGAGGAAGTTCGGGACCGCGATGGTCGCGAGCAGCGCGATGATCGCGACGACGATCATGATTTCCACGAGGGTGAAGCCCCCGCTCTTCGTGTTCAGTTTGCGGAGCATAATGGGATGATTTCGGTTGATGATGATTTCGAACACGACGTTTGGGCTACCGTCGGCATCTCACGATAAAGCTCCTGCAATGCCAGAAACCGCGCGGCGGCGGTTGCTTGATAAAATGTAATGCAAGCACGGCGCCCTCGACGCGCAGAGTGCATCTTCGGGCGCTCATCCGGTGACCGGTGGAAAAATCAAACACCCGGCCTCCATGAGGAAGGCCGGGTGTTGAGAGAGAGGAGCCGCTTGGTGCGGCCTCAGGCCGTGGTCAGCTTAGTTGTAGGGCGACCAGAACGTCGCCGGGGCCACGTCGGACAGCGAGTTGAACGTCGCCGTCGGCACGCGCGGGGCGCTGTCCACCGTGGGCATCGTGAACGAGTTGCCCAGGATGTCCGCACCGTTGCTCGTGTAGAGCCGGGTGCCCTGCTTGACATACTTCTGCACGTCCGCCCACACGACGCTCGAGCCGGCAGTGCGGTTGTTCTCGATGGCATACTGGTCCACCGCGGAGTCGATGATGCGCAGATCCTCGAGGACCTGCGTGGCCTGCGAGCGCTTGCGGCTGCGCAGGAAGTTCGGGACCGCGATCGCGGCCAGCAGTGCGATGATCGCCACGACGATCATGATTTCCACGAGGGTGAAGCCCCCGCGCTTGGTGTTCAGTTTACGGAGCATGGTAATGGATGATTTCTGTTTTTGGTTTAGATGCCGCACCGGGGATTCCAGCGCGGACAAAACCCTTTTAAGCAGCCCCGATGCCAACCCGCTGACGTGTTCGCGAAAAAAATCCAGGGCGGCTCGAAAGCCCCTCTTCCCATTGAGAAACCTGCCCCGGACGATCGAACAGCTAACGGACAGCCGCTCCGCTTTTCACTCCGCTGAGCGGGTGCTGGGTCACGGCTTCCCACGCGATCTCCTGCAGGAGGCGGTTGAGCTTCCCGCCCTCGGGGAGCTTTGCGATCGCGGCAGGAGCGGGCAGGCCGACAGGACTGCGCCCGTAAATCACCGCGTAGTGGCAGTAGGTCGCGAGCGCCTTGATGTGGTCGCGCGGGTGGCCGATGGGATCGGTGAACAGCTCGCTCTGCTTCGCGACACCGGGGCACTCGCCCTTGACGACCTTTTCGCGCAGCGCGAGCACGGCCTGTCCCGAGGGAACGACGAGGACTGCGGCTTTGCCGTTGCCGTATTTCGCATTGAGCGCGCGAACATGGTCGTCCATCGCCTGAAAGTAGGAGGCGTGCTCGGTGCGGAGCTGCTCGATGGTCTTCGTGTCGCGCTCGACGACGGGCTTCTGGCCGGTGCCGCGCGTTTTCCAGAGCGCCTGCTCATCGAAGGGCAGCCAGAACTCCTGCACGGTGACGCGGAGCGCGGGATTGTGCTCGATGCCGAGCTTCACGAAATTCTCGATGCCCTCGTCGGGAAGGTAGATGGGCGAGAGCGTGAGCACGTCGCACTTCGCGCCGGCGAGGACGGGCTTGATCTCATTCTTCTCGTCCGGCTTGTTCCAGTGCTGGATCACCTGCGAGCCGCCGATGGAGGAAAGCGCCACCTTCACGTGGCCAGAGATGCCCGCCTTGTCCGCGAGGTCGGCGAGCAGCGCAGGCATCCACACGTGGAAGCTGTGCCCGGCCGTGGCGACACGGAGCCCCTTCGGCGGCGGGAGCGGTGTCTCGGCAGCGGCACGCGGAGCGAGGGCGGCGGAGAGTGAAAGAAACGCAGCGGCGAGAAATGAGCGGCGGGAGATGGGGAATTGCATGGTGGAGGAGGTTGGGGCGCAGGTGTGGTCTCACAAGGAGCGGCGGATGGCGAGCGGGAAACCGGCATGAGGCGCGGTGAGTGGGCTTGAAAATAGTAGGTGCGCAGGCAGCGGACGGGCGTAGCGTGCCCGCAGCGGTGCCATGGTCGGTTTAGCCCAAAACCCCTCCCCACATGAAAAAAATCCTCCGCTCCACGGTGATCGCCGCCGCATCGATGGCGTCTATCCTCTCCATTCCCCACGGGAAGGAGCAGACCCGCCATAAGAAGCACCGCCCTCATTCCCATGCGAAGCGTGCGGCGAAGGCTCCCCCTCGCGAGGAGCCTCCGGTGCCCGAGGTCCGCACTTCCGACGAGCCGGAGAAGCCCTCGCCAATTCCCGTGGCGGTAATCCTTCCCGCGCCCGTGGCTGGCCCGCCAAAGCCTCCCCCGCCCTGCGCCGACGAGCCCGAGGTGATCACCGACCGCTATCCGTGGAGGCGCGACATCGTCACCACGGTCTTCTGGATCGGCGAGCGGCCCTCCAGGAACAACCCCGTGCCCAACCGCGCGAGCGCGTGGGACCGCGAATGGGCTTCGCGTTACGGCGGCACCGACACTCCGGAGCGAAGCGCCCGCACGGATTTCCGGCCCGCCGCATTTGTTCCGCGACAGAATCCCTTCTACGTCGCGCTGCCCTACAACGACCTCCAGAGCACGGGACACAAGCCGGAGGCGAAAAAAGTGATCCCGTGGTTCGACGAGGAGTTCCGCGCCGCGGGGCAGTCCGTGTGCAAGGGCCGATGGGTCGCGATTCGCTTCAAGGGCCGGACGGTGTATGCGCAGTGGGAGGACTGCGGGCCTTTCCGCACGGACCACCATGAGTATGTCTTCGGAAAGGAGCGCCCGCGGAAAAACCTCAACAAAGGCGCGGGCCTCGATGTCTCCCCGGCGGTGCGCGACTACCTCGGCATGGACGACACCGACGTCACGGACTGGAAGTTCGTGGACTTCGACGAGGTGCCGCAGGGTCCGTGGGCGAAATACGGCGACAACAACACCTTCGTGATCAACGAGCGCCTCCGGCAGCGGCGCCTCGCCGCCGTCATGCAGAAGAAAAAAGGCGTGGTGGAATAGGCCGCAGCGATCACTTCGCCATCCGCGCGCGAAGCAGCGGGCGCACGAGCAGCCACAGCACCGGCGGCACGAGTGCGCTCAGTCCGATGGCGAGCGCGGGATTCTCCTGCCCCGCCGCGCCGATCGCCGCATACACGAATCCCATCGGCAGCGCGCCGCACGCGAGCGAGACCGCAAACACGCGCAGCGGCATCCGCGTCAGACCCGCAAGGCAGGAGACCACTTCCGGCAGTAGCGGCATCCAGCGCGACGCGGCGACGAGCCACGGGCCGCTGCGCTGAAAAAGCGTCTCGTGCAGCGTGAGTTCATCCTTTCCCGCGAGCCGGTGCGCGATGCCGCGGCCAAATGCGCGGCACAGCCCGTAGCCCGTCATCCCCGCAGCGAACGAACCCGCGGCACTCACCAGCCCACCGACGACCGTCCCGTAGAGAAACCCCGCCGCAGACATCACCGGCGTGGCCGGAATCGGCAGCACGAGATCCGACACAAGCAGCCCCACCACGGCGAGACTTCCCCACGGACCCCAGCCGCGAATCCACGCGACCGCAGCCTCGCCCGTGAACCACGCCGTGAACTCGCCACCCCAAATCGCGAACGGGATGCAGAGCACCACCGCGAGGACGAGCGATGTGACGAGCAGGC
This sequence comes from Chthoniobacteraceae bacterium, assembly GCA_044221035.1. Classification (GTDB taxonomy): domain Bacteria; phylum Verrucomicrobiota; class Verrucomicrobiia; order Chthoniobacterales; family Chthoniobacteraceae; genus SXWH01. The sequence goes on along the minus strand of JBGAPU010000025.1, from coordinate 49,430 downwards.
GCACGGGATTTCAGCAACTCACTCAGCAACTCAGCCCAGCTTCGCACCGCGAAAGCGGGACGCTGGACGTGGGCGCGTCACGCCAACTTCGGCGGCGCGAAGCCCTCGCGGTAGCTGCGCGAGAGCAGCGTGGCGTTTGCCTTCTCGTGGTTGGTGAAGCGGAAGTTCTCCGCATCCCAGCGCAGTTCCTCGCCGGGGAAACGCGTCGCCTTCACCGCGAGCAGCGCTGGCTCCGTGATGCGCCAGCCGATCGTCAGCGGCGTCCACAGATGCTTCTTCGCACCGAGGCAGTTGTCGGCCCAGTCCTTCCAGTGGTCGTGCGGCTCCGTCTTCGGCATCGGCTCATTCTCCACCACCTTGCCCTTGCGGAAGATGGTGATCTTCCCGTCGGCCTGCAGCAGCAGCGTGCCCTCCTCGCACACGACCATCGTGTGGTTCGCGCCGACCTTCAGGTCCGGCAGGCCGAGCGCGGCGAACGACGGCAGCAGCGCGGTGTCGTTGTAGTGAACGACGAATTTCTCCCGCGCAAACTTCCCGCCGCCGGCAAAGGTGAGCGTGCTCTGGTTGTGCCCGGAATGCGCGACACCCGCGGGCTTCTGCGTGTGCGTCTGCACCGCCTCGGGCCGGCCGAGATCGTAGGCGAAGAAAAGCAGGTCCAGCAGATGGCAGCCCCAGTCCGCGAGCTGGCCGCCGCCGGTTTCCCAAAACGCGCGCCAGCGCCGCGGCGCGAGGTCCTCGCTGAACGGCAGTTCCGCCGCGAGCGGGCCGCGCCAGAGGTTCCAGTCCAGCTCCGGCGGCACGGGCTTCGCGGGCGTGTATTCGCTCCACGGCTCCACGAAGTAGGTCCCCCGCTCCACCGCGCCGGTCCACACGTAGGCCTCCACGGGGCGGCCGAGCTGGTTCTTCCGCAGAATCTCCACCGACTGCATCCGGCCCTCCTTGCACGCGCGCTGGTTGCCCATCTGCGTGATCACATCCGGCCGCGCCGCGAGCCCGTCGCGCATCGTCCGCAGCTCGTCGAGCTGATGCACCAGCGGCTTCTGCCCGTAGAGGTGCTTGCGGTGCTTCAGCGCCGTGAGCATCATCGGCGCGTGGTGAAAGTCCGGCGTGTCCACGATGCACGCGTCGAAGTCGCCCAGCTTGTTCGCAAACGCCTCGCGGTAATCCGTGAGCGTCCACGCGCCCGGAAACTCCTTGGAAATCTTCGCCAGCTCCCGCTTGTCCACGTCGCAGAAGCCCGCGAACTCCACCATCGGGTGATCCTTCAGCGCCTTGCGCTGCATCCCCGCGACACCGCCCACGCCGATGTGGAAGATGCGCAGTTTGCTGTTCTTGTTCACCGCCGCGCGCGCGCGCAGCGGCAGCGCGGCGAGGCCGGCGGTGAGGATGGCGCCACTGCGGAGAAACGTGCGGCGCGTGACGGGTGCGGGGATTGAGGAGGCGGGTTCGGTTTTCATGGCGGGATGAGCGCCGCGCATCCTGCATGGAGCGCAGGCGCGCGCAATTCCCGAATCGCCCCTATCCATGCCGCGCGCCTTCTTCTGCGCGGTCGCGTCAGAACGAGGATATGCGCGCCACCATCGCCGCGGACGCGCAGGCCACGCGGCCCCCTGCCTCCACCTCTTGAATTTTTTCTTGCCATCGACTCCCTCCCGGCACAGCAAATCCGTCGCCTATGGCAAAAATCCCCATCACGTGGAACGGGATAAACCCGCTGACTGGCCAGCCATTCAAATGGAATGATCCCGGGCTCACGTGGAATGGATTCATCGAAACCCCTGATCCCCACACATCCATGCAAAACCTCATTGACCTCAGCACCATCACCGACGCGGACTGGACAGCAGCCAACGCCGCGCTCGACGTCCTCGAAGAGAAAATCTTCTCGAAGATCCGAAACCTCACCACCGAGGAGCGCAGTGAAATCTTCAAGATGGGCCCAAAGAGCGAAGCCTTCGGCCGCCAAGCCCTCATCACGGCCCGCGCGAAAATCGACAAGCTCGACCCCGACACCGCCGAAGCCCTCCCCGTCGCCGAAGGCGACCTCGCCGGCTTCGACAAACTGCGCGCCTTCCTCACCCGCCTCACCCCGATGTTTGAAAAAGGCGGCGACAGCCTCATGGCCGCCGGCAGCGACGTGATGGTCTTCGCCACCTTCGTTTACGGCCTCCTCAAGGCCCTCGGCGCCAGCAACGCCGGCCTCGACGACCTCCGCAAGCAGCTCGGCGCCCGCTTCGCCAAGACTTCCAAAAAGAAGGAAAACCCTTCCGGCGGCGGCGGCACCCCGTAGAAAGGTGCCCAAAAGGGCGTTTTTCCGCGGGATTATCCCGTTGACAACGGAAGCCGATTCTGTAGTGTTGACGCCATGAGCACAGAAAACCTGCCGATGCCTGACGACCTGACATTGCTGGAACTGACACAACGCTTCCCTGACGAGGAAAGCGCGCTCGCGTATTTCGAGACACTGCGCTGGCCGAACGGCGTGCAGTGCGTTCACTGCGGGAACACAGACGCGGCGAAGCTCTACAAGCGCACGCACAACAAGGCCGCGAAAGTGCGCGCGGGTCTTTGGGAGTGCGGCGCGTGCGGCAAACAATTTCGCGCGACGGTTGGGACTATTTTTGAGGACAGCCACATCCCGATGAACAAGTGGCTCATCGCTTGGTATCTCATCTGCGGCTCGAAAAAGGGCATGAGCGCTTTGCAGTTGAAACGCCATCTGTGGGGCGACAAGGGCAGCTATAAAACCGCGTGGTTCATGGCGCATCGCATCCGCCACGCGATGGCTGATCCTGCATTCAAGGAAAAGCTCACTGGCACTGTGGAGACTGACGAAACTTGGGTTGGCGGCAAAACGCGAATCCAGTTCAAGGACGGAAAGATGACCACGGCCTTTTCAAACAAGGTTCCCGTTGTCTCGCTTGTTCAGCGCGACGGCACGAAGCGCTCTGTTGTTGTGGAGCGCGTCAACGCCGCAACGCTTCGCAGCGCCATTGAGGAACACACTGCGAAAGAGGCGCGCGTGATGACCGATGACTCCAGCGTGTATTCACGCGTTCACGAAATCCGCGAGCATCATTCCGTGAATCACAGCAAGAAACAGTATGCAGTGAAGAAGGCGGGATTCACCGCGCACACGAACACCGTCGAAAGCAGTTTTTCGCTCATCAAGCGGAGCATTGTTGGTGCATTTCACCACGTCTCCAAAAAGCACTTGGGTCGCTACCTCGCCGAGAGCGATTTCAAGTGGAACACGCGCAAAGAGAGTGACGGTGCGCGCACTGTGAAAGGATTGCGTCGGGCGGTCGGAAAGCGCCTGACGTATCGAATGCCTCGTCCCTGAAAAACCAAAGCGGACGGCTGTAAAATGACTCAGAAACGGGCACCCAAAACGCGCTGCAAAGCACAAATAGTTGACACGAACTTTTTGTGAGTTTTGGCACGATTTTTTAATTATGATTGCAAGTGGCTCATTTGGCGCAGTTTACGTGATCGCGTTTGCGTCTGCAATATATCGCCTCGCGAAGATGCCGTTCGCCAGTGTTGACAGCGGCGTATATTAATCCAGAAACGGCGATTCCTCAAAGTAACGGCCTATGCTCTGCTTTAAGGAATCGCGGAGCGCTTGCGGCCCACCGCAGCGAACAACCATGATTAATACCATTCACACGACCACACACCAACTATCCACCGTTCCGCCATCTGAGGCGGAAATTCTCAAAGCATGGATTTCCGAACAGAAGTCTAAAGGGCTTGTAGATGTGAAATTCTTTGTCGGCAACAAAGAAGAATCCACGATTGAAAGTTTCTGCCGTGAAGTGAACCTCATGCTGAAATCTCCGATAGTTCACGACCCTGATGTGATCTGATGGGTCAAGAAGGTGGCAAGATAGATGGCCATCGCCTATGCGATGTGTTTTTGGTGGCACGCGAAATTGTTGACCGCTTGCATGACAACGGAGTTTTGTCGAACACTATTCCGCTTCAGCAAGACGGTGGGGTGATTGCTGTTGTTGAGCAGCTTTGCAAACCAGCCGGAATTGGAAAAATCGAGTTGTTTTGTCACGATTGGCGCTCTCAACAATTCCATTCTGCATTATTCCGATATCAAGATCGCGCTGAGATTCACTACTCTGCTTTGGCGAATCGCTGTTGGAAGCGATTCGCCATTTGCAAAGAAGTGATGCATTTGCTTTTGGATAAAGAGCCGCAGCACTTCACTACGGATGTTACCTCCTTGATCGAAAAGTTGATTTTGGGCGAAGTTTTTAAGCCCGATCATCAATTCGACTCCGAATGGATGGGGGTCGTTGCGGCCATGGAGGTGTTAATGCCTTGGAGGTTGCGCAGCGTTCTTAGGGGAATGCACAAAGCTGGCGAGACGGATTTTGAAATTGCGATTCAACTTCGCGTTCCCGTTAAATTTGTCCACGCCATGCTGCATGGAAACTATGGAAAAATGTCCGATTCCATGAATGGTAGTCTTGATGGAGAACCCAAAATTGAAAGCTGAACGTTTCGCACCCAAAGCATCTACAGGCGCATCATTCGACGCCATCATGCGGGCCGCGCTTGCGGTGAAGCCGCAGAAGCCCAAGAAGGGCAGCAAGCCTCAAAAAGGAAAATCGAAATAGTTTGGGTTGGCCGCTATCCCTGGCATAATCGCGGAATGTCAGACGATTTCATGGAGGGTATGCAGGAGCAGTTGCTCAGTTTGCATGCCGCAAACATTTTGCTCAAGGCGCGCGTCTCGGCGCTTTCCGCCATACTGGAAGGCGTAATCAAACACACTGGATACGAATGTGGTTCCGGGATGAGTTTTCAAGTGGCGTGGTCTGAAATCACTCGCCAAGCGGTCGATCAGGTTCTGAAACAGATGGCGGATGATTTCCCGCATCAGGCGTCACAAATCGCTCGGATTCTTGCGGAGGATCAAATTTAGGGAGCGGCTCAAATTTATGCAGGAACTCCCTGCCAAGCCACGCCGAAAATCGGTTAGCTTCGAGCCAAAATTGTTTACTGTCCTTCATTGTTTTGCCTTTCCGTTGCGAACGGGATAATCCCGTTTTTCCGGCAGTTCCCGCGCGCGGAGGTTCCAATCCCCCGCGCGCGGCCAAATTGAGCCATTTTGCGCAAATAGCTGAAAATTGAGGAACTTGCACCCTCATCCATGACCCTCCGAGAGTCATCGTTGAGCCTCAGACCCTCACAGGAGACCCTCAGACCCTCATCGGAGACCCTCGGACCTTCACCGGACACCCTCAGACCTTCACCAGAGGCTCTCTGAAACTCTTCGTCTCTCACCGGGGCAACTTCATCGCTGCTCCTTATTCTCCTCGAAGAACTTTTAGAATTTTTTGAAATTCCCCATAGAGATCCGCCCGCAATTTTTGCTCCTGAAGGAACTCACTCCGAAAGTAATCATAAACGACTCGCGTTTTGGCCTGTTCAATATCCGCCTCACAAAGGTTACGCAGCGAATGCAGGCAATTCTTAACAGCATCATCGAGACTGGTTTTGATCAGCCCCTCGCCTCTCACCTCGCTCCAAAACCTCGCGAGCACGACTCGAACCGCAGAGTCCTCATAATTGATTGTTGCCAGCTCTCTTTTGGATTTTGCGGTTAATGCTTTCAACAGATCGCTACTGCGCGCCCGAATCCTCTCTAAAACTTGGAACTCCGCATTATATGCGATCCAGTTGACGGGCTGCCATTGTTTCACGCTGTCCAGGCGGTATGCAAAGCGTCGAACTTCCGGCTCATTCTTCCTCTTACCTGTCAGGGAATCGAACGCGCGGACTTTCGCATAAGTCGCGATGCCGATCACCTTACCAGTTTTGAGGTGAATTACGGGACTGCCGCTGTTGCCTTGGACAAATTCGGCAGAAACCTCGATTCGATCGGGCCCTATTCCAACGATTTTTCCCGCGAGCGGTTTAATGACCCTATCGCCTTTCGGATTCCCTAGCACCGCAACAGCATCACCAACCGCTGCGTTCACCTCCACCTCTCGCATTATCTCCATTCCTGTCGCCTTTGAGAGCAATTCGAAACTGATTAAGTCGTGTCCAACTGCAGCAGCTGCCTGCCCGACCTTTATCGGAGTTTGGTCGAGCGCGGTGAATACAACGGCAGGATTCCCGGCAACGACGTGTTGGTTGGTAAAAAGAAAGCTCTTCGCCCCAACGGAGCAGATGAAGCCGCTTCCTGAAGCAGATTTGCCCTCTGCAAAAACAAGACTGTTCTTATGCTGCCGGATTAACTCTTCCGGAATCGGCGCAGTATCTGCCTCTTTAGGTTCTGTGGTTTGTGACTCACGCCATTTGAGCGCCCCGATGACCACGGCCCCAATCAAGGCGAGCCGAAGCAAAATACGCATGCCTACCTCGCAGCCTCGGCATTCCACACCTTGATCTCGTCAAACCACCCGCTCTTCCCGGAGACGCCGAGTTCGATCTTGCTCTTGGTGGCGTGGCCGATGCCGGGGGACTTGAAGTAGGCGACGGCTTTTCCGTCGATGCTCACGCGCATCTCCTGGCCGACGGTCTCGACGGTGAGGTCATACCACTTTCCAGCTTCGAGCTTGTTCGGGAAGGTGACGCGAAACTTGGACATCTCGGCATAGGCGGCCTGGAGCGCGGCCTTGTCGTTGGCGGCCTTCGCCTCCTCCACTTTCTTCTTCAGCTTCTGGTTCTGGCTGCCCTCGGCCTCGTCCTGGATGGTGACGCCGTCGAGCCGGATGACGGCGCGGCAGAGGTGGCCGTAGTGGACGAGCTTCTCGTCCATGTTGCGGTCGTCGAACTCGACATCGACGAGCGTGCAGCCGTCGAACTTCACCTTCACCTCCACGACGCTGTCCTTCGTCGGCACGGTCAGGCCATACACGGCGGCGTGGGCCTTCACCTCGGGCTTGCCGTTGGCGGCGGGGACGTCCTTGTCGCGCGTCTGCGTGCCCTTCAGCGCGCCGGCTTCAAACACGAACGTGTCCACCACGCGGTGCCAGCGCTTGTCGTGCTCGGCGCCGTTCATGTCGTCGGAGAAAAGGAGCTCCTTCTTCTTCGCGATGGGCGCGGAGGGGATGGCCGGGAGCTTCGGCGCCTCGGCGGCAAAGGCGGCTGCGGTGGAGAGGATGGTGACGGCGAGGATGGAACGGATGTGCATGGCGGGATGGATGAGTGAGGGCGGGCTTTGTGGACGGGAACGCGGCGGCGCACAAGCGCGCGGTGGATGACAATGTGCTCAGTGCTCGGTGCTCAGTCTTCCGTTGGCGATGTTCTCAATCTGAGAACTGAGCACTGAGAACTGAGCACTGCCTTCACCCCTTCCGCGGCCACTGTGTGCCTTCGAGTTCGCGCGGGAGCTGCGTGGGATCCACCGGGTAGTAGCGAGAGAGGTCCACCTCGGACTTCGAGCCTTTCAGGAACTCCAGTTCCTCGGGGCCGCCGATGATCAGCCACAGGGTCTCCGCAGCAGTGTCGTTGAAGACCTGCCGCAGCAGCTCCGGCTTCACCCACACGCCGCCGTGCTTCGGCACCGTGAGCGTGTCGTCGCCCACGCGCATGCGGCCCGTGCCTTCGAGGACAAAGTAGAACTCCTCCGAGCGCACGTGGCGGTGCAGGGTGTTTGCGCTCATCGGCGGCACGCGCCACAGCCGCGCGCCGAGGTGCTCGCTGCCCGTGCGCTCGAGGTAATCCGCATTTGGAATCTGCATCAGGTTCGACGGCCGCCAGTGAAGGTCGCCCGGCGTGATGAGCTGGTATCCGGCATTCGCATTCATCGCCCGCACGATGCGCGCGTGATGCCGCCGCTGCAACGCCCAACCGCGCGCCTCCCCACCTCCGCGCAGAGCGGAGCGTGTATCAAACCGGTTACAGTGCATTCGTTGCCGCGGGTGCAGTTGGTGCGCATGTGTGGGGCGTCGAAAGACCGAACTCATCATCACCAAAACTCCACGCAGAAACCCACATCCCATGACCATCAAACCCACACTCCTCAACAGCCGCCGCAGCACCCTGCAGCGCCGTTTCCTCGCCGCCTGCGCCACCGCGATGCTCACCGCCACCGCCGCCTTTGCGCAGGCGGGCTACACCATGATCGACCTCACGCCCACCGGCTCCGGCACCGCCTTTGCCGTGAATGCCGGACGCGCCGCGGGCTTCACTGGCGCCGTGCCGAACGCCTTCACGGGACGCGCCACGCTGTGGACCGGCAATGGCGCGACGGACCTGCATCCGTCCTTCCTCACCGGCGCGGGAGCGCGCTCCGTGGTGAATGGCTATGCAGACGGCCTCCAGGTCGGCGCAGGCGCGGGCGACTCGACCACGAACCGCAACATCCCCCTCGCATGGAGCGACACCGCGCAGAGCGCCTACATCCTCAGCATCCCGTTCGTGAATGCCGGCGGCCAGGCCACGGCGACGGACGGCATCCAGATCGTCGGAAGCGGCATCGGGCTCGACCGCGACGGCACGACTCTCGGCTCCTCGCACGGCATCCTCTGGAATGTCGCCACCGGCTCCGCGACGGATCTCGGCACGGACATGATCCTCAACGATGTCGCCGGTGGCATGCAGGTCGGCTACCTCACGGCAAAGGGCTTCGCCGCATTCTGGCGCGGCACCAACAAAGCCACGTCGATTCATCCGAGAGGCGCGGTTGTCTCCGTCGCGAACGGCACCGACGGCGTCCGCCAGGTCGGCTACGCCGGCTTTGACATCCGCGTGCGCCGCGAAGCCGCGAACGGCAACAAGGACCGCCGCTTCAACTACGCCCACGTGTGGGCGGGCACCGCGGCGAGTGCGACGAACATCCATCCGTATCCCGCAAATGCCCCCGGCGTGTTCTTCGACCACAGCTACGCGCTGAAGGTGAAGGGCTCGTGGATCGTCGGCTACGCCAACGCCTCCACCGGCACCACTTCGATCGGCCTCGCCCACGCCATCGTGTGGGACTCGAACTACCAGCCCACCGACCTCCATGCCTTCGTCCCCGCGGGCTTCGTCAGCTCCGTCGCCTACAATGTGGACGGTGGCGGCAACGTCGCCGGCGTCATCACCAAGCCCGACGGCACGCGCCACGCCGTCGTCTGGGTGCCGAATCCGTAATCATCCCCGGCCCATCCAATCCCCCAAAAAGCACCGCCCGCGGGAGACTGCGGGCGGTTGCTTTTTGTGGGAAAGCCTCTCGTCCGCGGCAGAGGCGCGCTACTCCTCGGCGGATGCGGCAGCGGCAGTCTTCGAGCCCGGCGGCGGCGGGGTCTCACGATCCGCGGGGAGCTGCGACACGAGCTCCTCGCTCATGCCGAAATCCTCGCACAGACGCCGGCGGCGCTCGTCATCGGTGATCGGCACCGACTCCACGCTGCCATCCGCGCGCAGCGTCACGGCATTTCCAAAGCTCATGCCGATCACCTCGCCGCCACGGTTCGTCCGCGCCGTGAGCTGGTAATTGAACGGGCTCCATCCGCGCGTGCCCTCGTAGAATTCCCCATACTCGCGGTGCTCCGCGCCGAAGCGCTCGTAGCGGCACGCAAAGCCGTCCGTCTTGTGCAGCGGACGCCAATCCACATGCCAGAGCCCGTCACGCACCGCCGCCGTCACGCCCCACGCCGGATGCTCCACGCGCGACCCGCCTTCGGAATCGAGGCACAGCGGCTCGACCGTGAGGATGGATGTGTCCACGAGGAAGGAGCGCCCGCCGATGCGCGCGAGCACCGAGCCGTGGTTGGGCGGGATGTTTGGCGCCGCGAGCATCGTCGCCACGCAGCGCTGCACGTCGAAGCCGAGCGTGGAGAGCAGGGTGAAGAGCGCGTTCGATGTCGCCCAGCAGGTGCCGCCCGATCCATGGCGCAGCCACACCCCGAAGAAATCCTCCGCCGTGGTTCCCGGAAAAGGCGACGCATCGCCGCGCGCGAGATGCACGAGCTTGCGCACATTGTCGAACGGCACGCGCAGGCACCACGCGCCATACACCGCGCGCAACCCTTCCAGCGTGGCCGGTGGCCGCGACGAAATGCCGAGCTTCGCGAGCACGCGCTCCGTGAGGGGTTCGGAAATGCAGTCGTTGGTTTGCATGGCGCGCACGTTACTTTCGACCGCGCCCAAGGCAACCGGCGCTCAGTTCTCCCGGTAGTAATTCCGGAAGCGATCCCGCTCTGCCTTTGATGTGGGGAATGCCTTCAGCCGCGCGAGCTGTGCGCCGGAGAAATTCCACCGGCGCGCCTCGTCCGATTCCCTCCCCGCCGACGCCGTGCGGGCCATGAACTCGATCAGGTGCAGGCGCGCGCCAGCCTCCGTCGCGTAGGCGTAGTCCTCCTTCTCGGCCTTCGGCGAAAGGCGTGAGATCACATCGAGCAGCGGATCGATCACCGCCTCCGAACCGTGCTGGAAGAGCACGCGGCTCATGTCCGTGATCACCTCCGGATCCTTCTCCTTGCGCAGCTCCGCGAGCATCCGCTTCTCGACATCCGGGCCATAGACCGGACCCAGCACCTCGCCAGCCACGGACGAGTAGCAGTGGGTGTGTTCCTTCCCTCGGAAAGTCATCGCGCGGAATGCGAGGTCCAGCCCCTCGGCGCGGCGCACCTTGATGAAATACGCGAGACAGTCCCTCTGAATCATGCACGCCCAGCGTCCCTCCCGCGCGAGGTAGCTCTTCCTCATCTCATCATAGATTGAGGCGTCGCCGTAGTGCGCGATCATGCCCGCGATCTTCTCCAAGTCCGCACGCTCATACGCGGCAAAGCGCGCGGCGAGCATGGGCACTTCCTTTTTCCCCTCCTCCGCAGGCAGCGAGCACAGCACCTCCAGCGAGTAGAGCGGATGATCCCGGCGCACATCTTCGAGGATCCTCTTCCTCCCCTCCTCCGGTTCGAGATCCGCGAGGCGCCGCATCGCGAGCGACAGCGGCCCGCTGCGAAAGGAGACCTCCGCCCGGTTTCCCGCGGCACCGAGCATTGCGCGCAGCGGCGCGGTGAATTCCGGGCAGCGCACCATCTCCCAGAAATCGCTCAGCAGCCTCTCGCGCTCGTTCGGATTCAGCCGGGAAAATTCACCGGCAAGCGGCACCCGTATCTTCGGCAGCACGATCGCGGCATCGAGCCGTTCCGTCCGTGGCCCCAGCACCCTCACGCCCTTCGCCTTTGCATCGGCCTCGTATTTCTCCTGCTGGCGGTCGTTGCCGAGCAGCTCGAAAAGCGAGAGCGCCGAGCGCGCGCGGGCGCGCCCCGTCTTCCGCTCCACGGCATCCGCCAGCTTCCGCCAGTCCGCCCGGTCGCCATAGTGATCGAACCCGCTCCCCACATAGGTCAGCGTCGCCACCTGCCCCGGCGCCGCATTCGCAGGTGGCTGGCCGGTCTCCTTTTCTTTCACGAGGCTCCGGCGCAGGCGGGCGAGTGCATTGAGATAGCTCGAGGTCACGGCGACATCGGGCGCGGTGATGCCCGCGTCCAGTAGCGCCACCGCCGACTTCGCATCGCGCGTCCCGATAAGGCCAAACATTGCGAGGGAACCCGCACCTTCCTCACCACCGAGCAGGCCGCGCAGGTGCCGGCGCGAGGTCTCCGTGTCGAGGTATCGCAGGCGGCTCAGCGCCTCGTAGATTCCCGGCTCATAGCCGCGCTGGGCACTCGCGCCCGCCGACGCAGCCACGGCGCTGCGGAACGTCTCCTCCAGTTCCTCCGCCTTCGCCTCGCGAATCTCCAGCTCAATCACGGGCGACACCAGCTCGACGTGCTGCGAAGTGTTGTCCTTCGTCTGGCTCACGCGCGAGGACGTCGCGTAGAGCCGGTATTTTCCGGGGCGGTCAATGCGGACCCATTCGTTCAAGTGGAAGACCTGCTCGTGGCGCCCGAGCTTCACGTGGTTCCCGATGCCCCCGCCCATGAAGATGCCATCCTGAAAATAGGACGACAGCGGATCCACATGGCTCCCCACCGGACCATCCATGACAAAATGCAGATCGTGGATCCTCCCGGAACGATCATACGAGCCCATCCACGCCTCATACTGCTTCGTATCCTTGGTGTCCTCGAAGACGAACGTGACCGGAATCAACTCGCCGAGAAAATAGGAGGGCTTCGACAGCTTGATACGGAGCTGCAGCGATTCGTGCGCGTGCGACTCCGCGGCCTTGCGGTGCGCCTCGTCAAAGTCCGCATCCGCGGCGAATGCGAAGCCCGTGCAGAGGCTCACGATGACGGCAAGGCAGAGCCACAGACTCATCCGATGGAGGGAACCGGTTTTCATGGGGTGGCGCGCACCGTCGCGGAGAAAGGGCGGATGCGCGAATGAATTCCCGCATACCATTCCGCGCCGGGGCCGAAGCTTTGCGCTCCCGGCTCGCCGGAAGCCTCAGACCTCCGCGGAGCCCGCACCGTTCCCCGCGCGCCTGCGCAGTTGCCCGCAGGCGGCGTCGATGTCCGGGCCGCGCGCGCGGCGCAGGTGCGCGACGGTGCCGTGGCCTTGCAGCTCGGCGAGGAAATCCTCCGTGCGCTCCATGCTGCTCGGCGCGTAGGAGCGTCCGCGCAGGCTCGGGCCGGTGAAGTTGTAGCGCAGCAGATTCACGCGCATGCCGCGGCCCGTGAGCAGGCGCGAGAGGTCGCGCGCCTGCGCCGGCGAATCATTCACGCCGTCGAGCAGGCAATACTGGATCGTCGTGATGCGCCCGCTCGCATCCTGGTAACGCTGCGCAGCATCCAGCACGTCGCGCACTTCATAGCGCCGGCCCATTGGCAGAAGCTCCGCGCGCGTGGCGTCGTCCGGCGCGTGCAGCGACACAGCGAGGTGAACGCCAAGCGCCGCCGCCGTGAGCGACTCGATGCCCGGCACGATGCCCACGGTGGAGACGGTCACCTGCCGCCAGCCGAGCGCGCCGAGCTTCGGGTCCGCGATGCGCTGCACGGCGGCGAGCACATTCGCGAGATTCAGCATCGGCTCGCCCATGCCCATGAAGACGATCGTCCGCAGCGTGCGCCCGGCTTCCCTCGCCTCGCGGCGCAGGCGAATGAACTGCTCCACGATCTCGCCCGAGGTCAGGTTCCGCTCGAAGCCCAACTGCGCAGTCGCGCAAAAATCGCAGCCCATCGCGCAGCCGACCTGGCTGGAGATGCAGCCCGCCGCGCGGTCCGCGTGGAAATCCGGCATGAGCACGCTCTCCACCGTGCGGCCATCGGCCAGCCGCAGCAGGAGCTTCGTCGTGCCATCCGCGGATACCTGGCGCAGCGCAAGGCTCGCGGCTTCTTCGGAAAAATCCGCGCGCAGCAGTTCCGCGAGACCCGCCGGCATCCGCGCACTCTCCCGCGAAGCACCGCCCTCCGCGCCATACAGCCCGCGGAGCACGCGCGCCGCATGTGCGCCCTTGAAACCCCGTGCCTCCATCCAGCGCGCAAGATCCCCGATCGTGAGGTCGGGAAGAGCGCGCGACATGGTGGCAGATGCAGACATGGAGAAGCGCCGCACCCATAGCCCGCCAAATCCTCCGGCGCGACACCGGATCCGCGCCCCCGCAGAATCCCCTTCTGCTAAAGACGCGAACCCAAGTAGTAGGCGCCGAACAAAATCAGCGCCAGGACGAGAAGCACGCACACCAAGACCACGGGATTCGCACCCTTTGAGGCGGGTTCGCCGTCGCGCTTCGCAGCGGGCAACGGCTCCGCGCTTTTCGCCGGCTCCATTTTCCGCGGCTCCTCGGCAGGCGCAGCATCGCGCGCCGGCTCCGATTGCTCCGGACCTGCAGCGTCCGTCTTCGGCGCGGGTTTCGCCTCCGAACCCCTCTTCCCGGCAGGCTGGGAGCCCGGCGGGAAAATCGAATCGAGCGGCGACCACGCATCCGCGCCCACTTCGCAGCAGAGCGCCGTGGCTTCTATCGCGCCGGAAGCGCGGAGGTTCGCGATTTCTTCCGAGGTGTGCGGTCCGAGGATGTCGTCATTGCGATCCGTGACGAAGTATTTCATGGGGGATTTCAGTGTCTGCGGCGTGCGGCGCGGTCTGCAGGCGCCGGTTGCCAAGGCGCCTGTATTCATAACGGGAAATCGCGCCAGTGCAAGGAGGGCACCATCGTCCGATACAATTCCGCACAAGGCGCGCATCCCCGGCAGCGCGGCGACCGCAATCACGGACGAAGCGGCAGCCCCGCCTTTGGACGCGACACGCGCCCGACACCCCCGCTAGCCTCGCCGCTGATGCGCAAATTCATTCCACTCGCCACCGCCGCCACCCTTCTCTCCGCCTGCGCAACACCCGCGCCGAAAACCGCCGCTGCGGACACCGTGCGCTACCGCTACGAAAACACTCTGGATCTGCACACCGGCGGGACTCTCAGCCACGTGGCCGTGCTCGGCCATGACGACGCGAAACTCGGTGAAGCCACGAGGCTCGTCGTCTCCGCGGGCGGCGCGCCAGTGACGCTGCGCAATTCCGTGGATGTGAACGGCGCGATGTATTGCCCCGCCGTAGATACGATGAAAAACGGGCACTTGGTCGTCCGCTGGGATGTCATTGACGACGGATGGGAGAAGGCCGAACTCGCCGCCGACGCGGCGGGAAACCTCCGGGTCGTTCGCCGGAGCAGCGGGCAGCACTGAGTCCCCCACCGCATCCGCCGCCTCACCTGCGGCATTGCGCCGCGCACGTCCGTTCGTTTCTCTCGCGAGATGACCGCGCGTCCCCGCCTCCCGCTTCCATTTCTCAAAGCCGCACCGCTCGCGCTCGCCTCGCTCATGCGCTTGGCCGCGCATGCGGAGGTGGATCGCGACGACCCGGCTGCCGAATTGGCGAGCTTGAAGCTGCCGGAGGGCTTCGAGGCGAATCTCTTCGCAAGCGAGAAGGATGGCGTCGTGAAGCCGATCCAGATGCGTTGGGATTCGCGCGGGCGGCTGTGGGTGCTCGGCTCCACGACGTATCCGCAGCTCAAGCCCGGCGAGGAGCCGAACGACAAGATCATCGTTCTCGAGGACGCGAATCACGACGGGCGCGCGGACAAGACGACGGTCTTCGCCGACGCCCTGCTCATTCCCACCGGGCTCGAGCTCGGCGATGGCGGCGCGTATGTGGGCGAAGGAACGAAGCTGCTGTTCTTGAAAGACACGGACGGCGACGGGCGCGCGGATGAAAGGCGCGTCGTGCTGCGCGGGTTCGGCACGGGCGACAATCACCAGAACATCAATTCGTTCCGCTGGAGCCCGGGCGGGGAGCTGTTCTTCTCGCAGGGGTTGCACGGCTTCGCGCGTGTGGAGACGCCGTATGGGATTGTCGCAAACGATGAGGCGGGTCTGTGGCGGCTGCGTCCGCGCGAACTGCGGCTCGATCCATTCTACGGCGGCAGTGGAGACCCGCAGAATCCGTGGGGCTTCGCGTGGACGGAGTGGGGCATGCCGCTCGTCGTCGCTGGCAACAATGGCGGCATCTCCTTCCCACTCCCGGAGATGGTGCGCGGACGAAAAATCGGCACTCGGCAAAACATCTGGGTGAATGCGCGCGCGCGGAAGTCGAGCGGCCCGGAGATCATCCGCTCGGCGCATTTTCCGCCCGAGTGGCAGGGTGTGATGCTCACCGGCGGCTACATCAACAACTCGGTGTGGGCGCTGAAAATCGAGGACGACGGAGCCGGCTTCCGTGTCACGGATTTGCCGCCGTTCATCACGAGCACGCACGGCAGCTTCCGGCCCGTGGATGCGAAGCTCGGCCCGGACGGCGCGCTCTACCTCTGCGACTGGTATAACCCGATCATCGGCCACTATCAGGCGAGCTTCCGCCACCCCGACCGAGACAAGGCGCACGGCAGAATCTGGCGCATCACTTTCAAAGGCCGCCCGCTCAACCAGCCGCCGCGCATCGCCGGCGCCGGCGTCGCGGAGCTGCTGGAGAATCTGAAGAGCGTCGACACGTGGACGCTTTACCAGACGAAGCGCGAACTCGGCGGGCGCCCGACCGCGGAGGTGATCGCGGCCCTGCAGAAATGGATCGCGCCGCTGCAAGGCCGCGATGCAGCGACGGAGCACGCGCTGTTCGAGGCGCTCGGCGTCTTCGAGTGGCACGAATCACCCGAGCCCGCCCTGCTCGGGCGCCTGCTCGCCGCCAGTCAGCCCGGCGCCCGCGCCTATGCCGCGGGCGTGGCTGCACGCTGGGCGGACCGTCTCTCCACGGGACCGGACGCACTCGCGCTGCTCGCCCCGCTCGTGGCGGATGAAAACCCGCGCGTGCGCCTCGCCGCAGTCGTCGCGCTCGCAAACATCCCGCGAACGGAATCGCTGCCACTCGCGCTGCGCGTGCTCGAGCGTGGCGCGGACAGCTTCACCGAGCTCGCGCTGCGGCAGGCCGTGTTCGCGCTGAAGCCGCGCTGGCTGCCGGCTTTGAAGGGCGGAACGCTCGGCATCGAGGACAAGCCTGCGCTTGTCGCATTTCTCGCGAAAGCCGATGCGACCGAGGACACGCTGGGCGCGCTGCGCGGGCTGCTGTTCAAAGGCCAGACGGTGCCGCCGTTTCGTCTCGCGACGAAAATGCCGGTGTCATCGCAGCCGCTGATGAACGTGCTGGCGTCCGTCGGCACGCCCGACGACCTCGCGGGACTGCTCACGCCCTTCTCGTTCGCCGATGCGAACGTGGATTCCATCACGAGCCACACCGCGCTGCGCGACGTGCTCGCCGCTGTCGCGGAAAACTGTGTCTCCCGGAAACTGCGGCCGCGCGGCGATGCCGAAGCTGCGGTGCGTGCGCTGTGGAATTCCGACCACGCGGCTGCGCGTGCGGGCGCCGCGATGCTGGCGGGAGCGCTGAAGGTCGAATCTCTGCGCGCGCCGCTTGCGGAAGCCGCGGAGAAGGGTGCGGCGGACCTGCGTCCATTTGCCGTGCTGGGCCTCGCTGGACTTGGCGGAAACGACGCGCCCGCGCTGCTCGCGAAGCTCGCCGAAACAGGCGAACCCTTCAGCGTGCGCGAGGCTGCCGTGCGCGGGCTCAGCCGCGCGGCGCTGTCACGAGCCGCGCAAATCGTCGCGGCGAGCCTCGCCAATGAAACCGACGATGCACACATCCGCGCATTGTGCGTGGCCATCTTCGATCGGAATGGCGGTCCAGACGCGCTTGCCGCCGCGCTGAAGGCAAGCAGGCCGCCTGCACCCGCCGCGCGCCGTGTGCTCGACGTCCTGAACAACAACGGCCAGTCGCGCCCGAAGGTCACCGAAGTCCTGCGCGAACTTGCCGGCTTTGCCTCATCTCTGCCGGCAAACGACCCCGCGTTTGTCGCCTCCCTCGTCGCGGAGGTGCAGCAGAAGGGCGACGCAAAACACGGGCGCGAAGTCTTCCGCCGCGCGGAACTCGCCTGCACCGGCTGCCACAAAATCGGCGACGAGGGCGGCACCATCGGTCCGGCGCTCGACTCCATCGGCTCCGGGCAGCCCGTCGATTTCATCATCGGCGCAGTCCTGCTGCCGCAGAAGGAGGTGAAGGAAGGCTACGAGGCGATGGAAGTGGCGACGAAGGATGGACGCGTGATCACCGGATACCGCGTGAGCGACGACGGCGGCACGCTCGTGCTCCGCGACATGGCGACGAATGGGCAGACGCGCCTCGCCCGCGAGGAAATCGCGAGCCGCAAGCTCATCGGTTCACTGATGCCCAGCGGGCTCGTGGATCGCCTCAGCCGCGAGGATCTGCGCGATCTTTTCCGCTACCTCTCCGGCCTCGGGAAAGAACGCTGAGCGCTGCGGGCTTGCCACACGGCCCCCCGCCCCGTCCATACTGGCACCATGAAGAAAACGGACCTCCTGCGGAGGCTCACGGACCCCGGCATCATCGCCATCCTGCGCACGGACAATGCGGAAAAGCTGCCCGACGCGATCCATGCGCTCGTCGCGGGCGGCATCCATGCGATCGAAGTCACCATGACCACGCCTGCCGCGCTCCGAGTCATCGGCCAGGCGCGCTCGGCACTTGGAGACAAGATCGTGATGGGTGTCGGCAGCGTCCTCGACGCCGAGACCGCTCGGCAGGCAATGCTGGAAGGTGCGCAGTTTGCCGTGACGCCCGTCGTGCGGCCCGCGGTGATTGAAATCTGCAACCGCTACGGCGTTCCCGTGGCGACCGGCGCGATGACACCCACCGAGGCGCTCACCGCACACGAGCTTGGGTCCGACTTTGTGAAAATCTTCCCGGCCGAGCAGTTCGGCCCGCCTTACATCAAGGCCGTCCTCGCCCCACTTCCCATGCTGCAACTCATCCCGACGGGCGGCGTGACGCCCCAGAATCTGCCCGAGTATTTCAAGGCCGGCTGCGCGGCGGTCGGCGCGGGCTCGACGCTGCTGACAAAGGAGACGTTTGGGAAAGCCGACTGGAACGAACTCACCGCACGCGCGGCGGAGTTTGTCGCAGCCGCGAGAAAGGCCCGGTCGTGATGAAGGCAAAAGGCCGGACACTGCGCGGCAAGCTGCTGTTCAACTTGCGCGGCGGCGCGCGGCTCATTGGTGACGATGACCGCCTCATCGCGTGGATTTCCGACGGGCTCACAGGCACCGCGCTGCACGGCGACACGGTCGAAGCCGTCGAGTCACGCGATGACCAGGCGCGAGTCACCCGCGTCGTTCAGCGCTCCCGCGAGGCCATCGTCGGGCTCTTTCAGAAGCAGCACGGGCAGGCCGTCGTCATCCCCGATGATCCGAAGAACCCGCATGTCTTCCTCGTGCGTTCCGGAGGCAAGGCGCTGGTGCGGCCACCCCACGTCGGGGACAAGGTGCTGCTGAAGCTCGATGAATGGACTGACGCAGGCGCACTGCCGCACGGGCGCATCATCGAAGTCCTCGGCTCAGCCACAGCGCCGGGCGTGGACATGCTTGCGGTGATCCGCTCGCACGAACTGCCCACGGAGTTTCCCGACGCATGCGAGCGAGAGGCGGCTGCCGCTCCTGATGAAGTCACCGACGCCGTCATCGCCCAGCGCGAGGACTGCCGCGGCCAGTTCGTCCTCACCATCGACCCCGATGACGCCAAAGATCACGACGACGCCATCTGCGTGGAGCGCACGGCGCACGGCTGGCGGCTCAGCGTGCACATCGCCGACGTCGCGCATTACGTCCGACCCGGCACCGCCCTCGATCGTGAGGCGCGCCGCCGGGCGAACTCCACCTATCTCGCCGACCGCACGATTCCGATGCTCCCCTTCCGCCTCAGCGCGGATCTCTGCTCGCTGCGCGCGGGAGTCGCGCGGCTCGCGCACACGGCTTTCATCGACCTCACCCCGCAGGGCAAGGTGCAGCGCGCCCGCTTCGCCAAGACAGTCATCCAAGTCCACGCGCGCCTCACTTACCGGCAGGCGATGGCGATGATCCGCGGCGAGAGCGTCGCGGGATTTTCGCCCGATGTAGCAAAGGCGGTGCGCGAGTCCTGGGCGCTCGCGTCTCTCGTGCGGAAGCACCGCTTCGCAGCCGGCTCGCTCGATCTCGACTTCCCAGAGATCAAGATATGGCTCGACGCCGAGGGCCGCGCCGAGCGGATGGAGCGCATCGTGAACGACGAGTCCCACCAGCTCGTCGAGGAGTTCATGCTGCTCGCAAACGAGGCCGTCGCACGCGAAATCCAGCGCCGCAACGTTCCGTGCATCTACCGCATCCACGAGAAGCCCGACCCGGACCGGCTCAACGAGTTCCGCCAGACCGCCGCCGTTGCCGGCCTGCGTGTCGGCGATCTTTCGCAGCGCAAGGAAGTGCTCCGCATGCTCTCGCTCATCCGCGGGCGGCCCGACGAGTTCCGGCTGAAGATCGATTTCCTCAAGAGCCTGCGCCGAGCCGCATACAGCCCCGATCCGCTCGGACACTACGGCCTGCACAAGGCGAACTACCTGCACTTCACCAGCCCCATCCGCCGCTATGCCGACCTCGTCGCGCACCGCGTGCTCGCGGGCGAGCGCGGCGCCGGCCGCAAGGAACTCACCGACATCTCGCAGCACCTCTCGGACGCCGAGCGCGCGTCCGCACAGGCCGAGCAGGAGAGCCGGCTCGTGAAGAAGCTCGAATTTTTCCAGCGCCAGCTCGATGCACAGAAGCCGGACGAGCTCAGCGCCATCGTCACCGACGCCCGCGCCCACGGCCTCGTCGTCGAGCTGCCTGATGCCGACACCACGGGCCTCATCGCCCCGGACTCCCTTCCCGGCGGACCATACGGATACGACAGCGTGCGCAAGGCCTTCGTGAACCGGCGCACGCGGCGCGAGTTCAAGATCGGGGACACGCTGAAGGTGATCGTCTGCCGCGTGGACGCCGCGCGCCGCATGATCGACTTCGCGCCAGCGTAGCCCGCGATGCGCCTGCACGTTCTCACGATTGGAAAGCCCCGCCTCGCCTTCGCCCGCGCGGGCGTCGCGGAATACCTCGAACGGTTTCCGCCCCGGCAAGGCGTGGAAGTGGAAGCCCTGCGGGCCTCAGCGCGCGACGAGGAGAGCGCCGCGTTGCTCGCCCGCAGCGAGGGAATGTTCCGCGTCGTCCTCGACGAGCACGGCGAGCAGGTCACCTCGCGCGAGCTCGCCCGCAAGCTCACCGAATGGGAGCTGGCACGCACGAAGTCCGTGGCCTTCCTCATAGGTGGCGCGGACGGCCACAGTGACACGCTGCGACGCTCCGCCGACTGGCGCTGGTCGCTCAGCCCCCTCACTCTCCAGCACGAGCTCGCCCTCGTCGTCCTTCTCGAGCAGCTCTACCGCGCCCGCTCCATCAACGCCGGCACTCCCTACCATCGCGACTGAGAACGGGCGGGCAGCTCGCCGCAGCCTTTCGTCACACGGTTCAAATCTTTTTTTCACCGTCCCCGTCCTTGATGTGACCGCGGCAC
Source organism: Chthoniobacteraceae bacterium (assembly GCA_044221035.1). GTDB lineage: Bacteria > Verrucomicrobiota > Verrucomicrobiia > Chthoniobacterales > Chthoniobacteraceae > SXWH01. The sequence goes on along the minus strand of JBGAPU010000025.1, from coordinate 28,619 downwards.
ATGTGGATTGCGGACAGGCAATTGCCCGCACGCTGCGTCGCTTCTGACTCCGCTCTCGGACGCGTCTCGACATGTCCAAGACGTCCAACCGGCATGAACCTTGCAGGGCTCGTGCGCCATGCCCAACGACTCCGAGCCCATTCTCAATCCCTGCGCCGCCTGCTGCCGTGCCGCAGGCGCTCCATGAAAGGCCAGCCTCGATGAAGCAGTGGTTCCAGAATCTGAAAGTCGCGCAGAAGCTGATGCTCATCAGCGTGTTCTTCATTCTGCCGGACTCGGTGATGCTTTACCTGTTCGTGGACGCCATCAACGACAACATCGATTTTGCGCGGATGGAGGCGAAGGGAAGCCAGTATCAGCGCCCGCTCGAGGAATTGCTGAACCTCATTCCCCAGCACGCGCAACTCGCCCGGACGGCGCTGAACGGCGAATCCGCATCAAAAGAGAAGCTGGCGCTCGCCGGCGATGAGCTGGACGCCGCATTCCGTGCGCTTGACGAGGTCGATTCAAAGATCGGCGCCGACCTCCAGTTCACCGACGAGGGCCTCGCGAAAAGGCACCGCGAACATTACCGCGCACAGACGGTCCATGCGGAATGGCGGGAGCTGAGGCGCCAGGTCGGGCATCTCACTCCGGCGGAGATCGAGGAAAAGCACCGCCATCTCGTCACCGACCTGCGCGTCATGATCACGCATGCCGGCGACACTTCGAACCTGATCCTCGATCCTGATCTGGACAGCTACTACCTCATGGATGCGACGCTCCTCGCCCTGCCCCAGGCTCAGGATCGCCTCGCAAGAGTGATCGCCAGCGGCGCCGAGGCGCTCTCCCGGCCTCAGGTGACTCCGCAGGACCGCCAGCAGTTTGCCGTTTACGCCACACAGCTTGAGCAGGACGACCTCGGCCGCGTCTCAAACAGCATCCAGACCTCGCTGCGCGAGGATCCGAATTTCTACGGCACCAGTGAAAGCCTCCAAACGCGCGTCCCGCCTGCGCTGAAGGACTACATCGCCGCATCGCGGGAGTTCATCAGCCTCACACGCCGGTTCATTGACTCGGAGAATCCCGGAATCACCGCCGGGGAATACCTCGCCGCTGGAAGGCGCGCGCGGGACGCGAGCTTCAATCTGTGGCGGATTGCCGACGAGGAAGTGGACGCCCTGCTGCAAAACCGCATTGCGGCATATCAGTCCCGCCGGGCGAAGAGCCTGCTCGTCGCCATCGGTGCGCTGCTGGCGGCCGTCGGGTTCGTGACTTTCATCACCCGCAGCATCAGCGGGCCGCTCCGGAAGCAGACGGCCGATCTCATGGCGGCGAACAACGCGCTGCAGGCCGAGATCGCGGAGCGCGGGCGCGTGGAGGCCGCCCTGCGCACCGCCGAGGAGAAATACCGCGGGATCTTTGAAAACTCCGTCGAGGGCATCTTCCAGACGACCGCGGACGGAAGCTACCTCGTGGCCAATCCCACGCTGGCGCGCATGTATGGATACGAATCGGTGGAGGAACTGCAGGTCGCGATGACGGACATCGGAGCGCGGCTTTACGTCGATCCCAGCCGGCGCGGCGAGTTTCAGCGGCTCATCGCACGGGATGGTGTCATCCATCGGTTCGAGTCGCAGATCTACCGGCGGGACGGGAGCATCATCTGGATCTCGGAGAATGCCCGTGCAGTGCATGACGCCGCCGGTGCATTCCTCTGCTACGAGGGCACCGTCGAGGACATCACCGAGCGGAAGCGGAACGAGGAGGAGCTGGATCTCCTGCACGCGCAGCTCCTCGAAACCTCGCGCCGCGCGGGAATGGCCGAGGTGGCCACGGGGGTCCTTCACAATGTAGGCAACGTTCTCAACAGCGTGAATGTCTCGGCCATACTGGTGGTGGACCGCCTCAGCAAATCGCGCGTCGCCCACCTCGCAAACGTCTCCGCGCTGCTGCGGGAGCACTCGGCGAACCTTGCCCAGTTCCTCACCTCCGATCCGAAGGGCATGAAGCTTCCAGCGTTCATCGGCGCACTGGCGGAGCGTCTCAGCGCGGAGCAGGGCGAACTCCTCCGCGAGCTGGACGGACTCACGAAGAACATCTCGCACATCAAGGAAATCGTCGCCGTGCAGCAGTGCTACGCAAAGGTCTCCGGCGTCGTCGAGTCGCTCGCCGCGGAGGATCTCGTGGAGGATGCGCTGGAGATGAACGACGCCGCGTTCAGCCGACATGGTGTCGAGGTGATCCGCGAATTTGCCAGCGTGCCCCACGTCCGGGTGGACAAGCACAAGGTCCTCCAAATCCTCATCAACGTCATCAGCAACGCGAAATACGCCGTGAGCGAGAGCCCGCGCCGCGACAAGCGGATCGTCGTCCGCATTGGCAGCACCGGCGAGCAGCAGGTCAGGATCGCGGTGACCGACAACGGCATCGGCATCGCGCGGGAAAACCTCGCGCGCATTTTCGGCCATGGCTTCACCACGAAGAAGAACGGCCACGGCTTCGGCCTCCACAGCGCGGCGCTTGCGGCGACGGAAATCGGCGGCTCGCTTTCCGTCAACAGCGACGGCCCCGGACTGGGCGCCACCTTCACGCTCGATCTCCCCATGGACCCAAAAGCGAACGCCGCGCCGAAAGCAGCGGCGCTCGTTCATTGAAGCCACACCGACATGCATGCTTCCTACAATCCTGACGCGGCCCAGACCGGCGAACGCTGCCAGCGCATCCTCATCATCGATGACAACCCGGCGATTCATGAGGATGTCCGCAAAATCCTCGGGGCGCCATCGCACGACGATTCGTCGCTGGACAGCGAGGCCGCCGAACTTTTCGGAACGCCCATCGAGTCGCTGAACAGTGTGGAGTTTGAAATCGACTCCGCATTCCAAGGCCAGGAGGGGCTCGCCAAAGTGCAGCACGCGCTCGACGAGGGCCGGCCTTACGCGATGGCGTTTGTGGACGTGCGCATGCCGCCGGGCTGGGACGGGATCGAGACGATCAGCCGCATCTGGAAGATGTATCCCGAGCTGCAGGTCGTCATCTGCACCGCCTACTCCGACTATTCGTGGGAGGACATGATCGGCAAGGTCGGCAAGACGGACAACCTCGTGATCCTGAAGAAGCCGTTCGACAACATCGAAGTCCTGCAGCTCGCGCACACGCTCACGCAGAAATGGACGCTCAGCAACCGCCTGCAAATCCACCTCGAGGGCCTGGACAACATCGTCGCCACGCGGACGGAGGAACTGCAGGCGGCAAACCGCCGGCTGCGCGAGGAGATGGCGGAGCGCGAGCAGGCGGAGAAGGAGCTGAGCCGCTCGGAGGAACGCTTTTCCAAGGCCTTCCGCTCCAGCCCCGTGCCGATGGCGATCCAGTCGCGGAAGACGGACCGCTTCCTCGACGTGAACGACGCCTTCCTCAGCATCACGGGATACCGCCGCCTGGAAATCATCAGCCGCACTCCGGGCGAGGCGAACCTCTTCGTGGACGCCAGCTCCCCCCTGCTCCTCCGCGTGCAGCTCGACGAGGAGCGCTCGGTCCGCAACTTCGAGTGCCAGCTCCGCAGCCGCCCGGGCGACGCGCGCGACTGCATCTTTTCCGCGGAGGCCATCGAGCTCGGCGATGAAGCCGTCGCACTCCTTGCCATTCAGGACGTGAGCGATCAGCGCCGGCTGGAAGAGCAGCTCCGCCATTCACAGAAGCTCGAGGCCGTCGGCCAGTTCGCCGCCGGCGTCGCGCACGACTTCAACAACATGCTCACCGTCATCCAGGGGCATGCCAGCATCCATCTCGCGGCGAACAACCTCGAAAGGGACGTCAGCAACTCCCTCCAGCAGGTCTCGCTCGCCGCCGAGCGCGCCGCGGCGCTCACACGGCAGCTCCTCACCTTCAGCCGCAAGCAGATCGTGCAGCCGCGAGTGCTGGAGCTGAATGCAATCGTCCAGAACCTCCACGACATGCTCCGCCGGCTCATCGGCGAACACATCACGCTGCGCTGCGAGTTTGCCGACTACCTCCCCGCCCTCCATGCCGATGAGAGCAACCTCGAGCAGATCATCGTGAACCTCGTGGTCAACGCCCGTGACGCCATGCCCCATGGTGGCGAACTCACGGTTCGCACCGAGGTCGCAACGCTCGACAAGGCCAAGGCCGCGCGCCATCCGCAGGCGCGGGCCGGCCGCTTCGTCTGCCTCCGCATCGCCGACACCGGCTGCGGCATGGACGCGGTGACGCTCAGCCACATCTTCGAGCCGTTCTTCACCACGAAGGAGGTCGGCAAAGGCAGCGGCCTCGGCCTCGCGACTGTCTATGGCATCGTGGCCCAGCAGGACGGCTGGATTGAGGTGAGCAGCGAAGTCGGCCGCGGCACCGAGATCGCGATCTTCCTCCCGCCGTGCGACGCGGCAGCATCGCCTACGGCACCGTCCGAGACTCCCGCGCTCCGCGGCGGCACCGAGACCATCCTCGTTGTCGAGGACGAGCCCGCTGTCCGCGAGATCATGACCGAAGTCCTCCGCCAGCACGGCTACCACGTCCTCGAAGCCGCAGACGGACCCGAGGCTATGCGCATGTGGGGGGAGAAGAAGGACGTCATCGATTTGCTCGTCACCGACATCGTCATGCCGAACGGCATCAAGGGCAACGTCCTCGCCGACCGGCTCACCGCCGAGAAGACCGGCCTCCCCGTCATCTTCTCCAGCGGCTACAGCGCCGAATTCGCCACCGCCGACTCGCCTCTGGACGAAAAATTCCGCGTCCTCGAAAAGCCCTACAAGCCCGAGGTCCTCGTCCGCGCCGTGCGCGAATGCCTCGACCGCGTTCCGCGCTGAGCAGCGCTCCGCTCATCCGACCCCGCAGCATCGACTGCGTTCGAGCGGCTCCTCACGCCGGATGGCTGTCGGCCAGCGCCTTCACCTTCGCCTTCGCCGTCTCGTCGTGGTCGGCCTTGGTGTAGGCGTTGAAATCGTTGAACCAGAATCGCTTCGCCCAGCGATACATCCAGTGCTCTTCGGGCACCTCCTCGCCGGGGAGCCATTGGGAAAAGCGCGGGGTCATCGCCTCGAGTTCGGCGACGGCGGTGCCGCGGAGCGTGGTGTCGCGCGCGCCGTGCTTGGCGACGATCTCCTTCACGAGGTCGGGCCGCTCGAGGACGACACAGCCGCGCGTGTGGCGCGCGCTGAGGTCGCGGAAGTCGCGGAGGAAGGCGCTGTCGCGCACGGTGGCATAGACGCCGCGCGGGTCGCGGATGTTTTCCACGGCAAACTGGATGATGGGGCACGGCTCGATGTCGCCGCGCGGGTTCACGTGGTGGGAGACGCCGTTGCTCATCGGGCAGAGCGCCTGGCCGCGGTGGTCGTAGTAGGCGTCGATCATCGCGATGGGCATCTTCGCGCGCATCTCCACGACGAAGCGCCGCACGCGCACGAGCTGGTCGGGGCGCAGGGCGAGCTGCGGGTTCATCTTCGGCCCGACGGGGCGGTAAGTGTGATACCACACGTAGTGCGCGCCGATTTTGATCAGCTCGCGCAGCCAGTCCTCGGTGCAGAGGTCGTCGATGTTCGTCTGGCAGACGCTCGTCGCGACGCCGGTGAGGATGCGCGCGCGGATGCAGTTCTGCAGGCCGCGCATGGTCTTGCTGAAGACGTCCTTTTTTCCCCGGCGCTCGTCGCTCACGACTTCGCGGCCCTCGATGCTGATGAGCGGCGTGACGTTGCCGAGCTCACGCAGGCGCTTCGCGACCTTCTCGGTGATGAACTGGCCATTCGTGAAGACCTGGAAGTAGCAGTCCGGGTGCGCCGCGAGCAGGTCGAGCAGCTCCGGGTGCATGAACGGCTCGCCGCCGAGGATGCCGAAGAAGGTGTTGCCGTGCTTTTTCGCGTCGAGAATCGTCGCGCTGAGCGTGGAGAGGTCGATCTGCGTGCGCTCGGCCTCCACGTCCACCCAGCAGCCCTGGCAGCGGAGGTTGCAGGAGTTGATGATGGAGAGGTAGAGGAACGGCGGGAAGAATTCGCCGCGCTTGATGCGGCGCTTGAACTTCTCGACGGAGAGCAGGCCCTTCACGCCGAAGTTCCACATGAACTTGCCGAGGCAGCGCATGTCGGTGGTGCGGAGGATGCGGAGTGCGAGCTGCGGAAACATCGGGAAAAGGAAGAAGGCGGAATGCGGAAGGAAGAAGTGAAACTCGGCGCGCGGACCACCTCATACTTCATCCTCGCGCATTCATCCTTAGAAAAATGGCCCGCCCGGAACGGCGAAAACGCGCCACCGGCGGCGCACGGAAGCTGCTTGAAAACCCCCGACAATCCTCAACGACATGCATCCACCCGCCTCCCGCCGATGGAACGTGCGAGCGCGCCGGAGTGCCTTCACCCTTTTGGAGGTGATGGTCTCCACGATGCTCATTGCCGTGGCGATGGGGAGCATCCTCGTGATGAATGCACGGGCCGCGCGCATCCTGCGGGCGAGCCGCGAGGTGGCCGCCGCCAGCCAGGTGCTCCAGCAGCGCATCGAGATGCTCCGCGAGCGGCCGTGGGCGGAGGTGTCCGGCTCGCAGGCGCTCGTGTCGCTGATGCGGAAGGCGACAGACAGCGAGGCGGAGATGGCGAATTCCAACCTCACCGAGCGGCTGAAGGTGACCGTGCCGCAGTCGGCGGCGGAGGGATTTGCCGAGACGAAGCGCACTTTCACAATCGTCCGCTCGTCGTCCGGCGTGGTCGCGGAGGGTGCGGGCGACTTCTCCACGGAGCCGACCCTGCTCTTCGAGGGCACCGCGGTCTGGCGGGATCAAGGCGGCGTCCACCAGCGCGCGCTGCGGACGGTCGTCTGCCGCCACGGCCTCACCCGCAGCGGCGTGGTGGGCACCGTGCTCGGGCAGCCGGGCGCCCGCGTCACCACCGTGCCATGAACCCCTCCGCGTCTCCCATCGGCGCCCCCCTTTCCTCCCCGGGACGCGGGCGCATCCGGGGCTACACGATCATGGAGCTGATGATCTCCCTCGGCGCGAGCGCGGCGGTCGTGGGCGCGCTGCTGCTCAGCTCCGTCTCGCTGAACCGCGCCCTGCACAGCAGCCGCGTCTATTCCGAGGCGTATTCCGACCAGCGCCGCGTGACGGACTACATCTCCCGCGACCTCCGCCGCGCAGTGGGCCTCGCCGTCACGGACTCCTCCGGTGCCCGGCTCGGAGCCGGCGATGCCAGCCTGTCCGTGCTCGTGGATGGACGCGCGTCGCTCATCCTCACCCTCCCCGCCTATTACCGGAGCAACGCGCGCTCGGACTCCGGCTACGACGACCCGCTCGATGTCGTCGCCGACGCGACCCGGCTCGACTATGGCACGGCGGCCGGACTCGCGCCGCCGGTCGAAGTCACCTACCGGCGGATGTTTTCCGCCCAGGAGAAATGCGTCTGCTTTGTGCGGCAGGAAGCCGGCGTGGACGAGGTGATCGTGCGCAAGGCGGACAACCTCTTCGTGCAGGTGGATCTGTCCTCGGATGCCCAGAGCGGCTCGATCAAGACGTGGTTCCGCTCGAACGAACTCGGCCCCACGCCGCTCGTCTCCACCTTCGACCGGCTCCTGCTCCGTAACCCGCCGCTCAACTACAAGCCATGACGCGCCGCCTGCCACTGCGCCACCGCGGCAGCTCGCTCGTCGTCACGCTCACGACGGTCGCCGCGCTTTCCTTCATGGCGGCCTACACGCTCATCCGCTCCGCACCGCGCGTGCGCATGGCGTATCAAAACTGCGCGTGGCAGGAGGCGCGCATCGCCGCCGAGGCGGGGATCGACGCCGCGATGAACGACCTCCTCCTCAACGCCACCGGATTCCAGCCCGGCAAGTGGACCGGCTGGAAGGAGGAGAAGCCGCCCGCCTCCACGACTGCCGTGCCGGGCACGCTCCTCGGCAGCGTGATCCAGACGGTGGAAAACACCACGACGACGCTCAGCGACTCCGGCGTCCCGGGCGGCTCGCTGCTCATCACCACCACGAACGCGCTCAACAACCTCCTCGGCGGAGTTCTCAGCCAGGGCTCGACCGCTGGCGGCACGAGCACCGGCGGCGTCACCGCCTCGGCACCGCTCTACCTCGACAACGTCCGCCTCACCGCCATCACCGGCATCCCCACCGAAATGGACATCCGCCTCTGGGCGCTCGAGCCCGTGGCAAATCCCAGCGCCCGCTGGTTCCGCATCCGCTGCATGGCCACCTGCGCGCTCCCGCCCGGCGCGGACGATCCGCCCGCCGCACTCGACGGCCACCTCCGCAGGCTCAGCCTCCGCGGCATCCGCCCCTCGCTCCGCCGCGACGACGCCGGGGCGCCCACCACCATTCCGCTGCCGAATGTCTCACGCACCGTCGAGGTGCTCGTGGAACCCATCCTCTCCTTCGAACTCGCGCTCTGGACGAACGACAGCATCACGCTCCCCTACAGCGGAAAATGGAACGTGGACAGCTTCGACTCCACCGACCCGATGAAGTCCGGCGTCAACGGCGCCTACCCCGGCCGCGGCGCCCCGCAGATTCAGGCAAATGGAAGCATCGCCTCCGGCAGCCCGCACACTCCCGACTCCCCCTACGGAGTCACCATCGCCGCCAATGGCGCCATCGTCCGCGGCGCCGCAGCGACGGACGGCGGCGACGACCCCGCCACAAAACAGCCGGAAAACATCTCCGGTGCCGCCGGCATCGATCCCGACCGCATCCACGACAATTTCAGCCGCCGCATGATCCCGCTCGTGCGGCCCTCCGGCGACTTTCTCCCGGCCCCGAAATCCGGCGTCTTCGTCACCGGCACCAAGGACGCACCCACCATCTACTCCGTGCGCGGCAACCTCGGTGACTTCCAGATCGCCGCGCCAAAGACCGGCACGGGCGCCGTCGTCATCATGGTGGACGGCAGCCTCGAAACGACCAAGCCCCTCTCCATCCCGCCCACCGTCGTCGCCGTCCTCTTCGTCCGCGGCAACATGACCTTCCGCGACAACGTCAACTCCGCCGGGGGCGACAGCAACCGCGCCAGCCACCTCCTCATCTTCGGCGACGGCACCGACTACCAGCGCCAGACGCTCCGCGCCTTCGGCCCAGCCTCCGTCTGCGCCGCCTTCTACGGCCCGCGCACCGATGTCACCCTCGACGGCAGCGTCCACTGGATCGGCTCCCTGAACGCCCACAGCTTCCGCGTCTCCGGCGGCGGCGACGGCGGCATCCACTACGACGAATCCCTCGCCACCGTCGGCCCCATCATCGGCTTCCGCATCGCCCGCTACATCGAGGACGTGCGCGAGTAGGAAAAGTCCACGTTCTCCCCCGGCACCGCCGTCCGCCGTTCAGTCCCTGTTCTCCAGCCCCGCCTTCTTCCGCTGCTCGCGGATGAAATCCCGCTGCGTCCCGAGCTGCTCGCGCATCTGCTTCAGGCCCTCGCGGTTCTCCTCGTAGATCTTCGCAAACTTCTCCTTCGACGTGAAACCGTTCGCGTGCTCGGCATCCCACTTCAGCGCGCGGTCGATGGCCGCCATCCAGCCCTTCACGCTGCCGCCCGCATACTCATTGATGCCCTTCCCGATCGTCGCGCTGAGCGAGCTGAACACCGCGGGGTCTCCGCTCGGGTCGAGCTTCGGGTTGGCCCTCAGGTAAAAGCGATACCGGAGCTGCCCGACGTAAAACCAGAACACCGCATCGTCCTTCCTCCCCTCCTCGAAGAGCCGCTTCGCATACACATAGAAGGCCGCGGGGTGCTCATCCGGCAGCGCCGCTTCGATCTGGTCGGGAGGGATGTCTTTCATGTTCGCAGGGAGGCTGCCGCCGCTTGCCCCGCAGTGGGGAAAGGCGATGAACGCGGCGATGGCGATGGCTTTCGCAAGGGCGGAGTTTGGAAATGGATTCATGGTTCGCAGTGGCTCGGCTATTCCTTGGTCCGGTCGCGGACATGCTTCTCATCGAGACGGTGAAACTGGCGGAGAAATTGAAGACACCGCCTGCCTTCCTCAACGGAACTGAATCCAATCGCCCACTTCCGCGTCCGGGTAAAAACCTGCCCGATGTTGCGGCCCTCAATGACGAGGATGTGCGCATCGGAATCCATGGTCTCCGGCAGCAGCACCTCCAGCCAGAAATAGTCGGCGCGTTCCGTATCCCGGCGCAGGACGATCTCCTCGACGCGCAAATCCACTTTGCGCACCGGGACGTTCATCGCCTTGCCTTCGAATTCCACTCGAACGGTGGTCGGTGAATCCCCATCAATAAAATACCACTCGGCGACCGCCATCCCCGGCCAGCACCACAGCACGGACGCGAGGAGTGCCGCGAAGCGCTTCCGTAACTTTCGATATTTCGCCGTCGGATTACGGAGAGAAGAAAACCGGTGCGGGGGAAACTGCATGGAGTCTGCCTATAACCTCGCCGCGCCGCATGGGAGCCAATTCTTCACAGCACGGGCGTTCCTTTCGACGGGCCACGGAATGAACGGCGCTTTCCGATTGCCTGCCCCAGGAAGTCGAAAAAGCGGAATGCCGTGAAAATAGCCCAGCACTTCAGTGCTGGGAGAACGGGTGGGGAAAACGGGAAAGTCCCGCACGGGACGGCAGAACAGTTCTTCCGTCCCTGCGGGACTTTGCCTTCCAAGGACGCGCGGATCCCAGCGCTGAAGCGCCGGGCTATTGTCGAAAGCCGAGCCGGCCCCTCTCTTCGTCAGGCAACGGGACCGGCAGGGAATGCGATGCACCTTGGGCACGTTCCCGCAGCCGGCGAGAACGTCCGCACGGGTGCCAGCGGACTGAGCTCGCTCAGCCGCGGCATCCTGCAACTTGTCCTGCGGCTCAGTGAATGGACAATCATCCCCGCCGTCATCGCCCGGAGACTCGGCGTCCGCGCGGGGAGAAGATTTTCGCCTCGGGGGAAGCTCCGTCGGGGCGGCGCGGGAGTGTTCCCGACTTGGCGGAGACTCGGGCGGCCGAAAGGAACAACGCCTGAACCCTGCGGGAGGCTCCCCCGGCTTCGCGGAGAAGTCGCCGCGGCTGCGGGGAGACTCCCGGCGACCAGCGACGGAGCATCCGCAAAGGCAGGGAGTCTCCGGGAGGTGAAAAGCAGAGTGTTTGGAACCTGGGAAAGACATGCAAGGGTCAGCCGACGAATCCCTGGGACAGGAAAAAGACCTGCAAGGGCCAGCCAACGAATTGTCCGGACTTGGGGGAGACTCCGGCAAGGAAGGACCATTCCATTCTCGACAGGGAAAAGACGTGCAAGGGTCAGCCAACGAATCGGCGGAACTCGGGGGAGACTCCCCCGGCTCCAGAACGGAATGGTTTTTCCTTTGGAAAGACCTGCAAGGGTCAGCCAACGTTTTGCGCGACGACCGGGGAGACTCCTTGCAGTCGGGAACGGAATGGTTGTTCCTTGGGAAAGACGTGCAAGGCCCAGCCAACGAATTGCTGCGGTTGGGAAAAGACGTGCAAGGGTCAGCCGACGAATTGTTTTTCCCACCCGGAAGCTCGGAATACCGCAAAAAGCCGGGCTTTTCCTGCCTCCGAGGCTCGGTGAAGCCGCAGCAACGATGGTTCATTCCCTCCCGAGCCTCCCCGGCACTCCCGCCACTCCGCGTTCGCCCCGGCCGAGACTCCCCGCACCCGCCGCCACGATTGCTTTCCGGAAGCCGAGCCTCCCAGCAGCTCCGCCGACGATGCAATTCCCCTCACGGAGACTCCGGCATGTTCTGAGAATTCTGTTTCTCGCTGAGGGGAGTTTCCCCCTGATCCGCTCCCTTCTCCCATCGCGCTGCCTCGCCTTCCCCGCGGTTCACTTGCGGCGCTGGTAGTGTTCGTTGACTCGGCGGATGAGTTCCTCCGGCGTCCTATCGATGGAACCAAGCGGCCAGACGACGCGTTGCTGTTTCTCCGTCACCGTGGTGGCGAGGATCACGCACTCGACGATGATCTCCGACCTTGGAACAGGGCCGGGACGCTGAGGGCACCAATACCAAAACCAAAGGGACATGCCTTTGTGTTCCGCACTCGGATAGGTGACCCGCGGGCCGGGCTGCCCGACAGCGGGGCCGAAGGTTCTCTCCACCAAGTCGAGCGGCAACGGTGGCTTGAGCCGCTGAAGGGCGGCAATCGAGACAGCCTTCGTCCGCGCGCGGGACGCGGCGAAAGCGGTGCAAACCATCCCGAGAATGGCTGCTGCCAGCGTGATGCCGATGAATAGTTTGCCGCGCCTCATTGCGGCATCACTTCTCCTCCCAGAGGACCTCGGTGGAGGCGGCTTCCTTGTTGAGGCCCATGGAGAAGAGGGGGCAGAGGTCGGGGCGCGGCTCGAAATACCACTGGCCGTCCTTGTCCTTCATCACGTGGTAGCGGAGGGGCTGCGTCTTGCCGGGAGCGGTCTCGATGACGAGGTCCACGAACATGTTGCCGGTGAAGAGCTCCATGGCGTAGGCGGCGGAGCCGGGGCCGTTCATGGAGAACTGCCGGGCCTTGTGGCACTTCACGAGGCGCGGCGGCTTGAAGGACGCGTTCGTCTTCATCTGGTCGGCGCCGTCGGCCATCTGCTTTTTGAACTTCGCAAACTCCGCGTCGTCCTTGCCGTAAATGGGGCGGACGAGTGTGGCGAGCCATGCCTTCGAGTCGCAGCGGATGTAGGCCATGAGCGCATCGCACGCGACGCCCTCTGGAGTCGCCTTGCCGGTGGGAAGGTCGGCGGCGCCGAGGAGGAATGGAAACAGGACGAGGGCGAGGATGAGCGGTGCTTTCATGGGGAGTGGATCGGTGAAATGGCGCAGCGGCACGTTTGCCGGGGAGCTAGTCGCCCGCGGGGAATTTGGCGCCGCCGTCGAACGGCTGCTTGAGATAGGCGGGCGTCTTGACGGCGCGTTCGGCCAACTGGAGGAGCCTCGCGTAGAGCTTGTCGAATTCCGGCACCTTGTCGTTGGACCACTTGGCCGCGGTGACTTTCTCCTGCCCGGCGAGCGTGAGTGTGATGCGGGGGCGCGCCTCGTCCGGCACGCCGGGACGCTGCCGCTCGCGGTAATCGCGGATGCCGCTCGCCGCGATGAAGGCGAGCAACTCCCTGAGTTCATCCACGGAAAGCTTGAGGTGATGCCGCTGCTCGTCGGGCCTTCTGACTTTGCGGACGAACACATTCCCATCCGCATCGAGCGCGACGGCGTGGCCGCCCCAGAGGCCGTGGATGTCGTCGAGGCGGAGGATGATCGCGCCGGATGGCTTCGGCTCCGCAGAAAGGGTGGCGGGCACCGTGGCGACAAGGGCGAGAAGGCTGAGGAAGGCGGTGGTGATTCGGCTCATGTTCTTTCGCCGGGCGGCGTCTGTGCTGGGGCTATTTCTTGAACACTTCGTCGAGCGTCTTGCGCTCCTCGGGAGTGGCGGTCTTGTAGAAGTCGTCCCGGATCTCGCGGAGCTTCGGGTGCGACTGGGAGAGCGACTTGTAGGACCAGCGGGCGGCCTGCTGGCTCAAGTCGATGGTCTTGGGCTTCACCGGTTTCACCGCGCAGCGAAGGACGGTGAGGGCATACGCGGCGTCGCCCGTGGCGAAGAACGCGCCCCAGCACATGTCGAGTTCCTCGGGGGCCGGGCTGGTGAGCTTCGTGATGTCCGGCTGCTCGGTGCCGATGACCTTCTTCGCGTAACTGGCCGCGTCTCCCTTGCCAGCGGCGGCGGCCTTGAGCGCATCGCGCGCCGCGGGAGTGTCCGCCATGCGCAGGGCGAGGAGGAATAGCTGGCGGTCCTGCTCGGGAAGCGAGTCCACGACTTTCAGCCACTGTGCGAGCTGCTCCGGTGCCGCGCTGTGGAAGAGCCGCGAGAAGAAAGACGCGATGGGCGGGATGGCGCCGTCGTTGTGCAGGAAGCCGCGCTTCTGCATGGCGCGCACCTCCGCCTCGAAGCGCTCCGGGCTCGGCTTCCTGTAGTATTCCTGCAGCCAGGAATCGTCCGGAGCGTCGGCCTTGTCCGCAGCGGCGTCGGCGGCGGAGGCGGGAAGGAAGCAAAGGACGGCGAGAAGGAGAACGAGGGGAAACCGCATGCGGCTGGCGTATCAGGACACGGCGCCGCGTGGGAGGGAATTCTCCAGCACGCGCGCAGTTTTTCAGAACCGCGCCTAAGAGGCTTGCCCCGCGGGCAGTCTCCCGTGGTGAATGTCCCGCCTCCCATGAGTCCCCTCTCCCGCGCCCTCGCCCCGCTCTGCATCGTGCTCTTCGGAAACACCGCGCTCATTTCCGCGCCGCCGGACATCACGGACATCACGCGCCAGCCCGATGCCTACAACACGTGGAAGCTCGCGCTCTCCACCGGCAAGGCGACGGAGGCCTCGGCCATCACGGTGCCGAAGGACTACAAGGTGGAGCTGCTGCGCTCGGCGCTGCCGGAGGAGGATTCGTGGGTCTCGATGGCGTTCGACCCGGAAGGCCGGCTGACGATCGCGAAGGAAAAGAAGGGGCTGCTGCGCATGACGCTCGGCAGGGCGGCTTCGCCGAAGCCGCCCGGCGCTTTCGGCGAAAGCGCCCTACCCGTGGTGGAGAAGGTCGAGGTGATCAACGACACGCTGCTCGAATGCCGCGGCCTGCTTTACGCAAAGGGCGCGCTCTACGCGAACGCCAACAACAGCAAGGTGCTCGTCCGTCTGCGCGACTCGCGCGGCGACGGCACATTCTCCGAGATGGACGAGCTGCTCCGCACCGACGGCGGCGTGGGCCACGGGCGCAACCACATCAAGCTCGGCCCCGACGGCATGCTCCACGTCGTCCACGGCAACAACGTCGTCGCCACGCCGGGCGCGGCGCCCGATTCGCCGCTGCGCAACTTCCGCGACGACCGACTCATCCCCTGCCCGTGGGATCCGCAGATGTTCGACGGCGACGTGAAGCTCCCCGCCGGCCACATCCTGCGCGGCGACCCCGACGGGAAAAAGTGGACGCTCGTCGCGGGCGGCCTGCGCAATCCGCTCGACGCCGCATTCAACGAGGACGGCGAGATGTTCACCTTCGACGCCGACATGGAGTGGGACACCGGCACGCCGTGGTATCGCCCCTGCCGCGTGAACCACGTCGTGAGCGGCGCCGACTACGGCTGGCGGCGCGGCACGAGCAAATGGCCCGAGTATTTCCCCGACTGCGGCCCGACGACGATCAACATCGGGCTCGCGTCGCCGACGGGCATCGAGTTCGGCACGCGCAGCAGCTTCCCGCCGCAGATGCAGCGCGCGCTGTTCATCAGCGACTGGTCCTACGGGCGCATCGTCGCCGTCCACCTCACGCCGCGCGGATCGAGTTACACGGCGACCGCGGAGAACTTCGTCGTCGGCAAACCGCTGAATGTCACTGACGTCGCATTCGGCCCCGATGGCGCGATGTATTTCATCACCGGCGGGCGGCGCACGCAGTCCGGCCTCTACCGCGTGAGCTACACCGGGCCGCAGGTGAGTGAATTCGTCCGCCCCGTGGACGCCGCCGCTGCGAGAGCACGCGCGCTGCGCCGTGAAATCGAGGCGCTGCACGGCCATCCCACATCCGGCGCGGTGGAGAAAATCTGGCCGCACCTCGGCAGCGACGACGCCGTGCTGCGCCACGCCGCGCGCATCGCGCTCGAATGGCAGGACGTCTCGCAATGGCAGGCGCGCGCCCTCGCGGAGAAGGGCACGCTCACCAGCCTCACCGCGCTGCTCGCGCTCACGCGGAGCGCGAAAGGCGACGCCTTGGTGCCCACGCTCGCGAAGCTCGATGCGCTCAATTTTCCCACACTCCCGGAGGAGCAGCAGATCCTCGCCGCCCGCATCTACCAGCTCGCGCTCATCCGCCTCGGCACGCCTGCCGACACCGCTTCACTCGCGCGCCGCCTCGACGCCCTCTATCCCGCGCAGAGCTGGCGCGTGAACCACCTCCTCTGCGAGCTGCTCGCGCACCTCAGGCCCCCCAGCTTCCGCGACAAGACGATGGCCCTTCTCGCCAAGTCCACGCGCAGCGAGGACCTCCTGCACTATCTCTTCTACCTCCGCCTCGTCCCCGACGGCTGGACTGTCGAGCAGCGCCGCGCGTGCTTCGCCGCGCTGAACCACGCCGAGACCCTCGAGGGTGCGCGCGACTACCAGCGCTCGCTGAAAATGATCCGCGCCGAGATGCTCGAAAAGCTCACGCCCGCCGAACGCGACGCCGTCGCCCCGCTCCTCGCCGTCGCGCAGGACGCCGCGCTCCCCCGCTCCACCGGCCCGCAGGTGCTCGTCCGCGAGTGGAAGGCGGAGGATCTCGTGCCATTCCTCGACCGCGTGGGCAGCAGGCGCTCGTTCGACGCCGGCAAGCAGGCCTTCGCCGGCGCGCAGTGCGTCCTCTGCCACCGCGTCGGCAACGCCGGCGGCCTCGTCGGCCCCGACCTCACCGCCGTCAGCAGCCGTTTCAGCCGCGCCGAAATCCTCGATTCCATCCTCAACCCCTCGCGCGTCCTCGACGAAAAATTCCGCAACACCGTCCTGAAAATGAAGAGCGGCGCCGACGTCATCGGCACCATCGAGCGCGAGGACGAAAAGACCGTCACGCTTCGGACCCACCCGCTCGTCGCGCAGACCACCACGCTGCAGAAAGCCGACGTCCAGAGCCGCGAATTCTCCGCCATCTCCCCGATGCCGCCCGGCCTCGTCAACGTCCTCACCCGCGACCAAATCCTCGACCTCCTCGCCTACATCGAGAGCGGCGGCGATCCGAAGCACCGCGACTTCAGCCAATAGCAGAGCCTTGCTGCAAAACGATGCCGCCGGCGCGCACACACCTCGCCTGCTGGAAGCGGCTGTCCTCAGGCTTGAGTCACCTCCGCGAGCGCGGATCCAGCGCGTCGCGGAGGGCGTCGCCGAGGAAGTTCAGCGCGACGAGCGTGAGGGACATGGCGGCGGCGGGGAAAAGAAGCAGCCACCAGTAGCTGCGGACGGGGTTGATGGCGTTTTTGCCGTCGCTGAGCAGG
The DNA here is from genome assembly GCA_044221035.1 of Chthoniobacteraceae bacterium. GTDB lineage: Bacteria > Verrucomicrobiota > Verrucomicrobiia > Chthoniobacterales > Chthoniobacteraceae > SXWH01. Next base: position 11,694 of record JBGAPU010000025.1, on the reverse strand, counting down.
CTGCCCCAGCTCGCCTGCGGGTCGTTGATGCCGAGGCCGAGGAAGCTGAGGAATGATTCGTCGAGGATGACGGCGGGAATCGTGAGCGTGAGATAGACGACGATGACGCCGATGAGATTTGGCAGCAGGTGGCGCAGCAGGATGCGCGTGTGCGACTGGCCGAGCGCGCGCGCAGCGATGACAAACTGCTGCTCCTTCAGCGCGAGCACCTGCCCGCGGACGATGCGGGCCATGGAGAGCCATTCGATGAGGCCGAGGCAGACGATGAGGATGATCACCTTGGCGTAGCCTTCCGCACCCTCGGGAAAGATGTGCCGGAGCAGCGGGCTGGACTGCGCGTCGTGCAGCGCACCCTCGAGCCACGGGGCAAAGGTGAAGATGGCGACGATGACGATGATGAGCCGCGGGACGCTGTTGAGCATCTCGATGAAGCGCATCATCACGTTGTCCGTGCGTCCGCCGACGTAGCCGGCGACGAGCCCGTAGGCGGTGCCGACGAAGAAGCTCACGAGGGCACCGCACAGTCCGACGAGGAGCGAGATGCGCGCGCCTTGAATGACGCGCGAGAAGAGGTCGCGGCCATTCATGTCCGTGCCGAATGGATGCTGCCACGACGGCGCGGCGAGCGACTGCGGAGTGACCGTCTCGGGATCGTAGCGGAAGACGACCGGGCCAAAGACGGCAGTGAGGACGATGACCGCGAGGATGACCATCGCGGCGACGGCGACGCGGTTGCGAACAAGGCGGCGCCAAGTGCCGGGCGGCTGCGCTGCGGGTGTGGAGACGGGCTCGCTCATTCGAGGCGGATGCGCGGGTCGAGCCACTTGTAGGCGATGTCCACGACGAGGTTCATGCCGACGAGCAGCGTGCAATACACGGCGACGCTGCCGCAGCAGAGGAAGACGTCGCGGTTGAGGACGGAGTTCACAAAGAAGCCGCCCATGCCGGGCAGGCTGAAGACGGATTCGATGATGAGAGAGCCGGTGAGGAGGTTCGCCGCGAGCGGGCCGAGGAAGCTCACCACGGGCAGCACGCCGACTTTGAGCACATGCCGGTAAAGCACGCGGCGCTCGCTGAGGCCCTTCGCGTGCGCGGTGCGGACGAAGTCCTGCGTGAGCACCTCCAGCATGCTCGTGCGGGTGAGCCGCGCGATGTAGGCGATGAACGGTCCCGCGAGGGTGACCGCCGGCAGGATGAGGCTGGTCATCCCGCTCCATCCACCGACCGGCAGCCAGCCGAGCCACAGCGAGAAGACGAGCACGAGCGCGGGGCCGGTGACGAATGTGGGGACGGAAATCGCCGCGAGCGCACCGAGCATCGTCGCCGAGTCGAGCCACGTGTTTTTCCGCACTGCCGCGATGCTGCCAAGCCACACGCCGGCGACGGTGGAGATGAGCAGCGCCGACGCGCCGAGAATCACAGAGACAGGCAGCGACTGCCGGATGAGTTCGGTGACGGTGCGGTCCTTGAACTTGAGGCACGGCTGGAGGTCGCCCTGGAGCAGGCCGCTGCGGTGACCCTCGTTGTTGCGCAGCACGCCGAGGTATCGTCCGAGCTGCGATGCGAGCAGGCCCCACTGGATGCGCTTGGTCTGTTCGTCGCGGATTTCCTCGAGGTTGTATTTGCGCTCAATCTGCCGGCGGATTTCCGGCGCGCTTTGCTTCTCGTTCAGCGCAAACGGGCTGCCCGGAGCGACTCGCAGCAGGCAGAACGTCGCCGACACTGCGACGAGCAGCACGACGGCGAGCGCGAGGATGCGGCGGACGATGAATGCGGGCATGATCGTTTCCCGAAAAGGCGGCCAAATAAGCCGGTGGCAGCGCGGCCAGCGCGAGCGAAAAGCGCATTCAATCCAGCGGTGCGAAGCGCGCCGCGGGATCGAAGACCGCGCGGACTCGGGACTCGATGGCGCTTTCCCCTCGGACGCCAAGCAGCGCCGGGCATCCCTCCCCTCGAAGCACAAGCGCCTTCAAGCCGAGCAGACGAAGCTGTGCATCGAGCCGCGGAGCATCGGTCGGGGAAGCGAGCGACACGAAGGCGACATCGCCCGCGCAGGAAACATGCGCGCGGGCATCGGCGATGGAGCCGAGGGCGGCCTCCAGCGGCGCGAGGCTGGCAAGTGTGAGCGGAATCTTTGCGAGCAGCCCGCCCGCATGCGCCCACGCAAATTCGGCGATGCCCCGCCACACCGCGGGCGCGTCTGCATCGGCGAGCATCGTCGTGCCCGGGAAGGCGCGGGTGATCTCCTCCGCGAGCACCGTGTTCGCGTCCGCCGGGCCGCCGATGCGCGCGAGCAGGCAGCCGTCACTCTGCGCTCCGCACTCCGCACCCCGGGGCAGCCACTCGATCGCGTCGAGTTCCCAGCGCGAGCGTGCGGCTGCGGCCATGGTCTCCGCGGCAGCCACTCCGTCTGAGCACGGCAGCCGGAGGGTCCGCGATGACTGCGGCGCGGGAAAGACCTTGAAGGTCACCTCCGTGATCACGCCGAAGCGGCCGCAGCTCCCGACGAGGAACTTGGGAATGTCGAAGCCCGCCGCGTTCTTCACGACCTTCGCGCCGCCGCGCAGAAGCCGGCCGGTGCCGTCGGCAAACTGGGCGGCGAGGATGAAGTCGCGCACGCCGCCGAATCGGACGCGCCCCGGCCCGCTCAGCCCCGATGCGACGGTGCCGCCGATGGTCGCGCCGCTTTCCGCAAGCGGGGGATCAAACGGCAGATACTGGCCTCGTTCCGCGAGCGCCGACTGAATCTCGCGCAGCGGCGTCCCAGCGAGCGCGGTGAAGGTGAACTCGCCCGGATCGTATTCGACGATTCCGCTGAGCCGGCGTGTGGAGATCAGCGCGGCATCGTCGCCCACGGCCGAGAGCCGTGCCTTTGTCCGCGCGCCCGCTGCAAGCACGCGCGGGTGCGCGCGGATTGCGTCGCAGAGTTCGTTCGCGGTGTCGGGAGCGGGCACTGCGCGAGCGTTTCGATCCGCGATGGCCGGTCAAGCGTTTGCAGTGATCCCGCCGCACCCAGGCAGGCTGGATCAACCCTGCGCCGGCGTCTCCGGCCATTTCATCCCGAACGCGCCGACCTCGACTTTCTCATACGGCTTCCCAACGCGCTCGCTGATCTTCATCATGATCTCCTCCCACTTGTCGTAGCTGGAGACGATGAAGCCCTTCTTCCTGCCGCGCGTATCGATGATCTGCACGCGGATGGCCTCGCTTCCGCCGACCTTCTGCCGCGCGAGTGCGCCCGCCAGCCCCCTCGCCGGAATGGGCACGCGGCAGACACCGAGGCGGGCCACCTCGCTGTAGGAAAACTGGGTGGTGCCCAGCCCCTTTGCGACCACGCCCTGTGCGGACAGGACAACCTTCGCGCCGGCGGCGCGGATGAAGATCCAAATCGCGAACGGGATGGCGATGATGAGAAGGATGCACAGGACGCCAGTGATTTTCAGCGCGGTGCGCGCGCCTTTTTGAATGGGGTATTCGAGAGTTTCCATGGAAGTGGCCGGGGATGGAGTCAGGTTTGAGGGCCGGCGGCGCGGAGTGTCTCGCGCGTCCCGCGGGCAACCGGGATGGTGCCGATTCCCGAAACACCGCCAAGCACATTTCCAAGGGCGCCCCCGCCACGCCGCGGAAGACAGCGGCACAGACTCCGCGCCCACTCGCCGCTTGCATCCCGCGGCGCACCCGCCATCTTCCGCGCCCGAATGAAGCGCCTCATCCGGTCCGCCGCCCTCCCCTTCCTCTCCCTCCTCCTCATCCACTCCGCGCACGCGCAGCCGGGCGACATCCGAAAGTCGCTCTGCCGCATCAACAACACGGCGCAGGAGTTCAACTACCGCGTGCCGTGGCTGCCCGGGCAAATGAGCGGCGGCAGCGGCACGGGATGGGTGGTGGGAAAGAGCCGGCTGATGACGAACGCGCACGTGGTGTCGAACGCGCGGCTCCTGACCGTTGAGAAGGAGAACGACCCGAAGAAGTATGTCGCGACGGTGGAGTTCATCGCGCACGACTGCGACCTCGCGCAGCTCAAGGTGGATGACCCGGATTTCTGGAAAGACACGAAGCCGCTCGCGCTGGGCGTGGTGCCGGAGATCGAGTCGGAGGTGACGGTGTATGGCTACCCCATCGGCGGCGAGCGTATGAGCGTCACGAAGGGGATCGTGTCGCGCATCGACTTCCGCACCTACGCGCACTCGGTGATGGATTCGCACCTGTGCATCCAGATCGACGCGGCGATCAACCCGGGCAATTCCGGCGGTCCCGTGATGCAGCAGAACAAGGTGGTCGGCGTGGCGTTCCAGGGGCTCGGCGGTGCGGACGCGCAGAACGTGGGCTACATGATCCCCACGCCGGTGATCTCGCATTTCCTCAAGGACATCGAGGACGGCCGCTACGACCGCTACATGGATCTCAGCATCGGGACGTTCCCGCTGCTGAACACTTCGCACCGCCGCGCGCTCGGCCTGCCGGACGACGACCGCGGCGTGGTGGTGACGACAGTGGGCTCGGCGAGCGTGTGCTTTGGCAGGCTGAAGCCCGGCGACGTGCTGCTGAAGATCGACGGGCTGGACATCCAGAGCGACGGCATGGTGCAGCTCGACGGCGAGCGCGTGCAGATGGCGGAGGTGGCGGAGAGGAAGTTCAAGGGGGACAAGGTGAAGTTTGACCTGCGGCGCGATGGCAAGGCGCAGACGGAGGAGGTCACATTTGACCGCGCGTGGCCCTACACCCACCAGGCGAACAGCTACGATCCGCCGCGTTACGTGGTGTTCGGCGGGCTGCTCTTCCAGCCGCTGAACCGCAACCTCGTGATGACCTACCAGTTCCAGAACGCGCGCGTCTTCCACTACTACTCGCACTTCATCGACGAGGAACTCTACAAGGAGCGCGACGAGGTGATCCTGCTCACCGCGCTGCTGCCCGACCCGCTGAACACCTATCTGGAGGAATTCCGCGAGGGCATCGTGGACAAGGTGAACGGCGCCGCCATCCGCAACCTCGGGGAACTGGCAGCGGCATTCGCCAAGCCCGCCGAGCAGTATGTGGTGGAGTTCGAGGGCGCCGGCCGCCCGCTCGTGATGCGCCGCTCCGAAGTGGACGCAGCCCGCGAGAGAATCCGCGCGCGGTATAATGTGCTGCAGGAGCAGTTCCTCGGCGGCGAAGCGAAGCACTGAACCAAAACCCTTTTCCTCACCTCCGATGTTCCGCATTTCCATCATCCTCGCCCTCCTCTTCAGCGCCATCACCGGCGCGACCGCCGCGGAGAAGAAGCTCTCCGTCGTCCGCGTCAACGTCACCACGCAGTCGTGGGACTTCCACCGCCCGTGGGGCAAACGGCAGCCGTTCACACGTCGCGCCATCGGCGCGGTGCTGCCGGGACCGCGCGTGCTTGTCGCCGCGGAGCTGGTCGCGAATCACACCTACCTCGAACTCGAGACGCCGGAGGGCGGCCGCAAGGTGCCCGCGACGGTCGAGGCCGTGGACTACGAGGCGAACCTCGCGCTGATCAAGGCGGACAGCGCTGACTTCCTCGCAGGCATGCCGGCGCTCGATGTTGCCGAGAGCGCCATCGGCGACCAGCTCAGCGTGTGGCAGCTCGAAAACAACGGGCGCCTGCTCTCGACCGAAGGCCCGATGACCACCGCGGAGAATGCCGCGTATCCGGTGGACGGCTCCTTTCTGATCTACCGCATGACGGTGCGGCTGCAGGGCCGCGACAGCAGCTTCACGCTGCCGGTCGTCCACAAAGGGAAACTCACCGGCGTGCTGATGGGCTACGACAGCCAGTCGAACAACGCGAACATCATCCCCGCGCCCATCATCCGGCATTTCCTCAAGGATGTCGCGGACGGCCACTATGAGGGCTTCCCGCGCGTCGGCTATGCATTCAGCCCCACGCGCGATCCCGCGCTCCGGCGCTTCGCGAAGATCCCCGGCGACGTGACGGGCGGCATCTACATCACCGAGGTGCTGAAGAACGGGCCCGCGGCCGCATCGGACCTGCGCAAGGGCGACGTGCTCGTCGCCGTGGACGACTCGCCGATCGACCAGGACGGAAATTTCCCCGACGACGCCTACGGGCAGATTCCAGTCGGGCATCTCTTCAACACGCATCACTTCGTCGGCGACAAGGTGAAGCTGCACATCCTGCGCGACGGTGAGCGCAAGACACTCGATGTGACGCTCACGCACCGGTCTCCAGCGAGCTTCGTGAGCGATCCCTACATCATCGGCCAGCGTCCGCGCTTCGTGATCGTCGGCGGGCTCATCCTGCAGGAGCTCTCGCGGCAGTATCTGAAGGACTTCGGCCCCGAGTGGGTGCGCCGCGCGCCGGAGCGGCTCGTGTATTTCGACCGCTTCCAGACGGACCTCTTCAAGGACGGCCCCCGCAAGCTCGTCTTCCTCAGCCGCGTGCTTCCGACTTCGGCGACGGTCGGCTATGAGGATCTGAGCAGCCTGCTGGTGAAGCGGATCAACGGCGTGGATCTGCAGACCCTCGACGATGTGCCGAAGGCGCTCGAGAAACCGGAGAACGGCTTCCACAAGATCGAGTTCGAGGAGGATCCGAAGACAATCTACCTCGATGCCGCGGAGACTCAGAAGACGGAGCGGATGGTGCAGATGCAATACCGCCTGCCCGCGCTGAAGTTCCTCGAATAGCAGCGACGGGAGAGCCACCCGCACCTTCCGCCGGATGCGCTGCGAACAATCGCCTGCCGTGGACCGCACTTCATCCACCTCGCTCTCCCGCCCGATTCTCTCCCACATATCACACCACACCCGCCGCCCACTTCCGCTTCCATGCTTGAACAGAAATCACCCCGACGTGTCTCATTCGCCGCCATGCTCAAACCCCTGATTCTCTCCTGCGCATTCGCGTTTACCCCGCTCGCGCTCGCCGATGCGCCGAAATCCTCGCTGAAGCCGCTCGCTTTCACCGAATACGATCTGCCGAACGGCCTGCACGTCATCCTGCACGAGAACCACGCGGCACCCGTCGTCTCCAGCTACGTGCTTTATCACGTCGGCTCGAAGAACGAGCGGCCCGACCGCACGGGCTTCGCGCACTTTTTCGAGCATCTCATGTTTGAGGGCAGCGTGAACATCCCGCGCGGCACCATCGACAAGCTCGTCTCCGGCGCCGGCGGCAACCTCAATGCGAGCACGGGCTTCGACAAGACGGACTACTACCTCAACCTCCCGAGCAACCAGCTCAAGCTCGCGCTCTGGATCGAAAGCGAGCGCATGATGCACAACCGCATCGACGAGACAGGCGTGGAGACGCAGCGCAAGGTCGTGAAGGAGGAGCGCTCGATGCGCTACGACAACCAGCCCTACGGTTCGCTGTTCGAGAAGCTCGTGGGTTTCGCGCTCAAGGGCACGCCCTACTCGTGGACACCCATCGGCTCGGTGCAATACATCGACCAGGCGAAGATCGAGGAGTTCCGCGATTTCTGGAAAACGTATTACGTCCCGAACAACGCGACGCTCGCCATCGCGGGCGACATCGACATCGAGGAGACGAAGAAGCTCATCGCCGATTACTTCGGCTCCATTCCGAAAGGCGCGGAACCGCCCCGCCCCGAGGTGAAGCTCGCGCAGCCGGGCGGGCCGCAGAAGCTCGTGGTGAAGGAGGAAAAGACGCCGCTGAACGCGTCGCTGCACGTCTGGCATGCCTGCGATGAACGGAATCCCGATGCCTATCCGCTCGACCTTCTCGCGAACATCCTCGCCACCGGCCGCAGCTCGCGCCTTTACCGCCGCCTCGTGGACAAGGAGCAGGTCGCGCTGAACGCCGAGGCGTTTCCCGAGCTGTTCGAGAAGGCGGGTGTCGTCGGCGTCTTCGCCACCGGCATCCACGGCGTGCCGCTCGAAAAGCTCGACGCGCTGATGACCGAGGAAGTCGAAAAGGTGAAAGCCGAGGGCGTGACCGAGGAGGAATTTGCCAAAGCGATGAACCAGAAGGAGTCCGAGCTCGCGAATGCGAATGGCACGATGCTCGCCCGCGCGAAGAACCTCGCGAACGCGCACGTCTTCGAGGGCGGGACCGATGAGGTGAACAGGCAGCTCGACCATTACCTCGCCGTGAAACGCGAGGACCTGCAGCGCGTGGCGAAAAAATACTTTCCCGCCGACAAGGTCCACATCCTCCACTACCCCGCCGCCGAACCGAAGGGCGCCGCCCCCACGAAGTAACTGAACTCCTTTCCCATGCTCATCATGCGACGCCTTCTCCCTCTCATCCTCACCGCGTTTGCCTTCACCGCAAACGCGGACATCGACCGCACCAAGAAGCCCGAACCCGGCCCCGCGCCCGAGGCGGCGTTCCCCGACTACGTCACGAAGGAGCTGCCGAACGGGCTCAAGGTTTTTGTCATTGAGGACGACCGCAAGCCGACCATCACCATGCGGCTCGTCATCAAGGCTGGCGACGCGCTCGACGACGACAAGCCAGGCATCGCCGGTTTCGTCGCAAGCCTGCTGAACCGCGGCACCGCCACGCGCGACGCGCTCGCCTTTGCCAAGGCGGTGGATTCGCTCGGTGCGACACTCGAGGCCGGCGCAGGCCCGGACTCGCTCAGCGTGAGCACCGGCGGATTGACGAAAATCACCGACCCGCTGCTGGAGCTTTTTGCCGACGCTGTGATCCATCCTGTCTTCGCGCAGGAGGAGTTTGCAAAGGCACAGAAGCGCACCTTTTCCCAGCTCACCGCGCAGAAGAAGGAGCCGCGCGCGCTCGTCGGGAAGCTCATGAGCACGGCGCTCTTCGGCGAGCATCCGTATGGGAAATTCCCCACTCCCGAGAGCGTGAAGGCCATCACGCGCGATGACCTCGTGAAATTCCACGCGACGTGGTTTGCGCCGAACAACGCGTCGCTCGCCATCGTCGGAGACGTGAAGGCCGCGGACATTCTTCCGAAGATTGAGAAGGCGCTCGGCTCATGGCCGCGCAAGAGCGTTCCGATGATCAAGAAGTCCGGCGTGAACCCGATCAGCGGGCTCACGATTCACCTGCTCGATTTGCCGGGCTCGGTGCAGAGCAATGTGATCGTCTGCCGCAACGGCCCTTCGCGCGCGGAGGCCACCGACCTGCCCGAGATCAACGTGATGAACTCCATCCTCGGCGGCGGCTTCAGCGGACGCCTTTTCCAAAACCTCCGCGAGAAGCACGGCTACACCTACGGCAGCAGCAGCGCGTTCGGCTACAACAAGGAGGCCGGCTATTTCCAGGCAACCGCCGAGACGCGCAACAACGTGACCGCCGCGGCAATCAACGAAATTCTCGGAGAACTCACACGCATCATGACCGAGCCCGTCGCGCCCGCTGAACTCGAGCTTCAGCGGCAATACAACGTGGGCAACTACCTCCTCTCCTTGGAAAGCGCAGGCCGGGTGGCGGCCCGCGTGCAGGACATTGATTTCTACGGTCTCGCACCCGATTTCTACAAAACCTACGCGAAGCGCATGGCCGCGGTGACGCCGGAACTCGTGAAGCAGCTCGCGGAAAAATATCTCAGCACCAAGGACATCGCCATTGTCGTGGTCGGCGATGCAAAGCAGGTGCGCGAGGGCCTCGAGAAGATCGGCAAGGTCGTGCTCTACGACACCGACCTGAAGGTCGTGAAGTAGCCGTGCGGGGGCGCCTGTTCGGCCTCCTCTGCAAATCATGACATCGCCCGGCGGCTACCGCGGACGCATCGCTCCCTCGCCCACGGGCCACCTTCACCTCGGCCACGCGCGCACTTTTTCCATCGCGCAGCAGCGCGCTCTGGCGGAGGGCGGCGCACTGGTGCTCCGCATCGACGATCTCGACGGCCCCCGGTGCACGAAAGCATTCGCCGAGGATGCCGTCGAAGATCTCCGGTGGTTCGGCCTCCGCTGGCAGGAGGGGCCGGACACGGGTGGCCCGTTTTGCCCTTACACACAGAGCGAGCGGATGCCGCTATACATCGAGGCATTTGAACACCTGCGCGCCGCTGGCCTCATCTATCCCTGCAGATGCTCGCGGCAGGACGTCCTGCGCGCGCTCTCCGCACCGCACGCCGGGGAGGACGAGCCTATTTATCCCGGAATGTGCCGCCCGGCGACACCGACCGTCTCCTCCCAGCAGCGGTCTGGCGTGAATTGGCGCTTCCGTGTCGCAGACGGCGCATCGATTGCATTCCACGATGGAAACCTCGGTGAGCAACGGGCTGTCGCAGGCCGCGATTTCGGCGACTTCCTCGTTTGGCGAAAGGACGACCTGCCGAGCTATCAACTCGCCTGCGCAGTGGACGACGCGCTCATGCAAATCACCGAAGTCGTCCGCGGAGCAGACCTGGTCACCAGCACGTTCCGGCAAATCCTTCTTTTTGAAGTGCTCGGCCGCAAAGCCCCCCGCTTTTTTCACTGCGATCTGATGGCGGATGAAACGGGCGCACGCCTCGCAAAGCGCAACGATGCGCTGAGCATTCGAACGCTGCGTTCCGGCGGCTGGACGGCGGAGGAGATTCGCACTGCGATGACGAAGGCTGCCACCGTCGCCCGCGGGACGGCTTGATCCGCCCCATCGAGGCCGGGAAACGCATTGCCTCACTGCGCGACTTTTCCCATCGTGCGGTTTTTCCACCCCGACGCAACGAGAGCACGATGAACGACGACCCGAGTTTCCAGGCGGACGCCTCCGGCGATGACCCGGAGCGCGACATCCGCCTCATGGAAAAGGTGCGCGGGGGCGACATGGAGGCCTTCCGGGAACTCGTCGAGCTTCACCAGCACCGCGTCGTCGGCACCGTCACGAAGATGCTCGGCGATGAGCATGAGGCGGAGGACTTGGCACAGCAGGTCTTCGTGCGCGTGTGGAGAAGCGCCCCGCGCTGGGAGCCGACGGCGAAATTCACGACTTGGCTCTACACCATCCTGCGCAACCTCGTCTTCAACGAATGCCGCCGGCGCGCGAGGCACAAGATCACTTCACTCGATGCCGCCGCCGATGACGACGACCAGCCACGGCAGTTCGCGGACGCCACCGTGAAGGCGCCCGACACGCACATGCTCGACGAGGAAATGCAGGACGCCATCGAGCGCAGCATCCAGGAACTGCCCGAGGCGCAGCGCATGGCCGTCATCATGCGCCGCTATCAGGACGTGAGCTATGAGGAGATCGCCGAAGTGCTCGATCTCACCGTGCCCTCGGTGAAAAGCCTCCTCTTCCGCGCGCGCACCGAGTTGCGCGAGAAGCTGAAAAAATATCTCGGGGACTGACCGCGGCGAGGTCTTGGACTTCATTCCCCACTCGCTCTCCCAAATGCGCGCACTTTCCCTCCTTCTCGCCACCACCTTCACAGCTCTCGCCGCGGACGGCAACCGCCTCACCTACCTCGACGACAACACGCCGTTCTGGCCGTCGGCGAAGTCGGCGAAATTCATTACACCCCAGTGGATCGGCGAGCCGGGCGTGGATGCCGTCGTCATCCTCGCGATCGACGACATGCGCGACACGGCGAAATACGAGGCGTTCCTGCGGCCCATCCTCGACCGGCTCAAGCGCATCGATGGTCGCGCGCCGGTAAGCATCATGACGAACACCGTGAAGCCCGAGGACCCGCAGCTCCAGTCGTGGCTGAAGGAAGGCGTATCGCTTGAAGTCCACACGCTCACGCATCCGTGTCCGCTGCTCGGCAAGGCAACGCTCGACGAGGCGCGCCGCACCGTGCTCGG
>JBGAPU010000151.1:0-10518 GCA_044221035.1 Chthoniobacteraceae bacterium | reverse complement strand
ATGCGGTGCGCGTCGCCAAGGCGGTGCGCGATGTGGACGTTTACATCGAGCAGCCGTGCCTCACCTACGAGGAGTGTCTCGCGGTGCGGCGGCAGATTCCACATCCCTTCGTGCTCGATGAGAACATCGACGACCTCGGCATGCTGCTGCGAGCCAAGGCCGACCTCGCGATGGAATTGGTGAACTTGAAAATCAGCAAGCTCGGCGGCCTCACAAAGATCCGGCAGGCGCGCGACCTTTGCGTGAGCATGGGCATCGGGATGACGCTGGAGGACAGCTGGGGCGGCGACATCGCCACCGCGGCCATCGCGCACCTCGCGCAGAGCACACCGACGGAGTTCCTCTTCACGACGACTGATTTCAACAGCTACGTGACCGTGAGCACCGCGGATGGCGCGCCTCGCCGCGTGAACGGCCGCATGGCTGCATCGAAGTCACCCGGCCTCGGCATCGCGCCGAAGATGGACGTGCTCGGGAAGCCCGTCGTGGAGATTCGCTGATAGCGCTGGGCTCAGAGTCTGCCGCCGCGCGCGGACGGATCGCGGGCGTCCGCTTTCTCCGCCTCGTATTGCTTCAACAGGAGCCGCTCGGGATGCTGGAGTTCATCGAGCGCCTTCGGGACGAGCGGACGGTTGCGAAACGAGCCGATCCAAAGCCGGAAGCCGATGGCGGCGGCGAGCGCGAGGACCGCGATCACTTTCACCCAGACGAGCGGCGGCACGCCCATGCGCATCTGGACCCGGCGCTGCGACTTCGGGGTCGTGTCGGCGAGCGCGCGCTCCTTGCAGAGCGAGCAGATCCACCGGTTGTCCACGCGCAGCATCATCGTCTCCGCCCATTGCTGGTGGCACACAGCACAGCAGTGCACGGCGGATTTGCCGCCGGGAATCTGCGGCGCGGCCGGCTCGGATGAAAGTTGCATGGCCCTTGAATAGCAGGGGCCGCGCCCCGCTCAGCCGAAGAATGCCTGCCACGCGAGCCGCAGCGCCATCGTGAGTGCGACCGCGATGAACAGCGGGCGGATGATCCGCGCACCGTGGCTGATCACCATCGCGCTTCCCATCCGCGCGCCCGCGAGCTGGCCGGCGATCATGGCGGCGCCGACGTCGAAGCGCAGGCACTTGGCAAAGGCGAACGCGCCCAGCGCGGCGATATTGCTCGTGAGGTTGAGGGCCTTCGTCGTTCCCGCAGCCGCGCGGAGATCCTGCCCGAGCGTGAGCACGCACGCGAGCATCCAGAATGAGCCGACGCCGGGGCCGAAGAAGCCGTCGTAGAAGCCGAGCGCGGTGCCGAAAATGAGCGCGAAGGCGGTCATTCCGATCCGCGCCGCGCGCGGGCGCTCGCCGAGCCTGCGGTTCAGCATCATGTAGATTGCGACGGTGATGAGCAGTGCGGGCACGACGCGCTTCAGGATCGCCGGGTCCATGATTGCCGCCGCCCATGCGCCGCCCGCGGCTGCGACGAATGTGAGCGAGATTGCGAGCCGCAGCGAACGCCATCGAATCAGCCCGGCACGCGAATAGTGCGCGACGGCGAGCATTGTGCCGCAGGTGGACTGCAGCTTATTCGTCCCGAGCGCGATTTGCGGTGGCAGCCCGGCCCACAGCAGCGCGGGCACGGAGATCATGCCGCCGCCGCCCGCGATGGCATCAATGAACCCCGCCGCCGCGCCAGCCAGCGTGAGCAGGAGGTATTGCCACCATTCGAGATTCACGCGGGCAGGTGTATCGGAAACGCGGAGCGAGTCGTGAGCATAATCTCCGTCCACGGCAGCCGGCCGAATTCCGCTTAAGACGGAGCCGGCTTCGGCGGTTGACCTGTTGCGCAGACTGCCGTTGCAGCCGCGCGCCGTTATGCGACAAGACTTTCCCGTGCAACCCACCGAACAGCGCTGCCTCGATGTCACCCGCCGCCATTTTCTCCGGGACTGCGGCGTCGGGCTCGGAAAAATTGCGCTCGCGGGCCTCCTGACAGATTCATTGCGCGCAGGCGTGCCGAACGTGAACCCGCTCGCTCCGAGGAAGCCGCATTTCCCCGGCAAGGCGAAGCGCGTCATCCACCTGTTCATGGCGGGCGCGCCATCGCAGCTCGAACTTTTCGATAACAAGCCGGAGCTGGCGAAGCTCGAGGGCAAGCCGCTGCCGCCGTCGGTCATCGGCGGGCAGCGCTATGCGTTCATCCGGCCGGACGCCGCGGTGCTCGGGCCACGCTTCAAGTTTGCGAAGCACGGCAAATCTGGCGCGGAGCTGAGCGAGATGCTGCCGCACCTCGCGAAAGTCGCGGACGAAATCTGCCTCGTGAAATCGGTGAGCACCGACCAGTTCAACCACGCGCCCGCGCAGATTTTCTTCAACACGGGCTTCTCGCAGCCGGGCCGTCCGTGCCTCGGCTCGTGGGTGCTCTACGGCCTCGGCGCGGAGACGCAGGAACTGCCTGCATTCGTCGTTATGAGCACGGGCAGCGGGCTGAGCGGCGGCTCGGCGCTGTGGTCGAGCGGCTTCCTGCCGACGACCTATACCGGCACACGATTCCGCAACCAGGGCGATCCGATTTTGAATGTGAGCAATCCCGCGGGCGTGGACGCGCGGCTCCAGCGCGACACGATCGATCTCATCCGCGCGATGAATGAGCGCCAGCTCGCGCAGGTCGGCGACCCGGAAATCGCGACACGCATCGCGAACTACGAGATGGCGTTCCGCCTGCAGACGAGCGCGCCCGAGCTGATGGACCTGCGCAACGAGAGCAAGGAGACGCTCGATCTTTACGGCTGCGAGCCGGACAAGGCGTCGTTCGCCCGCGCGTGCCTGCTCGCTCGCCGCATGATCGAGCGCGGCGTGCGCTTCGTGAACATCTACCACGAGGGCTGGGACGCCCATAGCAACGTGGCCGGCAATGTGAAGAACAATTGCGAGAAGACCGACCGCGCCAGCGCCGCACTCGTGCAGGACCTCAAGCGCCGCGGCCTGCTCGACGACACGCTCGTGGTCTGGGGCGGAGAATTCGGCCGCACGCCGATGGTCGAGACGAACCCGTCGCTCGGCCGCGCGCTCGGGCGCGACCATCACCCGCAGGCCTTCACGATGTGGATGGCCGGCGGCGGCATTCGCCCCGGCATGACCTACGGCGCGACGGACGACCTCGGCTTTCATGTCGTGGAGAATCCCGTCCACGTCCACGACATGCAGGCGACGATCCTGCACACGCTCGGCTTTGACCACGAGCGCCTCACCTTCCATCACGCGGGCCGCGATTTTCGCCTCACGGACGTGCATGGCAAGGTGGTGAAGGCGCTGCTGGCCTGAACGCCGGGCGAGCGTTCTTGCGTGCGTGCTGCCGCCTGCCATATGCGGGGGCATGTCAAAACGCATCGCACTTCTCTTCTCCGGCCAGGGTGCCCAGGCCGTCGGCATGGGCCGCGACCTCGCGGAGAAATTTCCCGCGGCCGGCGACCTCTTCCGCGAGGCGGATTCGATTCTCGGGCGCCCGCTGAGCACGGTCGCATTCTCCGGCCCGGAGGCGGAACTCGTGAAGACCGCGAACTGCCAGCCTGCGCTTTTCGTTCACGGCCTCGCGTGCCTCGCCGCTCTGAAGGCCGAGCTTGGTGCACTGCCCGTGCACATCGCAGCGGGGCTTTCGCTGGGTGAATTCACCGCGCACGCCGCAGCAGGCACGTTCAGCTTTGCCGACGGCCTGCAGCTTGTCGCCGAGCGCGGGCGTCTCATGCAGGAGGCGTGTGAAAAGACGACTGGCGCGATGGCCGCGCTCATCGGTGGCGACGAGGCGCTCGTCCGCTCGCTTGCCGCGGAGTTCGGCGTGGACGTCGCCAATTTCAACAGCCCCGGTCAAATCGTGGTTTCGGGCGAGGATGCGAAAATCGACGCGATGCTCGAAGTCGTGCGCGACCGCGGCATCCGCAAGGCCGCGAAGCTCAACGTCGCCGGCGCCTACCATTCGCGCCTCATGCAGAGCGCGGCCGACGCGCTCGCGCCGAAGCTCGCCGCCACGCCAATGCAGGGGCCCGCATTCCCCGTCGTGGCGAATTTTACCGCACGTCCCGTCACGGACCCCTCGGAGATCCGCGCCGCGCTCGCCGCGCAAGTCACCGGCTCGGTGCGATGGACGGAGACGATCGAGTTCATCGTGGATGTCGAGAAGGTGGAGCTTTTCCTCGAACTCGGCCCCGGCGGTGTGCTCGCGGGCCTCGTGAAGCGCACCCGCAAGGAAACGCCCGTGATCAGCATCACCGACTGCGCGTCGCTCGACGCCGCCCTCGCGACGCTGCGCGCCTAGCGCGGACTCACCGCTGCATTCGTCGGCGCCGCGACGTTCACGGTCAGGCCGAAGAGTTTCCACGTCCCGGCCTCGTGAACGTATTCGAGCGAGAACTCGAGTTTCCGCGGCTGTCCCGGCAGGGCTCCCATGGAGACGTTCGCATCGAAGGTGCCCGCGAGGATCAGCACGCCGTCCGAATTCACGCGGGGCGGGTTCGAGAGGATCATCTTGTGCCCGCGGATGGGTGACAGATCGATCTTTGCGGCGACGTGCGCGGAGAATGCGTTCCGCAGGGCCGCCATCGTCAGCCGGTGCTCGTTGTTTTCGGGGTCCGCCTTTCGCCGGCGCTCCGGATCGCTGCCCAGGTAATTGATTTCCTCCTTCGTCCGCCCGCGCAGTTTCCAGCGGTCGGACGCCGCGGCGAACAGCGCCGCAAAATCGCCTTCGTTTTGAATGGCCTCGTTGAACAGCAGCAGCGTGTCCTCCACGAGCTGCCGGAGCTGCGGCTCGGAGGGAATGTCCGGCGCGCTCGGCTCCTGGATCTCCGTTGCCTTGGCCTCCATCGTGTCGCGCGTGCGCCACGCCACGGCGAACACATCCTCGCCGCGCCGCCCGCCCGCGGGCTCGGACCTCGCCTCGATGAGCCGCCAGTCGCCGCCCTCCATGTTGAAGGTGAAGGTCAGCGGCACCTCCCGGCCGTCCTTCAGCGTGAAGACGCCGCGCACCGAAGAGAGCCCTCCATTTGTCTCCGGCTCGCCCCACTTCACGCCGCGCGCCTCACTCAGCCCGAGGTCGCGCACGCGGGCCTCGAAGTAGTTTGCCGTCTTCGTGAAGCGGAACTCCGTGGACGCCTGCTGATACGCCTCGGCGAAGCGCTGTTCGGTGAAGTGCCGCGCCATCTCCCCCGCGGCGTCGGCCGCGGTGCGCTTCCGACCGTCACAGCCGCACGCGAGCGCAGCGATCGCAAACGCCGCTGCGCGGGAGGTGAGTCGGAGGAAGCGAGGGAACTCCATGGTTTCCGGGGCGGTGATTGCGTCACTTGCTCCACTCGAGCATCCGGCGCAGCGGCAGCTCGGCGCGGGCGCGGACCGGCTCGGGAATTTCGATCTGCGGCGCGAGGTCGTGCAGGCACGCGTGCAGCTTCTCGAGCGTGTTCAGCTTCATGTAGCGGCAGTCGGCGCAGGCGCATTTGTCCGTGGGTCCGGCGATGAAATGCTTGCCCGGCACCTCGCGCCGCAGCCGGTGGAGCATGCCGCTCTCGGTCACGATCACGAAGGCCTGAGACGGGTGCTGCTTGCAGAAGGTGATCATCTTCTCCGTCGAGCAGACCTCGTCCGCGAGCAGCCGCACGGCGCGCGTGCATTCGGGGTGTGCCACGACCGGCGCGTCCGGCCACTCGGCCTTGATGCGCTCGATGGCCTGCCGCGTGAACTCGACATGGACGTAGCAGTTGCCCTTCCACAAATCCATCTGGCGCCCGGTCTTTTCGATCACCCACTGGCCGAGGTTTTCGTCGGGCACAAAGAGGATGTTCCGGTCCTTTGGGACGCGCTCGACGATCTTCGCCGCGTTTCCGCTCGTGCAGATGACGTCGCTCAGCGCCTTCACTCCGGCGGAGCAGTTGATGTAGGCGACGACGTAGTAGTTTTTGTCCGCGTGCGCCTTCAGGTGCGCCTCCAGCCTGTCCGCGGGGCACGAATCGCTCAGGGAGCAGCCGGCGTTCAGGTCGGGAAGGACGACGGTCTTCTGCGGGTTCACGATCTTCGCCGTCTCAGCCATGAAATGGACGCCGCAGAAGGCGATCACGTCGGCCTTTGTCTCCGCGGCCTTGTAGGAGAGCCCGAGCGAATCGCCGACGAAGTCCGCCAGCTCCTGGATTTCCCGGACCTGATAGTTGTGCGCGAGAATCACCGCGTTGCGCTCGCGTTTGAGCGCTTGGATTTCTGCGACAAGATCGAGACCGGCGACAGGCATGGCCGACGTTACTGTCCCCGCACGGCGCGCTCAAGGCCCGCCCTCGGAAAATTCCGCGGGCCAGTGGCGCCCGGCTAAGTCTTCACGTGCGCGCAGGTGGAATCCCTGCACAATGACGAAAATGAAAGGCACCCCTGCAATCCTGCTGACTGGCATGGCCGCGCTGGTCTCCGCCGCCGAAGCGCCGCTTCCCGCGAAGGTTGAATTCAACCGCGATGTGCGGCCGATTCTGTCCGACAACTGCTTCTACTGCCACGGCAACGATCCGAAGCACCGCGAGGCAAAACTGCGCCTCGATATCCGCGAGGACGCGCTGAAGAAGGAGGCGTTCGTGCCGGGGAAGCCGGATGAGAGCGAACTGGTGAAGCGCATCTTTACCAAGGATCCCGATGAGCTGATGCCGGAGTATCAGGGGCACTGGGCTTACGAGAAGCCGGTGAAGGCGGCGATTCCCGCCGGGCAGAATGGCGTGGACATGCTCGTTCGGAAACGGCTCGCGGAGGTCGGGCTGAAGCCGTCGGCGGAGGCGGACCGGCGCACGCTTATTCGTCGGCTTTACTCCGACTTGCTCGGGCTGCCGCCGAAGCCGGCGGACGTCGCCACGTTCGTGGAAGACAAGTCGCCGGATGCCTATGCGAAGCTCGTCGAACGCGTGCTGGCGAATCCGCATTACGGCGAGCGGATGGCAATCGGCTGGCTCGATGTGGTGCGCTTTGCCGACACGATCGGCTATCACTCGGACAACCCGCGCAATGTGTGGCCGTATCGCGACTGGGTCATCAAGAGCTTCAACGACAACAAGCGCTTCGACCGCTTCACCGTGGAGCAAGTCGCAGGCGACCTGATGCCCGGCGCCAGCCAGGAGACGCGAGTAGGCTCGGCGTTCAACCGGCTGCTGCTTTCGACCGAGGAAGGCGGCGCGCAGGCGAAGGATTACGAGGCACGCATGCTGACGGATCGCGTCCGCGCCATCGGCACGGCGTGGATGGGCCAGACGACCGGTTGCGGCCAGTGCCACGACCACAAGTTCGACCCGTGGTCGATGCGCGACTTCTACTCGATGGGCGCGTTTTTCGCCGACATCAAGGAGCCCATCCTCGGGCGCCGCGAGGACGGGATGATGGTCCTCGATGCGGACGGGCAGAAGAAGCTCGACGAAATGACGAAGCGGATTGCATCGCTGCAGGCGGAACTTTCCAAGCCGCATCCCGAGCTCGCCGCCGCGCAGTCGGCGTGGGAGAAGAAGGCACTCGAAGCGCTCGCGAGCAGCAGCGCTTGGCAAACGCTGAAACCGGTGAGTGCGGCAGTTTCGCAAAAAAACGTCACGTTGAAAGCGGACAAGGACGGCGTGGTGCGGGCGGCCATTGACGCCAAACGAAACGCACGGAAACAGAATGACGGGACGGATAGTTACACAATCACCGCGAAGGTGCCGGCGAAGGGCGTGACTGGTTTCCGCATCGAGGCGCTGAAGGAGAAATCCGCGGGCGTCGGGCTGGCGTCGAACGGCAACTTCGTGCTGAGTGAAATCACCGTGAGCGCGGGCAAGGGTTCGCCGCTGAAGGTGAGCCACGCGAGCGCGACATTTGAGCAGAAGGGCATGGCGGCCGCCGCGGCCGTGGATGGCGTCGCAAACGACAAGAAGAACGGCTGGGCGGTGCTCGGCGGCACGGGTGCGGACCAGGCACTGTTCCTCGAACTTGCCGAGCCGCTGCCGCTCGATAGCGCGGATGCGACGCTCACTTTCACGCTCAACTTCGCCCACGGCGAGAACCACGAAATCGCCAACCTGCGGCTGAGCGCGACGACCGCGCCGAAGCCCGTGCGTGCGCCGAGCGTGTCGCTCCCGTCGGCGGAAATTGCCGCGATTTTGAAGGCGCCGCCGGAGAAACGGAATGCCGCGCAGAAGCAGAAGCTTGAGAGCGCGTTCAAGCAGATCGCATCGGAACTGGGTGAGCTGCGCGCGCGGATCGCGACGGCGGAAAAGGAGAAGGCGGATTTCGAGAAGAGCGCGCCGAAGTGCATCGTTTCCGTCAGCGAACCGAATAAGCGAACGGTGCGCATTTTGCCTCGGGGAAATTGGATGGATGAGAGCGGCGAAGTCATGAAGCCCGCGCTGCCGCATTACCTTCCGCAGAAGAAAGTCGAGGGCCGCGAGCTCACTCGCCTGGACCTCGGCGAATGGCTCGTCGCGCGCGACAATCCGCTCACGGCCCGCACGGTGATGAACCGGCTGTGGAAGCAGCTCTTCGGCACCGGTCTCAGCAAGGTGCTCGACGACCTCGGCGCGCAGGGCGAGCCGCCGCAGAATCCCGCGCTGCTCGACTGGCTCGCCTGCGAGTTCATGGACAGCGGCTGGGACTTCAAGCACATGGTCCGCACGATCGTAAACAGCGCGACCTACAGGCAGGTCTCCACGCCGACGAAGGAGCAGCTCGCAGCCGATCCCTACAACCGCGAACTCGCACGGCAGAGCGCGTTCCGCGTGGACGCCGAGCTGGTGCGCGACAACGCGCTCGCGATTTCCGGTCTGCTCGTGCCGAAAATCGGCGGGCCGAGCGTGAAGCCGTATCAGCCCGACGGCTACTGGGAGAACCTGAACTTCCCCGTGCGCACGTATCCGACCGACACCGGCGAATCGCAGTATCGCCGCGGCCTTTACACGTGGTGGCAGCGCTCGTTCCTGCACCCGAGCATGCTCGCGTTCGACGCGCCGAGCCGCGAGGAGTGCACCGCCGAGCGCAACCGCTCGAACATCCCTCAGCAGGCGCTGGTGCTGCTGAATGACCCGACCTACGTCGAGGCCGCGCGTTCTTTTGCCGCGCGCATCGTCGGCGAGTGCAAGGGCGACGCCGCGACGCGCATCAAGTGGGCGTGGCAGCAGGCACTCCAGCGCGACCCGGATGCCGCGGAATTGAAGACGATGACCGCGCTGCTGAACGAACGCCTCTCCGCCTACAAGCAGGAGCCGAAGTCCGCGGAGGAACTGCTGAAAGTCGGCTTCGCACCGACGCCTGCCGGACTCGACAAAAACGAGCTCGCGGCATGGACCCATGTCGCGCGCGTGCTGCTGAACCTGCACGAGACCATCACGCGTTCGTAGCCATGAACCCGCAGACCGCCATCGAGCTTTCCCGCCGCGCCTTCCTCGGCCGCGCCTCGCAGGGGCTTGGAGCTGTCGCCCTTGCGTCGCTGCTGCGTCCATCGCTGCTCGACGCCGCGGTTTCGCGCGGTGTGCTCACGACTTTGCCCTACCCGCAAAAGGCGAAGCGCGTGATCTGGCTCACGATGGCCGGCGGGCCTTCGCAGCTCGAATTGTTCGACTACAAGCCGAAGCTCGCGGAACTCGACGGCACGCCGATGCCCGAGAGCCTCACGCGCGGCCAGCAGCTCGCGCAGTTGCAAGGCCAGAAGCTCGTCTGCCAGGGGCCGCAGTTTAAGTTCCAGCGCTTCGGCAAGAACGGAACCGAACTTTCGGAGCTGCTCCCGCACATCGGCGCGGTCGTGGACGACATCTGCATGATCAAGTCGATGACGACGGATGCGATCAACCACGACCCGGCGCACATGTTCATGAACACCGGCTCGCAGATCGCCGGCCGCCCGAGCATGGGCGCGTGGATCACCTACGGACTCGGCAGCGAATCGCAGGACCTGCCGGGGTTTGTCGTGCTGACTTCCGTGGGCAAAGGCCGCACCCCGCAGCCCATCGCGGCGCGGCAGTGGAGCAGCGGTTTTCTGCCGTCGAAATTCCAGGGCGTGCAGCTCCGCGCGAAAGGCGACGCCGTTCTCTATCTCAACAACCCGCCCGGCATTTCGCGCGAGCGGCAGGGCGGCGATGTCGCGGCCATCAACGCGCTCAACCGCCGGCGCGCGTCGCTCGTGGAAGATCCGGAGATCGCGACGCGCATCGCGCAATACGAGATGGCGTTTCGCATGCAGGCCAGCGTGCCGGACCTCATGGATGTGAGCGGCGAAGGCGCGAAGACGCTCGAGCTTTACGGCTGCCAGCCGGGCGACGGCACTTTCGCCAGCAACTGCCTCCTCGCGCGCCGGCTCGCCGAGCGTGGCACGCGTTTCATCCAGCTCTACCATCGCGACTGGGATCACCACAGCCTGCTGCGCGAAGAGTTGCCGCTGCGTGCGAAGGAAGTGGACCGCGCATGCATGGCGCTCATCACCGACCTCAAGCAGCGCGGGATGTTCGACGACACCCTCATCGTGTGGGCCGGCGAGTTTGGCCGCACCCCGATGAAGCAGGGCAACAAAGGC
>JBGAPU010000150.1:0-10719 GCA_044221035.1 Chthoniobacteraceae bacterium | reverse complement strand
GCTTTCCGAGGTCGGCCGCGGGCCGTTTCCCAACCGCAACCACACCGCGCATGTGCTCGCGCTCGGCGGCGTGCTGGCTGTGGGTTGCGCTGCGGATGCGATGCGCCGGAGCGTGCTGCGTGGGCTGCCCTGGCTGCTGGTGTCCGCCGTGATCCTCGCCGCGCTCGCGGTGACGTATTCGCGCGGCGGCGTGCTGATGTTCTTCTGCGCGCTCGGCCTCTGGAACGCCGCAGTCGCGTGGACGCGCCGCTCGTGGAAAGTCCTGCTGCTCGGACTGTCGGCGATCTGCGTCGCCGCATCGGCGGTGCTGGTTTTTGGCGGGCCGATTGCGGCGCGGTTCGCTGGCGGCGCGGACTCGGGGGAGAGCTTCCGCTTCAAGATTTGGAAGGACACCGCCGCCCTCATCTCCGCGTCGCCGTGGTGCGGTGTGGGACTCGGGAATTTCCGCGCGCTGTTTCCATTTTTCCGGAATGAATCCGTGATCCAGTCCTCCGTGCTGCATCCGGAAAGCGACTGGCTCCAGCTTGCCGCGGAGTGCGGGTGGCTGGCTGTCGCGCTCGCGCTCGCCGCGTTCGCGGTTGCGGTGTCGGGCACATTTCCGCTGGAGCGCGGCACGCAGCGGCGGCTCCGCGGGGCGGCTTTTGCGGCGGTGGTCGCGGCGGCGATGCACGGGCTCGTGGATGTGCCCGGCCACCGGCTCGGCTCTGTCCTCGCTGCGACATTCGTCCTCGCGCTCGCACGCAGCGATTCAGCCGCGCTGGTCCCTTCGCGTGCAGCGGCGCCGCTGTGGCGTGGAATCGGGCTGGCGCTGGTCGCGCTCGCGGCGTGGTGGTTGAATTTGCCCGACGATGCGGCACGTGCGGAGGCTCTCGTTCGCGATGAAAAATATTCCCCCGCAGTGGTCCGCGCGAACCGCGCAGCCGAGCGTGCTCCGCTCGACTGGCATCCGTATTTCACCCGTGCCGTGGCGCTCGGCTGCCAGGGCAGGATCCTCGAGTCGCTGGCCGATTTCCGCCGGGCGCGTCTGCTGGAGCCTCACTACGCGATGCTGCCGTATGACGAGGGCCGCTTCTGGCTGCGCATCCAGCCCGAACTCGCGCTTGCCGCGTGGGGCGAGGCGCTGCGGCGTGTGCGAGCCCCGGATGATTCGGGTCTTTTCGCCGAGATGATCCGCACGGCACCGAACGGCGCGGCCTTCCGCGCGCGTCTGCTGCAAATCGCCAGCGGTCGCGACAGGCTGCAGATGGATTGGTTCTTCCAGGTGCCGCCCGCGGAGGCGAAAATGCACATCGCGGAGCTTGCGCCTGTCGCCGCGCGCGGCGATGCCGCGTTGCGTGCGGCGTTTGAAAAGAGGGCCCGGGAAATCGATGCAGCGTCGGCGCCTAGGCCGTGATCAGCGCGGCGGCGGGACGAGCAGCGCTTCGAGGAATGAAGAGGCCGCTGCTTTTCGCGCTCCGAGTTCGAGCGGGTCCGGCAAGTAGAGCAGCAGCTCCTCGGTGATTTGCCGCAGCGGCTCCTGCCACAGCATCGTCAGGCGGCGGAAGGTGCCGGGAATCTGCGCGGGATCGACGAGGCGCTTCTCAAGGCGGCCGCCGGCGGAGAGGACTTGCAGCGCGAGGATGCGCGTGCCGCCGCGTGCGAATGAATACGCGGCACACGGCAGCTCGGTGCCGCGAATGTCGAGGATGAGAAGGGACGGCGGCTCCTGCAGCGTCCATCCCGCCGCGGGCATGCAGATGGCGGGCGTGTGGTTCGTGGCGAACGCCGGAGTGCGCGAGTGGGCGTCCCATGCGAGGCGGATGATTTGTGCGGTGGCGCCCTCCGCGTTGCGCACGGCGAACGACTGCCATTCGCTGAATCGAAGCAGGGCGCGGGAAGACTTGGCTGCGGCGATGCGCTCGGAGGTCCAGCCCGGAGGCAGATGTTCGACTGAGATCGCCAGCGCCGGCTGGCTCCGCGGGTCTCCGGCTGGGCTGTCGTAGCGTGAAAACCAGACGCGTGCCGCGATTGGGAGTGCGATGGCGAACGCGAGAACTGCGGCTCCTTCCGGCATCGGTGTGGCGATGGAAGGTGCGCGGGGCTGCGTCTCAGGGGTGCTGCCGCGCGCGAGGAACAATGCGGTGACGAGGAGCAGCGCGAAGATGAGGCATGTCGCCGTGCCGCCAACGAAGTCATGCCAGCCATCCGACACGCTGCCGCCGTGCCTGTGCGCGACGACGGTGAGCGCGAACACCCGCGTGCAATTTGCGATGAAGGCGAGCGCTGCCCCGGCGGCGACGAGCGCCACTCGGCGCGCGGGTTTCAGGGTGAGGAACTCGCCGAGAAACAGCGACGCCATGAGTGCGGCTTGGAGCGACTGGATTCCGCTGCACGCCTCGTCCACGCCGACAAAACCGGTGCTCAGCTCGACGGTGTTGCCGTGCTGGAGCGCCGGAATGCCCGCGAGGTTTGCAGCCGACACGGCGATGTCGGCGACGGCCGATGCGAGATGGCGGATGGTCCAGAGTTCCACCGGAACCGGCCACGGCACGGCGAGCGCGGTGAAAAGGAGCGGGAAAAGCTGCCGGCAAACCAGCGGCCTTCCGCCTGCGCGGTGCAGCCAGACGAGGGTGAGCAGCGTGGCTCCTGCCTGCAGGGCAGCGCCCGTGAGACGCCAGAGCGGATCGTGCCACGACAGCGCGAGGCCCGCCGCGAGCAGCGCGAAGGAAAGCATCACAGCGATCCACCACACGGCGCCGGCCCGCGCAGGTGCGAGCGGTCCGGGCAGGCGCCGCCACGCGATCCATGCCGCGAGCAGCGGGACGCCGAATCCGAATCGGTATTGTTCGTCCGCCGCCCAGTCGTGCGCGAGGTGCAGCCACGTGAGCGCCCACGCGACCAGGATCGCTGCCGGCCACGCGAAGCGGTGGATGAGCGCGTTCACTGGATGCGGCGCAGCGTCTCGGCGGCCATCGCGGCTTCCTCGGGGAAAAGCTGCTGCTTCTGCCGCTCCGCCAGTTCGAGGAGCGGCCTCGCCGCGTCGCGCTCGCCGTTTTCCGCGAGCAGGGATCCGAAGCACGCTGCGGCGGATGGCTCGCTGAAAGCCTGCGGCGGGAGCTTTTTCAGGACGGCGACCGCCTCCGCAGTCCGCTTCCGCCGGTGGAGCGAGAGCGCGTAGGTCGTCGCGATTGCGGGCTGGCCGGGTGAGAGCCTGTGAATTTCCTCGGCGATGCGGTGTGCCTCGGCCTCATCCTCACCGAGGAGCAGCGCGAGCGAGGCGACGTTGTTTTTCGCGACCGGGCTGGCTGGCTCGAGTTCGAGGACGCGGCGGGCGACGCGGTAAAGTTCGCGCGTGTTCTTCGCGGACGAAAATTTTTCAAACAGCGCCTTCAGCGCGACCCGCCCACCGGCGCTGTTCTTTGCGGCAAGCCACCACGCCTGCGCGGCCTCGTCGTCCCAGCCCCAGCCGTTCACGAGGCGGCCGAGCATCATGAGCGAGTTCGGATTTCCGCGGGTGGCATTTGTCGCGCGCTCCCAGGCCGTGCGGAACTCCGTGCGCCGGCGCCTCTGGCTGTCCGATTCGAGGAGCACGCGGGCGTGGATTGCCAGGCGGAGGAAATCCATGTCGCCCCAATCCGCGTCACGGACCAGTTCGCGGAGCCGCTTCCAGTCGTGGAGTGCGGTGAGGGCCTCGGATTCCGCGAGCGGCACGGGCATTTGCGCGCGGATTTTTGGCGCGAGCGATTCAGCCCATTGTGCGCTCTTTGTGGCGAGGTTGTGGGCGGTCATCCAAGTCATGACGGCGTAGATGCTGCCCGGATGCCCGACCGCTCCGTTGCGGAGCTTGTCGAGCTCCGCGCCCAATGCGGGGTTCGCCGAGTGGTGGAGTTCGTCGAGGTAACGAAGGTCATCGGCGAGCGAGGCGGCGGGACCTTTCCGAAGGTCCGCGGCGATATTCAGCGCGAGGGCAGAGTCGCCGCGCCGACGCGCGTCCGCCAGAAGGGCACGCATGGCTTCCTGGCGGAACTGGGGCTTTTCGCGCAACCGGTCGAGGACCGCCTTTGCCTCGGCCGCCCGGGCGGCGTCGCTGAGGCCGAGTCGGAGCGTGGCGAGGCTGAGCTGGAGGCTTTCATTCTGCGGGTCGAGTTTCAGCGCGGCGGCGAGATGCTCCTCGGCGGCGGCGTGGCGCGACTCGGCGATCGCGAGTCCCGCGGCTGCCTGCAGCCAGGGGAGCGTCCCGCGGTCGGCGGGGCTCACCTGCGCGAGGGCGCCTCCGGCTATGTAAGTTTCGCCAAAGCCGGTCGCGGTCACGGCCAGGTCGATGAGCGGTGCGGCGGTGCCGGGAAGGATGTCCGCGATCTTCTGGCGCCAGAAGATTGCGACCGGCGAGCGGTCGATCTCGGCGACGTGCGCGCTGATGCGGCATGCGGCCAGGTCGCGCGGATCTTTCTGCAGGATGCGTCCCGCGGTGAAGTATGCGCCGCGGAGGTCGCCCTTGCGGAAGAGCTCCGCCGCCTGGTTCGCGAGCCTGTGCTGCTGCCACCGGCTGAAGCCATACCATGCTGCGGCGGCTGCCGTGGCAGCGACCGCGAGAAGCGACAGGACCACCAAGCTGCGCTTCCAACCCCGGGCGCCATCCGAACCGGCGCTCGGCGCTTCCGCACCGGGCCGGGCTGCCTTCATGCCGCGGAAAGTCCTGCAAGCCGCCTGCGCCTGCCGAAGACGAGCAGCCCTCCGCAAAGCGCGAGCGCGCCGAGGCTGCTGCCAATTTCGGGGACGGCGTTGGTGTAGGAGATGTTGCCGAAGGCGATGACCTGCCCGCCGAGCTCGCCGCCCACGGGGCTATACCAAGTGAAGGTGAGGCTCTTGATCGCGGTCGCGCCACTGGCAAGGGTCACGTCGCCGCTGTGGTCGGTGATGTTTCCGGCGGAGGTGAGGCCGGTGACGGTCATGCCCAGCGTGCCGGATCCGGAGACGGAGGTGACGGACGTGTTCGCGCTGGTCGCAGTCATGGCGATCGCGGTGTTGGCCATGTTCGTTGCACTGATGGACTTGAAGCCGTCGGTCCAGCCGGTGCCCGCGGTGGTCGCATCCACGTCGATGAGGTTGAACGACACATTGTTCACGCCAGCCGCATAGTTGAACGTGATCGTGATGGTGATGGTGCTGACGTGGTCGTTGAAAGTCGGGGTGCGGACGTGGAGGGTGGTCGCGTCGTTGCTGCCGACCACAGAGACGCCGTCGTCCGCGGCGTTTTTCGGGAATCCCGCGGTGAGCGACACGCCTGTGGCGACGATGGAGATGCTGACGTCGTTGCCGGGATTGCCGGCATCGTTGTTGATGTTTCCGCTCGTGGCGCCATCGGCCCATGTCACCGTGGTCCAGTCGAGCACCACTGCACGCGAGGGCAGCACAAGCGCCGCGAGTGCGAGCAGCGGGAGCAGGAGTGTGCGCGGGAGTTTCATCGGAAAGGAATCACTGGCTGACCGCGGGCGGATTCGGCGTCGGCACGGGCGTGGTGCCCGCCACCGTGGGGCGCAGCGGTTCGTTGGCGTAGTTGCTCGTGCCGGCGTCGCCGACGCCGGAGATCGCGCGCGAGCCGCTGATTCTCTGGATGAGCACTGCGGGGTCGGTGAGCAGGGCGACATCGGCTGCGGCGGTCAGCGCGGGCAATGAGAGCCCGGGCTGTGCATCCATCGCGGTGCGCACGATGGCCTCGGCGAGCGTCATCTCGGGGCCTTCGGGTTCGGCGGGGCCGCGGACTGCCTTGCCGTCCAGCACCTGCTTGCCATCGGGACCGCTCTTGAAATCGGGCGCGCTCTTCTTTGCATCGACCGCGCCGAGTCGCCGATAAGTCACGCGCTTCCACGGGTTCGGGACGCCTGCGGTCGCGGCGGTCACGATCTCGGGGGCTGCGGCCTGCGGGGACACCCGCACCGCGGCATTCACGATGTGCAGGACGCTGGAGGGCGAGGAGCGGACTGCCTTGTAAACAATCGTGGAAATCTGCCGGGTGCCGGGATTCGCCCCGAGCGCCTCGATCGAGGCGGCGGTTTCAGCAGCGACGCGGCGGTCGTTTGCATCGGCGGAAGCTGACGTGGCGACAGTGTCACTTTTCGTCGGCTTTTCCGCAGCTCCGCCGACAGCAGCCCCGGAGAGGAGGGCGATGAGGAAAGTGAAAGGAAGCTTTTTGCGCACGGGTGGTTGCTCGGGACGGGAGCATTAAGTCAGCCAACAAATTGGTTTGTCAATACTCCGCGCTTGCTGCACTTCTCGGGCGGCTTCCACCACCCAACCATGCCGCCCGCCCGATTTCGTAACAGCAACTTCATTACAATAACGCTCCGCGCTGTCGCATTTGCGTGTCTCTCCGGCCTCCCTGTGCATGCGCAGGAGTCCATCCGCCCCTCGGGGATCAACTCACTCGCAAACGAGGCCCGGCAGGATCAGATGTCCAAATTGCAGGGCGGATTCATGCGTCTGGGCCCGGTGAATGTGGATGCGTCCGCGCAGATGGAGCTGGAGGTGAACGACAACGTGGGCCTCTCGGAAAGGGATCGCAAAACCGACGTGATTTTCCGTCCGCGGATGAATGTGGACGCGGAGTGGCGGGTCAGCCGGCTCAATTCGATCCGGCTCGGCCTGGGCGTCAGCTACGCGAAATACTTCCGCAATTCGCACCTCGACACGAATGCGCTGCTGCTGGATCCCGGGACGCAGCTCGGCTTCGACATCTTCGTCGGCGACCATCTGCGGCTGAACATCCACGACCGCATCCAGATCGTGCAGAACCCGGTGGACGAGACGACGCTGAGCAACGTGGCCCGCTTCACGCGCCTGCAGAATGCCGCGGGCGTCACGGCATTTCTCCGCTACCCGGACTGGGATTTCATCCTCGGCTACGACCACTTCACCTACCATTCGTTCGACTCGGAGTTCAGCTACCTCGACCGCAGGGAGGAGCAGTTCTTCGCGAGCGCCCGGCGCCGCGTGACCGACGCGCTCGGCGTGGGTCTGGAGTCGAGCTTCGCATCGGTCCACTACGACGAGAATGTGAACAACGACGCGACGACGTGGTCGCTCGGTGCATTCGCGGATGCATCGCTCTCGGAATACACGCGCGTGCGCGCCAGCGCCGGCTATCAGAACCTGAGCTTCGACGCCACCGGGACGAGCCTCGACCGCAGCGACTTCAGCGGCTGGTATGCGAACCTCTCCGCGGCGCAGCGGCTCTCGCAGTATTTCAGCCACACGCTCACCGTCGGTCGCGAGGCGCGCCTCGGCCTTTCGGTGAACTACGCCGAATACGTCTTCGCGCGCTACGCCGCGACATGGCGCATGAATGCGGCGATGACCTGGAATTTCGACGCGTTCGTCGAGGACGCAAAGGAGTCCGGCGGCTCGCTCGTTTCGGCCGAGCACGCGTTCCGCTGGGGCGGCGGCGTCGCGATGGCGATGAAGGTCGCCTCGCGCACGACGCTCACGGTGCGCTACGGCTATGTGCACAAGGACTCCGACCTCGCGCTGCGCAGCTATTACCAGAACTCCGGCATCATCAGCCTGAATTACCGCTTCTGAGGAAATGCCGCGGAACCTCCGCCAGATTCTCATCCTCACGTTCATCGCGCTCGTTTCGGCGATCGAAGCGCGCGCACAGCAGAACCCGGGGCGCGAGCGGCCCGAGCCGGCATCCGCGGCGGGTGTGGTCGCGGGCACGACCTCGATGGAGGTGCTCGACAACTCCCGCCGGCTCGGCGCGGGCGACCGGCTGAGCTACCGCGTGGTGCAGGAAAGGCGCGCGCCGCTTTCGATCGTCGTCACCGACAGCGGCGAGGTCGAGGTCCCGCTCATCGGCCGCGTGCGCGCGAGCGGCCGCACGTGCAGGGAGCTCGCCGAGACGATCAAGCCGCTGCTCCAGCGCGAATATTTCCACCGGGCCACCGTGATCGTGAGCCTCGATTCCGTGAGCACGAAGTCGCGCGGCACCATCTATGTGAGCGGCTGCGTGCGCTCGCAGGGCCCCATCGACCTGCCGCCCGAGGACAGGCTCACCGTGAGCAAGGCGATCCTGAAGGCCGGCGGCTTCGCCGAGTTTGCCGACAAGAAAAAGGTGAAGCTCGTCCGCAACCGCGGCTCCAGCGTGGAGACGACCGTCGTGGACGTGGACGCCGTCCTCGTGAAGGGACAGATCGACAAGGATCCCGCGCTCCAGCCGGACGACCGCATCATCGTTCCGCAGAAATTCATCAATTTCTGACGCGCGATGGAGCCCACGCACTTCCATCGGGCGCCGTCCCGACCGTCACCGCACGCCTTCTGGCAGATCGTGCGCGCGAAGCTCATCCGCTACCGCACGCTCTTCCGCAAATACTGGTGGGTCGTCGCCTTCGCCGCCGCGCTCGGGCTCGGCATCGCGTCCTGGTATGTCGCCTCGCAGAGGACCTCCTACGTCTCCTCGGGCCGCATGATGGTGAGCGGGCGGGTCGCCATGCCCGACACGGCGACATTCTCCGAGGAGATGACGTATTTCATGGCGACCCAGGGCGAGCTGATGAAGGACGAGGCCGTGCAGACCCGCGCCGAGGCATACGTCCGCACGCACTCGCCGGAGACGCCCGTCACCCCGGTCGAACTCGTCGTGAAGGCGATCCCCGGCACCTCGATCTTCCACCTCTCCGCCATCGGCGCGGAGCCGAGGTATCCGCAGAAATTCCTCGACGCCGTGATGCACGAATACATCGCCACCCGGCGCGAGATGCGCTCGCAGAAGGGCGAGTTCACCGCGGGCGAGATTGACGATGAAATCGAGCGCGTGAAGACCGAGCTGCGCGCGGAGGAGGAGAAGCTGCTCGCCTTCCAGCGCGAGAACAAGACGGGCTTCCTCGAGCAGGAGGGCAACGCCGCCGCCGCGTATCTCTCGAAGCTCAACACCCGGCTCGCCGAGCTGAAGAACGAATCGCAGCTCCAGGGCCTCCTCGAGCTCGATCACCAGATGGTCCGCGACCGGCCCAAGACCGCCAGTGGCTCGCCGGATTTCCAGGAGGCCGACCCGCGCACGCCCGTCGCAAACGGCCCGATGCTCGAATACGAGCGCGCGCGGCAGAAGATCGAGCTGCTGCGCTCCGAGCGCGCCAGCTATGCGCGCGACCTCACGGCGAAGCACCCCATCATGGTGGAGCTCGACGAGCAGATCGCCCAGCAGCAGCAGCTCATGGACACCTTCCGCAAGCAGAGCGCCGAGGACCTGCGCCGCCGCCGCGATGCGACGAACCTCGAAATCCGCAACCTCCAGACGACGATCAAGGACTGGGAGGCGAAGGCCGCGGCGAACAGCGAGCGCCTCACCCAGTATGCCGCCCTGCAGGCCGAAGTCGGCCGCCTCCGCGCGCAGCTCGATTCACTCGGAAAGTCGAAGGGCAACGTCGATCTCACCCGCAACGTGGACCAGGAGATCATCTCCATCCGCCAGAAGGCCAGCGCCGCCGAGCCCATGCGCGTCAGCGTCGCCAAGTCGCTCATCCTCGGCGTCGTCCTCGGGCTCCTTGGCGGCCTGCTCTGCCTCGTCGTCATTGATCCGTTCGACGACCGCATCGAGTCCGTCGTCGATTTCCAGGCCCACTTCCCCGACCGCGTCCTCGCGCACATCCCGCATGCGCTCAGCGCCGTCGGCACGGTGGATGTCGATCCGCTCACGCCGGACGATGCGCGCCACGCCTTCGTCGAGTCCTTCCGCTCGCTCCGCTCCTCGCTCTTCTTCCTGCCCGTGGACGGGCCCGCGCCGAAAATCTTCCTCATCACCAGCGCCGCGCCGAACGAGGGCAAGAGCACCGTCGCCACCAATTTCGCCATCACCATGGCCATGTTCGACGTGCGCGTCCTCCTCGTCGATGCCGACCTCCGCCGCGGCGCGCTGCACAGGACCTTCGACCTGCAGAACGACCAGGGCCTCGCCGACGTGCTCAACGGCGACGCCTCCCTCCAGCGCGTCGTGAAGCCCACCCGCGTCCGCAACCTCTCCCTCCTTCCCTGCGGCACGCGCCCCCCGAATCCCGGCGAACTCTTCCTCGGCACCGACACCGACCGCTTCCTCAGGGCCGCAGCCGCCCAGTTCGACTACGTCGTCATCGACAGCGCCCCCATCACCGCCGCCGACGACACCTCCTGCCTCGCCCCGAAGGTGGACGCCACCCTGTTCGTCTTCCGCATGGGTGCATCCAGCGTCCGCGCGAGCACGAAGTCCCTCGAAGTCCTCCGCGACCGCCAGGCCAACATCATCGGCCTCATCTGCAACGCCGTCGCCGAGTCCATGCAGGAATACTCCTACTACCGCTACCCCGAATACTACGGCCACACCGCCGCGCGCACGAAGGGGGAGTAGGCAACCCGCGCGCCGATTGCGGATTGCGGATTGCGGATTGCGGATTGTCGATTGCTCCCTGCTCCCTGCTCCCTGCTCCCTGCTCCCTATCGCCTGCCGTTCACGATCAGCTCATTCAGCTTCGCGCGCAGCAGCTCCCCCTCGGCGAGTGAGAGCGGGTCGTTCGTAAACGGCGCATCCAGCGTCGCGACCCCGTTCGTGTTCGGGCTCGTCCCCGAGATCGCGTCGTCGAGGTTCTGCGGCGTCACCGCGCCCATCGGGCCTTGCGGCCCCTGCGCGCCGTCGGACCCATTCGTTCCATTCGTCCCCGCCGCGCCCTGCGGGAGGCCGAAGCTCAGATGCAGCACCCCGGCGGTGATGCT
>JBGAPU010000149.1:0-10623 GCA_044221035.1 Chthoniobacteraceae bacterium | reverse complement strand
CTGCCGCGCAGCAGCATCTCGCCATGCTCCAGCGCGCCTTTCTTTCCGAACGCCTGCAGCAGCAGATGGTGCAGGGAAATCGGCGTCAGCTCCGGCGTGTGGCAGGAAATGAGCACGCCGAGCGGCTCGTCTGACAGCAGCTCCGCGAGCTGTGCGAGCAGGCCGGGCAGATCGTTTTCGATTTTGAACACCTCGCCCTTCGCGCCGCGCCCGTAGCTCGGCGGATCGAGAATCAGCAGATCGTAGCGCTGTCCGCGGCGCTGCTCGCGGCCGAGGAATTTCAGCACGTCGTCCACTATCCAGCGGACGGGCCGCTCCTGCAGCGAATTCAGCCCCGCATTTTTCCGCGCCCACTCCACCATGCCCTTCGATGCATCCACGTGGCAGACCTCCGCACCCGCGCGAGCGGCCGCGAGCGTGCTGCCGCCCGAGTAGGCGAAGAGGTTCATCACGCGCGGCGCACGCCCGTGGCGTGCATGAAACTCCGCGCAGTCCCGCCCGATGCGCTGCCACTGGTCGCGCTGCTCCGGGAAAATCCCGAGGTGCCCGAAGTCCGTCGAGCTGAGCTGGAAGCGGATTCCGTCCACCGCGATCACCCAGGTCGCCGGCAGCCGCTCGCGCCCCTGCCAGCGGTTGCCGCCCTCGCGGGAAAAAGTCGCCGTCGCCGAGCGCCACGCCGCTGGCCGCGACGGGCGCCACACCGCCTGCGCGCACGGCCGCGCGAGCACGATGTCGCCGAAGCGTTCGAGCTTTTGAAACCCGCCGCTGTCGAGCAGTTCGTAGTCGGAGCCTTGCTGTGCGATGCGCCCTTCATGGCAGCGGCCGCCGCCTGCGGCAAGCGCCGCGCATTTCCCCACGCGCTCCCGCTGCAACATCCGGCTTTTGCGCGCGGTGCGCGGACGGCTACACTGGCCCGCATGAATTCCCGACTGCGCATCCCTTTGCCCGCGACATGGATGATTCCCGCGCTGCTAGTCCTGCTGCCCGCGGCGGCGAACGCGCACACCGAGGGCGGAATGGCGGGTGGCTTCACCAGCGGGTTCGCGCATCCCCTCACCGGGCTGGATCACATTGTCGCGATGGTGGCGGTGGGGCTGTGGGGCGCGTATCTCGGCGCGCCGGCGATGTGGCTGCTCCCCGTCGTCTTCCCCGTCGTGATGGCGCTGGGCGGCGCGCTCGGTGTGCTCGGCGTGCCGCTGCCCGCGGTGGAGAAGGCCATCGCGCTCTCCGGCGTGCTGCTCGGTCTTGCCGTCGCATTTGCCGCAAAGCCGCCGCTCTGGCTCTCCGCAGTGATCGTCGGTTTCTTTGCGATCTTCCACGGGCACGCGCACGGCACGGAGCTGCCGGAATCCGCGAACGCCGCCACCTACGCGGCGGGCTTCGTCATCGCCACGGGTCTGCTGCACCTCGCTGGAATCGCGCTCGGCCTGCTCGTGCGCTGGCCGTGGGGCCGCCTGGTCGTGCGCACGGGCGGCGCCGTCATCGCGCTGATCGGCTTCGGGTTTCTGCTCGGGATGTTCAAGGCGTGAGCCGGCGCGCTCCGAAGGCGCGGTTCGCCGTGCCGCTGATCCTTCTCGCGTGCGCCAGCCCCGCATTCGCGCACACGACTGAGGGCGCGAACCGCTTCACCGGCGGCGCGCTCCATCCGCTGATGATGCCGCTGCACCTCCTCGTGGTGCTCGGCCTCGGCCTCATGCTCGGGCAGCATCCCCCGCTCCGGCTGGCGCGTCCGCTGGCCGTGTTCGCGCCGGTCGCAGCCGCAGCGCTCGCGCTCACGCGTGCGGGATGGTTCGCCGCCGTGCATCCCGCCGTGCCCGCGGGCATCGCCTTCGCCTGCGGAGCCGTGGTGGCCGCGGGAAGGCGCATTCCCGCGTGGGCGGGCGCCGCGCTGCTCGCAGCCGGAGCGGCCGCAGTGGGGCTCGATTCCGCGGTGGACAGCGGAAGCCCCGCCGACATCACCGCGACGCTCGCGGGGACATGGTGCGCGCTGATGCTGCTGCTCGTGAACGCGGCCTTTTACGCGTCGCTCGCCGCCGCTTCGGAGATGAAATGGCTGCACATCGCGCTCCGCGTCGCGGGTTCGTGGATCACCGCCATTTCACTCCTGCTCCTCGCCTTCGCTCTGCGGAAGTAGAGGCGCGCCGCTACGGCAGGGCGACGTCGGCAATGGGTTTGTTGTCGAGGAAGACTCGGAGCCGGTCCTTCTTCCAGCCGATGGTGACGATGTGGCGGCGGGTGAGGCTCGGCCGAAATGCCACACGGAAGAGCTGCGCCTCGCGCGGCGTGCCCATCGCGATCGTGGCCGCGAGCGTCGGGCCGTCGGAGCAAATCACACACGTCTCGTCCCCGATCTGGAACTTCGCCCAGCGGCAGCGCATGCCGGGCTCGAACGCACCCTGGTTGGTCTCAGGATCGATCCAGAAATTGAACGTGCCGGACTTCATTCTCGTGCATCCGGCGCCTCACTTTTCCGCCGTCTCCCGGAAAAGCTCCTTTAGCCGCGCGCGCGCCTCCTTCAGCGCCCTGCTGCCCGCCGGGGTGATGCGGTAAAACTTGCGGCGCGCGCCGCCCTCCTCGGCTTTTCCGGTGAGCCATCCGTCGCGCTCCATCGCACGGAGCAGGGGATAGAGCGTGCCGGGGCTGATGCGGTAGCCGTGGTGACGCAGTTCCTCGATCATCCAGTTTCCATACAAGTCACCTTCCGCGGCGTGATGCAGAATGTGCATGCGGATGAATCCCGAGAGGATCCGCTGCAGAGGCTTGTCGAGAGCATCCATGGTGGCGCCCCTCTAGCATGGCCGCCGCCGGCTGGCGAGTGCCGACAGGATGCGCCTCCCGCCCGGCTGTGGCTTGACTCCGCGCGGCGCGTCTCCTACCCGCTCCGGAAGCCACACGTTTGGAGCGATGGCGGACCCGCAAGGTTCGTAGCTCCCAGCGTGAGGCTTCTTTTTTGGAGCTGCACGCGGAGGAAAAATCAACGCAGTCAGCCATGAAGAAATACACGCTCATCACGACACTCATCGTCGCCGCGCTCAGTGCCGCCGCGCACGCGCATCCCGGCCACGGCCCGGCGTCGGGGATCGAATGGGGGCTCATCCATCCCATGACGGGCCTCGACCATGTCTGCGCGATGCTCGCCGTCGGGCTCTGGGCGGCCCAGCGCGGCGGACGCGCAGTGTGGGCCGTGCCGCTCAGCTTTGTGGGAATGATGATGCTCGGAGTGCGGCTGGGTGCCGCAGGCGTCGGATTCCCCGCGGTGGAGCAGGCCATCGCGGCTTCCGTCCTCGTGCTCGGCCTGCTGATCGCCTGCGCGGTGCGGATGCCGCTTGCCACCGCCGGGGCGCTCGCAGGATTTTTCGCGCTGTTTCACGGCCACGCTCACGCCGCAGGGATGCCGGAGGGAGCTTCGGGATTTGCCTATTGCGCGGGACTCGCACTCTCCACCGCACTGCTGCACTCCACGGGCATCATCATCGCCAGACAGGCTGCCCGGCCGGGAAAAATCCCGCCGCTCCGGCTCGCGGGCGGGGCAATCGCCGCCTGCGGCTTCTGCCTCCTTCTCGCCGCTTGACACCGCGGGCGACGGTCTCTATCCGCCCACGCAGCCACACGTTTGGAGCGATGGCGGACCCGCAAGGTTCGTAGCTCCCAGCGCGTGGCTTTTCCATTCGAGGGGCCGCGCGGAAGAAACCAGACACCCCGCTCCATGAAAAATATCCGCAGTGCTTCCATCCGGCAGAACTCCGCCCCGCTTCATCGCAGCTCAAGGTCCGCGCGTGCAGGCTGGCCGCACATGATGAAAACCAATCTCACGCTTTTCCTCCCCGCGGCGCTGGCCGCGGGTGTCACGTGCTCCGCGTTTGCGCAGCAGGCCGCGCGGCCCGCGCAGCCGAAGCCGCTGGAGACGTCCATCCTCGACGAAACCGTGATCACCGGAAAGCGCGCCGACCGCACGGGCGAAGTCATCTCGGCTTCGCAGAACACGGCGAGCGGGGACGAGCTGCGGGCGCGTCCGATCCTGCGGCGCGGCGAGGTGCTGGAGACCATCCCCGGAATGGTGGTCACACAGCACGCGGGCGGCGGGAAGGCGAACCAGTATTTCCTGCGCGGGTTCAATCTCGACCACGGGACGGACTTCGCGACGTCGCTCGACGGGATGCCGCTGAACATGCGCACGCACGCGCACGGGCAGGGCTACACGGACCTGAACATCGTGATCCCGGAGCTGATCGACAGCATCGCCTACCACAAGGGCACCTACACGGCGCGCAACGGGGATCTCTCCAGCGCGGGCAGCGCGGACTTTCACCTCTACGACGTGCTGCCGAACGGCTTCGCCACGCTCGAGATGGGCGAATACAGCTACTGGCGCGCGGCGCTGGGGCACACGTTCAAGTTTGGCGACGACCCGAAGGCGGGGCGCCTCACGCTCGCGGGCGAATACAACTACTACAACGGCCCGTGGCAGCTCACGGAGCAATTCCAGCGCTGGAACGGCTTCGCGCGCTACTCGCAGGGCGACGCGGAGGAGGGCTTCGCGCTCACCTTCATGGCGTATCACGGCAAGTGGCGCAGCACGGACCAGATCCCGCAGCGCGCGGTGGATTCGGGGACGCTCGACCGCTTCGGCTACGTGGACCCGACCGACGGCGGCAACAGCAGCCGCTACAGCCTGCAGTTCCAGTGGCAGAGGCACGACGGGCAGGCGCTCACGAAGCTGAACTTCTACGGCATCCGCTACACGCTGGATCTGTTCTCAAACTTCACCTACGCGCTCGACGACGCGGTGAACGGCGACCAGTTCGAGCAGACGGAGAAGCGCTGGATCATCGGCGGCGACGTGTCGCGGACATGGGAGAACCTGAGCCTCTTCAGTCGCAAGTCGTCCTTCACGCTCGGGCTGCAGACGCGCAACGACTTCATCGACGGCCTCGGCCTTTACAAGACGGTGCAGCGCCAGCGCACCAGCACCGTGCGCGTGGACGACGTGGTGGAGAACAGCGCGGGAATCTTTGCGGAGGGCACGGTGAAATGGACGCCGTGGCTGCGCACGACGGCGGGACTGCGGGGCGACCTGTTCCGCTACGAGGTGTCATCGGACAACGCGGCGAACAGCGGCGACCGGCTCGCGGCGATCATCAGCCCGAAGTTCTCCGCAGTGCTCGGCCCATGGAACAAGACGGAGCTGTTCCTGAATTTCGGCACCGGCTTCCACAGCAACGACGCCCGCGGCGTGAACACAACGGTCGATCCGTCCACCGGCGCCGGCGTGAGCCGCGTGGACCCGCTCGTGCGCACCATCGGCGCGGAGGTCGGCATCCGCACGCAGATCATCCCGAACGTCACCGCCGCGCTCGCGGCGTGGTGGCTCGACAGCGACAGCGAGCTGACCTACGTGGGCGACGCTGGGACAAACGAGGCCGGGCCGGCTTCGCGGCGCTTCGGCGTCGAGGCCGCGGTGTATTGGGCGCCGCGCGACTGGCTGACGATCGACGCGGAGTTCGCCGCGACACACGCGCGCTACCGCAACAGCCCCGGCGCGGACCGCATCCCGGACAGCGTGCCGTGGATGTTCAGCGGCGGCTTCACGCTCGGCGCGCAGGGCCGGCAGCCGGGCTGGTTCGGCGGGATGCGCGTGCGCGCCTTCGGCCCGCGCGTGCTCACGGAGGACAACTCGCAGAAGGGAAAGACGACCTGCACGGTGAACGCGAACGTCGGCTACCGGACGCCGAAGTGGGAGTTCGCGCTGGAGTGCCTGAATCTCTTCAACCGGAACGACAACGACATCGAATATTACTACACGAGCCTTCTCAGCAGCGAATCGGCCTTCAGCACCGGAATGGACGACGTCCATTACCACCCCGCGGAGCCGCGCATGTTCCGCGGGCGCGTGACTTACCGCTGGTAGGTGCTATGCACGCTGCGGAAGATGATCGCAGCACGCAAACTCCACACGGCGCCCACCGACCGCACTGCGACATGGTTCTTCGCGGTGCTGGCGGCGGCGATGCACGCGGCGCTGCTCCTCGCTTGGAAGGGCACGCCGGCGGACAGCCCCGCATCGGAAATCGAGGGTGACGGGGTGGAGGTCGCGCTCGTGGAATCGGCTCCCGCAGCCGCCGTCGCCGCGCCCCCCGAGCCTGCGCCCACTCCAGCACCCGCGCCTACTCCCGTGCCTGCGACGCCGGAGCCCGAACCCGCGCCACCCCCGCAGCCGGTGAAGGAGCCGGAGATGGCGCTGCCCGAACCTCCCAAGCCAACCCCGCTGCCGCGCAGCGCGAAGCGGACACCTGCGCCCCGAAGCGCCGCTCCCACCGCCGCACCCGCGGGGGCCGCGAGCGGAACGGGCTCGCCGACCGGTGCCGCGGCAGGCAGCGCGGGAAATGGCAGCGGGAAAAAGGCGAGCTACGTCGTCCGCCCCGTTGCCCGGTATCCGGCCGAATCCCGCGCCGCGGGAGAGCAGGGCATTGTCATTCTCCGCCTCATCGTGGATGGCGGCGGCCGGCCGACCTCGGTGAGCATCGCGAAAAGCAGCGGCCACCCGCGGCTCGACCGCGCGGCGATGGAAGCGGGATGGCGCTGCCGCGTGCGCGACGCCGCGCCTGGCCAGAGGCTCGACGCGCCGGTGCGTTTCAACCTGAACGACCGCTGAGCCGCGTCATGCGCACCTTCGCGGAGCACGCGCGGCCTTTCGCTAGAACGTGATCGTGGCCTGCAGGTAGCCGAAGTCCGGGTCGTCGTGGAATCCCGTCTCGCGGAGGTAGCTGCCGGCAAAGAAATGGCTGTAGCCCGCGAGGATGGTGAGGTGGCTGTTCACCTTCCAGTTCACGGTGAGGTCGATTTCCTGCCCCGCGAAATTGCTCGCACCAATGGTGCGCACGTCCCTGCCGGGCGTGGTGACTTTCTTCGTGGTGGTGACGCCCTTGCTCGTGGTCGTCGTGGTGGTGGTGGTCGAGGGCGTCGTGGTGCGCAGCGCGCTGTTGCCATTCGACGTGAACCAGTAGTCCGTGGTC
Organism: Chthoniobacteraceae bacterium; assembly: GCA_044221035.1. Classification (GTDB taxonomy): domain Bacteria; phylum Verrucomicrobiota; class Verrucomicrobiia; order Chthoniobacterales; family Chthoniobacteraceae; genus SXWH01. The sequence goes on along the minus strand of JBGAPU010000149.1, from coordinate 3,610 downwards.
TCCGCGAGCCAGAAGGCGTGGTAGTCGAACGTGACCTCCACGCTTTTCAGCGGCCGTGCGCTGAGCGAGAGGCGGGCGTCGTGCATGTTGCGCCAGCTGAATCCGTCGATGAATCCGTAGTGCGCGTGGTTTGAAGGGAGGAGGTTCTGGAAGGACTGGCTGCTTCCGTCCTTCGCGTTCCTGTCCCCGGTCGCGTAGTCGTATTCGAAGCCGAGGCGGGGCTTCCACGGCGCATCCTCCCACGTGTAGCCGGCCGTAAGCGCGAGGGCGAATGCGTGGTGGTCCAGCCGCGCGGTGCTGCGGTCGCCGCTCCACACGTTGCCGAACTGGTAGGCAAACTCCGCGCTGTAGTCGAAGCCGTGGAGCGCGTCCCGCTTCGATTTCCACCGCGTGCCGACCGTGCCGATGCGCTGCGCAGGGCCGGTGTAGGTGCCGTTCGCGCCCGTGGTGTTTGCCGGGCTGAGGTCGGGCTGGTTGTCCGCCTTGTCGCGCCAGAGGAAATAGAACTCGGTGGTCTGGTAGCTGAGCACGTCCGTGCCGCCGTAGAGGCCGAGGAAATTGTCCGCGCTGTCGCTGTCGTCCACCTCGCCCTTCCGGATCTGCACCGGGCGGACGGCAAAGGCGTCGAGCCAGAACTTGCCGGTCTCGATGTGGAGCTTCACTCCGTCGAACGTGCGCCCGAAATTCGCCCACTTGCTGTCGGCGACGAGGCGGTTGTCGCCATAGTTGAGCGGCTGGCGGCCCACCGTGAGCGTGAGCGGCAAGCGCGCCGGGTCGCCGATCTCCACGTAGAGCTGGCGCAGGTCGAAGTAGTCGCCACCCTCGTAGCCGTTGACGCCGGGGATGCCACCGCGCTGGCTGAACCACTCGCGCGAGTCCTGCACCTGGGCGTAAACCTTCAGCCAGTCCACCGGCTTGATCGCGAGGCCGAGCCGGAACCGGTTGAGCAGCCAGGTGTCGTCGCGCACATCGTGGGATGCGCGGTTCAGATCCTTGTTGTTCCGCCGTGTCTCGATGCGGAGCCGCTCCTCGATGTCGAGGGTGAGGATGCCGTTGGCAAACGTGAGCGCCTCGGGCTTCGGCGCGGCTTTGGTCTCGATCTTCCTGTCGGTGTTCGCGGCCAGTGCGGGCAGCGAGACTGCGAGCAGCGCGATGCCGGCGCCGAGGATGTGTTTCGTGGTCATGGTGTTTGGATGCGTTCTTGCTTCCTCACACCTCCGGAAGTCCGGTCGGCTGATGGGTTGTGTTTTCGGAATGGTCCCCGGCGTGTGCCGGTGGAAATTTTTTCGGGGGGTTAGAGCTCGCCGCCATAGGCAATGAAGCGGCGGTAATGCGTCAGCAGTTCGACAAGCGCGAGGACAAAGGCGGCACGCTGCAGGTGCATGGGCGCCTCGGACGGCGATTCGAGGATGACCTCGAAGGGCTGCGGGCGCGAATTCGGCGGCGCGCTGAGGATGCCGTCGTATGCAGTGTGAATGATCCCTTCCTCCGCGTGGAATCCGTCGATCTGGTCGCGGCGGTCGAGCGGGATCGCGGCCTCCGCCGCGGCGAGTGCGGGGCGGAGCAGATGCTCGGTGAGCGTGTTGCCGCGCGCGAAGCCGTAGAAGCCCTCGCTCGTGTCGTCGGAGTGCAGCGAGATGTAGCCATGGTATTGCTCGCGCAGGATTTCCCTTTCCAGCAGCGCGACCTCCGGCTCCAGCGAGCCGCGCCAGAATTCGCGGTTCAGGTCGCGGCCGCTGCGGGAATGCCGCGTGCGGTCCTCGTAGCCGGTCGGGTTCACCAGCGGATAGACGTGCAGCTCGTAGCCGCGCCCCCGCACGGCGGAGTCGTCGAGCGCGCGGACGAAGTCGCACAGCGCGAGCACGCCGGCGGGTTCGTCACCGTGGACGCCGGCGAAGATGCCGACCTTGAAGTCCGGCGTCTCACCCGCGCGCTTGAAGACAAGGCGCGGCATCCAGTGGCGGACACCGTCCACTTCCCAGAAGCCAGCCGACTCCGCGCGCCATGTGTCGGAGGATTCCGTGACGCGGCGGAAAAGCGGGAGCAGCAGCCTGCGCAGCGACTGGCGCGGGTTCACGGGTGCGGAAGGCGCCGTCGTGGCGGGAAGTGCGTGGTCGAGGAGATCGAGTGCGGTCATCGCGACTCCTCCCTCCGCGCATCCTGCGAATCATCGCTCACCGCGGGCAGGCGCGTTTTTTCCGTCGCCTCGACCTGCGTCACGCGGCCGTCGTGGATGGTGAGTTGCACGCTGCCGAAGCGCATCGCGCCGACTTTGCGGCGGATGATTTCGATCCAAGGCTCGGATGGCTGTGGTTTGGCTGCAGTCATGGTGTGGTGTGCGGTTACTATTCGCGGAGGCCCCAGCGCCGGTGGAGGAAGCGCTCCCACGGGCTGAAGATGATTTTGTCGGCGAGGAAGCCGATGACGATGATGACGAGCATGAGCCCGACGACCTGGTCCATCGCATGCAGCTCGCGGCCGTAGTGCAGCAGGTGGCCGATGCCGAAGCCGCTGAGGATGGTCACGTAAATCTCCGCGGCCATGAGCGAGCGCCACGCAAAGGCCCAGCCCTGCTTTGTGCCGCTGACGATGTGCGGCAGCGACGCTGGCGCGAGCACGCGCAGCCAGAGGTGCAGGCCCTTTGAGCCCATCGTGGCCGCGGCCTCGCGGTAGAGCGGCGGGATTTGGCGGATGCCGTGATCCGTCGCGAGGATGACGGCCCACACGGTGCCCATCACGACGATAAAGAGCATCGCGGTCTCCGTCTGCCCATACCACAGCAGCGCGAGGGGGACCCAGCACACGCTGGGGAGCGTCTGGAGGCCGAGCGCGATCGTGCCGAGCGTGTTGTGCAGGAACTTGAAACGCGCGGTGAGCATTCCGAGCGGAATGCCGACGCCGATGCCGATGGCGTAACCGAGCAAAAGGCGCTTCATGGTGACAAGCGTGGCCTCGGAAAGGGAGCCGTCCCTTCCGGCGCCAACGAGATATTTCCAGACTGCGCTGGGCGCGGGCAGGAGGACGGAGGAGGCGGCGCCTGTCTGCGCGACGTATTCCCACGCGCCGATGATTGCGGCGAAAAATGCCGCCGCGGCGAAAAATTGTTTCATGGCGCGGGTGCGAGGATGGTCTTGAGTTCGGCGGTGATCTCCGCGGCGAGCGTGGCGGAGGCCACGTCGTTGAATTCTCGCGGTCGCGGGAGCGTGACTTTGAACTCCCTCCGGATGCGACCGGGGCGCGGTGAGAAGAGGACGACGCGGTCGCCGAGGCACACGGCCTCGCGGACGTTGTGCGTCACGAAGAGGATCGTCTTCTTCCGGGCAGCGTGGATCTTCTGCAAATCGCCGTAGAGCTGCTCGCGCGTCATGGCGTCGAGCGCGGCAAAGGGCTCGTCCATGAGGAGCACGCGCGGGTTCGGTGCGAGCGCGCGCGCAAGGGCGACGCGTTGTTTCATGCCGCCGCTAAGCTCGTGGATGTTTGCGTGCTCGAAGCCGTCGAGACCGACGAGCTTCAGGTAATAGCGCGCGACTTCGACGCGGTCCTTGTCCGACAGGTCGGGCTTCAGCTTGAGGCCGAAGAGCACGTTGCCGAGCACGTCGAGCCACGGGAA
>JBGAPU010000024.1:0-63376 GCA_044221035.1 Chthoniobacteraceae bacterium | reverse complement strand
TATCTCGTGCCGGAAGCGGTGCGCCAAATCATTGAGACGCACCGCCTTTACCAAGGAGGCACCCATTAAATCCGACAAACTCGCCAAGCTCTGCGCCAGCATCGCCGCCGACAAAAAGGCGGAGGACATCGTCGTCCTCGATTTGCGCAAGCTGTCGTCATTCACCGATTACTTCGTCATTTGCAGCGGAGCTTCCGAGCCGCAGCTCAAGGCCATCGCGAATGAAATCGGCGACCGTCTGAAAAAGGATCACGACCGGCGTCCGCTGAACATCGACGGCTTCCCGATGAGCCAGTGGGTCATCGCGGATTACGGCGATGTGGTCGTGCATATTTTCCATCCCGAAAAGCGGCAGGCTTACCGGCTCGAGGACCTCTGGAACGACGCGCCGCGTCTGAAGGTGTAGTTCGCCGCCGCGCGGCGGACGGAGGATGAACGGTGCGCCACATTGGGAGATGCGTGGCGCAAAGAATTTTCCAGCGCACGGGTCATTCGGGCGTTGCAAAGGCGTGGCGCAGTGCCGCAGGCTTGCGACCCTTCACTTCACAGAAACCCACAACCCATACATGAATCAGGAACCCAGAATCATCACCCCGCGCGCACTCACCCGGCGCAGCTTCCTCCAGCGCGGCAGCGCAGCGCTCGGCGGTGCGGCTCTCGCAACTGCGCTCGATCCCGCGCGCTTCGCCCTTGGCGTGAGCGGCGGTGACGAGATCAAGCTCGCCATCGTTGGCTGCGGTGGACGCGGCTCCGGTGCTGCGAACCAAGCTTTGAACACCACGAACCTCGGCCCGATCCGTCTCGTCGCGGCGGCCGATGTTCACGAGGATCGCATGGATTCGGCACTGAAGAACTTCGAGGCGAAGCACGGTGACCGCGCGCAGGTCGCGAAGGAGAACCGTTTCCTCGGCTTTGATGCCTACAAGAAGGCCATCGCGCAGGCGGATGTGGTCATCCTTTCCACGCCTCCCGGCTTCCGCCCGATGATGTTCGAGGAAGCCGTGAAGCAGGGCAAACACGTCTTCATGGAGAAGCCCGTCGCCACCGACCCCGCGGGCGTCCGCACGGTGCTCGCCGCCGCGAAGGTTGCGAAGGAGAAGGGGCTGAAGGTCGGCGTCGGCCTCCAGCGCCACCACCAGCGCGGCTACATTGAGACGATCAAGCGCCTCCACGACGGTGCCATCGGCGACATCACCTCCATGCGCGCCTACTGGAACGGCGCGACGCCGTGGCTCAAGAAACGCGAGGATCTCGAGAAGCAATACGGCCGCAAGCTCACCGAGATGGAATACCAGATGCGCAACTGGTATTACTTCACGTGGATCTGCGGCGACCACATCTGCGAGCAGCACATCCACAACCTCGACGTGATCAACTGGGTGAAGAAGGGCTGGCCCGTGAAGGCGCAGGGCATGGGCGGCTGCGAAGTCCGCAAGGGCCCCGACTACGGCGAGATATTCGACCACCACGCCGTCGAGTTCGAGTATGAGGACGGCTCCCGCCTTTCGAGCTTCTGCCGGCACATCGTCGGCTGCTGGAATTCCGTGAGCGAGGCTGTCGTCGGCACGAAGGGCAAGTGTGACGTGAACCGCCACACCATTTCCACCTCCGGCGGCGAGGGCTGGCGCCACAAGAACGAGGGCGACAAGGATCCCTACCAGCAGGAGCACGACGACCTCTTCGACGCCATCCGCAACAACAAGCCCTACAACGAGGCGGAATACGGAGCGATGAGCTCCATGACCGCCATCCTCGGTCGTCTCGCCACTTACAGCGGCAAGGAGATCGAGATGGAGAAGGCGCTCAAGAGCGAGGTCACCATCTTCCCGAAGAACCTCGCATGGGACGCTGACATGCCCGTGAAGCCCGGCCCCGATGGCATGTATCCGCGCGCGATTCCTGGAAAGTCGGTAGTCATCTAAGCGCCACGCGCCCGGCATTCGCACCCCGCGCACGGCAGCCGCTGTGCGCGGGGTGATGCTTTTGGCGCGGGGCCTCCCGTTGCATTTCGGAAGGCACGGCAGGGAAAACGCATTGCAGCGGCTCCCGGTTGCCCGCACCGTCCGACTCTTCCCGCGATCTGACATGCAACGACTTTTCCTCCTCGCGCCGCTCGGCACCATGCTGTTGCTCGCATCCTGCGACCAGCGCGCGGGCGACGGGGAAATCGCGGGCGGCCGGGGAAGCGAGGGCGGTGCTTCCATTGGGTCGATGCTCCCCCGAAACTCGTCGAACCCCGAGCGGATCGCGGCGGAGGATTCGCTTGGAAAGGCACCGCCGCCCATCAATCTCGTGGCCGGCAGGAGTGACAAATGCCCGGTGCATCACGAGAGAATGTCGGTGCATGAAGTGCCGGTGGTGTTCGAGGAGACGCGTCCTGCTGGCGGCGAATCGGTCCGCGCGCCGGGTGCCGGCGCGTTTCCATTCGCCGAGCAGGAATTCGTCACGACGGGCAGCAGCCTCCTGCCCGGGGAGTCCCGCACTGCGCTCGTGTTCCAGTGCGCGAAGTGCGTGGCTGGGAAGAGGGTCGCGGCGGCGGAGTTGAAGCGCGCGGCCGCGCCGAAAGCTTCCGAGTAGCCGCGCTCCGCGCCTATTTTCCCCGCTTCAAAGGCTTCGCGAGCTTCGCAATCTCCTCCGCGGAGACGCACGAACGAAGCGGCATCCCGTAGCTGGTGGTGAGATTTTTTCCGTCCTCGCCCTTTTCCTCCTCAAGGCTCGTGGTGATGCCCTCGATCTGGGCGACGATGTTGCCGCGTTCGTCCGCCACGGGTCCGCCGCTGCTGCCCGGCGAGAATTCCGCGGTGATGTTCACGTAGAGCGAAGGCGCGAGCTTCTCCCTTTTCGGCGGCTTGTCCCCGTCGGTCGCCTGCTCCCGGTTGATGAAGAACCGGGAGATCATTCCAGCCGTGAACATCCAGTGGTTCCCATCCGGATGGCTGAGGCAGAAGACTGGATCGCCGACCTGCGCGTCGCGGCTGAGTGCGAGCGGAGGAAGGTCGAGCCCGGGCACGCGGAGCAGGCAGGTGTCCGAGTTGGTGTTTGACGCGAGCACTTCTGAAACGGGGAAGACGCGCCCCTTGGCATCGGCGACGACGAGGTAGCCGCCCTCCCGCTCTTGGTCCTCGAAATCCACGACATGCTCACAGGTGCTCACCACGCCTTCTGCGACTGCGAAGCCCGTCGCGCTCTCGAAGTGCCAGTCCATGCACTTCGCGCATTTGTAGAAGGTCGCCACCGCCACGGTGCTGCCGCGCAGGAGCCGATAAACTTCCTGCGGGCGCAGCCGATCCTTGCGCGGCTCGGCGAACGCCAACTCGCAATGCGTCCGCTTCAGCTGGGTGCGGAGGTCCTTCAGTGAAACGAGCTTGCCCTTCTTGTGCAGCGCGGTCGCCGCTGCGGTTGCCTGGTTTTCAAACGCCTCGTCATCCACCACGAAGCGCTCGTCCGCTGCAACTGACGCGGTGGCAAGCAGGGCGAGGCATGCGGAGATTCGTAGCATGCGGAGAGCATCGCAAAGCGCCGCAGGCAGGCAAGCGTCCGCACCGCTTGACGCCCTGCGGGGCATCGCGGATGGTTTTCGCAGCGCATCCCACCAAAATTTCCCATGCAACGAATTTTCATCGCCATCTTCGCAGTCGCCGCTGTCATCACCGGCTGGCTCGCATACGACTACCGCAGCCAGGCAGCCGCAAAGGACGCGCAGCTTGCGAAGCTCACCGCGGAACGCGACACGGCGCGTGCCGGGGAGAAGGACGCTCTCGCGAAGCTGGACCCGCTGAATGAGAACGTGAACCGGCTGAAGAGCGAGCGGGACCGCCTTCTGGCCCAGCTCCGCAATGGACCTCCGGGCGGCCCCGGCGGCCCTATGCCGCAGCCCGGCTCGATGGGGCCGGACGGCAAGCCGGATCTCGGCGGGCTTGTGGCGATGCTCCGCTCGCCGGAAGGCAAGAAGATGATCCAGAACCAGTCGAACACGATGGTGCGCGCCCAGTATAAGGAGCTGGCCAAGCGCCTGAAGCTGTCGCCGCAGGATTCGGAGGTCCTCATGGGCCTCCTCGCCGATCGCCAGACGGCCCTGCGAACCGCGCGGATCAGCGGTGGCGGAAATTCCGCGGAGACCGCGGCAAAGGTCAGCGCCATCGAGAACGAGTTCAACGAGCGGCTGCGGACCACGCTCGGGGAATCCGCCTACGGGCAGTTCAGCGAATACGAGCAGACCGTGCCCGACCGGATGGCGGTGGATCAGTTCGAGGAGCAGTTCTCCTCGGCCGGCGCGCCGCTTGAGGGCGCGCAAAAGGAGAGCCTCATCCAGCTTATGAAGACCGAGCGTGAAAGCTCGCCGGCGGATCCGTTTGACCCGACAAAAAGCGACCCGAACACCGTCCTGAGCCTGCTGAAGGACGACGCGACCTTCAGCCAGTGGGAGAAGGACAAGGCGGACTACCAGAACCGCGTGCTGCAATCGGCAGCCAAGACACTCACGCCCGATCAGGTGAGTGCCCTCAAGCAGGCGCTCGAGCAGAAGACTGAGCGCGAGAAGCAGGGCCTCCAGATTTTCAAGACCACGGGCGCGCCGCCGCCACCGCCGCCATCGTCGAAGTAGCGGCGCCGCGGGCTCGCGCAGGAGATGGCTCTGCCAATCCATTACAGCGTGCGGAACATCTTCGTCCGCTGGCGCTCCACGCTTGCGACGGTGCTCGGAGTCGCCGCGGTGGTGGCGGTGTGGATTCTCATGCAGGCGCTTGCGGCCGGGCTCGAAAAAGCCGGCGGCACGACCGGGGATCCGCGAAACCTGCTCGCGGTCCGCAAAGGCTCCGACTCCGAGTCCACCAGCCAGATCGGCCATGACGATTTGCGCCTCATCCAGTATGCGGAGGAAATCGAGCGCAGCGGGAATGGCAGGCCGCTGATTTCGGCGGACACCCTTGTGACCGCGTATCTGCCGCGTGCAGATGGCGTGGAGGGAGGGGCGAATGTGATCTTCCGGGGAGTGTCCCCGAATGGAGTGCTGCTCCGTTCCCAGGTGAAGCTCGTCGATGGCCGGTGGTTTTCGCCGGGAAAGCGCGAGGTGACTGTGAGCACGCGCCTTGCGAAACGTTTCAGCGGTCTGGACGTCGGCGGCGAAATCAAACTGGGTGCGCGCATGCTCGCAGTCGTCGGCCACTTCGACGCCGGAGGCAGCGCATTCGATTCAGAAGTCTGGATGGATTCGGACGAAGCACGCGCCGTCTTCAACCGGGCGAACTACGCCAGCGTGCTCATCCGCCCGGTCGATTCCGCGGCGGCCGCGCGCCTGAAAGAGCGCCTGGAGGGTGATCACAGGCTGACGATGCGGGTGGTGCCGGAGACGGAGTATTACGCCGAGCAGACGAAGACGGCGGTCCCGTTCCGATTTCTCGGAAATGCCATCGCCACGATCATGTCCATCGGCGCCGTGCTCGCCGCGATGAACACGATGTATGCAAGCGTCGGTGCGCGGACCCGGGAGATCGGGACTCTGCGCGTGCTCGGCTTCCGCAGGCGCGCGGTCGTTGCGGCGATTCTCATCGAGGGTGTCTGCCTCGCCTGCCTCGGCGGTGCCCTCGGTGGCGCGGCCTCGCTCTTGGCGAACGGTTACAAGACAGGCACGGTCAATTTCCTCTCCCTCAGCGAGACGGTGTTCGAACTCACTGTCACCACGTCCATCGTCATCAAGGGACTTGTCTTCGCCGCATTCGTCGGGCTGCTCGGTGCGCTGCTGCCGGCGATGCGCGCCTCGCGCCTGCCTGTGATCGAGGCGTTGAAGGCGGTGTGAAGCGCGCTAACATCCCCGCGAATGGACGCGGCAAAACTGCACAACATCCAGATTCCAGAAAGTGGTCGCCGGCGCTCGCAGGGTGCGTTCCGGCTCATCATCGTCGGTGTCATCGCCGCGACTGCGACCGCGCTCTACTTTGCGAAACCGTGGGAAAAGGACACCCGCGCGGTGGTCGGAAAACCGGCGCAGGCCGAGGGCAGGCCGGCGGCGCCCGTGCCGGCCGCACCCATGGCTGAAAAGCCGGCCAGGCCGGGCGACGTCGCGCTCACGGTCAGCGGTTACATTGTGAACCGCGAGCGAATCGAACTGAGCCCGCGCACGATGAACGAGGTGAAGTGGATTGGCGTGAAGAAGGGTGACCGGGTGAAGAAGGATCAGGTTGTCGTGCGGCTGGATGATTCGGAGCAGCGCGCACGCCTCGTCGAGATTGAGGGACAAATCGCCGTCGCCCGCGTTGCCGTGGAGCGGGCGAGGATAGTTTACGAACGGATCCGAAAGCTGCGCCTCACTCAGAATGAGACTGCCGAGCGCGAGGACGATGCGCGGCTCGCGGTTGCCTCGGCCGAGGCGCACTTGAAGCAGCTTGAGGGCACCCGCGCCATGGCGCAGGTCTGGCTGGAGTGGACGGTGATCCGTTCGCCGATCGACGGCGTGGTGCTTGAGAAACTCGCCGACCCCGGCGAGTTGGTGACGCCGCAGACGTTTGGCGGCACTGGGACTCACGGCCCGAGCAGCGCGCTGCTGTCGCTGGCGAATCCGGAGGAACTCCAAGTGGAGGTGGACGTGAGTGAGGCCGATCTGCCGAAGGTCATCATGGACCAGCGCTGCCGCGTGAGTCCCGAGGCATGGCCGGAGAAAATCTACAGCGGCGCCGTGGTGGAAATCGCGCCCGAGGCGAGCCGGCAGAAGGGCACGCTGCAAATCAAGGTGCAGATCGAAAAGCCGGACCGCTTTCTCACGCCCGAGCTGAGCGCGAAGGTTGAGTTCCTGAAGCCCGCGGGCGCTTCCGGCGAAAAACCGCAATAGGCAGGCTCCCGAGCGCGACTGTCGCAGCGCACACGATTGAGAAAATCTCGCCGTGCCGCGTGTAGAAGGTTTCGCGCGGCTTGTTCGGGATTTTCAGCTGCCGCGTCGCGGCGCCCTGCGTGAACGGCTCCAGCCAGCGATCCACGCGGCCATGAATGTCCACCGAGGCGGTCACACCGGTGTTGGTGCAGCGGACCATCGGGCGCCGGTGTTCTATGCAGCGGAAAACCGCGACATTCAGGTGCTGGACCGGCTCGGAAGTCCGGCCGAACCAGCCGTCGTTGGTGATGTTGACCAGCAGTTGCGCCCCCGTCTTCACCTGGTCCCTGGTGATTTCCACGCGCGTGTCCTCGAAGCAGATGAGCGGTCCGAGCTTCAGGTCCGGCTTCATGAGCGAAAAAACTCCGGGTGATTTTCCCGGCTTGAAATCGCCCGGCACCAGCCCGCCGAGCATTCTGCCGAGGAGCGGACGATAGGGGAGGTATTCGCCAAACGGCACGAGGTGGCGCTTGTCATAGAACTGCGGTTCCTTTTCCCCGCGCCGGATGAATGCCGCGCTGTTGTGGTCTTCGCCCTCGCCACCGCGGCTCATGTCGTCCGTGCCGAGAATCATCGCGGGCACCTGTGCGGCGCGCTCCTGCACAAAGGCGAGCGTCTCGGTGTCGGCCAGCATTCCGCCGGGCACGGAGGCCTCGGGCCAGAGCAGCAGGTCCGGCGCGGTGAGCGCCGCAAGGTCGCTGACCGACTTCATCCGCTCGAAGATCTCCGGCCAGCGCTCGATGCTGAACTTGTCCCGCTGCGAAATGTTCGGCTGCACCGCGGCGATCTTCAGTGTGGAGGCATCCTCGTCCTCCTTCCGCGGGCTCACGAGCACATGCACGCCGTGGCCAAATGCGAGGACGAACAGCCCCGCGGTGATCGCAAAATCGAAGTGGGGTCGCAGCCGGACGCGGCCGATTTCCGCGCGCACCCGCAGCACTGTGATGAGCAGGACGGCGTTGCACATCACGAGGAGGAAGCTGATGCCACCCACGCCGGTGAACTCGGCAATTTGAATCAGCGGCAGTTCGGAATGCAGCGCGACGCCGAGCGAGTTCCAGCCGAAGCCCTCGAAGATCAGCCATCCGCGCGCCCACTCGAGCGCCACCCACGCGGCGGCGGCGAAGGCCGCGATTCCGAGATTGCGGAACGAGCGGAGCAGGGGAGGACGCTCGAACGGCCCGAGTGGATCCGGTGGCGGCACGGGACGGAAGTGCGTGCCGGCCATCCATCCGGCGATGAGCGTCCATGCTCCAAGGAAGAGCGACAGATCCAGGGCGAGCCCGAACGGAAGCAGGCGCAGGACGGGCGCATCAAAGAGCGGCGCGAGCTGCGAAAGCCAGTGGAAGGTTGTCGTGAAGAAGACGAGACCTGTGAGGTAGCCGAGGGCGAAGTGCTTCAGCGGGCGCCGCCTTCCTCCCTGTGGAATCCACACTGCCATGAGCAGCGGCACCAGCGCGATGAACGAGAGGCCGCCGGCATCGAGCGGCGGGAAGCACAGCGCGAGCAGCATGCCGCTGAGGATTGCAGCCAGCCACGGCCACCAGCGTGAAAAGCGCGAAGGTTTGTCCGGCGTCTTTGGATTCGTCACCGCACCGGCATGCACTGCGGGGCATGCGGCTGCCAAGCCCATCTGCATGTGAAGCGTGCGCTCACTCGCGGCGCACGCGCTTGCTCCTCTTCACGTCCGGGGTCGGGTCCACCGCCTCGCGCAGATCCTTTGCCCAGCCGGAATTCACGCGGAACTCCAGATGCTCCATCTCCTCCTTGCTGTAGAAATGGTCCCGGTCGGCGTCGATGTAGCCGAGGTTGATCATGCCCCTGAGTGTCTCGATCAACTCGATGACTTCCATGCCGACGCAGCGCTCGATAAGCGTCTCGCCGTCAACGCCGCCCCCGCCGATGCCGATGGCTTTGAGCACGGTGATTTCCGAGCCGTCGAGTTGGATTTCGCGTGCCATGGGATGGAGAGGTTGGGTGAACTGTAAGCGGCTCGTGCGCCAGCGACAGCGCAATTTACAGCCGCTGCTTCACATCGGACTGAATCCACTGCCAGAGCGACGCGAGCGTTGCGCGCGCCTCGGTCTTCACTGCGGCGAGTTCCCTGGCGGCGAAGCGCGCGCCCTTCGGATCGCGGCGCACGAACATGTAGAACTTGATTTTCGGCTCGGTCCCGGAGGGCCGCACGGCGACGCGGCGTCCATCGGCGAGGTCAAAAATGACCATCTTCTCTTTCGGAATGACGTCGCCCTCCACATCCTTGAAGGTTTTCGCCATGAAGTCGCGGGCCCCGGTGACTTTCGCGCCGTCCATCATCTTTGGCGCGCTCTTTGCGTAGCTGGCCGCGAGCTTCGCAATTTTCGCCGCGCCGTCGGCGCCTTCGAACGTCAGGGTTCCGTTCTGCTCGAGGTAGAAGCCGTATTCCGCGTAAATCTCGTCGAGCATCTGATCGAGCGTGAGGCCCTGCTGCTTCGCCCATGCGGCGACCTCGGCAAAGAGGATTACCGCCGCGTTGCCGTCCTTGTCGCGGACGAAATCATGCGCGCTGTAGCCGTAGCTCTCCTCACCGCCTGCGACGTAATATGTCGAGTGGGCGATGCGCAGGTCGCGTGTCTCACGCTCGCTCAGCTTGCGGTAATTCTTTCGCGCCGACGCAGGCAGCGCCGCCTCATACTTGCCGAGTTTCTCACCGATGTATTTGAAGCCGGTGAGCGTCTCGACGCAGCGGAGGCCATGCTTCGCGGCGATGGCCTTCTGGAGATCGGTCGTCACGAAGGTCTTGATGATCGCGCAGTTCTTCGCGTTCGCGGGCGTGATGACGCCCTGCTCGATCAGCTTCGCCACGCGGTAGGCGGCGATGAGCGACCCGATCTGGTTGCCCGTTAGCAACTCCATCTTTCCCTGCGAGCTTCGAATCGCCACGCCCATGCGGTCGCAGTCGGGGTCCGTCGCCATCACGACATCCGCGGCCTCCTTCTCAGCGAGCGCGATGGCCATTGCGAGCGCCTCGGCGTTTTCGGGGTTCGGCGACTTCACTGTCGGAAAACGCCCGTCGAACTGATCCTGCTCCGGCACCACGGTGAAGCGGAACCCGAAGCGTTCGAGCATCGGTTTTGAAATCACGCCGCCGGTGCCGTGGATGCTGGTGAAGACAATCTTCAGCCCCGCGGCCGCCTTCACCATCTCAGGGTCGAGCACGAGCGAATCGAGGCGCGCCATGTAGGCATCGTCGACTTCCCTGCCGAGCTTGATGCGTTTGCCGCGCTTCTGCTTCGGCAGGGGCTTGTAGCTGTCGCTCTTGATGGCATTCACCTTTGCGATCACCCCGCCCGCGTGCGGCTCCACGAGTTGGGCGCCGTCGGCAAAGTAGGCCTTGTAGCCGTTGTCGTGCGGCGGATTGTGCGACGCGGTGATGACGATGCCCGCGGTGGCATAGGTGTGGCGCACGGCGAACGAAAGCTCCGGCGTCGAGCGCGGCCCCTCGAAAACACCCGCATCGCAGCCGAGTTCCACCGCGACCTTCGCCGTCAGCTCCGCGAACTCGCGGGAGAAATGCCGAACATCATGCGCGATGATGATTTTCGGGCGGCCCGGCAGTTTCTTCTTGCGGAACCACTCGTGCAGATACGCGACGAGCCCCTGAGTCGCGCGGCTGATGTTGAAGTAGTTCATCGCGTTCGTGCCCACGCAGGGCAGCTCGGGCCGTTCGCCTTCGGCGGCGCCACCGCGTTCGGCCTTCGTCACGCTGCGCCCAATGGTGCGCCCGCGGAGTCCACCGGTGCCGAATGCCAGCGTGCGGAAGAAGCGGTCCACGATTTCCGTCCACTGTCCGCCCTCGGCGAGCTGCGCGATGCTCTCGGCGTAAACCGGCGAGTCACCCGCGGTGGCGAGGAGGCGCACATTTTTCGCGACGGATTCGAGCAGCGCCGCGTTTTCGAGTGCGGCCTGCGTTGCGGGATTCGTTTTGCTCATGCTGCATTCCTTGCACGAGCGGGGCGCGCGCGGAAAGCGCGGAATGTGTCCGGCTGGCCTTTCGTCATTCGTCATTCGACATTCACGTGTCCCACGCTACCTATCCCGCCCTCATGGCAACCGCCGCACACAAACGCATCGTCCTCAAATTCGGCTCCGGCATCCTCGCCACGCCGCGCGGGACCAATCTCGACCAGCGCCAGTTCGCGCGGCTCGCCAAGGAAGTCGCGGTGCTTACGGGAAGCGGACACGAAGTCATCATCGTCTCCAGCGGCGCGGTTGCGGCTGGGCTCGGCACGCTCGGGCTGGACTCGCGTCCGGAGGACCTCGCCTCGCGCCAGGCTTGCGCTGCCGTCGGGCAGGGCCGGCTCATGGCCTGCTACACCGAGCATTTTTCGCGGCACAAAATCACCGTCGGCCAGGTGCTCCTCACGCACCGCGACATGGACAGCCGCATGTCCTACGCGAACATCCGCAACACCGTGGCACGCCTGCTCGCGAACCGCGTCGTGCCCATCGTGAACGAGAACGACACCGTCGCCGTCGAGGAGCTGAAGTTCGGCGACAACGACGCGCTCAGCGCCGAGGTCGCGATCCTCGCCGAGGCCAGCCTGCTCATTCTCCTCACGAGCGTGGACGGTTTGCTGGATGCCAAGGGGCGCACCATCCCGCGCGTGGATGATGTGGATGACGTCGAGAAATTCGTCCGCGCGGAAAAGGGCCGCCTCAGCGTCGGTGGCATGTCCACGAAGCTTCAGGCCGTGCGCGCCGCAGTGGGTGCGGGCATTCCCACCGTGGTCGCGAGCGGGCGCAAGTCCGGGCAGATCATCCACGCTGCGTCGGGCAAGCCGGCTGGCACTTTCTTCCCGCCGCTCGTCCCGCTCAACGCCCAGTAGCCGCGATGACTCTCAACGAACAGATTCTCGACTTCGGCCGCCGTGCGCGCGCCGCCGCGCGGCAGCTCCGCCTTTGCAGCACGGAGAAAAAGAACGCCGGCATCCGTGCGATGGCGGATGAGCTTCTCGCTGCACAGGACGCCATCCTTGCCGCGAATGCCCAGGACGTGGAGCGGGCAAAAGCCAGCGGCATCTCCGCGGCGATGATTGACCGGCTCACGCTGGACCCGAAACGCCTCGCAGCGATGGCCGACGGCGTCCGGCAGGTTGCCGACCTCCCCGATCCTGTCGGCGAAATTCTCCGCGACTGGATGCGCCCGAACGGCCTCCGCATCCAGAAAGTGCGCGTGCCCATCGGTGTCGTCGGCATCATCTACGAGTCGCGCCCAAACGTCACCAGCGACGCCGCGGTCCTCTGCCTGAAGACCGGCAACGCCACCATCCTCCGCGGCGGCAGCGAGAGCATCGCATCGAACGTCGCCATCGCCGCCGCGCTCAGCCGCGGCTGCGCCCGCGCGGGGCTGCCTGCCGACGCCATCCTGCTCATCCCTGTCACCGACCGCGAGGCGGTGCGCCTGCTCTGCCAGATGGACCAGTTCCTCGACTGCATCGTGCCCCGCGGCGGCAAGAGCCTCATCGAGGCCGTCGTCAGCAACGCGCGCATGCCGGTCATCAAGCATTACGACGGCATCTGCGCGATGGTCGTGGACAAGGCCGCTGACCCCGCGATGGTCGAGCCGCTCGTCATCAACGCGAAGGTCCAGCGCCCCAGCGCCTGCAACGCCATCGAGACCGTGCTCGTGCATTCGGCGATGCTTGAAAAATTCGCCGCCACGGCTGGCCGCGCGTTGCTCGAGAAGGGCGTGCAGTTGCGCTGCGACCTGCGCTCGCTGGCAGCGCTCGCGCCGCTGGCAGGTGAGGCGGACGCCACTCGTCATTCGTCACTCGTCATTCCGGCGCAGCCGGAAGATTTCCGCACCGAGTTCCTCGACCTCATCCTCGCGGTGAAAGTCGTGGACTCGCTTGACGAGGCCATCGCGCACATCGAGGCGAACGGCTCGCACCACAGCGACTGCATCATCACCGGGGACGAAGCCGCCGCCTCGCACTTCCTCGCGGAGGTGGACAGCGCCACGGTGTATTGGAACGCGAGCACGCGCTTCACGGATGGCGGCGAATTTGGATTCGGCGCGGAGATTGGAATCTCGACCGACAAGCTCCACGCCCGCGGCCCGATGGGCCTTGAGGAACTCACGAGCTACAAATACATCCTCCGCGGCAACGGGCAGGTGCGCGGGTAGGTCGTCCGCTCCGGCGACGGCGTGCGCGGGGAAATGCGCTGCGTCTCAGCGCGGAAAACCGCCGCCTATTTCTTCGGCGGTTTCGCCGCGGGCTTTGCGGGCGCCGTGTATTCGAGGACCTGTTTGTCCGCGAGCAGGCGCTCGCGCAGTTTTTTGTAGTCCACCTGCTGCACGGAGAGGTTGCCGTCCAGCGCGAGGCTGGCTGCGGTCGCGGCGGTCTGGCCGAGGATCATGAAGACGGGCTCCATGCGGATGCTGCCAAACGCGATGTGCGAACTCGACACGCACACGGGCACCAGCAGGTTCTCGCACTGTCCCTTCTTCGGGACCAGCGAGCCGTAGGCGATCTCATACGGCCCCCTGGTGCTCACTCCGATGTCCCCCTCATTCTGCACGAAGCCTTCGGGCGTGATGTAGCGCTGGATGTTGTGCGAATCGATCCCGTAGCTGCCCATGCCGACGCTGTCGGGAGTCACGCGCTTCTTCAGCAGGTCGTTTTCCGTCATCACGTAGCTGCCAATCATCCGCCGCGCCTCGCGCACGTAGATCTGGTGTGACCAGCCGCCGTTGTCCTTGAACTCATCTTTCGGCAATCCCCACTTCCGCATCGCCTCCTGCACGTCCTTCGGCATGCGCGGGTCGTTGGCGATGAAGTAGAGCCAGCCCTTCTGGTAGCGCTCATGCTCGGCGATGATTTCGCGGCGGCGCTCGTAGCTCGCGTCCGGGTAATCCCAGTTCATGCCGATGTTGTCCGTGCTGAAAGGCCCGTGGTTGTTCGTGTCCGTCTTGTGGTTCGGGATCGGGTCGAACTTCTCGAAAGTCTCGCGCCATCCCGCATTGAAGACACGCAACAGCAACTCGTATTGCTTCGGGTCGTAGCCGTCCGGCTTCGTGAAAGGGATGCGGTTGTCGTCGTGGTTCGTGAGGCACATCCGGAAGCAATAGGCCTGCACCTTTTTGTCGCCCTCGCCGCGGACGCCGGGAGGCTCGGTGCTCACGCGCGGGAGCACGCCGCTCTTCGGGTTGCCGGGGACGACGTAGGGGCTGATGTTCAGAGCCGCGCCGGAGCCGTCCTTGCCGTAGGGGCCAAAGTGGTGCCTGTGGTGCAGCACGCCGACCTGGCAGCCGTTCCACTCCTCGCCATACACGCTGTTGGCCTCGCGGCCCACGTGGTAATCCACACCCGCGGCCGCCATGAGGTCGCCCTCGTAGGTGGCGTCGATGAACATCTTCCCCTCATACGTCTTGCCGCTCAGTGTGGTGAAGGACGCGATGCGCTCGCCTTTTTTTCGCACGCCCTTCGCGCGGTCCAGCCACTCGTCGCGCTCCACGGGAATGGCGAACTCCCTCACGTAGTCCTCGAAGATCTGCTCGGCCACGTGCGGCTCGAAAATCCACATCGTGCGCTCGGCGCCGTCCATCGCGGGAGTGCCCTGTCCCTTGTTGCCGTATTCCTCCTTCCGCTGCTGCTTCCACGCCTCGGCCTTGTCGTAGTGCAGCCACACGCGGTGGTAGAAATCCCGCGACAGTCCGCCGATGACGGCCTTGTTGCCCGTGTCGGTGAAGCCCAGCCCGCCGCTGCTCAGTCCGCCGAGATGCTTGTCCGGCGACACGACGATCACGCTGCGGCCCATCTTCTTCGCCTGCACCGCGGCGATGACGGCCGAGGCGGTGCCGCCGTAAATCACAATGTCGTGCTCCGCCGCGCGGCAGGTGAAGGCGAGGAGCGGCAGGAGGGAGAAGTGGAGGAGGAGTTTCATGGCGTGAAGCGTGGGCGGGTTTGGGGAAATTTGGAAGCCGCCTTGCGGAGGAAATTCCCCCGGTGCGCCGTGCGATCGGTGTGGCACGGCGGCCCAGCCGGACGAGTTGTGCGTTTCCGGGTAGGGCGGGTTTCCAACCCGCCATGCCGAGTTTTCAACTCGGCGTCGCGTGCGTGGTCCCGCGCGCCATCGCATTCGGACGCGATCTCACGTCCGGAGGGCCGGGTAGGATACCCGGCCCGGCGGGTTGCAAACCCGCCCTACCCGATGCAGGCCCGCGCGGATGCAGCCTTACTCGCCCACGCGCCAGAGCGCGCTGTCGGTGCGGACGAAGATGTGCTTCCCGCACAGCGCCGGAGTGCTCAGGACGAGTTCCTTCGTGTCCGCCTTCAGCGGGAGCTGGAGCTCGCCGAGCTTCGCGCCCTCGGGGGCCGTGACGTCCACGATCTGGAGCAGTCCCTTCTCACTCACGGCCACGAGCCGGCCGGCGGCGCCGACAGGCGAACCGCTGAACGGTCCCGAGAGCCGCAGTTTCCACGTGGCGTCGCCCGTCTTGATGTCCGCGGAGGAAAGGACGCCCGCGCTGTTGAACGCGAAGATCTTCCCGCCGAGCACCACGGGGCTGATCGTCGAGGGGTTGATTCCCTTCGAGCGCCACACCTGCTCGGGCGCGCTGCCATTCGCCTGCGGCGTGAGTGCGGTGATGCCGCCCGACGGCGCATAAATCACCCCCTGAGCGACCACGCTCGAACTCGAGGTGGACGCGCCCTCGGTGTAGTTCCAAAGCACGCTGCCCGTCGCGGGATCCACCCCGGTGAGGCCCTTCGTGGACTGGAGCACGACGATCGTGGGCGACTTCGCATCGGCGCGCCACGGCACCGGGCTGCTCCAATTCGCCGCCTTCGGCCTCTCGAGCTTCCACAGGTTGCGCCCGGTCTTCACGTCGATGCCCACCGTGTAGCTCTCGCTGTCGTTCTCGATCACCGTCACGAGCGTCTCGCCGATGACGATGGGCGACGACGCCATGCCGAGGCTGTTGCTCACATTCGGATAATCCACGGTGAGCCCGCGCAGCCACAGCAGGTTCCCGTCGAGGTCAAAGGCCGCGAGGTCGTTGCTGCTGTAGAGGGCAAAGACGCGCTTCCCGTCGCTGCACGGCGTGCACGCGGCGATGGAAGTCTTCGGGTGCGACATCGTGCGGCCCGTCGCCTTGAGCTGCCGCTCCCAGAGCGTGCTGCCGTCGTCGTAGTTGAAGCAGAACACATGCAGCCGCTCCTGCTTCGGCCCGCTGGAGCAGGTCACAAAGACCTTCTTCCCGACGACGATGGGGCTGGCGAGTCCGCGGCCGGGCAGCGGCGCGGTCCAGTCAATCTTCGGCTTGGCCGGCACCACGGCGTCCGCGGCAGTGCCGGTGCTGTCCGGTCCGCGGAACTGCGGCCAGTCCGCGGCGGCGGCGGTGTGTTCCTTCTGCTCGTTCTGGCAGCACTTCACGAGGACGGTGTTGGCGCCCTTCTTGAGGCGGCAGCGCATCTTATACTGATCCATCTGGGCGCCGCGGTGGTATTCATCGCGGCCGAAGAGCAGCTCGCCGTTCAGCCACACTTTCCATCCGTTTTTGCAGCCGAGGCGCAGCTCGGCTTCGCGCTCGGACGGGGACTCGAAGGTGGTGACGGCATAGGCGGTGGTCTCCTTCAGGAGGCCGAGGGGTTTGTTGAAGTCGATCTTGCCGCGGTCGTCCTTGCTCTCAAATGCCTGCCACTTCACGGGGCCGGTCTTGCCTTGGTATTGGGCGTCGAGCTTCACCTCCTGCTCGGGAGGGAAGACGGTGTCGAAGCCCTTGCGGTCGGCATTGTCGAAGGGTCCGATGACGCTCCACTTCATGAGGAAGCCGAAGTGCCGGGGCAGGTCCACATTGACGCCGAGCTTCTTCAGCGCGCCGGCGATCTCGGTGGTCTGGTCTTCGTCGCGGACGGCATCGAGCGCGCGCTGCCACGCGGCCTTTGCGTCGTCGCCGGTGGCGGTCTTGGCCGCGGTGATAAGGCGCGCGACGGCACCGCGGCGGAGTTCCTGCACGGGGTCGTTGACGAGGCCGGGTTCGATTTTGTCCGCGAGCGCGGGGTCGGCCTTGCCGATGAGGTCGAAGGCGAGCTGGCGCGCGGCGGCGGGGTGCTTGGTGTCTTTCAGGAAGGCCTCGATGTCGGAAAGGGGGAGTGGCTGCTTGGCGCGGAGGGCGGCGTCCGCGATGGCGTCGCACGCGAGGCGGAGCCAGTTGTCGGCGACTGGATTCCCGTGGCCCGAGGCGGAGAGCAGTGCGGGGAGAATGGCGGGGCCTTTGGCGACGACCTGTTTCCAAGCGGCGGAGGCGGTCTCGTTGCCGGTGCCTTCGCGTCCGATCGCGGCGAGGGTTTTGACGGAGTCGTCCACCTCGGAGTGCAGCGGCAGCAGAAGCGCGGTGAGGACGACGGTGGAGGAAACAAACAGGCGAGGAAGCATGGCGGGATAATCCGGCGGGAGGCGCGATGCTTGGCAAGTGAATTGGTGGCGCTTCGCGTGCAGCCGCGGACGGCGGAAGGCGGGAACGATTTGATGCGCCCGCGCCGCGCAACGTTCGGATTGCAGAACGGCGCGCGGGAAAAGAAGCTCACTGCGCGCGCGGTTTCCGCACGCGTCCCTTTTCCCCAATCATTTGCAGAACGGCGCGCGGGAAAAGAAGCTCGCGGCGCGCGCGGTTTCCGCACGCGTCCCTTTTCCCCAATCATGAACCCACTCGCCATGCTCGCCGCCATCGCCGCCACGACTGCCACTGCCGCAGACTCCGCGCCTTTCCACCGCACGCTCATCAGCGCCGCGGAGAATGTGCGCGTGGATGAGGCGGAGCTGCGCGGCGAGGACATCACGCCCGCGAAGCCCGGCTGGTCCGTGAGGAAGCGCACGCTGCACGGCGGCAAGCAGGAGGGCGTGGAGGTGATCATCGTGGACAACGGGCGGCTGCAGTTCACGGTGGTGCCGACGCGCGGGATGAATGTGCTCTCGGTCACGATGGGCGAGGTGCGGCTCGGGTGGGATTCGCCGGTGAAGGAAGTGGTGCATCCGCGGCACATCAATCTCCAGAGCCGCGGCGGCCTCGGCTGGCTGGAGGGCTTCAACGAATGGATGGTGCGCTGCGGGCTCGAGAGCAACGGGCATCCGGGGACGGACAAATTCATCAACAACGTGGGCGACGAGTCCACGATGGAGCTGACGCTGCACGGGAAGATAGGCAACATCCCCGCGAGCGAGGTGGAGGTGCTCGTGGACCGGGAGCCGCCGCACCGCATCCGCGTCCGCGGACGCGTGGACGAGCGGATGTTCTACGGGCCGAAGCTGGAACTGCAGACGGAGATTTCGACGGAGCCGGGGTCGAAGACTTTCCGCATCGCGGACACGATCACCAATCGCGGGGCGGACTCGCAGGAATATCAGATCATCTACCACGCGAACTACGGGCGTCCGCTGCTGGAGGAGGGCGCCTCGTTCCTCGCGCCGGCGTCGCGGGTGACGCCGTTCAACGACCACGCGGCGAAATCGGTGGCCGACTACGCGTCCTACGCCGGGCCGAAGCTCGGCTTCATCGAGCAGGTCTATTGCATTCACCCGCTCGCAGACAGCGACGGGCGCACGGTGATCGCGCTGCGCAACAAGGCAGGTGACCGGGCGGTCTCGATGAGTTTCGCCGTGAAGGAGCTGCCCTACGTGACGCTCTGGAAGAACACGAACGCCGAGGGCGAAGGCTACGTGACGGGACTGCGATTGATTTCGAGATCCACTCCGGGACGGACGACGTGAAGCTCGTCGCCGACCGCGTCGCTGCCATCCAGGGCGCGGCAAAGCCGGTGCTCGATCCGCAGCCGGAGAAAAAGGACTAGGAGCCGCCGGGTTCCTTGCGGGGACGTGCCGGGACGGCTACGCATGCGCCATGAGCCGCGCCGACGATGAGAAATTCATGCGCCTCGCCCTCCGCGAGGCAGCGAAGGGCGTGGGGAGCACTTCGCCAAACCCCGCGGTGGGAGCCGTGATCGTGAAGGGCGGCCGCGTGCTCGCGAAGGGATGGCACCGCCGCGCCGGAGGTCCGCACGCGGAGATCGAGGCGCTGCGTTCGCTGAAGAATCCCTCGCTCGCACGGGGCGCGACCATTTTCGTGACGCTCGAGCCCTGCTGCACGCACGGCCGCACGCCGCCCTGCACCGATGCGATCCAGCAAGCAGGCATCGCGCGCGTGGTCGTCGGCGCGACGGATCCGAATCCGCGCCATGCGGGAAGGGCCTTCGACATTCTGAAACAGTCCGGAATCCGCGTGACCGCAGGTGTGCTCGCGGAGGAATGCACCGCGCTCAATGCGGCCTTCAACCAATGGATCACGACTGGCATGCCGCTCGTGATTGCCAAGGCCGGGCTGTCTCTCGACGGGCGCCTCACGCGTCCGGCGTGCGAGGGTGCATGGCTCACGTCGGAAAAATCCCGGGCCGATGCGATGCGGCTGCGCGCGAAGGTGGACGCGATTCTCGTCGGCGCTGGGACGCTGCGCGCCGACAACCCGCGGCTCACATTGCGCGGCATCCGCGGGGCTGCGAGGCAGCCCTGGCGCGTGGTGCTGACCCGCAGCGGACGTTTCCCGAAGGGCGCGCATCTTTTCACCGACGAGCACCGCGACCGCACGCTGGTCTTCCGCGGACGTCCGCTGAAGTCGGTGCTCCGCGACTTGGGAAAGCGCGGCTGCACGAGCGTGATGATTGAGGGCGGGGGAGAGCTGCTCGGAGCGGCGTTCGACGCGAAGCTCGTGGACCGGGTGCAGTTTTACCTCGCGCCGATGCTGTGCGGCGGGCCGACGGTGATCGGTGGATTGGGAGCCGGCAGCACACGTGCGGCGCCGGCGCTGGAGAACATCGCTTTCCGCAAAATCGGCCCCGACCTGCGGCTCACCGCCGATGTGCGTTATCCCGCATAGCGCGGGGCGCGCTCAGCAGAGGTTGGCCGCGATGAGTGCCTCGGTGTAGGGCGTGTAGAACGAGCGGCTGCGCTGCATGCAGCGGCGGAGGACGTGCTTGATGTTCGGCACGTCGGCGAGGTTCACCACGAGGTCCACACTGTGCGCCCAGGACTCCATGTCGCTGTCCGTGTGGACGCTGCTGCCGACAAGGACGATGATCTGTCTGCGGCGCTGGTTCGGCTGGATGTCGAGCGTCGCATCAAGGACGGGGTTGGCCTCGAGGTTCGAGTCGGCGAAGTGCTCCGCGATAATCACGACATCGTAGGCGTGGGTCTGGAGCTTCACGAGGATGTCCTCGGTGAAGAGTCCGGTGTGAATTTTGCAGCCGAGCTCGGTGAGGTTTTCGACCACGAGGCGCTGCACTTCGGGAACATCGACGCAGACCAGCGCGGTGGTGTCGCCGGGCTCGAAGAGGTCGATCCGGTGGTGAAAGTCGTTTTCGGAGAGCGTGCTCATCAGGAGGCGAGGGATTGCAGGTCGAGCTTGAGGCCGGAGGTGTCCACTTCGACGAGCTTGAGGCGCTTTTTCGCGTCGTCCACGTAGCGGCTCATCTTTGCCTTGTTCGTCGAGAAGAGCATCGCGGTCTCGTCGGTGATCTTGCCAGTTTCAAATGCGGTCACGATGGCCTGGTCGAACGTGCACCAGCCGAACGTCTGGCTCTGCTCGATGATGTCGTAGAAGGTCCGGCCTTCCTCCTCGCCCATCTGTATGGCTTCGCGCGTCCGCATGCTGCTGCCCATGATTTCCTGCACCATGTGGCGTCCGCCGCCGACGCGCGGGAGCAGGCGCTGCGAAATCACCCATCGCATCGTGTCGGAGAGGCGCACGCGGAGCTGCTCCTCCTCCTCGCGCTCGAACATGCCGAGGATACGGTTGATGCTCTGGCCCGCATTGATCGTGTGGATGGTGGAGAGCACGAGGTGGCCGGTCTCCGCCGCGGTGAGCGCGATTTCGACCGTCGCGCGGTCGCGCATTTCGCCGACGAGAATGACCTTCGGCGCCTGGCGCAGCGCGGCGCGCAGGCCGCTCGGGAAGTCATCGAAGTCAGGACCGAGCTCGCGCTGGTTGAACGTGGCCTTCTTGTGCGGGTGAAGATACTCGATCGGATCCTCGAGCGTGACCACATGCACGGGCTGCGTCTTGTTGATCTCATCGAGCAGCGCCGCGAGCGTCGTCGTCTTGCCGCTGCCGGTGGCGCCAGTCACGAGCACGAGCCCAGTCTTCTCCTTGGCGACATCCTTGAAGATGCCGGGCAGGTTGAGGCTCTGGATCGTCGGCACCTCGGTCTGCGCCTTGCGCATGACGATCGCGATGTGGCCGCGCTGGCGGAAGATGTTCACACGGAAGCGGAGCTTCTCGTTCACCATGTAGGCGCAGTCGCACGAACCGCGCGTGGCAAGCTCGCGGAGCAGGCGCTTCTCACCGTTGATGATGTTCAGCGCGATGCGCTCGGTCTGGAAGGGCGTCAGCTTGCTGACATGGGGTGGGACATCCGCGACCTTGAGAACACCGAAGGCCTCGACCTGTGGCGGGCGGCCGCAGGTGAAGTTGATGTCCGAGATGCCGGGGGCGACCTCCAGCATGGAGGTGAGGATCGCGTCGAGTTCAGCGCGTTTCATGGGTGATTAGTCCTCCCACTCACCGGCGTCCTTGATGAACGCGCGGAATTTTTTCTTATCGAGGCATTTGTCGTAGGCCTCTTCGGGAGAGATTTTGCACGCGCGCAGGAGCTCCGCGATGGCGTCGTCGAGCGGCTGGTTGCCCTTCTTTTTGCCGACCTGCATCATGCCCGTGATTTGGTGCGTCTTGCCCTCGCGGATGAGGTTCGAGATGGGGCTGTCCACGACGAGGATTTCCAGCGCGGCGATGCGGCCCGGCTTGTCCACGCGCTTGAAGAGGTTCTGCGCGACGATGCCCTTGAGCGATTCCGCGAGGCTGGAGCGGATTTGGTTCTGCTGGCCGGCGGGGAACACGTCGATGATACGGTCGATCGTCTTCGGTGCGCTTGGTGTGTGCAGCGTTCCAAAGACAAGATGGCCGGTCTGCGCCGCGGTGAGCGCAAGCTCGATGGTTTCCAAGTCTCGCATTTCACCCACGAGAATGATGTCCGGGTCCTCACGCAGAGCGCCGCGCAGCGCGGCCGCGAACGACTTCGTGTGAACGCCGACCTCGCGGTGGTTGATGAGCGACTGCTGGCTCCGGTGCACAAACTCGATCGGATCCTCGACGGTGAGGATGTGGTCCTTCCGCTGGAGGTTTGCGTAATCCACCATCGCCGCGAGGGTGGTGGACTTGCCGGAGCCGGTCGGGCCGGTCACGAGGACGAGGCCCTTCTTGAGCATCGCGAATTTTTTGATCACCGGCGGAAGGCCGAGTTCATCCGCCGTGAGCACCTTGCTCGGGATGAGTCGGAACACCGCGCCGATGCCGTATTTCTGGTTGAAGAAATTCGCGCGGTAGCGGGCAAAGCCGGGATACTCGTAGCCGAAGTCCACGTCGCCCGTCTCCTCGAACTGCTTGATCTTGTGCTCCGGGGCGATCTCGTAAACGAGCGCCTTGAGGTCATCGCTGTTGAACGGCGCCGCGGACCATTTCGCCGTGGATACGGAGAATCGGAGGGTTCCCCGTGGAGAGGTGCAGGTCGGAGGCGCCCTGCTCCTTCATGAATTTGAAATACTGGTCGATGCGGGCCATGACTCATTGCAAAAGCCAGAACGATGCCACAGCGGCTCCGGAGATTTCCGCTCTAACACGGACGGCGTGCGCGAGTCTGGTTGGTGGGAAAATGCGTGCCACCCACGTGTCCCGGCTCCTAACCT
This sequence comes from Chthoniobacteraceae bacterium, assembly GCA_044221035.1. Classification (GTDB taxonomy): domain Bacteria; phylum Verrucomicrobiota; class Verrucomicrobiia; order Chthoniobacterales; family Chthoniobacteraceae; genus SXWH01. The sequence continues at coordinate 40,740 of JBGAPU010000024.1, read as the reverse complement.
CAACCCCGTCATGAAACTCCGCAGAATCCTCCTTCCCGCGATCGTCGCCGCCTTCTCCCTGCTCAGCCAGCCCGTCTTCAGTGCCGATGAAAAGGCCGATGCCGGCCCGGCGCTGTCCGCCGAGGAGAAGCAGGCCGGCGAGGCGCTCACGAAGCGCGGCGCCCTCGTCCAGCCCCTCGCCGCAGGCGTGAACTGGACCTACGTCAATTTCCGCGGCGTGGAGAAGCCGGACGCCGCCGCCTTTGCGCTCATCGGCAAGATGCCGGCCATCGTCGAGCTCGACCTGTCCGGGATGAAATTCCAGCCTGCCGACCTCGCAGGCATCACCTCGCTGAAGAACCTCAAAAAGCTGAACCTCTCCCGCAGCGCCGCGACCGACGCCGTGCTCGCGCACGTGAAGGGCCTCGCGCAGCTCGAGTCGCTCAACCTCTTCCACACCGAAGTCACCGACGCCGGCATCGCCCAGCTCGGCGGGCTGAAGAACCTCAAGCGCCTCTACGTCTTCGAGACGAAGGTCACCGACGCCGGAGCCAATGCGCTGAAGAAGGCGCTCCCCACCATCCGCATTGAGCGCGGTTGGGAAAACCAGCTCCCGGCAGCCATCGTTGCGGCGAACACCACGCCGGCGAAGCCCGAGCCTGCTAAGCCCACTCCCGCCAAACCCGAGCCGCCGAAGCCGGTGACACCTCCGGTGAAACCCGCGACGCCTGCGCCCGCTGCCAAACCTGCCGCGCTCGTGGCGGCGAAGCCCGAGGAAGTCGGCATGGATGCGGCCAAGCTTGCGGCCATCAAGCCCGCGATGGAGGAATTGCTGAAGCAGAAGCGCGCCGCGGGAGTCGTCACGCTCGTCGTGCGCGACGGACGCACCGTCCACGCCGAGGCCGCGGGCATGGCGAACATCGAGAAGAAGAAGCCCATGACCGCCGACACGATCTTCTGGATCGCCTCGATGACGAAAGGCATCACCTCCACCGCCGTGCAGATCCTCGTGGACGACGGCAAAGTCACGCTCGACGAGCCCGCCTCGAAGTGGATCCCCGAGCTGGCCAAGGTGAAAGTCGGCACACGCGCGCTTTACCGCCCCATCACCCTGCGCGACCTGCTCTCGCACACCAGCGGCATCCCCGACCCCGCGCGCAAGCCCACGGACGGCAACGTGCCGATCGCCCAGTATGCGCTCGACCTGCTGAAGGAGCCCTTCGAGTTCCAGCCCGGCAGCGAGTTTGAATACGGCTTCGGCCTCACCGTCGCGGGACGCATCGTCGAAATCGCCAGCGGCAAGACCTTCGAGCAGTTCGTCGCCGAGCGCATCCTCGCGCCGCTCGGCATGAAGGACACCACCTGGCACCCCGACGCCGCGCAGCGCGAGCGCACCGCGCGCACCTACAAGCTCAGCGGCGACACCCTCGTCCCCGCGCACAACGCCTTCCTCACCTCCGAGCCCGACATCCGGCGCGAGGCCGAGCCGAGCGGCGGCCTCTTCTCCACCGCCGCCGACATGGCGCGCTTCTACCAGATGGTGCTCAATGGCGGCGAACTCGACGGCAAGCGCATCGTCAGCGCGAAGGGCGTCACCGAGATGACCAAGCCGCACACCGCCAGCGGCAAGCCGATCCAATACGGCCTCGGCTGGTTCAACAACGCCGCCGAGAAGAAGAGCGCCCCGCACATGGGCGCGAAGAGCTTCGGCCACGGCGGCGCCTTCGGCACGCACGGCTGGATCGACCCCGAGAAGAAGCTCATCACCGTCTTCATGGTGCAAAACGTCCTCGTCCCCAAAGGCGGCGAACTGCGCGACAAGTTCCTCGAACTCGTCGCGGGCGCGGTGAAGTAAATGCGGAACGCGGGAAGGTGGAACGCGCCGCTCCGCGCGCGTTTCGCACTCGTTGACGCACCGGGCGCATCCGTGCATCCTTTTCCCATGAGCACCGTCGCAGAGATCGAAGCCGCGATCACCCGTCTCAGCCTCAGGGAAACCGAGGAAATCCGCGAGTGGCTGGAGCAATGGATCGAGGATCAGCGTGAGATGACGCCTGAGTTTCTCGCCTCCATCGAACGCGGAAAGGCAGACTTGGCGGAAGGCCGTTCGCGCACCGTCCAGCCGTAGGCCATGCCGGGCTGGGCGACGCAGGTTTTCTCACGGGAGTTTGACGCAGTGCTGGATGGCATCCCCGTTCGGCTCCGCGAACTCATCCTTGCAAAAATCACCGACATGGGTGCCCGCCTCGATTCCTTCCCTCACTACCGCATGACAGGCCGCAGTGAATTCCGCGTGCGCGTCGGCGACTACCGAATCATCTATCGCTTCGACGTGCCCCGGAATGAAATCGAACTCATCACCCTCGGCCATCGCCGCGATGTGTATCGCGGGTGAGTTCTCCCCGGCACGCACGGCTGGATCGATCCCGAGAAGAAGCTCATCACCGTCTTCATGGTGCAAAACGTCCTCGTCCCGAGTGTCTGAGGCTCAACGGTGAGTGTCTGAGGCTCAACGGTGAGTGTCTGAGGGTCAGCGATGAGTGTCCCAGGGTCAGCGATGAGTGTCCGAGGGTCAGCGATGAGTGTCTGAGATTCAACGATGAGTGTCTGAGATTCAACGATGAGTGTCTGAGGTTCAACGATGAGGGTGTAACATCCTCAATTTCCAAGCATTTGCAAAGAATGGGCATTTTTAGCCAGTCGGAGGGCACCGCGACAATAGCCCAGCGCTTCAGCACTGGGTGAAATGATGGAAAGCGGGCAAAGTCCCGTCAGGGACGCCAGAACGGTTCTTTCGTCCCTGCGGGGACTTCACCTCACTGTGACGGCTGCCCATGGCGCGCCCGCTGAGCGCTTCACGCGCGCGCCGCGGGACGGGATGCGGTGGCGGTGGCGGTGCGCTGCAGCGTCATGGTCACCTCCAATCCCTGCGGCTTGGCGTTCCGCACGGCGACGCTGCCGCCGCACGCTTCGATGCAGCTCTTGACGATGGCGAGGCCGAGGCCGGCGCCGCCGCCCTCGCGCGTGCGCGCGGATTCCGGACGGTAGAAGGGATCGAAGAGACGGTGCAGTGTCTCGGGCGGAACGCCGGGGCCGCTGTCGGCGATGGTGAGGAGGACCTCGGCACCGCGCGTGGCTGCGGCGAATGTGATCGGGCCCGCGTCGCCGGCGTAGCGGATGGCGTTGCGGAGGACGTTGCCGATGGCGCGCGCGAGGAGGTCGGGATCGCCGAGGACGTGCAGGCCGGGGTCCACATGCACTGCGATGTCCGTTTTCCCCTGCGCCTCGCGGAGGATGACGCGGCTGCACAGCTCGTCCAGCGGCACGGCGCGCAGCTCGAGATCCTTCGCGCGGAGGCCGGCCTTGGAGAAGGAGAGCAGCTCATTCACGAGCGAGGACATGTGGCGCACTTCCTCGCGCACGTCGTTCACGTATGCGCCCTGGGCGGAATCGGCGCGCTGCTCGAGGACGCCGAGCGCCATCTCCATGCGCGCGAGCGGCGAGCAGAGCTCGTGGGCGATGTCGCCGAGGAAGCGCTTCTGGCCGGTGACGTATTCGCCCAGGCGTCCGGCCATGTGGTTGAGCGAGCCGCCGAGCTGGCCGAGTTCGTCGCGGCGGGAATTGTCCACGCGCACGCCAAACTGCCCCTGCGCCATCTGCCCGGCTGCGCCCGTCATTTGCCGCACGCTGCGCGTGATGCCGCGCACGAGCGGCAGCCACAGCAGCACCGAGCAGACGAGCACGCCCGCGCCCACCCACAGCCACGGCGTGACGTCGAGCAGCAGTCCGCCGCTGGCGAGCGACGGCAGCGCGATGAGCAAGGTCGTCGGCGGGCCGGGAATCCCGTCTTCCTCCGGCAGCGGCGTGCGGACGCCGATCCAATACATCGGCGGCTCACCCGCGCGGACGATGAACTTCGGATACCCCACCTGCCCGCTGCCGGGTATCGGAGGCAGAGGCTCGCGAGGGGGAGGTTCGGGAGGAAATGGCGCACCCTCGGGGAATGGTGGGCGGCCGCGCGGCGGGGCTCCCTCCGGCTGCTGCTGTGGCGGCCCCCCGCGGGGACGAAGCTCCGGGGGCGGCGGGCCACCGCCGGGGAATGGATCGTTGCCCGGGAATGGCGGGCGCCCTTCGCGCGGCGGCGGGGGATTCTCACGAGGTGGCGCGGGATTTTCGCGGCGGGGCGGGGGAGTGTCGTCGCTGCTGTCGTCCTGCGCGTCGTCGCCGGCGGCCTGCTGAATCTCGTCGTCGGAGTCAGGGCGCGGGTTCTGTGGAGGAGGGGGAGCGCCGTCGCTCCGGTTCGCGGGAGGCCCGCCATTCCCGCCGGGCCGCGGGGGAAAAGCGCCGCCGCGCGGCGGGGAGAACTCGCCATTGAACCCCGGCCTCGGCGGTGGCCCGCGGCGCGGGTCACTGGGCGGACCATCCCTCGGCGGTCCGCCGCGCGGTGGACCGTTGAGCGGCGGCGGGCCCGGTCGAAAGTCGCGCTCCGGCCTTTCGCGCGGAGGGCGCGGCTCGAGCGACTGAGGCCGCCGCGGGTCTGCGATGCCCTCGCTGAGCTTCTTCAGCACGGCCTCGGGCGGATCGATGATCGTCCCCGCGATGCGCCGGCCATCATTGTGCATCGCGGCAATCTGCATCTGATGGAGGTCGGCGAAGCGCTTCAGGATTCCCGGCCACTCGGCACGAGGGCGCTCGTTCAACTCCGCGACGACGAGCGCGCTGAGCCGCTGGATGCGCTCGCCGGATGTCCCCGTGAGCAGCGACTCCAAGCCGAAGCGGAACTGCCCGCGCGCCACATACAGCGCGACTCCCGCGACCAGCACGAGGTTCAGGAAAAAGCATGCGAGGATCTTCGCCGGGAGCGGGAAGGGCACGCGCGCCGACGATGGCGCCGGAGGTTTGCCGTCAGCGGGGATCATCGGGATTCACCATCATGTAGCCCGCGGCGCGCACCGTGCGGATGATGCGCGGGTTCTTCGCGTCGTCGCCGAGCTTCCTGCGCAGGGCGGAAATGTGGACGTCGATCGAGCGGTCGAACACGTCGTAGTGCCGGTCGCGGATGTCCTCGATGAGCGCCTCGCGGGATCTGACCCGCCCTCTTGCACGGGCGAGTGCGAGAAGCAGATCGTATTCGACCGGCGTGAGCACGAGCGCCTCGTCGCCGACGACCGCGGTGCGGGCGCCGGTGTTGATGCGGATTTCACCGACCACCACCTCGGGCTCCGGCTCGTCGGGCTTCCTTCCACCGCGCGAACGGCGCGTGACAGCGCGCAGCCGCGCGAGCAGTTCGCGGGTGGAGAAGGTCTTCGGCAGGTAGTCGTCCGCGCCGATCTCGAGTCCGACGATGCGGTCCGCCTCGTCGCCGCGCGCGGTGAGCATGAGCACGGGCACGTCGCTCTTCTTCCGCACCTGCTTCAGCACCTCGAAGCCATCCATGCCCGGCAGCATCAAATCGAGAATCACCGCGTGCCACTCCTCGCCCGTCGCCTTCTCCACGCCCTCGGGTCCATTGTGCACCGCCGTGACTGCGTAGCCGAGCGGCGTGAGGTAATCGCCGATGAGCCGGCAGAGCTTGCGGTCGTCGTCGATGACGAGGAGGCGCGGGCGCTCGTTGGAAGGGACTGAACTCATGGCGGCATTGCGCGGATAATACCGATTGCCGACTCGAAACGAGCTACTTTTACATCGCCTTAACACTTTTCGTCCCGCCGTCCGACAATCGCTTAACAGGAAGGCTGTTGCATCGCGGCATCACCACCGCTCCCCAATACCACCCGATTCCCCGATGAAGAAACTTTCCGCCTCCATCCTGCTGGCGCTCACCGCGGCCGCTCACGCTGATCCGCAGCTCACATCGTGGTTCACCGCAAACTCCGGCAAATACGCGCGCATCTACACGACCAGCGCGAACGAGACCGCGGGCACGACCTCCACCAGCACCGCGACCGGATGGACGCGGACCACGGGCTCGACGACCTACGCGCAGGCGAGCCCGGCCTACGCCGACGTCAACGAGATCAGCTATTCCACCAACTGGGTTTACATCCGCACGACCGGCCTCGCCTCGCACATCATGGGCCCGTGGTATCTCGATGCGAGCAAGACGCAGTTGTTCCCGAGCCTACCGACAAACACCGCGACCATCTACCGCATCCCGCGCACACCGGTGATACCGACGACAAAGACAAGCACCGGCCTCGGTGCGACAGGCCGCATGGTGAATGGCGTGTCGATGTTCGATTCGCGCGACGCCTTTTCCTACTCGAATGCCAATTCCACCGACGCCACGCCTGTGAACGGCATCACCGGCGACGGCATCTGGAACCGCGACGGGTATCACAACGAGGGCGTGACCTTCGACCCGGCCCTCGCCCATCAGGCCGGCAACAATTACCACTACCACGCGCACCCCATCGGACTGCGCTACCAGCTCGGCGATCACGTGGACTACAACACCACGACGAACCGCTACACCGAAAGCGCAACCGCACCGACTGCGCACTCACCGATCGTGGCGTGGGCTGCGGATGGAATCCCCGTTTACGGACCCTACGGCTATTCGTCGCCGATGAATGCCGCGAGCGGCGTGCGGCGGATGGTATCCGGGTTTACAAAGCGCGACGGCACAAACGGCACGACGGCGATCACGGTCCGGCAGGTGCTCCCGCTCTGGGCGCAGCGCATTCAGGGGCGCACCACGCTCACGGCCTCGCAATACGGCCCGGCGATCAGCACCACCTATGCGCTCGGACACTACATCGAGGATTTCGATTACCGAGGCGACCTCGGGCAGACGCTCGGCGTGGACTTCGACCTGAACGAGCAGAACGTCCGCTTCTGCGTGACACCCGAATATCCCTCGGGCACCTGGGCCTATTTCACCACGATCAACGCCGACGGCACGCCGCAGTATCCCTATACGACGGGACGGCAGTATTACGGCAGCCCGACCGGCGGCGGCGTGGCGAGCATCACGGAGTCGGTCACACAGCAGTTCATCGGCGGCGCGAACAAGGCACTCACGATCAACACGCCGGCAGTGGGCGGCACGACCGTCACGCTCACGTGGAGCGCGGTGGAGGGCGGCAGCTACTCCGTGGACGCGTCGCCAAACCAGTCCACGTGGACCAGCAAGGCCACGGGCATCGTCTCCACGGGCATCTCGGCGAACACGAGCTACACCGCGCTCGCCACGAGCGGCACAGAGTATTGCCGCGTGAACCGCACCGCGCTAGCGACCTACGACAGCAGCGGCCAGACTGCGGCAACTGTCTCGCAGAGCACGACGACGAGCTATTCACTCACGCCGAACACCTCGCCGACGATCACAGGTATCTCGAACCAGACGCTCTCGCGGAACGGCGCGACCAGCGCGCTCAGCTTCACCGTTGGCGATGCGGAGACCGTCCCGACGAGCCTCGTCGTCACCGCGTCGTCGTCAAACACCACGCTGGTTCCCAACGCGAACATCGTCATCAGCGGCACTGGCGCCTCGCGGACCGTCACCGTCACGCCCGCGCTCGGCCAGAGCGGCATCGCGACGATCACCGTCACGGTGAACGACGGCATCTCCACAACGAGCACGGCCTTCACCGTCACCGTGAAGCAGCCGAACATCCTCTTCATCGTCGCCGACGACTACGGCATCGATGCGAGCTACCTCTACAATATGAACGGCGGCGTCTCCCTCCCGCCGACGCCGAACATCGCGACGCTCGCCGCGAACGGCGTGCGGTTCACCAACGCCTACGCCTATCCCGTCTGCTCCCCGACCCGCTCCGCCGTGCTCACGGGGCGCCACGGTTTCCGCACGGGCACCGGCACCGCTGCGGCCGCCGCATCGAACAACCTGCTCCAGTCCTCCGAGTTCACGCTGCCGGACGCATTCGCCGCGAACAGCTCGCTCAACTACCAGCTCAAGCAGTTCGGCAAATGGCATCTCGGTGGCGGCAGTCAGGCACCGGGCAGCGTCGGCGGCTGGCCCAGCTTCGCGGGCTCCCTCCAAGGCGCGATCTCCGACTACTACAGTTGGACCAAAGTCGTCACGGACGGCACCGTCGGCGGCACCACTTCCACGACGAGCACCAACTACGCGACGACCGATGTCGTAGACGATGCCGTCTCGTTCATCAACACGCAGACCGCTGCAAACAAACCGTGGCTCGCATGGGTCGCCTTCAACGCGCCGCACACGCCACTCCACAAGCCGCCATCCTCGCTCTGCCCGACCTATGCCTCGCTCAGCGGCACCACCGCGGACATCAATGCCAACCCGCTCAACTACTACAACGCGATGGTCGAGGCGATGGACACGGAGATTGGCCGCCTGCTCGCGTCGGTGGACCTCGCAAACACCGACATCATCTTCATCGGCGACAACGGAACGCCGCTAAATGTCCTCCAGTCGCCATTCCCATCCGGCCACGGGAAAGACACGCTCTACGAGGGCGGCGTCCGCGTTCCGCTCATCATCCGCGGCCCCGATGTCATCTCGCCCGGCCGCTCATCGGCGGTGCTCACCCACGTCGTGGATCTTTACTCCACGATGCTCGGCATGGCCGGGATCAACGTCGCGACCACGGTGCCCGGAGGCGTCACGCTTGATTCGCAGAGCCTCATGTCAGTCCTGCAAAACCAGAGCGCCACACGATCGTATCTCTACGACGAAATCTTCGACATTCAGGACGCGAACTACGGCGGCCGCTCGCTGCGCGACAGCCAATACAAGCTCATCCGCAACAAGTCCGGCACCGATGAATTCTACGACCTGAATGCCGACCCTTACGAGAGCACGAACCTCTTCGCCGGCGGATACGCTGCGATGACCACCACCCAGCAAACCGCTTACAGCACGCTCGTCTCCCAACTCGGCAGCTTCAACACCGCGCCGACGATCAGCACCGTCGCCAATCAGAGCACCACCACCGGCACCGCGACCGGTGCGATTGCGTTCACCGTCGGCGACGCGGAGCTTTCCCCGTCAATCCTGACCGTCACCGCCACTTCGTCGAACACGACTCTCCTGCCGAATGCGAACGTCGTCCTCGGTGGCAGCGGAACGAGCCGGACCGTCACACTCACGCCCGCAGCCGGGCAGAACGGCACCTCGACGATCACGCTCAGCGTGACGGACGGCGCCTTCACAGCAACCACAAGCTTCACCCTCACTGTCGCGAGCACCGTGCTGCCTGTGGTCAACACCATTGCGACCAACCCGATCGTGCCCACGAGCAGCGACGCCGTTTTCGTCACGGCCAACGCGCAGGCCTCCGCTGGCCGCACACTCTCCAGCGTGCAGCTCACCTACGGCACCGACGCGCAGACGACGAACACGGTCTTCAACGAGACGATGGGCGCCGCCGCTGTGACCGGCTGGACGGGCACGGGCACCGTCTATCCGTGGACCGTCGTTTACCAGGGAGCGCCGACATCCTTCAAACAGACAGCCGCCGGCAATCACACCGCGTCGGGACAGGGGAACCAATTCGGCATGGAGGTCTATGGCAACTCGCCCACGCTCGCGAACAACCACATCACGACGACCAACGCGATTGATGCCACAGGCAGCTCCGGCACGGTCGAGTTTTGGATCAGCACTTCGGGAATGACCGGCGCGCAGGGCTGGGATTTCCAGACTTCCACGGACGGCACGACATGGACGACGCGTCTCAGCGATCTGAACATCGCCACGTCCTACGGCTTCACGCAGAAGACCTACACGCTCGGCGCTGCGGAGCGGGTCGGCACGCTGAAGCTGCGCTTCCGCTTCGCGGGCGGCGGCATGAATCAGCCGCCGAGCATCCGCCTCGACGACATCAAGGTCACCACCACCGGCACCGCAGCGCCAGTCACGCTCACGATGTTCGACGACGGCCTGCACGGCGACGCTGCCGCAGGTGACGGCATCTATGGCGCGAGCATCCCCGTGCAAAGCGCCGGCACCACGGTCGGCTACACCATCGCGGCGACGGACAATCTCGGCGGCGTCACCACGACGGGCAGCGCGAGCTACACGGTCGTCACACCCAGCCCCGTTCTCAGCATCACGCCATCCAATGCATTCACCACCAGCGGCCCGGTTGGTGGCGCATTCTCACCCGCAAGCGCCACCTACACGCTCAGCAACTCCGGCACCGGCCCCCTCAACTGGACCGCGGGAAAAGGCGCTGCATGGCTCGACCTCTCCGCAACAGCCGGCACGCTCGCCGCGGGAGCCAGCACCAATGTGGCCGCCACGCTGAACTCCTCGGCGAACAGCCTCTCCGTCGGAAATTACAGCGACACCATCACGTTCACGAACGCCAGCAATGGCAGCGGCAGCACAACGCGGGGCGCGAGCCTCGCCGTCCTCTCGACCAACGCGAACCTCTCATCGCTGCTCCTGAGCAACGGCTCGCTGTCACCGGCTTTTTCCACCGGAACGGAGAGCTACACAGCGAGCGTCTCGAACAGCATCGGCACCATCACGATCACGCCCACCACGCAGGACGGCAATGCGAGCGTCACCGTCAATGGCGCGGCTGTCGCCTCCGGCAGCGCGAGCGCTTCCATCGCGCTCGCCGTTGGAGAAACCAGCATTCCCATCGTCGTCACCCCGCAGTCCGGCACTCCGACAAAGACCTACACCGTCGCCATCACACGCCTGAACGCCGTCCAGAGCTGGCGGCAGTTGTGGTTTGGAACGAGCAGCAACAGCGGCAACGCAGCCGACACCGCCGACCCGTTTCACACCGGCCTCTCAAATCTCTCCGTGTTCGCATTCTTCGGCCCGAACCAGAACCCCGCGACCGCCGGCGGACTCCAGCTCCCGCAGCCCGTGCTCAGCGGCGGCAATTTCGCATTCAGCTTCGCCGAGCCCTCCGGCGTGAGCGGCATCACCTACGGCGCCCAGTGGAGCGCGACGATGTTCGCAAACGACTGGCATGACATCACCGACACCGGCAGCGGCTCCCTGCACGTCTTCAGCGTCCCCATCGGTGGCAACACGCAGATTTTCATGCGCCTCAAAGTGACCGCACAATGAGATCTCGCGACTTTGCTAGTCCCATCGCCGACGGAAAGCTCGCTGCTCCCGAGTTTTCATGACGCTGATTCGACCTCCGTGCGCTGATACCGCGATGAAACGCCTCATCTGCCAAGCTGTGCGCATCCTCACGGTTGTCGCGGCATGCTTTGCCGGAGGCATAGCCTCGGGCGCATCGCTGGAAGTTCATTTCCGCCACATGTTCGGCGGCGAGCCGATTCGCCTCGATTCCCTGCGCTATTCAAATGCGGCCAATGAGAGCGTCTCCTTCACGCGCGTGAGCTGGCTCGCGAGCGGCTTCGCACTCGAGCGCGAGAGCGGCGAGTGGGTGGAGTTGACGGATATCTTCGGGTGGTTCGATGCCGCGAAGGGGCGCGAATCCCTCCGGCTGGAGGCAATTCCCGCAGGGAAATACCGGGCGCTCCGATTCCACATCGGTCCCGACGCAAAGTGGAACGCCACGGACACCTCGAAGCTCGCAGCCGAGCATCCTCTCAACCCCAACCTCAACGGCCTGCACTGGAGCTGGCAGGGTGGATACATCTTCCTCGCCGTGGAAGGCATGTGGCGCTCGGACGGCACCTCGCCGCCGAAGGGCTTCGCGCACCACCTCGCCCGCGATCCGAACCGCACCCGCGTGAGCCTCGCCGCACCGATCGACCTCACGCACGACGCTGCTGTGATGCTCGACTTTGATCTCGGCACGCTGCTGAACGCGCCAAGGCCGCTCTCGTTTGCAAAAGACGGCACCGCCACGCACTCGCGCGCCGGCGATCCGGTCGCGGCGGCGCTCGTCGCAAATCTCCCGGGCGCCTTCCGAGTCACGCGCGTTCTTTCCGCCGCTCCCGCAATCAGCCGCCCCTCCCTAATCAAGCCGCTCCACATGCCGGAGAAGTTCACGCCGTTCAGGTTCACGATGAGCGCGACATTTCCCATCCCGGATTTGCCGCGCGACAATCCGCTCATCGAGGAGCGCGTGAATCTCGGCAGGGCGCTCTTCAACGAAACTGCCCTTTCCCGCGACGGCACGCTTTCCTGCGCGTCATGCCATGTGGAAAATTTTGCCTTCACCGACGCGCGCCGCTTCAGCCTCGGCGTGCGCGGACAGAAGGGCACCCGCAACTCGATGCCGCTCTTCAACCTCGCGTGGAAGACGAGCTATTTCTGGGACGGACGCGCGCCATCGCTGCGTGAGCAGGCGCTCATGCCGATTCGGGATCACACGGAACTCGACGAGACGCCGGAAAACGTCGCCACCAAGCTCGCTGCGACGAAGAGCTATCCCCCGATGTTCGCCGCCGCATTTGGAAGTCCCGATGTCACGCCTGAGAAGATCGGCCTCGCGCTGGAGAATTTCATGCTCACGCTCACGTCGTTCGATTCGAAATTCGACCGCGCCATCGCAGGCAAGGCGACTCTCACCCCCGATGAGCAGCGGGGATTCGAGCTCTTCATGACCGAGTTTGACCCGCGCACCGGCCAGCGCGGCGCGGACTGCTTTCACTGCCACGGCGGACCGCTGTTCAGCGATCACCAGTTTCACAACAATGGCCTCGCACCGAGCGGTGATGATGCCGGCCGCTTCCGTGTGACGAAGGTTGAATCGGACCGCAACAAGTTCGCCACGCCGAGCCTGCGCAACATCGCACGCACCGCGCCCTACATGCACGACGGCCGCCTCGCCACGCTCGAGGAAGTGGTTGCGCACTACAGCACCGGCGTCCAGCGGAGCGCGACACTCGACCCAAACCTCGCGAAGCACCCCGATGGCGGCCTGCAACTCAGTGACGCAGACCAGCGCGCCCTCGTGGCCTTTCTCAAAAGTCTCACGAGCCCGGAGCCCGAAAAATGAGCGGTGCGGGGCTCCCGGCTACGCGTCGAGCAGTTCGTGCATTCCACGCGTGAGGATTGCATCCACCTCGTCTGAGCAGTTCGCCACGCCCACCTCGTAGCCACCGTTCGGGTATTCCTCCTTCACCGGGATATACCACGGTCCGCCGTCGCCGTAGGCGGCCGTCGCGAGGAAGCGGCCCGCCGCAATCTTCTGCGCGCGGAGCTGGTATTCGATGAAGCACTCAGCCGGAAGATGCAGCAGCGAAACACCGCCGAGGTGCAGTGCGCTGAGCACGATTGGCGTGCGGTTTTCGAGACGCTGCATCCAGCCAAGCGTCATCGCCGGGCGGATGCGGTTCGCCGCGACATTCTTCGGATCGAGCAGCATCGCGCGCAGCTTGTCCGCGTTGAAAACCGGGTTCGTCGGCGGAAGCACGTCGTGGGTCTTCCATGACACGTCGCCGACCGGCATCGGCGTCAGCGATTTCTCCGATGCCACGATGCCGTCGTAAATCCGCTGCGTGAGCCGCACGCGCGCCTCGGGCGTGCCGTCGTTGTATTTGCCCGCGGCGACATTGCCCGCGCAGCCGGTGAAGTAGATGTGCGCGCAGCCCGGCTGGTCCTTCTGCCGCTGTTTGCGCGCGAGGCCGACGAAGTCGCTGCTCACATGCCCCTGCCCGTAATGGCTCATCGGGTGGGTCGCGTAGTAGTGGCAGGCGGCGACCTTCTCCGCGCCGTCGTAGAATGCGACCGTCTTGAGCATTGGATCGATCAGCCCCTCGGGCAGGGCGATCAGTTCCGCATCACGGCAGCCGCTCCCGCGCATCTTCAGCACTTTGCCTTTCGCATCGCGGAGCACTCGGCGGTTGCCCGCAACCTCGATCACCTTCCCCTCGCCGTGCGCGACATGCGTGAGCGGGCGCGCGTGCGGCAGTGCGGACCTCACCGCGTCACGTGCACGGTCGAGGCATGTGCGGAAAAACTCCATCTGCACGACGCTCAGCCCCGCCTGCTGTTCCGCGACGAGCTTCTCCGCATGCAGGCAGACGAACGGCGCGTCGTGCTGGTGCACGCACTGCACCGCGACTCGGTCCGGCGTTGTTCCCGCAGCCTCGGCCATGGCGCTGCGCCACGCCACGTGCGCATCGTTCAGGATGCCGGTCCAGTCCACAGCGCAAATCACGACGGGCTTCCCGGCCCCGAGGAGCACAAAGCCGATTGCTTCGAGTGCATCGGCGCAGTCCGCGGCCGGTTTGATCCATCCGCCGCAGAGCGGGTGCCCCACCGGGGGCGTGACATCGAAGCGGAACGTCGCGATGCGCAGTCTCGCCTCATCGGCCGCGCCTGCGACGGGAGCGAATGCCGCCGCTCCCGCAGCGATGGATGCACCGACGAAGCCGCGGCGCGAAATTCCCGCTGTCATTTCAGCTCCTCGATGAACGTCAGCAAATCGGCCATCGCCTGCACATCCATGCCGGCCTCGATGCCCTCGGGCATGAGGCTGAGGCCGGATGAACTGCTGCCCTTGATCTGGGCCCGCGGAATCGTCTGCTCCGCGCCGCCGATCATTTTCAGCGTCAGCCCGCTCGCGTCGTCCTTCGCGATGAGGCCGAGGAGCGCCTGGCCATCCTTCGTCTCGACGGTGTAGGCGATGAACTGCGGCGCGATCTCCTTGTTTGGCTCAAGAAGCGCGGTGAGCAGGCCGTCGCGGCCCTTCGTCTTCACGGTGATCAAATCCGGCCCGACCTGCATCCCCTGTCCGTCCGCACGATGACAAGTCACGCAGCGCTGCATGAAGACCTGCCGCCCGCGTGCGGCATCGCCCTTCGCCGCGATCGCACCCTTGAATTTCTCAATCACCGACTCGCGCGACGGCGGCTTGAGCTCCGCGAGCACCTTGTCCGCGAGCTTCGCGACGGAGGCATCCTTGTGCTTGAGCAGCGCCTGCGCATCGGATGCGGCGAGTTCACCGACAGTGATCTTCTTCGCCTCGATTGCATGCAGCAGCGCGGTCGCGCGCTCAGGCCGCGCAAGCAGGGCGGCGAACGCGGCGCTGCGCGCCTTCCTCGAAAGATCCGGCCAATGCGCGATGAGCGCATCTGTCACCTCCGCGCCGCTGAATTGCGCCGCCGCGGTGACCCCCGCAGATTGCACGGCTTCGGGCTGCGATTTCGAGAGCAGCGAAAGCAGCACGGGCACCGCCTGCTTCGGCGAATCGAGACTCACGAGCTGCATCGCTTCGATGCGGGCGGCGTCCGCCGCCTTCGCATCGCGCACCGTGTCGGCGGCTTTTGAGAAGACAGCGGCGAGTTTGCGATCCTTGTCCGTCTTCTCGATGGTCGTGCCGCCGCGCCGGAGACCGTCCCCAAACGCGCGCAGCAGTGCCGGGCTCGTGCCGCGGCCGGCGACGAATTCAAGGAGCTGTTCGCGGGCGTCCGGCCGTGATGCGGCGAGCAACTCGATCAGCTTCGCAGCGAACTGCGGGGACTCCTTCGCATACGCGGGATCAGCAATCACGGGCTTCAAGAGCGCTCGGACGATTTCCGGCGCGTGGCTGAGGAGGGCGGCGGAAGTCCATTTGTCCGCCCTGTCCGCAGCGGAAAAGCGCGTGAGCACCGATGGGTCGTCGGAAACTAGCGCGAGTTGCATGCGCACCCGCGGATTCGGGTCCGAAACAAGCGCGGCCAGCTTTTCCTTCACCCGCGCGGTGGATGGCGCCAATGCCAGAGCCCGCTCGCGGACAAACCAATCGGAATCCCCGAGCGCCTTGAGAATCGCTTCTTCGCCCAGGGCACCAAGCCCCGCCAATGCGCCGAGCGCGTGCAGCTTCGCGACACCGACTCTTGATTCGCCGATCAGCTTCTCAAGCAGCGGCACGGCGGACTTGTCGTTCCGCTCGTAGAGCAGGCGCGACACTCCCGGTGCGGCGCTTCCAGTCGGCGCGCTCGGGCTCGATGCGGTAGATGCGGCCGCGGTCGTTGCCGTTGTTGAGGTCGATGTGCTTCTTGATCTCGTCGGGGATGCTCCACGGGTGCTCGATGACTTCGCGATACATGTCGATCACGTGCAGGCAGCCGTCGGGCGCGTTGGCGAAGTTCACCACGCGCACCCACGTGTCCCTGCTCGCGGCAAACTCGAAGTTCTGCTCGTCGTCGGGCCGCTTGCCGATGAGCGACACGCCGTCGGGATAGATCTTCTTCCGGTGCACGAGCTGGCCGCCCGCGTCGCCGGTGAAGGTGTTGTTCTTGAAATCATCGCCATACGCGTCGCCGCGATAGACGGTCGTGCCGGTCGCGCCGGTGAAGTAGCCGCTCACGCGTCCGCCACCCTCGACCGCGCCCTTCACGACGCCCGCGATGCGCCAGCGTGTGCGCACGATGCGCCACGGCTCGTCGGGGCTGATGCGATAAACCTCCGCCGCGCCGCCGTCCGCGGCGATGCTCTGGCGCGGGTTTGGCATCGAGAAGAACGGATTCCGCGCGGCGTAGCGGTCGTCATAGACGAAATGCTGGAGGTGGTCGCTGTTGCTGCACGCGAACTTCCGCCCGTAGTCGTCGAAGCTCATGCCGAACTGCGCGCCGCCCGCCTCGAGGCCGAACTCATGCGTGCGCGGGTCGAACCAAAAGTCCTTTCCGCCGAGTTCGATGCCCTTGAGATCCGGCCGCTTGAGGCACGTGACGACGCCGCGGTTGCCGCCGCCGGCTTGGATGTGGATGCGGTTGTCGAGGCCCCACTGCGGGCAGTTTGCGAGACCCTGCACGTTCAGCAGCTTCAGCCCGGTGCCGAAGCCAGTGAACACCTTCTCGCGCACGTCCGCACGGCCCGCGCCCTTCGTGTCCTTGAAAAACCACACGTCCGGCGTGGCGATCACATACACGCCGCCGTTCGCGCAGATGAGCCCCGTGGGCCACGGCAGATCGTCGGCGAACACCGTGCTCGTTTCGTAAACGCCGTCGCCGTCCTTGTCCTCGAGCATCGAGACGCGGCCGAGGTGCGGCGTCACGTCGCGCATCTCCGAGTAGTCGATCATCTCGCACACAAACATGCGCCCGCGCTCGTCGAACGACACGGCGATCGGACTGCGCAACTGCGGCTCGCTTGCTGCGACCTTCATGCGGAAGCCCGGCTTCACTTTCCAAGTCGCGACCGCGTCCTTCGGCTCGACGGCGGGATAGCGCGGCAAGTCCTTCGCGGGATCCACCTCGGCGTTGCCCTTCGTGGCGCCATACGCCTTTTGATAGGTGCTCTTGCTTTGAAGGGCATCCGCTGCGCTGCAGACCACACTGCAGCAGGCGGCGGCGAGAAATGCGGGGACGTAATGGCGGAGCATGCGGGAGGACATCGGTGGGAGCTTCATCGGGAGGATTGTTCTGCGTGAATACCGGACGCACGACAGTTCTTTGATGCGCCGTGCCCCGCGGGTGCGGCTGAAGTGCGGCTCCTGCCCTTCAACAGGCCAGATCCAGTTTTACACATCCTTCACAATTCTCCGCCGCCCCGCTCATACGCTCTTAATGGCCGCAGCGTTTATTCCCTCAATGAAACTTCCACTCCCGCACCACGCCTGAGTCGTTTTTTCAGAACCGGCTGCGCCCGCAGCCAATCCACAAAAGCAGAAACACCAACAACCAAACCAAGAAGACCATGAAGAACTACACAGCCATCATCGCGGTCGCACTGGCGCTCCCGACCGGGTTCGCCGCCGCCCAGCCGCCGGCGGGACGCCCGCCCGGACCGCCTCCCGGCGAAGGTCGCCCGCACGCCGATCGCCCGCCTGGCGGACCCGGCCGCGGAGAACGCGCCGACCGCCCCACGCCTCCACCGCTCATCGCCGCGCTCGACCGCGATGGCGACGGCGTCGTTTCCGACGAGGAAATCTCCCACGCCGCCGACGCGCTGCGCAAACTCGACAAGAACCACGATGGGAAGCTGACCGTGGACGAACTGCTTCCTCCGCCCCCGCGCGGCCAGCGCGGCGAAAATGCCGACCGTCCTCCGGGACCGCCGCCAGGCGGACCGCGTGACGGCGACGGCCCCGGACGCGGCGAAGGTCCGCGCGGTGCCGGACCCCGAGATGGCAATGGTCCCGGGCGTTTTGGTCCGCCTCCCGGTGGTCCTGGCGGCCCCGGTGCTCCCCGTGATGGCGACGGCCCTGGCCGCTTCGGCCCGCCTCCCGGCGGACCACGCGATGGAGCCGCTCCGGAGCGTCCTCCCGGACCTCCCGGATCGCGCGACGGCGCTCAACGCGGCCCCGGCGCCCCCGGCGGCCCGCAGCATGGCGACCGCTTCGCCGGCAACCGCGACCGCTTCATCCCGCTGCCTATGCCCCCGCGCGATGGCTTTGCTCCCCAGCCCGGCGGCGAAATGCGCGCCCGCGCCTTCGCTCCGCGCGACGGCGGCCCTCGCCGTGAATTCGACCGGCCCGGTTCCGACCCCCGGCGCGACGGACCCCCGATGCCCCCGCCGCCCCGCGACGGCAACGGCCCCGGCCGCTTCGCCCCGCCTCCGCCGCATGATGGCGCGCTGCCTCCGCCGCCTCCCGGTGCGCCGCGCCCCGAAGCCCGTGGCCCGCGTGACGGCGGTCCGCGTCCTGAGACCCGTGGTCCCCGCGATGGCGAGCGTCCGCGCGGCGAGCGCCCTCGTGATGGGGAACGCCCGCACGCTGACGCCCCGCGTGATGGCGGCCCGCGCCCCGAGCGTGCCGGCCCGCCTCCCGGCGCTCCCCGCGGTGAAGGCCCCCGCGACGGTGCGCGGCCCGAGGGTGGACCCCGCCCGGAAGGCGGCCCCCGTCCGGAGCGTGGCGAACGCCCTCCCGGCGACGCGCCCCGTCCTGACGGCGCACCCCGCCCGAATCCCTAAGGCTGATTGCGTCTGATTCCCACAAGCCCGGCGTCCGTGCTCTGCTCGGATGCCGGGCTTTTGTTTCCCGCGGACAGCGCCGCAGGACTTCCCGCGCAAGGCGCAAAGACCGGGGACTGACGACGGAAAAATCACCTTGCCAGCCTTCGGAAACGAGCGTGTCATGCGGCTTCCCTAGCCACCCGTGAAACCGAACGCCACACGCACCGCCGGGCTCATGAGGTTCTTCACAGTGCTGCTGCTCCTCGCGGCGGCGGCTCCGCACGCGCGTGCGCAGCTCACTTTTGAGTTCAGCTACGGGCCGGGCATGGTCGCGCTTTTCGGCTCCGCCCCGGCGACCGCCACAGCCATCGGAGCGGGGATGACCTCCGCGGGCGCGAAGTGGAGCGCCGGTCTCTTCGATCCGATCACCGTGAAACTCATGGTGGATCTCGATGCAGGGCTGCCATCCTCCGTCTTCGCCGCAGCCACCGCGGTGAAGATGTCCGCCACCTACACGAGCGTGAAGACCGCGCTCTTTGCGGACTCACACTCGCCCACGGACGCGACCGCGACCGCCTCGCTCCAGCCGGGACCGAAGATCGAGGCGCTCACGCACGACACCTCCACCACCACGGTGCCATCGCCGGAAATCCGCCTCGGCGGCGCGACCACCGGCCTCTGGAACAGCACCCTCACCGTCACGCGCCCGAACCTCAAGGCCCTCGGCCTTCTCGGCGCAACCGACGGAGCGGCCGGCGCGGACGGCACCATCACGATCAACCCGGCGAAGATTCCCGCGTTCGACTTCACCCGCGGCGACGGCATCGGTCCCGGGCTCTTCGACTTCACGGGCATCATGATCCATGAAATCGGCCACTCGATGGGATTCTTCAGCGGCGTGGACGACGTGGACTATGCCGGCGACGGCGCACCGGACAATCCGCACGACCTCTCTGGAACGGCCATCTTCACCGTGCTCGATCTCTACCGCTACCATGCCGAGTCCATCACGGCTCCCAGCCAGCCCACGACCGGCGCGGTGAACGACTGGCGCTTCGGCCCCGCGCCCGCGACGTTCGAGCCGAAGCCGTATTTCTCCATCGATGAAGGGGCCACCATCATTGCCGCGTTCTCCACCGGCGCGGAGCACGGCGACGGTTCGCAGGCCAGCCACTTCTCCGCGGGTGTCGGCGCCATCCTGAACCCCGGTTTCGGCCCCGGCATCATGGCCGATCCCACCGTGATCGACATCACGGCGATGGATGCGATCGGCTGGGACACGGTTCCCACACCGGAACCAACCTCCGCGGCCCTGCTGCTCGGTGGACTCCTCGTCGTCGCCGGGCGCCGCCGCCGCTGCTGAGATTCAGCCGCGCCACGCGCGCCGCGGCGCCGGGCAAATGCGCGTGGACATCCGCTGCCCGCGCGGTTTCATCCGACACCATGATCCGCTCCCTCCTTTTCCTGCTGTCGTGCACCGCCCTCGCCGCAGCGGCGGACTTCGACATCATCATCCGCAACGCGCGCATCGTGGACGGCACGGGCGGCCCGGCGCGCGAAGGCTCCATCGCGGTGAAGGGCGGACGCATCGCGCAGCTCGGCGCGGTCAACGGCAGCGCGACCACGGAAATCGACGCACACGGCCAGGTCGCCGCGCCCGGCTTCATCGACGTCCACACGCACTCGGAGAACGTCGCGAAGGTTCCCGCTGCGGAGAATTTCCTCCGCATGGGCGTGACGACCATCGTCACCGGCAACTGCGGCGAGTCGCGCACGGACGTCGCGAAGTTCTTCTCCGAACTCGACGAGGCGAAAGTGGCCATCAACGTCGCAACGCTCATCGGCCACAACTCCGTGCGCCGGCAGGCCATGGGCGGTGCCATTGTTGCCGCACCGACCGCCGATGAATTGGAGACGATGAAGACGCTCGTGGATCAGGCGATGAAGGACGGCGCGGTCGGCCTCAGCACGGGGCTCATCTACGTCCCCGGCTCGTTTGCCGAGACGGGCGAGCTCATCGCGCTGGCGAAGGTCGCCTCCGCTTACGGCGGTATTTACGCCAGCCACATGCGCGCGGAGACGCTGAAGATCTTCGGCGCCGTCGAGGAGCTCATCCGCATCGCGCGGGAGGCAAAAATCCGCGCGGAGGTCTCGCACATCAAGCTCAGCGGCCCGAGCGCGTGGGGCATGACGGCGAAGGTGCTCGGGATGCTCGACAAGGCGCGCGCCGAGGGCCTCGCCACCACGCATGACCAATACGCTTACACCGCGTCGAGCACCGGCCTCGCGCAGCTCATCCCCGACAAGGCGCGCGCCGGCAAGCGCGCCGACTTCATCGCGCGCATCGAGGATCCCGCGCAGAAGGCGGACATCGTCGCGGAGATGAGCCGCATGCGCGAGAGGCAGGGCCGGAAGGACTACAGCTACGTCGTCATCGCGCGCTTCGCCGCCGACCCTTCGCTGAATGGGAAGACGATCCCCGAGGCTGCAAAGCTCAAGCGCGGCAGCGACTCCCTCGAGGACCAGATCGAGCTCCTCTTCGACATCGAGCGGCAGGGCGGCGGCGGCGCGGTTTTCCACGGGATGAGCGAGGACGACGTGCAGGCGTTTCTCCGCCATCCGCTCACGATGATCGCGAGCGACGGCGGCCCGCGCGTCCTCGGCGAGGACGTCCCGCATCCCCGCAGCTACGGCAACAACGCCCGCGTGCTCGGCCGCTACGTGCGCGAGCTGAAGGTGCTCACCATCGAGGAGGCGGTGCGGCGCATGACGTCGCTCCCCGCGCAGACATTCCGCCTCGGCGACCGCGGCGTGCTGAAGCCGGGCGCTTGGGCGGACATCGTCGTCTTCGATCCGGCGAAGGTGCGCGATCCGGCGACCTTCGAGGATCCGCACCACTACGCCGAGGGCTTCGCGCACGTGCTCGTGAACGGCGTGCCGGTGATCCGCGACGCCGCGCTCACCGATGCACGCCCCGGCGGCCCGCTGCGCATGACCCGCGCGGAGAAGCCCTGAATCATTTTTTGATTCACGCGCGCCGGGCAAATGGTGCATTGCACTCACGCGATGCGGATATTTGCCCCCACAGAAACCGAAACCACCGAGCACCGCGTCCCCCTCGTCCCCGCCAGCGTCGTGAAACTGATCGCGCTCGGCGCCAGCGTGGGCGTGCAGGCCGGCATGGGCGCGGGCGCGAACTTCCCCGACTCCGAATACCGCGATGCCGGCGCGGAAATCGTCACCGACAAGATGCAGGCTCTCGGCTCCGCGGACATCGTCCTGCGCCTGCGCAAGCCGCCCGCCGTCGAGGTCTCGGCGCTGAAGCGCGGCTGCATCCACATCAGCTACCTCGATCCCTTCGCCGACATCGCGCCGGTGAAGGCCCTCGCCGCGGCGGGCGCGAGCGCCATCTGCATGGAGATGATTCCCCGCTCCACCATCGCGCAGAAGATGGACGCGCTCAGCTCGCAGGCCAGCCTCGCGGGATACGCCGCCGTGCTGCTCGGCGCGAACCGCATCGACCGCATCTTCCCCATGATGATGACGCCCGCGGGCACCATCCCGCCGGCGAAGGTCTTCATCATCGGCGTCGGCGTCGCGGGTCTCCAGGCCATCGCCACCGCGAAGCGCCTCGGCGCGGTCGTCGAGGCGTTCGACACGCGGCCCGTCGTCGAGGAGCAGGTGAAGTCGCTCGGCGCGAAATTCGTCAAGGTGGACCTCGGCGAGACCGGCCAGACCGCGCAGGGCTACGCGAGGGAGCTCACCCCCGAGCAGCTCGCGAAGCAGCGCGAAGTCATGGAGCAGCGCTGCGCGCAGTCCGACCTCATCATCACCACCGCGCAGGTCTTCGGGCGGCGCGCGCCCGTCATCATCACCGCCGCGATGGTCGCGAAGATGAAGCCCGGCACCGTCGTCGTGGACATGGCGGTGGACACCGGCGGCAACGTCGAGGGCTCGAAGCCCGACGAGGACGTGATCATCAACGGCGTGCGCATCATCGGCTGCCGCAACCTCGCCGGCCGTGTCCCCCGCGCCGCGAGCGCCATGTATTCCAGCAACCTCGTGAACCTCCTCGACCACTTCTGGGACCGCGCCGCGAAGGCCTTCCGCCTCGACCCCGCGAACGACGTGCTCCGCGAGTGCCTCGTCACCCACGGCGGCGAAATCACCCACGAACGCATCCGCGCCCTCGCATCCGCATGAACCCCCTCATCTCCGGCCTCTACGTCTTCGCCCTCTCGGCGTTCCTCGGCTACCTCGTCATCTCGCGCGTGCCCCCGCTGCTGCACACGCCGCTCATGTCCGCGACGAACGCCATCACCGGCATCTCGCTCGTCGGCTCGCTCGTCACCGCCGGCGGCAACCACGGCGTCCTCAGCACTGTCCTCGGAGTCACCGCCGTCATCTGCGCCACCATCAATGTCGTCGGCGGATTCTGGATCACTGAGCGCATGCTCAAGTTCTTCCGCCGGAAGGACGCGCCGCAGCAGAAGGAGAAGGCCACGCCGTCCGCGGCGAAGGAGTAGCCACCGATGGAATACTACTTCGTCGAGTTCTGTTACCTCTTCGCCTCGGTGTTCTTCATCATCGGGCTGAAGAGCCTCAGCCATCCGGACACCGCACGCCGCGGCATGAAGCTCGCCGAGGTCGGCATGCTCCTCGCCATCATCGGCACCCTGCTGCACAAGGACATCGTCCGCTTTGAGTGGATCCTCGTCGGCCTCGTCATCGGCGGCGCCATCGGCGGCGTGCTTGCGCAGAAAGTCGCCATGACCGCGCTGCCGCAGCTCACCGCGCTCTCGCACGCGTTCGGCGCCTTCGCCGCCACGCTCGTCGGCATCGCGGAATACGCCCGGCACGGCGCGGACATTCCCACCGTGACGATGATTGCGCTGGGCCTCGAAGTCTTCCTCGGCGCGCTCACCACGACCGGCAGCGTCATCGCCGCCGCGAAGCTCCAGGAGCTCATGCGCGGCCAGCCCATCATGTTCCGCGGGCAGTTCTTCATCAATCTCGGCATCCTCGCCGCCTCCCTCGGCTGCCTCGCGTGGGCCGTGTGCGTCCCCGGCGCCGCGCTCGCCTTCTGGCTCATGCTCGCGCTGTCGCTCGTCTTCGGCCTCATGCTCGTGCTCCCCATCGCCGCCGCCGACATGCCCGTGGTGATGTCCCTCCTCAATGCCTACGCCGGCCTCGCCGCCACCGCCACCGGCTTCGCCATCAACAACAACGTCCTCATCATCGCAGGCACCCTCAACGGCTTCTCCGGCTTCATCCTCTCCGTCCTCATGTGCCGCGCGATGAACCGCTCCATCACCAACGTCGTCTTCGGCGCCTTCGCCGGCACCACCACCGGCTCCGCCGCCGCGGCCGACGGCGGCGAGCCGCGCGAGATCGCGCTCGACGACGCCGCCACGCAGCTCGCCTACGCCCGGCAGGTTGTCTTCGTCCCCGGCTACGGCATGGCCACCGCACAGGCCCAGCACACCGTCCGCGAGCTCGCCAAGACCCTCGAGGAGCGCGGCGTCACGGTGAAATACGCCATCCACCCCGTCGCCGGCCGCATGCCCGGCCACATGAACGTCCTCCTCGCCGAGGCCGACGTGCCCTACTCCCAGCTCTTCGAGCTCGAGCAGATCAACGCCGACTTCCCCAACACCGACGTCGCCGTCGTCATCGGCGCCAACGACGTCGTGAACCCCGACGCCCGCGACAACCCGCAGAGCCCCATCGCCGGCATGCCCATCCTCGACGTGGACCTCGCCCGCGCCGTCATCGTCCTCAAGCGCGGCAAGGGCCGCGGCTTCGCCGGCATCGAAAACCCCCTCTTCACCAAGCACAACACCGGCATGCTCTACGGCGACGCCAAGGGCACCCTCGGCAAGCTCGTCCTCGCCGTCGGCCAGGCGTAGCGCCGCGCTTGGCACTCACCACGAAGGCACGAAGTCCACAAGGGGAACTCACGGCCTGCCCTGCGCCCATGCCCCGCGTGTCTCCCGTCCCCTTCGCTTCACCGCATTCCCGGCTCGCCCACCCCCGTCTCACAGGTCCGCGCCCTCACCGATGCCCGGAACACCCCCTGCATCCGGCTGCTCGGGCGGCTTGGCTTCCAGTGCCGCGAAACCCGGCGCGCCGTCTTCCGTGACGGGGAATGCACGGAGCAGGTCTTCGTTCTGCCCCGAGCGTGAGCGCCGCGCGGCATGCGCCCGCGGGCACGGTAGCGTAGCTCTCCGGAACTGTGCGGTTCGGGCCCCTGCGGCCCCTGCGGTCCGGGCGGACGCTGGGGGACGGCGAGGATTTCATCGTGCAGCGCGTTGAGCTGCTCGCGCATGGGGTGGGCGCCGGGGGCGTCGCCGTCCTGCGGGTAATCGGGGTCGTAGGGCATGGTGGAAGGGGAGGGAATGACGAACGACGAATGACGGAATGGCGAAGGTTGGGCGGGTTTGGGTTGACGGGGGTTGGGGCGGAATGGGCGGTTTAGGGGCGGATATGAGCGCGGGCAGGGGAATGTGGATTGCGGAATTCAGCGGGGGCGGGAGCGGTCTTGACGGGCTTGGGGTGAAATGGGCGTTTTTGGGGTGAAATGAGGCGTTAGTGCCGGGATGGTGCGTCGGACCCTGCCGTGCGTCTCATCCGCACCCGCCATGTGTCCCGTCTGCACCTGCCATGTGTCTCGTCCGCACCCGCCATGTGTCCCGTCCGCACCTGCCATGTGTCCCGTCCGCACCTGCCATGTGTTTCATCCGCACCTGCCATGTGTCTCGTCTGCACCGGCCATGTGTCTCGTCTGCACCGGCCATGTCCCCGGCGGCCACCGGCCATGGCAATGCGGGGTCCGGTAGGGCGGGAAGGGGGGCTCGGGAGTGTCCCGGGGTCGTGTGGATGGGACCGTGTGCGGATGGGGCGGCGTGCGGTGCCAATGTCACGCATTTCCAACATTTCGCAAAAACCGTGTAACGATTTGCGCCGGGAGGCGTATCCGGGGGTGAAAGGTCATCCATGCCCGAATCACAACCATCCAGTCGTCCTCCCCGGCGCCGTCGTGTCGCCTGTCTCCATGGGATTCAGCCCTGCGCGCACTGCGCGGAGCTGGCGCGGGATCCCGAGCCATTTCCGAATTCCGCCGCCGAGCCCGCGTCGGGTGGCGACGGCGGGAGGCCCGGGCAGGACGATGGGGAGTTGGCGGAGAAGCCGGGGAAGGAATGCCGGGCGCGGGAGCCTGTGGCGATCCGGAATGGCGGCGGAAAAGGGGTGGCAATGGTGGGTCGCCATGCGGAGGAGCGGGATGGGTCCGGGGGGCGCCAGCGGTTCCGCCTGGGCGGGTGGCTTGCGCACATCGCGGCGCGGCTGGTGCGGAAGGTGGCATCGCGCCTTGCGGCCCAAGGAAGCGGCGGGTAGCGTGTCGTAGCTTCCGATGAACCGCCTGCTCCCCGTCCTTTTCGCGCTTTCGCTGCCGCTCGGCGCGGCGGAGGTGTCCTTCCGCAACCATGTGCAGCCGATCCTCGCGAAGGCGGGGTGCTCGTCGGGCGCCTGCCACGGGGCGGCGGCGGGGCAGGGGGGATTCCGCCTGTCGCTGCGGGGGTATGACAACGAGGGGGACTTTCTCGCGCTGACGCGCGGGGCGTTCGGGCGTCGCATCAGCACGACGGATCCCGCGCGGTCGCTGCTGCTGATGAAGGCGACGTCGGCGGTGCCGCACAAGGGCGGGGAGCGGTTCAAGGTGCATTCGCCGGAGTGGGAGACGCTGGTGGAGTGGGTCGCGCAGGGCGCGCCGGGGCCGAGGGCGGACGACGTGCGCATCGAGCGCATCGAGGTGGTGCCGCCGATGGCGAGGATGAAGGCGGGCGAGGTGCGGCAGTTTGCGGTGAAGGCGCACTTTTCCGACGGGCACAGCGAGGACGTGACGCGCTACGCGAAATACACGGCGACGAACCAGACGGTGGCGAACGTGGACGAGAACGGGAAGGTGACGGTGATCGGCCACGGGGAGAGCGCGGTGACGGCTTGGTTCCTCCAGAAGATCACGTTCGCGACGGTGGAGTCGCCGTTCGGGAACAGCGTGGCGCCGGAGGTGTTCACGGGTGCGCCGCGGCGGAACTGGATCGATGATCTCGTGCTGGAGAAGCTGCGCGACCTGAACATCCCGCCGTCGGCGCGCTGCACGGACGAGGAATTCCTGCGGCGCGCGCATCTCGACACGATCGGGGTGCTGCCGACGGCGCAGGAGGTGCGCGCCTTTCTCGCGGACGCGAGCACGGGCAAGCGCGACCGGGTGATCGAGGAGCTGCTGAAGAGGCCGGAGTTCACGGACTACTGGGCCTACAAGTGGAGCGACCTGCTGCTCGTGACGAAGCGCAAGCTGCCGCTGCCGGCGGTGTGGGCGTATTACAAATGGATCCGCGACCAGGTGGCGACGAACACGCCGTGGGACAAGTTCGCGCGGCAGCTCCTGCTCGCGCGGGGCAGCACGCTGGAGAACGGCGCGGCGAATTATTTCGTGATGACGCCGGACCCGCGCGACCTGTCGGAGAAGACGGCGGTGACTTTCCTCGGCATCTCGACGAACTGCGCGCGCTGCCACAACCACCCGATGGAGAAGTGGACGAACGACGACTACTTCGGCTACGCCAATCTGTTCTCGCGGGTGCGGTTCAAGAACGGCGCGGGCGGCGATGGAGACAAGGTGGTGTTCGCGGCGGACGACGGCGACCTCGTGCAGCCGCTGACGGGCAGGCCGCAGGTGCCGCGTCCGCTCGGTGGAAAGACGCTGGCGGGGGACTTTGCCGGCGACCGGCGCGAGGCTCTGGTGGAGTGGCTGACGGGGCCGGAGAATCCGTATTTCGCCCGCGCCATCACGAACCGCGTGTGGGCGAACTTCTTCGGCGTCGGGCTCGTGGAGGCCGTGGACGACATCCGCGAGACGAACCCGGCGAGCAACGAGGCGCTGTTTTCCGCCGCGGCGAAATGGCTGCGCGAGCACCGCTACGACCTGCGCGCGCTGATGCGGGAGATCCTGCAGAGCGAGACCTACCAGCGCAGCAGCGTGGCGCTCGCGGGGAACAGGGACGACACGCGCTTCTACTCGCGCTACTACCCGAAGCGGCTCATGGCCGAGGTGCTGCATGACGCCGTCGCGCAGGTCACGCAGGTGCCGACGACTTTCCGCACGAAGAATCCGTATGACCAGGGCGACCGGGGCGATGCGTTCCCCGCTGGCTGGCGCGCGGTGCAGTTGCCAGACGTGAACACGGACAGCTACTTCACGCGCGTGTTCGGCCGCCCGCTGCGCGAGCAGACATGCGAGTGCGAGCGCACCGAGGAGCCGAATGTGACGCAGGCACTGCACATCGCGAACGGCGACACGCTGAACGCGAAGCTGCGCGACGCGTCGAGCCTCGCGGCGAAGGTGATCGCATCAAGGCAGCCCGCCGCCCAGTGGCTCGAAGACGCATATCTCGCGGCCCTTGGACGCAGGCCGGCCGCGGCTGAGGTGCAGTCCGTCGAGTCCGCGCTTGCAGTGCCAAAGGAGGAGCAGCGCGCGGTGGTCGAGGATGTGCTCTGGGCGCTGATGAGCAGCCGGGAGTTCATCTTCAACCACTGACGTCCACGTCGTGGCCCGGCGCTCCGGAGCCGCGCTACTTGCCTTCGCGGGCGAGTTGCTCGGCGCGCTCGTAGTTCGCGCGGAAGCGGTCGGCGAGTTCCTTTGCGAGCCGCACCTGCTCGATCTTGCTGGAGCCGTCGGAGATTGCGGCGCGGATGCGTGTCGAGGCGGTGGCGTAGTCCACATGGGAGACATCCTCGAATGCCGCGAGTGCGTCAGGCGGGAAGGCGCCGGTGCGCTCCCTTGCATCGCAGAGCGCGCGCCACGCGGCGGTGAGCTCCTTGTGCGGGTCGATGCACATCACGCGCACGACGAATGCGATGGTGCCGAAGAGCGGGCCGGTGCGCTTGCCGTCGTAGGCGAAGAGCTTCGCGGCCTCGTAGGGCAGGACGTCGGGGTCGCTGCGGTGCGCGCGGTGCGCATCGGAGTAAAGCTCGGGCAGAATCGCGAGGCGGCGCAGCGAGTGGTGGCGCGGGCCGCCGGGTTCGCCTGCGCGGTAGCACCAGATTTTCTGCCCTTCGCCCATGACGAACTCGATGAAGGCGAGGGAAAGCTCTCGGTGCGGTGCGCCGCGCAGGAGGGCGATGGGGTCCACGCCGTAGCTCGTGCCGCCCTGCGCGTCGTTGTAGCGGATGCGCGAGGAGCCGTCGGCGCGGCGCACGGTCTCGCTCTGGAATCGGCCGTAGAAGTCGATCGTCATGCCCGCGGCGGCTTCGCCGGCCTCGATGTCGAGGGCGATCTTTGCCGAGGAGTCGGAGAAGTAGCGGGCGTTTGCGGAGACGCGCTGGATGAGGCGCATCGCGCGCTGCCAGCCTTCACTGGTGGTCGCCGCGTCGTCCTTCCCGCGCTCGGCGGCGACGAGGTTCATCTGCTGCTGGATGAGCATCTCGAACGCCTTGTTCGACGAGCTGCTCTGCGTGGGATTCGCGAGCGCGAGCGAGCGGAAGTAGCGCGGGTCGGCGAGGTCGCTCCACAGGTGCGGCTCGGGCAGCCCGCGGCGCGCGAGCTGGTCGAGATTGCACGCGATGCCGAAGGCCGCCGACGCCGTGCCCATCCACAGGCCGCCCTCGTCGTAGTAGCGTTCGCCGCCGACGATGGGCGGGATGGGTTTGCCGATGCCGAACAGCTCCGGGTGCGCGCGCACGTAGCTGCAGTCGGCGAGCATCCCGGCGCCCGCGGCTTTTTGGAAATCATACGCGCCGCCGCCGAAGAAGACGTCGATGCCGCTGCTGAGCGACGACGCGAGGAACGCGCGGCGCGCGGCCTGGCGCGGGGTGTCGGTTTCGGGTGAGGCGCCGAGCGCGGCCTTTGAATCCATGAAACCCTGCTGCGCGTCGTTGTTCCAATCGCGGCCGAGCTTGCCGCGCCAGTGGTTTTCAAACGCCGCGGTGTAGGCGCCCTCGAGGTAGCGGTAGATCTCGCTCGTGCCGCCCGGCGTGCGCCAGTCCACGAGCACGGTGCGGCCGGTCCTCTTCCGATACCACTCGCGGAACGCCTCGCCGAACTCGGCGCGGATGGCCTCGTTGTGCGGCGTGATGACGATGACGGTGTCCTCGCCGCGCAGTGCCGCGCTGTCACCGCGCGGGCGCAGGATGATCGGGCCGAGCACCACGGCGAGAATCGCAGCGAGGAGGGCGAGCGTTTTTCCCATGCGCGAGTTTCGCTAGGCGGGCAGCACGAC
The DNA here is from genome assembly GCA_044221035.1 of Chthoniobacteraceae bacterium. Classification (GTDB taxonomy): domain Bacteria; phylum Verrucomicrobiota; class Verrucomicrobiia; order Chthoniobacterales; family Chthoniobacteraceae; genus SXWH01. The sequence goes on along the minus strand of JBGAPU010000024.1, from coordinate 10,785 downwards.
CACGTCGTCCGGCTCGGCGCTGGCAAAGAGCGCTGCCTGCTCGCTGCCGAAGGCGAAGCGCGGGTTCAACTCGAAGACTTTCAGCGTCTGCGGGCCGGCGTCGAAGCGGTATTGCGCCATCTCGCCGAGATACACGCGCTCGCGGATGGTGCCGCTGATCGCATTCACCGGTGGTGCAGACGTGTGGAGCCGCAGCGCCTCCGGGCGGATGCTGAGAATGACACGCTGGAGCGGCGCGGGCAGCCAGCCGTGCGCCGTGCCCGTGAAGTGCCCGAGTTCCGTCTCGATGACCGGCTCCGTGCCCGCCTTGATCACGCTGCCCTCGATGAAATTCGTCTCGCCCATGAAGTCCGCGACGAAGCGTGACGCCGGGCGGCGATACACCTCCGCGGGCGCGCCGGCCTGGCGGATGTGGCCGCCCTCCATCACTGCGATGCGGTCGCCGACGCTGAGCGCCTCCTTTTGATCGTGCGTGACGTAGATCGCGGTGAGGCCCGCCTCCTTGCAGATGCGGCGGATTTCGCCGCGCATCTCGATGCGGAGCTTGGTGTCGAGATTCGACAGCGGCTCGTCGAGGAGGAGGCATCGCGGGCGGATGACCATCGCGCGGGCGAGCGCCACGCGCTGCTGCTGGCCGCCGGAGAGCTGGTTGATCTTGCGCGCGCCGTAGGCGGCCATCTTCACCGACTCGAGCGCCCCCGCCACGCGCGCCTCGATTTCCGGGCGCGGCACGCGGCGCTCCTCGAGGCCGAACGCGACATTCTGTGCGACCGTCATGTGCGGCCACAGGGCGTAGCTCTGGAACATCATGCCCGTGTTGCGCTGGTGCGGCGGCAGCGAGGTCACGTCCTCGTCGCCGAAGAAAATCTTGCCGCCGTCCGGCTGGTAAAAGCCCGCGATGCTGCGCAGGAGCGTCGTTTTTCCGCAGCCGCTGGGGCCGAGGAGGAAGAAAATGTCGCCGGGCCCGATGGTGAGATTCAGCGAGTGGAGCGCCGTGCTCTCGCCGAAGCGCTTGGTGAGGTTTTCGATGCGGATGGAAATCACGGGCCGGGGGGGCTTTTTCTAGCGGGCGGGGCGGGGAAAACAAGGGGATGTATTTTTGTCTAGTAAAGCACCCGGCACCCCCGCTATCTCCCTTCGTCAGATGATTCGCCGCGACTACCTCATCGTGGGTGCTGGCGCTGCCGGGGTGGCAGCGTGTGAAGCCATTCGCTCCGTGGACAAGCGCGGAAGCATCATGGTGATCAGCGCTGAACCGAACCCCGGAGTGGACCGCCCCGAGCTCCTGCCCGGAGTGCTTGGAGCCAAGGAAAAGCCCTTGGAAAAACTCTTCGTGCGCGACCCCGCGTGGTTCTCGCGGATGAAGGTGGAGCTGCGCCTGAACACGATCGTCAACCAGTTCAGCATCGAGCAGCGCGCTGCCGTGCTCGCCAGCGGCCAGGCCGTGAAGTTTGAGAAGGCGCTGCTCGCCACCGGCAGCCGCGCCCGCCGCCCCGCTGTCGCCGGAGCCAGCCTCGGCAATGTCTTCTATCTCCGCGCCGGACGCGACATCGCTGCGCTCCGGGAGGTTCTGGAGACGGAGAAGAATGTCGTGGTCGTTGGCGGCGGATTCGTCGCCACGGAAAGCGTGGTCCTTCTGCGCAAGCTGAAGCTGAATGTGACGCTCATCACGCGCTCGTCAGCGGTGTGGACGCGCCACCTCGATCACGAGACCGCAGTGTGGCTCACCAATTACCTCGAGAGCAACGGCGTGACGATCATGGTGAATGAGCACCTGAACGGCTTCGAGGGCCGCACGGTCCTCCAGCGCGTGCAGACGAAGAGCGGGCAGCGCATGGACACCACCGTTGCCATCGTGGCGATGGGCGCCGAGCCGAACCTCCAGCTCGTCTCCGCCTCGCCGCTCTGGTCGCAGAACGGCTGCCCGGTCACCGAGCGCCTCGAGAGCGACGAACTCGGCATCTTCGCCGCCGGCGACATCGCACTTTATCCGAACCCCGTCCTCGGCGGCATGCGGCGCGAGGAGCACTGGGACGCCGCGCTCGCGATGGGCAAGGCCGCCGGCTACAACATGGCCGCGAAGAAGATGGTGAACTTCACCTACATCCCGTGGCACCGCAGCAGCGTGTTCGACCTCGACTTCGATTTCGTCGGCGACTTCACACGCCCGCCGACGCGGGTGGAGATGGAGGGTGACCGCGAGAAGAAGCGGAAGTTCACGCTGAAGTGCTACCAGCTCAACAAGCTCACCGGTGTCGTCTTCTGCAACGAGGACGAGAAGAAGGTGAAGGCCGTTCGGGCGGACTTCGCAAAGATGATCAAGTAGCCGCGTTTAGAGCGGCTGAATCTTCAGCGCCTTCACGCGCAGCTCCGCGCCTTCACCGAGCAGGTGGAATGACGGTGAGACGCGGCGGCGGTGGCGCGGGTCTTCGAGGTCGAATTCCAATTTGCCGTCCACGCTCACGGTGAGCCGGCCGGCCTTGCGGGTGATTTCAATTGCGTGCCACTGGTTGTCGCCGATGCCGCAGCTGCCGGGCTTGATGGCTGCATCCGCCGCGGCGCGGTAGTCCACGAGCGCGAGCGCAGTCGGGCCGCCGAAGCTTAGCGTGATGCCATGGAAGCCGGACGCATCGCGCTCGCCGCAGAGCACGATTTCGGCGACGGCTTTCTCGCCGCGGATGCGCACCTGTGCGGTGAGCTTGTAATCGCCTGCGATCATTTCACTCGTGAGCGAGACAGGTGCGGTGGCGTTGCCGGTGCCGATGATTTCGCCCTTTTCCGCGCGCCATGACTCGACGTGGTTTTTGCTGGCATTGGCGACCCAGTTGCGCAGGTCGCTGCCGTTGAAGAAGTCGATCGCATTCGCCGCCGTGACGAGCATCGGCACTTGGCGCTTCTGCCGCAGGTAGAGGAAAAGATCGCGCACGTCGGGCTCATGCAGCGGCGTGAGCAGACCCTCGGGCATCATGCTCAGCGGGCTCACTTCGGTGGATGCGACATCCGCACGCTGCACGGTGACGATGCCGCCGCCGAGCGTCTTCAGCGAGATGGCGCGGTCATTGTCCTCCGCAACGATGCCGGCGACAATCTGGCCGTCCTTCGTCTTCACAAACGTCTGCTGGTAGTCCTTCCCGATGATCGCATTCGGATCGAGGATGTTGTTCAGCAGGTAGTCGAGATCCTCAAATGAGCCGGGCAGCTCGGGCCCGATTTTTCCGCCGGTGCCGAAGAGCGTGTGGCACGCCGCGCAGGTCTGCGCGAAAAGCGCGCGCCCGTGCTGCGCGTCGGCCCGGAGCATGAGGTCGGTCGTCACGAACTCCTTGTATTTCGCGATGAGCTTCTTCTTGTCTTCATTCGGCGCGGAGACAGCGCCGAAGTTCTTCGCGAGCCATGCGTCGAGCGTGGCATCCTTCAGTCCCTGGATTTGCCGCGCGATGGGGGCGGTGAGTTCGGTCTTCGGGAGTTTGCCGCCCTCGATGGCGGCGGTGAAAACTTTCGCGCCGCTCGGGCGCGCGAGCATCGCCTGGATGGCCGAGCGCCTTTCGATGCTGTCCAGCGTGGCAAAAGTGTCGGCAGCCGTCTGTGCGACGCGCGGGTCGTCGTAGCTCGCGAGTCCGCGCAGCGCGGGTTCGCGCAGCGGTCCGGGCTGGGCGACGAGCTTCAGCAGCGCGTCGAGCGAGCCGGCGTCGCGCTGGGCGACGAGCGCGTCGAGTGCCTGCCGGCGCGCGTCGAGCGGCGCATTCGCGTCGGCGAGCTTCCTGCGCATTTCATCGAGCGCGCCGCTGCCGCCGAAGATCACCGCGAGCGCCTGCGCGTGCTCGCGCACCGTGGCGTCGGGGCTGTCCTTGAGCTTGGCGTAAACGTCCGCCCAGCCCTTCGGCTCCGCGAGGCCGCGCTGGCCCTGCAGCGAGTCGCGCATGCCCTTGAGGATACTGGCCTGTTGTGTCGGCGCCTGGATTTTGCCGAGCACGCCGACGAGCACGTCGAGCTTCGAGTTGTCCTGCGCGGTAGTGGCGACAGCGAGGCCGAGTGCGATGATTAGCGGGAGCGTGCGTTTCATTTTCCAGCGGCGATGCGGCGAGTGATGAACTCCTGCACCTTCGGAATCTGGCAGCTCGAGAGAAGCTCCGCGGCCTTCGCGGTGTCGGCGGCCACGGCGGGCTCGGCGGCATACCAGAGCATGAGCGGGAGATTCGGGTCGCCTGCGTCCTCGGCATGCGATGCTAGCGCGGTGAGGATGGGCCAGCGAGACGCGACCGGGATGCGCTGTGCTGCGCTGGAGATTCGCAGGCGCACGCTGGCGCTCTTGTCCTCCTTTGCCATGCGCGCGAATTCCACGAGTGTGGCCGCGCTGGGATCGCCGCTTTCGCACAGCAGCGTCGCCGCCCAGCCGCGCACCCACTCGCTCTCGGCTTTCAGCGCGCGCACGGCCGTCGCCTCGGCCAAAGTGCCGCCACAGTGCAGCGCCCAAAGGGCGCGGAGCTGGCGGGTGTCGTCCTTGTTTTCGAAGAGGATCTTTTCCAGCGCGGCGGTGCCGTCCTTCGTCAGGCCGCGCTCCTGCAGGATGCGGCGTGCGTGGCGCACATACCAGTCGTTCGCGTGGAGCTGGTATTGCAACAGTTCGGCCTCGGTCGCTTTCGCGAGGTCCACCTTCACCGGCTTCACCGAGTCCATCGTCACTTTGTAGATGCGCCCGTTTGTGCGGTCGGTGAACTCGCGCTGCTGGTGGCACGGCACCTTGTCATACCAGTCGTTCACGAACACCGAGCCGTCGGGCCCGTATTGCGGCGAGAGGCCGCGGAACCACTTGTCGCCGCTGTCGATGAAATCCACGTTGCGCTCACTCTTGAAGCCCGAGCCCGCGCGCGCGACGCGCTCGTTGCGCTGCTTGTTCATGTGGATGTCGTGGAAGAAAAGCGTGTCGCGCCACTCGCGCGGGAAGAGGTCGCCGAGATACACCATCATGCCGCAGTAGCCGGCCTTCTCGTAGCGGCCCCACGCGATGGTCTTGATGTCCTCATACGTGTTCGCGTCCGCGTGCTGCCCGGCCTGCCGCTGGTAGCGGGCACCCTGAACCGCGTGCCACAGATGCGGAATCACGCACGCCGCGAAAAACGCCTCGCCGTGGTCATTCCAGTCGAGCCCCCACTGGTTGCTCGCGCCCTCGGCCCAGCGCTCGAAAATCCTCTTCGTCGGATGATAGCGCCACACCGCTGCGTTGATCTCCGTGCGCTGTTCCTTCGGCGTGCCGGGCTTGCCGACGTGGGAGAAAGTGAACACGCCGTGCGTGCCGTAGAGCCAGCCGTCCGGGCCCCACGTGAAGTCATTCAGCGTCTCGTGCGTGTCCTCATTTCCCCAGCCGTCGAGCACGACCTGCGGCTCGCCCTTGAAAACATCCTCGTCGTCCTTGCGGGGGAAGAAGAGCAGGTTCGGCGGCGCGCCGACCCACACGCCGCCGTGGCCGACGGCGATGCCGCTGGAGAACGTGAGCTTGTCGTAGAAAACCGTGCGCTTGTCCGCGCGCCCGTCGCCGTCGGCATCCTCGAAGATGATGATGCTGTCCTGCGGCTTGCCGGGGCACACGGGGTAGTTCGTGTTCGTGAGCACCCACAGCCGCCCGCGGTCATCCTGCGCGTAGGCGATCGGCTGCACGATGTCCGGCTCGCCCGTGACCACCTGCACCTTGAAACCCGGTGGCAGCTTGAACGCCTTGGCCGTCTCATCCGGCGTCATCGAGGGATCCTTCGCGACCGGGCGGTTCTTGTCTTCGAGAGGATTCGTCGGAGGCCGCTTCCCGCCGGGAGGAATCGGCTTCGTGTCGGGTTCCGCGGCGAATGTGGCGGCGGAGAGAAGAGTGGCGGTAAGGAGGTGGGGAATGCGTTTCATGAGTCTCGGAAAAACGTCGCTGCGAATACCAGCAACCGCCCGCTGTGCAAAACCCATCTGACAAGTTTTGTGCGGAATCGGACGCCGCTACACCTTCACCCAGGTCCGCTTAGCCTGGCTCTTCAGGATCGCCTCGCACAGGCACACCTCCTCGTGGCCGTCCTGTGCGCTGGCGAAGAGCGCGGGCGTGCGTTTGCCGCTGGCGATGTGCTCATACACGCAGCGGTAGTGCATCTTGTGCGAATCGGGGAAGCCCTCGGCGTGGCCGCCGGGGTAGTCCGTGAAATGCGCGATGTCCTTGTCGAAGCCCGGCGCGCAGCGGTGGCGGATTTCGTTTGGCGTGTCGCGGCGTCCGATGTGGAGGACGTTCGGTTCCTGGAGGTCAAAGCGCACGCTGCCCTTCGTGCCATACACGCCGATGGCGAGGCTGCACTTCCAGCCTGCGGCGACCTGCGAGATGCTCGCGTTCGCATGCACGCCGTCGGCGTGGCCGTGCTCGGACTTGCCGTAGTGCAGCAGCACGCTTGCGAAGTCCTCCGTGTCCACGGCGTAGCTCACCATGTCCTTCGGGTTCACCTTGGCGAATGTCTTCACCTCGCCGCGCGGGCGCTTCCGCGTCTTGTGGAAAGTCTCCAGCGCCGCGAACACCGCGTCGGGCTTCGCGCCGAGGACGAACGACACCGCGTCCATCCAGTGCGTGCCGATGTCGCCGACGGCGCGCAGCTTGCCGCCCTCGCTCGCGAGCAGGCGCCAGTTGTAGTCCGTCTCCTTCAGCAGCCAGTCCTGAAAGAAATGCCCCTGCACGTGGATGATCTGCCCGAGGTCGCCGCGTGCGATCATCGCGCGCATCTGGAGGACGGCGGGCACGAAGCGGCAGTTGTAGTTCACGGCAAAGACGCGGTCGCTTTTCGCCGCCGCCTTCACCACGCGCGCCGTGTCGGCCGTGTTCATGCCGAGCGGCTTCTCGCAGACGACGTGCTTGCCTGCGGCCAGCGCCGCGAGCGCTTGCTCGACGTGCGCCTTGTTCGGCGAGGTGATGTGGACGACGTCAATGTTCGGCGAGGCATACATCGCCTCGTAGTCGTAGTCGCCATACACCTCGGGCACGCCCCACTTTTTCGCGAGCGCCAGAGCGCTGTCGCGCGAACCGCACAGCGCATTCACCTGCACGCCGAGCCGCTTGAGCGCCTCGAGGTGGACGGGTCCGATGAAGCCGGTGCCTATGATGCCTGCGCGGAGATGGGAGAGATTCATGTGCGAGGTGTGACGGAGCGGGAAAGGGGACGCAAGCCGCGCGCCTCACGCGCGGAATGACGAATGACGAATGATGCGGGCGCGACGTCAGAATTTTCCGAAGAACTCCGTGATGTCGAAATACACGTCGAGTTCCTTGCCGTCCTTGGTCGTGATCGAGAGCACGTCGAACATCCTGCCCGAATTTCGCTTCAGGGACTGCTTGCCGCGTTTGTATCCGGGATGGCGCTTCGCCAGCCACTCGTATTCGGCGTGGACGCCCGTCTGCTCATTGGCGCCTTTGATGAGCACGGCTTTTTCAAAGCTGCTGCCGTCGCCACCCTCATAGGTGGCTTTCGCTGGAGCGTTCTGCTTGGGCTTTTCATCGGCGGAGCGCGCGGGGTGGATGAAGGAGAGGAGGAGGGCGAGGGTGAGGACGATAGAGAGTTTCATTTCGGGGATCGATGGTGGGCGGAGCATGATCTTTCCCGGCGGATTGGCGATTTGTAAGTTGCCGGCATTTCCGCATGAGGGGTGATCCGGCCAAGGGTGGCAAAGCCAATGGGAAGGCGCAATGCACAGACGCCGGGACAGAGAGTTTTGGCGGGCGCGCGAGAGTTCACGCCATGGCTGCAAGGAAGCCGTGAAACAGATTTTGCTGCAGGCTGCGGCAGGAGCTTTGTTGGCAATTAGCGGGTTCCGTCGCGCTCGATCCGCCACGCTTGTGAAAAATTTCACAAATTCACCTTGCCCCATTTTCCCCCGCCCGTTTTAGTCGCCCACAGTGCCGCGCAACGCCGCCAGATTCTCAGCAACCGTCCTACTTTCGATACTCGCCTTCACAGGCTGCGAGAGGAAATTGTCGTCCGCCAACATCGAAGCCGCCAACCGCCAGCAGGAGGTGGCGATGAAGCGCGCGAGCCGGAACCCGCAGGTGAAGGAAGGCCTCGCGCTCAAGGAGGTGGAGAGCATTCTCGGCCAGCCCGCGCGCGTGGAGACGGAAAAGCGCCCAGTCTTGGTTCAGAAGAATCTCGAAGTGACGCGTTGGTTTTACGAGCAGGACGGCAAGACGGTGGAACTCGTCTTTGTGGACGGCAACCTGCAGGGAAAAATCCCGACCTTTGACGAGTCGAAGACGGTGCCGGCTGACGCGCCGAAGGTCATCGCTCCGGGCGCACTGCAAACCTCCGCCTCGCCCCGCTGAATCGCCGAAGCATGAACATTCCCGCCGACCTGCTTGCGAAAATTGACGAGGTGATCACGCATTACCCCGTGTCGAAGCGCTCGGCTTCGCTGCCGCTGCTGCACCTGTGGCAGGAGCGCTTTGGCTACATCAGCGACGAGGCGATCACGTGGATCGCGGCGAAGCTGGAGCTGCAGCCGATCAACGTGCTGGAGCTGGTGACGTTCTACCCGATGTTCCGCCGCCAGCCCGCGGGCGCGACGCACATCCGCATCTGCCGCACGCTCTCGTGTGCGCTCGCCGGTGCGTATGAGCTGCGGAAAAAGGTCGCGGCGGCGGCGGGGATTGACCTCGCGAAATTTGAGGAAGAGCAGAAGCGCACGGTCGTCCACGGGCATCCGCATAATCCGGGGCATGGCAATCCGATTGCGGTTTCTCCGGATGGTCGTTTCTCGATGGAGTTCGTCGAGTGCCTCGCGAGTTGCGGCAGCGCGCCGGTGGCGATGGTGAACGACAATTTCAAGGAGAACATCTCGCTGGAAAAAGCGGCGGAGCTTCTCGGCGTGACGCAGAGCGACGCGACGCTGCCGAAGGTGAAGCCGGCGCACCCGCGCGAGAAGCGCATCGTTTTCAAGCACATCGATGAGCCGGGCTACACGCCGGACATTGATTGCTACATCCGTAACGGCGGCTACGAGCAGCTCAAGAAGGCGCTCACGATGAAGCCCGAGGACATCGTCGAGGAAGTGAAGAAGTCCGGCCTGCGCGGACGCGGTGGTGCCGGTTTCCCGTGCGGCGTGAAGTGGGGCTTCATCAAGCGCGGCGGGCCGAAGCCGACGTATCTCATCTGCAACGCGGACGAGTCGGAGCCCGGCACTTTCAAGGACCGCTACATCATCCATCAGGACCCGCATCAGCTCATCGAGGGGATGATCATCTCGTGCTTCGCGGTCGGCGCGAACCTCGCCTACATATACATCCGCGGCGAATTTCCCGAGGGCGCGCGCATTTTGGAAAACGCGCTGAACGAGGCGTGGAGCAAAGGTCTCCTCGGTCAGAATATTCTCGGCTCGGGTTTCAATCTGAATATCTGGGTGCATCGCGGCGCGGGTGCTTACATCTGCGGCGAGGAGACCGGCCTCATCGAGTCGCTCGAAGGCAAGCGCGCTTACCCGCGCATCAAGCCGCCGTATTTCCCCGCCGTGCTCGGTCTCTACCAGTGCCCGACCATCGTGAACAACGTCGAGACGCTGTGCGACGTGAAGCACATCCTCGCGATGGGCGGCGGCGCGGAATACGCGAAACTCGGCAAGCCGAACAACACCGGCACGCGCATCGTGTGCGTGAGCGGCGACGTGCAGAAGCCGGGCTACTACGAAATCGAGGTCGGCAGCATGACGTTCGGCGAATTGCTCAATGACGTGTGCGGCGGACCGAAGCCGGGCCGCAAATTCAAGGCGGTCATCCCCGGCGGTTCGTCGGCGAAAGTGCTGCGCTTCGGCGAACGCTTCAAACTCAAGGACCGCGAACTGGGTGTGGACGACATCCCGCTCGATTTCGACACGCTCGCGGCGTGCGGCTCCATGGCCGGCTCCGGCGGCGTGATGGTAATGGACGACTCTCGCAACATGGTCGAGAGCCTGAACAACCTGAACGAATTTTACGCGCACGAGAGTTGCGGCCAGTGCACACCGTGCCGCGAAGGCGCGCAGTGGATGCGCAAGATCACCGACCGCATCGTCGCCGGCGGCGGCACCGAGAAAGATCCCGCCACTTTGAAGAACGTTGCCGACAACATCGCCGGCAAAACGATCTGCGCATTCGGCGAAGCGTGCTCTTGGCCGGTGCAGAGCTTCCTCGCGAAGTTCCCCGAGGAGTTTGCGGCGAAGTCCGTGAAGCCGCTCCCGCCGCCGATGCCGCCGGAATACAACACCGGCGAGCTGGTCGCGAAGGACAAGGTCGCCGCCGTGGATGCCCCGCGCGGCAACTCACACGAAACCATGGCGGAGGCTGCGACGCGCTGATTTTTCGATGAGCACCGCGACAGCCACTCCCGTGCAGATGGTCAATGTCCAGATTGATGGCGTCTGGATGCAGTTTCCGAAGGGCACGCGCGTCATCGAGGCGTGCAAGCAGGCGCAAAAGCTCGTCCCGCACTACTGCTATCACCCGAAGCTTTCGTCACCCGGCAACTGCCGCATGTGCCTCATCGAAATGGGCACGCCGAAGATGACGCCGGACCGCAAGCCCGTCATCGGCGCGGATGGAAAGCCGGAGATTGCGTGGATTCCGCGGCCGCAGATTTCCTGCGCGCAGGACGTGAGCGAGGGCATGGGCGTGCGCACGAATTCGCCGATGGTGCAGGAATGCCGCAAGGGTGTGATGGAGTTCCTGCTCATCAATCATCCGCTCGACTGCCCCATCTGCGACCAGGCGGGCGAGTGCAAGCTGCAGGAATTTTCCGTCGAGCACGGCAACGCGAA
>JBGAPU010000023.1:0-64814 GCA_044221035.1 Chthoniobacteraceae bacterium | reverse complement strand
GTCGAACTCCACACCCATGCTCGGCGTGATCCCGGAATACCCGATTCCCAGCCCCAACCCGCCAACGTTGTTCGCCTGGTTCTGCACGGTGAACACAATCCCGTCCGCGCCGGACTCCGTGTTGTTGTCCGTGATGATCCCACCCGGGCTGGTGATGCGGAAACTGAACACGCTGATGAACTCGGAGGTGCTCACCTTCAGCGTGGAAAATGCGCTCCCCGCCCTCCCAGCCGATGCCGGCGTCAGCCGGAGGATCGTTCCGTCACCCGTCGCCGCGGTGGCCGCGTTGCCATTGATCGTCAGGCCGCTCGTGCTGCCGAAGCCGTTGTAAATCACATCCGCCCGCACGGTGCTCCCCAGCCACACGGGGAGGCCGAGCGCCAGCCCCGCAAGCAGCCAGCAGGGGGACCGGCGATGCCCCGCGCAGACCGCGGCCTTCCTCCGCGATGATGCATTTTCATGAACCCGCTCCGTGTTGGAAATCATGACGGCCCGGTTAGGGATTCTTTCCCGTCGCGCCAAGCATAATCTCGCCGAAATGCCTCGAACGCCCGCTGGGGATGCCTCGCAGCCCGGAGGGCTGATGGAAATTAGCCGGTGTGTGGAGCCCGCCGGAGGCGGGCGGAACCACCGGATCACCGTCCCCACAACGGACATGCGCCCCGGAGGGGGCGCGGGGAATCGTGCGCGGGGGCGATGAAAATGCGGGGGGTCATCGGCTATCGGCGGATGCTGGAGCGGCGCGGTTCCGCCGCCCCATCCGGGGCGGATGATTTGGTGGTCCGGGGATCCGGTGGTTTCGCTGCGCTCCACCACCGGCTAATTTCCGGATGTCCCTCCGGGACTCGTGCGGGGAGTAGGCCGCAGGTGGCTGGCTTTCCCGACGCCAATCGGGAGGCGTTTGGAGCGCGGAAAAACTTCCGGGCGCCGGACGGGAAGCGTTTGGGGTGCGGAAATACTTCCGCGGGGCAAACGGGAGGCGCTTGGGGCAGGATTGAGAGCGGCGGCGGTGGGTTTGGTTTGGGGCGTTTCGGCCAAATTCTCCAGAAAATGGCCGAAAGCAGGGTAATTTGTGGTTTTCTGTCGCTGCCGCGATTCCGGCAGTCGGTAAAAAACGGTTTTCCGGTGCTGCCGGGAACTCGACGCGACTAGAAAAGGGTTTTCTGGTGCTGTCGGGAACCCGACACGACTAAAAAAGGGTTTTCCGGTGCTGTCGGGAACTCGACACGACTAAAAAAGGGTTTTCTGATGCTGCCGGGAACCCGACGCGACCAAAAAAGGGTTTTCCGGTGCTGTCGGGAACCCGACACGACCAAAAAAGGGTTTTCCGGTGCTGCCGGGAACCCGACGCGACCAAAAAAGGGTTTTCCGGTGCTGCCGCCAGCACAGAAGGGGTGGAAAACTAGGTGGATCGGGGAGCGAACATTGGAACCGACTCCTGCGGGATGCCGCCGTGCAGGAGTGCATTCCTTCACGTTCCCAATCTCCGCCCCGCCCGGTTTTCCGGACAAAATTCGGCCCCGGCCTAAGAAACCGTGCGGCCCATCCGTATGCGCCGTAGAATCACCACGCTCCCCCAATGGCACCGCACGAACTCACCGAATTGCTCGACCGCTACGAGCGCCCGCTCATCCGCTATGCGGGCAGCCTCGTGGGCGACCTCGACACCGCGCGCGATGTCGTGCAGGAGGCGTTCATCAAGCTCGCCCGCGGCGGGGGGGTGGGAATGCGGAATGACGAATGCGGAATGACGAAAGACGAGGCGCCCAAGCCTGGCGCCAGCGGGGAGGCGGAAACCAATCCCCAATCCGCAATCCGAAATCCGCAATTGGAGGCGTGGCTTTTCACCGTTGTGCGCAACGGCGCGCTCGACCACCTCCGCAAACACAGCCGCATCATCCCCATGACGCTCCCCGACGACCGACCATGCGCCGCGCCCGGACCGTCCGACGCGCTCGAACAGCGCGAGGCCGCGGGCTCGGTCTTCGGGCTGCTCGACGCGCTCAGCCCGAACCAGCGCGAGGTCATCCGCCTCAAGTTCCAGAACGACCTTTCCTACCGCGAGATTGCCGACGTGACGAAGCTCAGTGTGACGAACGTCGGCTTTCTCATCCACACCGGGCTGAGGAAGCTCCGCGCCCTGCTCGGCGAGCAGCCCGCGCCGGAGCTCGATCTGCCCCTCCGCACCACACCATGAAGACCGACGATCCCCGCTTCACCGCCCACGCCCTCGGCGAACACGAGGGCCTCACCCCCGGCGAGATCGCCGAGATCCAGGCGCTCATCGACGCCGACACTATCGCCGCCGAGGAGGCCGCCGAGACCCGGAGCCTCGCCGCGCGCCTCCGCGAGGAATTGCGGGCCGAAGAAGGCGAGCCCCTCACCGCCGCCCAGCGCGACCGCGTGCTGGCCGCGCAGGCCGCGGCAAAGCGCGCGACCGCCGCAGGCACCACGCCCGCGCGCCGCACGTGGATTTTCTCCGCGGCCGCGGCGTGTGCGATTGTTGCCCTGTGCGGGTGGGTGATCCGCTTCGCGACGAAACGGGAGCATTCCGTGCCTGCATTGACGGCAAGCGGCGTCACAAGCTCGGAGTTCCCGACGAATGCAGTGCCTGGAGGAATCGTCCCGCCTCTGGTGACAGATCCGCAGCCCGCCTATTCCACCGCCGAAGGAGTGCTGATCAAAGACGGACGGGTGTCCCTCGCGAAGATGGAGAGCGCTCCGCCCGCGACTACGGTCAACTCGGTGACTTTCGCAAATGCCAGCCCCGCGAAGGGCCCCGCCGAAACGATCCCCGGACTGCCGGATTCGATGCTCGTGCATGAGGGAAATGGACTGGGATCGCAGGGCAAGATTGAGGCGGTCACACCCACGTTCGTCGCAGCAGCCGGTCACATTGAGCTGGGCCGTTATGATCTGGCCGACGCGAATTACAAGGAGGTGCTCAAGCTCGATCCTAAGAACGCGGCGGCCCTCAAAGGGCGCGAGGAGGTTGCAAATCTCAAGGATCAGTCGGCTCGTGCCGGCTACGACGCCACGCGGTCAATCGCCCAGTGGAAAGTGGACAAGGAATGGGCCCGCCCATATCGGAGAACGGACAGGCACGAGATCGTGAATAGCGCAGCGGGAACACTCACCCTGAGTGGGGCCGCGCGGAATGCCGACGGCTTGGAAGTCAGTCGCAGCGCGAATTCGATCGCGAGCGTCGGTGGAACCGTCACATTCAGCGGGGTCATGAGTCCGGCTGATCGTTCCGGCGGTGTAGCGACTGGGCTTCCACCAAACACGGTCGCGCGCGCTAAGTCTCACTGGGCAATGGCGCCTTCCGAGACGAACCGAAGCGCCTACGGCATCAATGTCGATTTCGAATCGGGCCCCGGTGCTTTTCCAGATGGCACCCACCCCGCGGCGGGCAATGCGAATGCCTTCGAGGCGGTCGCCGACAATCCGTTCCTCGCCGTCCGCGAGAACCCGCTCTCGACGTTCAGCACGGATGTGGACACGGCGAGCTACGCCATCGTGCGCCGTTTCCTGAACCAGCAGCAGCGCCCGCCGAAGGAGGCCGTGCGGATCGAGGAGATGCTGAACTACTTCTCCTACGACTACCCGCAGCCGAAGGGCGACGCGCCGTTCTCCGCCACGATGGAGGTCGCCGCGTGCCCGTGGACGCCCGCGCACCGCCTCGTGCGCATCGGGCTGAAGGCCGCGAAATCGCGAGGGACCGCCGCCCGCGAGCAGCCTCGTCTTTCTCATCGATGTCTCCCCGGCTCGATGCAGCCCGCGAACCGGCTCCCGCTCGCTGAAGCAGAGCCTCGGCCTGCTCATCGACCAGCTCGGCGAGGAGGACCGCGTGGCCATGGTCGTCTATGCCGGCGCGAGCAGCTGCGTGCTGGAGTCCACCAGCGACAAGGCGGAGATGCGGCAGGCGCTCGCGCGGCTCGGGGCCGGCGGCTCCACGAATGGCGGCGCGGGCATCCAGCTCGCCTACGAGATCGCGAGGAAGAACTTCATGAAGGGCGGCGTGAACCGCGTGATCCTCGGCACGGACGGCGACTGGAATGTCGGCATCACGAGCCGCGAGGCGCTGTTCGACCTCATCGAAGAACGAGGCGAAGAGCGGCGTCTTCCTCACCGCGCTCGGCTTCGGCATGGGCAACCTGAAGGACGCGATGCTCGTGCAGCTCGCCGACAAGGAGGAACGGCCAATACGGCTACATCGATTCGCTGCTGGAGGCGAAAAGCTCCTCGTCGAGCAGCTCAGCGGCACGCTCGTCACCATCGCGAAGGACGTGAAGATCCAGGTGGAGTTCAATCCCGCGCAGGTCGCCGGCTACCGGCTCATCGGCTACGAGAAGCGGCTGCTCGCGAAGGAGGACTTCAACGACGACGGGAAGGACGCCGGCGAAATCGGCGCCGGCCACACCGTGACCGCCCTCTACGAGATCGTGCCCGCCGGGAAGGGCTCCCGCGCCGAAAGTGGATCCTTGAAATACCAGCCCGCCGCGCCTGCCGCGCCGGAGAAACCAGCAGCCAGCAACCCGCAGCCAGCCGCGTCTCCCGAACTGCGCTGAAGCTCCGCTACAAGGCCCCCGACGGCGACACGAGCAGGCTCCTCGAATTCCGCTCACCGGAAACCGGCGCGGACTGGGCGAAATCCACGCGCGACTTCCCACTTCGCCGCCGCCGTCGCCGCCTACGGCATGCTCCTCCGCGATTCGCCGCACAAGGGCAGCGCCACGTTAAGTTCCCGTGCGCGAACTCGCCGTCGAGGGCAAGGGGCGCCGACGCCCACGGCTACCGCGCGGAATTCATCGCGCTCATCGAAGGCGAGGGCGCTGGTGAGGTAGGCGGGCGGCGCGGTCCGAGCGCCGTTCAACCTGCGGCGGCAGTTTGAGTTCGCATTTTGTCATGCGGCGTGGTTGACGCTTCCGCCCATGAGCCCACAAACCTCCGCCCACTCAGACGGCTCCGGGAGGGACGCACCGCGGCGCGGCGGGGAGGTGGGAGCCGCCGGGGGTGGGGGGAGTGCAGGCGCAGCTCCCGCAGTATGAGATCGTGGAGCTGCTCGGCGCGGGAGGAGCTTCATGGGATGGGGCGGGTGTGTCTGCTTTCAAGTCCGCGCCCACGCCCGTCCGTAGGTATCTATCTTGCGGAAAAGCCGGCGCCGCCCGCACTCCACCCTCGCCAAGTGCCGGCGTGCGCGCCGGCGTGCGCGCTAACCCCGCGCGCATGCCTCATCTCTCCTGGGCTGAAATCCGCGACCGCGCGATCCGCTTTTCCCGCGACCACCGCGGCGACCGCAGCGAGAGCGCGGAGAAGCAGACCTTCTGGAACGACTTCTTCGCCGTCTTCGGCCTCCGCCGCGCCTCCCTCGCGTCGTTCGAGGAGAACGTCCGCAACCTCAAGGGCAACAAGGGCGCCATCGATCTCCTTTGGAAAGGCCGCCTCCTCGTCGAGCACAAGAGCTTCGGTGAAGACCTCGCCCTCGCGGAGACGCAGGCCTTCACCTACATCGAGGACCTCACCCGCGAGCAGCGCTGGGCGGAGATTCCCCGCTTCGTCCTCATCTCCGACTTCGCGCACTTCGTCCTCTACGATTTGGAGCCGGAGGAGGACCGCGAGCTGCCCCTCTTCGCCGGGCGCAAGGTCGCCCCGCACCACTTCGCCCTCGCCGAGTTCCCGAAGCACGTCCGCCACTTCGCCTTCATGCTCGGGCAGACGCGCGTGCGCCTCGACCCCGAGGACCCCGCGAATGAAAAGGCCTACGACCGCATGTGCGAGCTGCACGATGCCCTCAAGGCCGGCGGCTTCTCCGGGCACGAACTGGAGCGCCTCCTCGTCCGCATCCTCTTCTGCCTCTTCGCGGAGGATACCGGCATCTTCGCGCCGGATGTCTTCACCCAGTTCATCCGCACCCAGACCCGCGAGGACGGCTCCGACTGCGGCGCGCGGCTGAACGAACTCTGCGACCGCCTCAACGACCCCGCCACCGACCGCATCGCCGACGACGCCGATCCCTTCTACGGCTTCCGCTACGTGAATGGCGGCCTCTTCGCCGAACGCCTCGGCTTCCCGCGCTTCACGGGGGACATGCGCAAGGCCCTCCTCGACTGCTGCGACTTCCAGTGGGCGAAAATCTCCCCCGCCGTCTTCGGCTCCCTCTTCCAGGGCGTGCTCGGCGACAAGGCCCGCCGCCAGCAGGGCGCCCACTACACCAGCGAGCGCGACATCATGAAGCTCCTCCGCTCCCTCTTCCTCGACGACCTCCTCGCCGAGTGGAAGCGCCTGAAGGCCGACGCCTCCACGCGCCGCCGCGGCGGGCTGGAGGGCTTCCATCAAAGGCTCCGCTCGCTCCAGTTCCTCGACCCCGCGTGCGGCTGCGGGAATTTCCTCGTCCTCGCCTACCGCGAGCTGCGCGCGCTGGAGATCGAGGTCGTCCGCGAGATCGCCGCCGCCGCGGGCGGCCAGCAGCTCCTCCCCATCGTGAATGTGGACCAGTTCCACGGCATCGAATGCTCCGAGTGGCCCGTCCGCATCGCCGAGGTCGCCCTCTGGCTCATGGACCACCAGATGAACCAGCAGGCCAGCGAAGTCTTCGGCCAGCCCATCGACCGCCTCCCGCTCACCACCTCCCCGCACATCGTCCACGGCAATGCGCTGCGCAAAGACTGGCAGGAGGTGCTCCCCGCCGCACGGTGCAGCTACGTCCTCGGCAACCCGCCCTTCATCGGCAAGGCGTTCCGCAACCCGGAGCAGCAGGCCGACATGGAGCTGGTGTGGGGCGCGGTGAAAGGCGCGGGCGTGCTCGACTACGTGACGTGCTGGTATCGCCGCGCCGCGGAATACATCACCGCCGGGCACGCCGGGAACGCTGCGCGCCGCCCATCTGCGCAAAGCGGGGGCGCCCGCGGGAACCGCGCCCGGTGCATCCGGCGGGTCGCCGGATGCGACAGGCCGGCGGCCTGTGCTCCCCGATGCGGGGGACGCGCTTCCGCGCGTCGCCTTCGTCTCCACAAATTCCATCTCGCAGGGCGAGCAGGTCGGCATCCTCTGGGGCGACCTCTTCCAGCGCTTCCGCGTGAAGATTCACTTCGCCCACCGCACATTTAACTGGATGAGCGAGTCGCGCGGCAAGGCACACGTCCACGTCGTCATCATCGGCTTCGGCGCAGGCGACGTCGCGGGCAAGCGCATCTACGACTACGATGCAGGCGAGGATCATGTGACGGTGACGCCCGTTGCCAACATCAACCCGTATCTCGTCGCCGCGAGTGACATCACGATCCGCACGCGCACCACACCTATCAACGGCGCTCCCCCAATCAGCTACGGGAGCATGATGATTGATAAGGACCGCAAGCCCGGCGACGATCGTGGCTTGATTCTCACGGCGGAACACCGAGCCGCTTTGCTCGCCGAGTGTCCGGAGCTCGCGCCTTACATCCGCCTGCTCTATGGCGGCGAGGAGTTCATCAATGGCACTGAGCGCTGGTGTCTCTGGCTGGTGGATGCCCCGCCAAACCTCATTCGCCAATCCCCATCGCTCCTCGCACGAATCGACACCGTCCGCGTATTCCGACTCTCAAGCAATCGCCCGCAGACCAAGGCGCTCGCGGCAACTCCGACTTTGTTCGGCGAGATTCGCCAACCCACTGTCCGCTACCTCCTAATTCCGAAAGTCTCATCCGAAAATCGGAACTACATTCCGATGGGATTCCTCGAACCGAAGCATATCGCGAGCGGCAGTGCTCTCATCATCCCCGGCGCGACGGATTACGACTTTGGGGTTCTCACTTCAGTCATGCACAACGCATGGGTGCGGACTGTTGCAGGGCGGATGAAGAGCGACCCGCAGTATTCCAACAACATCGTTTACAACAACTACCCGTGGCCCGAGCCCACGCCCGTGCAGCGCGCGAAGGTGGAGGAGAAGGCGCGGGCCGTCCTCGCGGCGCGCGAACCGCATCTGCCCCCGCGCGGCATGAGCACGCTGGCGGACCTTTACGACCCGCTCACCATGCCCGCCGCCCTCGCCAAGGCCCATGCGGAACTGGATCGCGCCGTGGAGCGCTGCTATCGGGCTGAGCCGTTTCACTCCGACCGCGAACGCGTGGAGCATCTCTTCGCGCTCTACGAAAAGCTCACCACGCTCTTCGTCACGCCGAAGGTGAAGGCCCGCGCCCGCAAGCCGGCTGGCCTCTATGCGCAGAAGCGCAAGGAGCTGCCGCCGGGCACTTCCGCCCCGGAGTCTGAGGCAGCCTCCGCGCACTTTCACGGTCCCATCGGCAAGGAAGACTCTCCTCCCTACCGAGCCGGCAAGGGCCGCACCCCCGGCCTGCCGGAAGCAGGGGCGAAATAGGGTAGTGTCCTGAGAGTTCTGCAAAAAGAAAGCGGGTCATGGTAGGGCTGGGAGCGACCAAGCAACCCGAACCCCAAAGACAACCATGACCCGGAAGAACGATAAGCAGAACGTGCCTGACTTGAAAGCACTGATGACACAGAACCAAGACATGATGCAGCCGCTGGTGCAGTGGCTTTTGCAGCAGGTCCTCGAGGCGGAGATGAGCGAGGCGCTGGGCGCTGGGAAGAGCGAGCGCAGCGAGGAGCGGCAGGGCTACCGCAGCGGCTACTATCCGCGGCGGCTGGTGACGCGCGTGGGCACCATGGAGCTGCGCGTGCCGCAGGACCGGCAGGGGCGCTTCTCCACGCAGCTCTTCGAGCGCTACCAGCGCAGCGAGAAGGCGTTGGTGGCGGCGCTGGTCGAGATGTATGTGCAGGGGGTCTCCACACGGAAGATCAAGACGGTCACCGAGGAGCTGTGCGGGCACGAGTTCAGCGCCTCGGCCATCAGCGAGCTCAATGCGAAGCTCGACGGCGAGCTGGAGCGCTTCGCCCGGCGGGCGCTGGAGGTGGAGTTCCCGTATCTCATCCTCGATGCGCGCTACGAGAAGGTGCGCGAGGAGGGTGTCATCCGCTCGCGGGCGGTGCTCGTGGCCATCGGCATCGACTGGGAGGGCCGCCGGCAGATCCTCGCCGTGGAGCTGGCCAACCGCGAGAGCGCCACGAGCTGGCGCGAACTGCTCCTGAGCCTCAAGCAGCGCGGCCTGGGCGGCGTGCGCCTGGCCATCAGCGACGATCACGCCGGACTCAAACGCGCCCTGGCCGAAGTGCTCCCCGAGGCCGCCTGGCAGCGCTGCTACGTCCACTTCCTGCGCAACGCCCTCGACCACCTCCCGCGCAAGGCCGGCGACGACTGCCTGACGGAGCTGCGCTGGCTCTACGACCGCCGCGACGGCACCGAAGCCCGCGTGCACCTCGCCGCCTGGCTCGAACGCTGGGCCGCCAAATACCCGAAGCTCACCGCCTGGGTCGAGGAGGGCATCGAGGAGACCTTCACCTTCTACCGCCTCCCCCACGCCCACCACAAACACCTCAAGAGCACCAACCTCCTCGAACGCCTCCACCAGGAACTCAAGCGCCGCTCGCTCGTCATCCGCATCTTCCCCCAACGAGGCGAGCTGCCTGCGCCTGCTGCGCGCGCTCGCCGCAGAACAGCACGAGGAATGGCTCGACGGCGCCAGATACCTCGACATGTCCCACCTCGCCAACCTCCACAAATCCCAACTCCACCTCCACGCCTAATCCTCACCCCTCTCGCACTCCAATGACACGCTTTTGCTGAACTTGACGGACACAACCCGAAATAGCAAAACTGGCGTTTTGGTGCCCATTCCTTCTGCATTGGGTCCGTTGCACGCTGCAACGGGGCCATTGCTCCGTGCAACAGGGGTATTTCACGGTGCAATGGGGGCGTTGCTCGGTGCGACGGGGATGTTTCACGGCGCGATGGGGGCGTTGCACGGTGCGACGGGGGTCTTTCACGGTGCAACAGGGGCGTTGCACGGTGCAGTGGGGACGCTGCCCGGTGCAACGGGGCCATTTCACAGTGCTGCGAGGACGTTGCACGGTGAGACAGGCCCGCTGCGCGTCGTCTGGCGGGGAGCACCACGGACTATGCCAGTAAAGCTGATAAAGATTTTCATATCAGCATTATAATGTTTGCCTAAACCACCGGCTTTTGTGACATCTCTCGCCGACGACGCCGCATTGTGCGGCGCCGCCATGTTCCGAAACCTCAAATCAAATCCTCCCCACGCCCCGGTATGTTCCGAATGGATTCTGGTCTCAAGATGGATGCCGGCATCCGCATGGATAGCAGCCCGGTGCCGCGAAGGAGGTCCTCAAAAATGATCAAGATACTCCGTGCATGGCTCCGAGTGGGCCGCCCCGCGCGTGTGGCCTATGGCCGCACCATCGCAGACAACCTCGCGAAGACGCCGCCGCCGCTCGCGAACCCGAATCCGCCGCTGGTGGATTTTGAAGCCCTCACCGCCAGCGCCGAGGCGAAGATGGCGAAGATCAAGGACCTCGAGCAGCAGCTCGCCGCCGCGCGCCAGGATGCCATCCCAGACGTGGATGCGCTCGCCGCGGCCATGGAGACGATGGCGCGGCGCTGCGAGGATGTGTTTGCCGATGATCCCGCGGGCGCGATCAGCGTGGGCTTTGAAGTGGCGGGCACGACTCCCGCGCCCAGCGGCGGCTACGGCATGCCGCAGGATTTCGCCACGACGATGAATGACAGCGAGGGTGCCATCGACTGGCACTGCACACCGGAGCGCGGGGCGACGGCCTACGAGCTGGAGACGACGCCGAACCCGGTGACCGGGCCGTGGACGCGGCAGGAATCCTCGACGCGCTCCAGCGGCACGATCACCGGCCTGCCGAGCGGGACGCGCATCTATGTGCGCGTGCGCGCCAACGGTCCGAAAGGCCCCGGCCCGTGGAGCGACGTCTCCGACCGCATGGTGCCGTGAATTTCGCGGGGGTGCCGGGCGCATGGTTTTCCGGGGGGAACCTTCCATGCACCCGGTCCCCGCGGACGCGCTCCGCTCATTCATCCCAGCTTCCCACCATTTTTTCGCCATGCCTTACGATCCAAATTTTCCTCCGCACGAGGCGGAACTCATCTCCGCGCAGTGGCGCGATCAATTTCACGGCATCAAGGATCTCATCGACGCCGGAGCGATCAGCGGCGTCGTCATCGACAGCGTGACCACGCTGCCTCCCGGCGAGGCGGCGACCGTGGATGCGAGCATCATCGCCGGGGTGCTGCATCTGAGCTTCGGCATCCCGCAGGGTCCGGCGGGAACAGCAGGGGCGAACGGGTCCGACGGCCCGCAGGGTCCGCAGGGCCCGATGGGCGCGGTGACGCCGCAGAACCTCGACGACGCCATCGCGACCACGGCGCGGAACCCGAGTGCGATCGGGCCTTTCACCGGCACCTTCAGCGACCCGCCCACGCAGGCGGAGATGCAGGCGCATGCGGCGTATCTGGAGACGTTCCGCCAGGCGCTGACAAGGTAGGCCGGCCCGAGCGGGATGCGTCCGCGGGGCGGGAAGCGATGCATCCGCCGCCGGCTCACCGCGCCCGCCGCAGTTTCGCCCCGCGGCGCCCGAGGATGCATGGGCCCCGCGGGCTGGCGGGGCGGCAGCCGGGAGGACGACGGCTGCGCGCAGCGGTTTCATCCCCGTCGGCGAAGCGGCGCGGGCGCGTGTGGATGAGGGCAAGTCAAGGTTTCGCGACACCGGGGGTGCGGCGGACCCGGCGTTTTTCAGTGGTGGCAGAGGCGCGTGACCGCGGTGGTCCGATTTTCAAAATCGCGCCCCAAGAAAGTAACGCGGTGCCCACATGGATGGCACATCGGCGTGCGAGTTTGTCTGCGCAACGAAGAAGAGCACGCGTCCCCCCACGGCCGTGATGCCGTGGGATGCGTGCGAAGACCGAAGCACCGCACGCACCGTGAAAACCAGAAGCTCATCAGGACACACTGCAGACATCGCCGGCCGCCGGAGGCGCGCGCACCGGCACCTCGCATGCGCGGCCACCGTCGCCGCCATGGCCGTCATCGGCGGGGGCGAAGCGCGGGCGACGCTGCACTATTGGGATGCGGATGGGGCAGGTTCCGCGGCCACGGGCGGCACGGGCAACTGGGACACCATCTCCTCGCTCTGGCGCAGCGGCACGTCCTTCGGGCCGCTCGGGACCTGGCCGGGGATCGGGGACGACAATGACGCATTCCTCGGCGGCACCGCGGGCACGCTCACGCTCACCGCGGGGATTTCGCTCAACGATGTCACCGTCGCCCCGTCGAGCGGGACGGCCTACGTGATCGCCGGCGCGACGCAGACGCTCACGCTCAACGGCGGCGTGCAGTCCGTGATCGATGTCGCCAGCGGAAGCACGCTGACGATCACCGCGGGCCTCGCGGGGACGAACGGCTTCACAAAGACCAGCGCGGGCACGCTCGTCCTCGACAGCGCGGCTGGGACGGACACGCTTTTCGGCGGCATCACGATCAGCGGCGGCACGGTGCAGGCGGGTTCCGCGACAAACAGCAGCGCCAGCCAGGTGCTGCGCGCGAATGCGGTGAGCCTCGCCGCGGGCACGAGCCTTACGACGGTGGGATCTACGGCGGATCTCCGTGTCGGCTCGCTGTCCGGCAGCGGCTCGGTCACGCCAGCGGCCGGCGGCACCATCCACGAGTATGCTTTGGCGGATGCGACGTTCTCCGGCACGGTGACGACCACGGGCGGACTGAACCTGCGCGGCGCGGATGCGACGCAGACTTTCAGCGGAAGCGTGTCCGGGCTCACCGGCACCATCGGCCTCGGCGGCGCCGCGGGCACGGGTGGCGCCACCAGCGCAGTCCTGAAACTCAGCGGCAGCGCGGCGCTCACCGGTGCATCCACGACCGTCGAACTGCGGGGCGGCACGCTGGAGCTCGACAACACGGGGGGTAACACCGGCGCGGGCTCCTCGACGGATCGGCTGCTGAATTCCGGCGCGATCTCCGCAAACGGCGGCACGCTCTCCCTGCTCGGCAACGCGGCAAACGGGAGCGCGGAGACCGCCGGCGCATTCACCGTGAATGCCGGCTCGGCGACGATCAGCGTCGCTCACAACGGCGGCGCCGGCGGCACGGTGCTCACGCTGGCCTCCCTCGCGCGGACCTCGGGCATCGGCGGCACGATCAACTTCGCCGGCAGCGGCGGGACACTGGGCTCCACGGGCGCAAATCCGCGCATCATCTTCACCGCCGCGCCGAACACGACCAACTCCGCGCTCGTCACCACGTCTGCGGCGAAGGTCGGCTTTGCCACGGTGAACGGCACGGACTTCGCGGGCTACGACGCGACGAACGGCGTGACCGCCCTTTCGACCACATCGGTGAGCGGGGCGCTCTCCACCGCGGGCACGCAGAACAGCCTGCTCACCGGCACGGGGACGATCGCGGGCAGCACCGTGACCTACAACACGCTGAAGATTCTCGCGGGCGCCTCGGCGACGCTGGACCTCACCGGCTCGGGGAATCTCTCGACGACGGGCATCCTCCTCGCGGGCTCCGACGACTTCACCATCCGCAACACCGGTTCCGGCAGCGGCGGCATCAGCGGCGGCGACGACCGGTTCATCTATGTGGCGAACGCGGGCACGACTCTGAACGTGTCCACCTCGATGGCTGCGTCACAGCAGAAGTTCACCAAGGCGGGCGACGGTTTCCTCGCGCTCACGGGCAGCACGAACCAGCTCGGATTCACGGGCAACAGGGCCGTGGTGGTCGCGGGCGGCGTGCTCCGCGGCACGACGACGAATCTCGGCGGCGGCACCTCCGCCGGCGGCGCAAACACGACGATCCAGTTGCGCGGCGGCACGCTGGAAATCAGCGGCGGCGGCACCTTCAGCCGGGCCATCGACGTGACCGGCGGCGGAAGCGGCGGCGGCATCACTTTCGACGAGGGCAGCACCGAGCGCGGCAACGGCGGCTTCTCGGCGGTCAATGGCAACGCAACGATCACGCTCGTGACCGCGATTGCGGGCGTCACCGCTGCCTCGCTCGTGTGGGACGACGGTGCGTTCCTCGCCAACGGCTACATTCTGCTGATGGGCTCGACGAAGGCGGACAGCCGCGTGGATCTCACGAACGACATCGGCTTGGACAATGGCTCGGCGACGAGCAGCTACTTCGCCCGCGAAATCCGCGTGGCGGACAACACCTCGTCCAGCACGGACATCGCGCGCCTCTCGGGTGTCATCACCGGGTCCTCCAACGCCGACCTGCTGAAGACCGGCGCGGGCACGCTGGAACTCACCGGGCTGAATCTTTACACCGGCGGCACGCGCATCCAGCAGGGCACGCTCGTCGCAAACAACGGCAGCGGCAGCGGCGCCATTCCGAACACCTCCGCGGTGATCCTTGCGAACACCGCAGGCGCGACCTTCCAGCTCAACGCCAGCGAGACCATCGGCACGCTCTCCGGCGGCGGCGCCACGGGCGGCAGCGTGAACATCCAGGGCAACACGCTCACCCTCGGCGACCAGCGCGACAGC
Organism: Chthoniobacteraceae bacterium; assembly: GCA_044221035.1. Lineage (GTDB taxonomy): Bacteria > Verrucomicrobiota > Verrucomicrobiia > Chthoniobacterales > Chthoniobacteraceae > SXWH01. The sequence continues at coordinate 50,365 of JBGAPU010000023.1, read as the reverse complement.
ACCTTTGCCGGCGTGATCAGCGGCAGCGGCGGCGCGGTGGTGAAGCAGGGCGGCGGCATCATCACCCTCACCGGCGCCAACACCTTCACCGGCGGCATCACACTCAATGCGGGCACCACGGTCGCGGGAAACAACAGCGCCTTCGGCAGCACCGGCGCGCAGACGGTGACATTCAACGGCGGCCGGCTCGCCTCGGACAGCGACACGCGCTCGCTCGCAAACAACCTCACCGTCAACAACGTCGCCGGAAACCAGATCACCGGCGGCAGCAGCGTGGCGCTCACGGGAACGGCGGGCGGCACGGGCACGCTCGAGATCGCGCTCACAAATTCGGCGAAGAGCGTGACCGTGAATCCGGGCACGTCGAACGGCTTTGCGCCCGACACCGTCCGCCTCACCTCCGGCACGCTGCTGCTCGGCGCGTCGAACGTCCTCGGCAACTCCACGAAGCTGAACCTCAACGGCGGCACGCTCGGGCTGGGCGGCTTCTCGGAGGGCAGCGCCGGTGCTGCGGGCCTTGGCGACATGTCGCTTTCCGGCACGTCGGTCCTCGATTTCGGCTCCGGTGCCGGTGCAAACCTGATCACCTTCGGGGGCGTCGGGACGCACACGTCGGGCGCGCTCCAAGTTTCCGATTACGAGAACGGCTCGGACCATCTCTACTTCATCGGCGCGTCGTCCGATTTCACCGGCGCGTTCGGGCAGGCGGAGGTCTCGTTCAATGGCAACTCGGGCTACGCGGCGATCAATTTCGGCAGCTACTACGAAATCGTCCCCGTGCCGGAGCCCGCGACCATTTTTGGCGCGGCGGGTGTCCTGGGGCTCATCGCGTTCCGCGAGCGCAGACGGCTCCGGCGCCTTTGGAGCGACTGCGTTCGGTGACGCCAAATCGTCGAAATCCTGCCGCGAAAACCTAACCCCCGCTCCCTCGCCTCCACCCGCCTCCACCCGCCTCCACCAATACACAACGCCACATTCACCAATGACACACCGCCGTTCCACCACCGCCGTTTCATCCATGCTCGCCGTGCTCGCCTTTGCCGGGCTTCCCCTCCGCGCCGCCAGCTTCAACCTGACCACTGGAACCGACACGACCCAGAAAACGGTCAATGCGGGTGAGAGCGGCACCGTCGCCGCCGGGGCGACGCTGACCATCTCCGGCGGCACCACTGCGGTCACGCTCGGGGCCACTTCCGGCACGACGACGATCACCAACAGTGGAAACATTTTCCAGACCGGCACCGGCCGCACCATCCGCAACAACACGAGCGGCACGCCCAGCTTTTCCATTACGAACAACAGCGGCGGCCTCATCCGCTCCGCGGACGGCGACACCATTCGTGCGGATGTCGCGGGCTCAAACTGGACGGTCAGCAACACGGGCACGATCAACTCGCTGAATGGCAGCCGCGGCGGCAGCCAGGCGATTGACTTTGACGCCATCACCACCGGCACCGTCTCGATCACGAACAATTCCGGCGGCCAGATCCTCGCTTTCGCCGCCGATGCCATCCGCCCCGGTGCAAATGCGACGATCATCAACGCTGGCACCATCACCGCGACGCTCTACAGCCTCGACACAGCGCCCTCCAGCGATGGCATCGACACGCAGCAGCGCTCCGGCGTGAACATCACCAACACCGGCTCCGTCACCGGGCGCCACGGCATCACCGGCGGTGACGCGGCCCTCTCCACCTACGCGATCACCGTCACGAACAACACTGGCGGCATCATCACTGGATCGAACGGTTCGGGCATCAACATCGACGGCGTCTTCGCCACCGCCACGGCCAATGTCTCCAACGCCTTCGGTGCGACCATCCAGGGCAGTGTCGGCTCCACGTTCGCGAATGGCGACGGCGACGGCGTGGACATCGACGGCGTCCTCACGCTGAACAATTCCGGCAACATCTTCGGCTATGGCGCCAAGGGCGTGGGCAGTGACTCCCTGAACAACAACGCCCAGGCCGTCTCCATCGGCGGCGGCACGATCATCAACACCGCCACCGGCCTGATCATCGGCAGCACGCTGCTCGCCGACGCGCCGAACGGCGACACTTCGCGTGCGGGCGAGGGCATTCTTGCGGACAACAGTTCCGGCGGCAACGCGGTCGCCGCCACCTCCATCACGAACGACGGCCTCATCCAGGGCAAGACCGGCGCGGCCATCCGCATGGTGGGAACTTTTGCCAACACCGTGACCAACAACGCCGGCGGCACCATCCGCGGCGCGGGCACCGGCGCGGCGATCCAGACCGGCAATGGCGGCGACACCATCACGAACAGCGGCGCCATCATCGGCGACAACGGGCAGGCGATCGACATGCAGGGCGGCAACAACACGCTGAACATCACCGGCAGCGCGGCCTCGATCACCGGCAGCATCAACGGCGGCGCGGGCGGCACAAACACGATGAACGTGAACCCCGGCACCGGGAACACCTTCTCCTACTCCGGCGCGATCACGAATTTCACCAGCACCAGCGTGCAGAGCGGGAGCTTCAACCTCTCCGGCTCGACGACGAGCACGAACTTGAGCATCAGCAGCGGCGGCACGTTCAACTACACCGGCGCGGGCACGCTCGGCAGCAACGTCACGCTGAACGGCGGCGTGTTTAAGAGCAACGGCGGCAACCTCACCGGCACGCTCACGATCAACTCCGGCACCGTGAGCGGCACGAACCTCGCGGGCGTCGGCCTCGCCATCGGCGCGGGCGTGACTCTCTCGCCCGGCAACAGCCCCGGCACGCTCGCCAGCGGCAGCGAGACATGGGCCGGCGGCGGCAGCTACCTGTGGGAAATCAACCGCCTCGCCGTGGACGGCGGCGTGCAGGGCTCGGACCCCGGATGGGACTTCGCGGCCATCACCGGCACGCTCGGCATCACGGCGAACTCCGGGAACAAGTTCACCATCGCCCTCGATTCGCTCGGCCTGCTCACGTCGTGGGACCACACCCAGCACTACCTCTTCACCATCGCGACGGCGTCCGGCGGCATCACAGGCTTCGATCCCTACGGCTTCCTCGTGGACACGAGTGCGTTCGACGATCTCCACTCGCTGGGCGGAGGCTCGTGGGCGGTGATTCAGGACGGCAACAGCATCGAGCTGGAATTCACGCCGGTGCCGGAGCCCGCGACCGTCGGCATCGGGCTCGCGCTCATGGCGGCCGCGACGATCCGCCGGCGCCGCAACCGGGTGTGAGCGGGCACAATTGTTGGCATTGAGCCGCGTTGGCGGTTGCGTCGCGGGCCGGCATTTGCGATTTGCTGCGGCCCACGCCCTCAATGATCCGATTCATCCACGAAATCCACGAGTCCTGCCGCGCTGCAAAGCGGCCGGCGGTATCGCTTGAATTCTTCCCGCCGAAGACGCCGGAAGGGGAGAAGAACCTCCTCGAGAAGACGATCCCGGCGCTGATGGCGCTGAAGCCGGACTACTGCTCGGTGACCTACGGCGCGGGCGGCACCACGCGAGACAAGACGATCGGCATCGTGGACCGCATCCAGCGCGAGCACGGGCTGACGACGATGATGCACCTGACGTGTGTGAACTCGACGAAGGCGGAGCTGGCCTCGGTGCTGGCGGAGGCGAGGGAGCGCGGGGTGAGGAACATCCTCGCGCTGCGCGGTGATCCGCCGGCGGGTGCGGCGGAGTGGACGGCGACGGAGGGCGGCTTCACCTACTCGGCGCAGCTCGTGGCGTTCCTCAAGGAGATGGGCGGATTTTCCATCGGCACTGCGGGGTTCCCCGAGGGGCACATCGCGCAGAAGGGTGGCAAGCTGGTGGACTGGGGTTTTCTGCGGGAGAAGATCGCGGCGGGCGCGCACTTCGTGATCACGCAGCTCTTTTTCGACAACGGGGATTTCTTCCGCTTCCAGGAGCATCTCGCGCAGCATGGCGTGACGGTGCCGATCATCCCGGGCGTGCTGCCGGTGTCGTCGGCGAAGCAGACCAAGAAATTCACCGAGCTGTGCGGGGCGCGGCTGCCGGAGCCGTTTCTGAAGCGGCTGGATGAAATCGGCGACGACGATGTGGCGGCGACGCAGTTTGGAATCGAATACGCGACGGAGCAGTGCCGGGCGCTGCTGAAGGCGGGCGTGCCGGGCATCCATTTCTACACTCTGAACAAGGCGGGCTCGACGACTGCGATTGTGCGGAACCTCGGGCTCGCGTAGCCTCCGCCCGTGAAGCTCGCCGCCCTCATCGCCGCCGCATTGCTCGCGCAGTGCGCGGGGGCGTCTGCGGTGGAGAAAGCGGAGAAGGAAAAAAAGCCGGAGAAGGCGGATGATGCGCCGCGCGCGCTGACGCCGACGGAGATCGTGTCGCTGCTGGAGGGGCTCTTCGACGAGGACGATGAGAACGAGGTGGTGGTGACGCCGGAGCGCTTCGCGGCGATCCTGAAGAAGAAGCTCGCGCGCTTCGACCGGCTCGTGGCGGATTTCCGCGCGCGCTTTCCCGAGCATCCGCTGCGGTGGCGCGTGACGCTGCACGAGGCGCTGAACCTGCCGCTGCGCGCACAGGCGGGCCTGCCAATGCCGAAGCAGAGTTCCGAGGCGATGCTGGAGGCGATTCTCGGTGCGGCGGATGCGGACGCGGAGGTGAAGTCGGACGCGAGCGTGCAGCGGCTGATGCTGTCGGTGGACCGGGTGTCGAACGGCAAGCTGGCGCTCGACGAGTGGGAAAAGTGGCTCGAACGGCACTGGCGCGATTTTCCCGAGGCGGGCGACAATGCGTCGCTGGAGGAACTGCACATGGGGCTCGTGGAGGAACTCGCGCCGGCGCGGCTGGAGGCGCTGGTGAACCGGCTCGCTTCGCACAAGGACAAGGACATCGCCGAAATGGCGAAGGACCGGCAGGCGGCGCTGAAGGCGGTGGCGGAGCTGAAGAGCAGGCCGCTGGAGCTGAAATTCACCGCGATTGACGGCTCGAAGGTGGATGTCGCGAAGCTGCGCGGGAAGGTGGTGCTGGTGGACTTCTGGGCGACGTGGTGCGGCCCGTGCATGGCGGAGCTTCCGAAGCTCGTGGCGACGCACGCGAAGTTCCGCGAGCGCGGCTTTGAAATCGTGGGCATCTCGCTCGACGAGGACGGCGATGCGCTGCGGCGGGTGGTGAAGTCGAAGAAAGTCGCGTGGCCGCAGTTCTTCGACGGCACAGGCTGGGAGAGCGACATGGCACGGCGCTTCGGAGTCACCGTGCTGCCGACGATGTGGCTGGTGGGGAAGGACGGGATGATCGTGGACACGGACGCAGGGAAGGGGCTCGAGGAGAAGATCGAGCGGCTGCTGAAGTAGGGAGTTGAAGGTTGAGCGCCGGGAGCCGCGGCGCTACGCACGCGGGGATGTCCACGCACTTTGTCCAAATCGAGACCACCTACGACGGCCAGCTCCGCACGACGGCGAAGCACGGGCCGAGCGGCAACACGCTCTTCACCGATGCACCGGTGGACAACTGCGGGCGCGGCGAGTCCTTCTCGCCGACCGACCTCGTGGCGACTGCGCTGGGGACGTGCATGGCGACGGTGATGGGCATTTACGCGGAGCGGCATGCGATGGACCTGCGCGGGATGCGTGTGACGGTGAGAAAGGAGATGGTGCAGCAGCCAGTGCGGCGCATTGGGAAGCTGACGACGGAGATTTTCGTCCCGCTGCCGGGCGACCATCCGCACCGCGCGGCGATCGAACGCGCCGCGCTCACGTGCCCGGTCCACCAGAGCCTGCTGGCGGAAATCGAGAAGCCGGTGACTTTTCACTGGCAGTAGCCCGGATGGGGGAATCCCGCGGCCTGCGCACAGTTTGCTGTTGGCGGAGTGGTGCGCGCTCTCTATGTGCGGAGCATGATTCTCCGCCCAATCCTTCTCATCACTGCGGCCGTGCTGCTCGCCGGCTGTCCGAAGCCTGACAAGAAATCGAAGAAGGCGCAGGGGAGCGACGAGAACAAGATCAAGGACCAGAGCGGGGACACGTCCTTTCAAGCGTTCATCGGCAGGCTGCAGAAGGCGGTGGATGCGCGCGACCGGACGATGCTGGCCTCGATGCTGGCGCCGGATTTCGGCTATCGGTGGGACAGCGGCCCGGGCGGCGAGACTCCGTTTGCCTATTGGGACCGGCACAAGCTTTGGGGTGAGCTGTCGGGTATCGTGCGCCAGAAGTGGACGCCGCACGGTCCGTTCATGGTGTCGCCGCCGGCATTCGCGCAGAATCCCGACGGCTACGGGGGCTACCGCGCGGGTCTCACGACGGTGAACGGGAGCTGGCGATTCGCGTATTTCGTTCCCGCACCGCCCGCGACCGGCCCCGCTGAGGCGCCGAGCGGTCCGCAGGGGGATCGTCCGCTGCCGCCGCTGCCGGAGTGAACGGCGCGGATCCCATCGCGCTCGGCTTGCCGCATCGCGAGCCGTTTGTGTTCGTGGATGCGGTCGTCGCGCATGTGCCCGGCGAGTCGGCGCAGTGCGTGAAGACCTTCCCCGCATCGACGCCATTTTTTGCGGGGCACTTCCCCGGCGCGCCGATGGTGCCGGGCGTGATTCTCGCGGAGGCCCTCGCGCAGACGGCGGGGATCGCGGCGGGGCAGCCCGGGCGGAGCTTCCGGCTGAGTGCGATCAAGGCGATGAAGTTTCCCGGACCTGCGCTGCCGGAGGAGGAGATTCAACTGTCCGCAAAGGTCGCCGCAGCGGTGGGCGGGCTTTGGCAGTTTGAAGTGCGCGCCGTCACCGCGGGGCGGACGGTAGCTGAAGGCGTGGTGGTGCTAAGCGAAGCGCGGGACTTTCCTCCTCGCTGAGCGGCAGCGGCGGTGTGTGGAGGTCGAACAGCTCGCCCCATTCACCCGACGCGACGACGGTCGCGCCCATGCGCCATGATTCGTAGGACTCGGGCCATGTGGCGCGCTCCTCGGGGCCGAAGAAAAGATAGCGCACGCCGAGCCGCGCGGCGCGCAGGCGCCAGTCGGGGAAGCCACGCATGAGGGCGTCGAGCTCGTCGTCCACGGAGGAGTATCGGATGCCGTGGCTGACGAGGTGGCCGTCGTAGCCCATCACGAGTTTGCGGCCGCAGAGGAGGAGTGGATGCTTGAAGCTCGGCGCGGCGGCGAATGCCTCCGTGATGGGGATGTCGCGCACGGCCTGCTCGACGGCGTCGAGCGTCGAGATGCGTGCGATGGGATAGCCGTGGAATCTTTCGCCGATGCCGCCGAGGAGCGAGATGAAGCCGGAGAAAAAGAGCAGCGCGCATGTCGCGGCTCGGCGCCAGAAATTCCAGCGGCTGACGATGGTTTCCCAGAGCGCCGCGAAGGCGATGAGCCACGCCCAGAGCATGAGCTTTGTGTTGTCCCACTCCCAGTTTGCGAAGCGGACATTGCAGCAGAGGAAGAAGAGGTAGAGCGCCGGGACGGCCATGAGCGTGGCCCAGTCCGCCGAGGGCCGGCGCGCGGCGCGGATGAGGAAGACGCAAAGGCCGAGGGTGGCGAGCACGAGCGGGACGGCGTTTGCACGCAGGAGCGGGATGCGCGGATTGCGCGCGTGCAGCACGGCGAGGAGCGAATCGAGGATGAGCACGCCGGCGACGGCGAAGAGCAGAGTGGTGAGGACGGGGCTGCGCTGGCTGCGGCGCAGTTGGAATCCGGCGATGAGCGCCGCGAGCGCGAACATGGGGAGTGAGGCGGCGAGGAGGTCGAGAGTGCCGTCGCCGCCGGTGAGCAGCGCGCCGAGCGACTTCTCCTGGTATCCGGCCCACGAGGAAAGCAGCGGCGTGAGGAGGATGATTCCGGCGAAGGACGCCCACGCGGCAACAGGGCTCGGGGCGCGCGGGAGGACGGGCTGGAGGAGTGCGAGCAGGAGAGGCACGAGGAGCAGCGGCAGCACGCCGAAGTTGCCAAACCAGAAGACGAGGAATTTCCCGTGCCCGGCGAATGCCGCGCTCGCGGGGGATTCGCCGGCGAAGTCCCTCCACGTGTGCGCGGTGATGTCGTCGTTCACCATCCAGCCGGGCTGCCAGCCGAGCGCGTTCACCGCGGGGCGGGGTGGTGGTTCTTCAAACTGGCTCATGTCCTCCCACACCGGCTCGGCGTTCGTCTTGAACATGCCGACGGTGAGGTAGCAGAGGGCGGTGGCTGGGAGGAATGCGGCGGCGATGAGCTGCAAAATCCGCGTGCGCGCCGCGGGCCGGGCGATGAGCAGCGTGCCGAGGATGAACGACAGGGCGATGAATGTGTGCAGGTGGAATGCGGGCATCGCCGCGTAGAGCAGCAGTTCGCCCGGGAGGGACATTTTCCACCCGTCTCCACCGCGGAGAAACCGCGTGCGCCACGAGGTCAGCAGCAGCAGGCCCGCGGGTAGGGCGAAGAGGAAGCCGCGCTGGGTGACGAGAATCGAGAGCGCGAAGTTTTTCCACGCCCATCCGGCCTGCCAGTCTTGGAAAAGCGGTGCATCGTGCGCTGATGCGAACCAAGCGAGCGCGGCGAGGCCGCCGTTGCAGAGCAGTCCGGCGATGGTGAATGCGCCGCCCCACCGCAGCAGTGAGAGTGCGGTGGCGAATGCGCCGAGGAGGCCGGTCCAGATGAGCCCGCGGAGGATGTCCACGCCGACGAGCGAGAGCAGCGCGTTGAACAAGTCCATGCCGACGGAGTAGGTGAGCTTGCCCGCGGAGAAGATGGGGCTGTCCGGCCAGAAAGGCGCGCCGTTTGCCAGATAGCGGATGAAGGTGATGTGCAGCGAGGCGTCCCCGAGGTTGTTCGGTGAGAGGACGAGGAGGTCGTCGCCATCGCGGAAGACGAGCCAGAGGAAGGCGCGCAGGCTGAAGAGCGCGAAGAGCACCAGTGTGCAGATTGTCCACGCGCCGGGGCGGGGGAGCTTTTCCGCGCGGCGTCCGCGCCACCAGCTCAGCGCGCCGACGCATGCGCCAACGCACAGTGAAATCAGCGCGGAGGCCGGCGTGAGCGCGCCTCTTTGGAAGCCGAGCACGATCCCGGCGAGCACGGCGCCCGCGACGGCGTGGAGCATGGCGGCGACGAAGTTCATTTGCGCGCGGGCTCGGGAAGGGCCGGGTTTCTCAGCGGGATGCGCGGATGGATCTCCGGCGTGCGTCCGGGGAAAAGGGGTGCGAAGCGGTCGGCGCTGAGATAAAGCCAGCCACGGCTGACGCCACTGCGCACGCGGCAGGTCTCGCGGAAGTATATGCCGAAGACGCGGTCTTCAAATTCGAGCGCGCGCTTTGCGGGAACGATCATGAAGTCGGCGTCGTGGCTCTCGATGTCCGCGTTCTCATCGACGTAGGTGATGTTTGGAAAGTCGTTCAGCTCCCAAATGAGCGGAAACGCCTCGCCGACGACGATGCCGTGCATGAGGCGCTGGAGCGGGTCCCTGCGGGTGAGTTCGCGGACGGGGCCGAGCAGCTTGTTGATGTCGGGTGTCGTCTGGACGTAGGCGTAGTGGTCGCGATCGTTGGTGGGATTGTCGAAATTCAGCAGCCAGCATGAGCGCACCGGAAAGGCGGCGACAAGGAGCGCGCCGGCGAAGACGAGGCGGCGGTCGGCGAAGCGGGTGAGGTTCTCCACGAGCTGCCCGAGTGCGAAGAGAAAGGGCCAGAGGAGGTTGATGATGCACCACGGAGTCTTGTAGGGGATGAGGGAGTAGGCCGTGAGCGTGGCGAGGCCGTAGAGGCTGAGCCAGCGCATCTCCCGGTTCTGTGAGGGGGATGCGGCGAAGAATCCGAGGCTGCACGCGGTGAGCCAGGTGCCGAGGGAAGCGATGCCGGAGAGATTCAGCTTCGGGTCGAGGAAGTCCTTCGTGCCTTCGATGTGGATTCCGAACTCGTGCCCGATGGTCCCCGAGAGGACGAGGAGGGAGCCGCTGAGCATCAGCGCCGCCGCGGGCACCGGCGAGCGGCGCAGGCAGAGCACCGGTGCGGCGACGAGCCCGATGAGCGCGGGCCATTCATACCAAAGCATGAGCTTCAGCCAGTAGAAGAACTCCTTGTTGTGGCCAGCCTCCGCTGTGGTGCCCTTTTCGAACATCAACCGGAAGGTGTCCCAGAGGCCGCGTATGCCCGGCCAGTGCATCCCGAAGCCGGATTGGAAAAGGACGATCGCGGCCACGGAGGCGAGGGCGACCGTGGCGATTTGGCGGTCTGTGAAGCGGGTGGCAACCACGGTGCTTCCGCGGTCTGCGGGAACACTTCCCGAAAAAAGGTCGGCAGGCCGTGGTCGTGCGCGCGGCGTGAGCGGTGCGATCCAGTTCAGGCAAGCGGAGGCGAATACCGCGAGCGCAGCGGCGAGCCAGTGGACGATGTAGGTTTCCTTCGTGAGGATCATTCCCGCAATGCCGGCGCCGGCCGCCCACAAGTCGCCGCTCCGCCCTTCACGCCGCGAAATGCCGAAACAGCCATAAACGACGAGCATCGTGAAAAACGGCAGCCACGTTTCATGAATCGCATACCGCGAGTAGAAGACCATCGCGGGCGAAATCGCCGCCGCGAGCGCTGCGATCCAGACCGCACGGCATGGGAGGAACCGGCGGAACGCCAGCATGAGTGCGATGGTCGCGGTGCCGACGAGGACTGTGGCGATTCGCAGTGCCCAGAGGCTGCGCCCAAAGAGCTGCTGCCCCGCGAAGAGCGCGTAAAAATGCAGCGGGCCGTGGAAATTCGCCGGGTCGTATTCGTAGCAGCCCTTCGTCCGCATTCCGTCGATGAACGAGCCGTTCACCCCCTCGTCGAAATGCGCCGGACGCAGGTCGAGGGCGGCGATCCGCAGGGCAAATGCGACCGCTACAATGAAGACTGAGAGCCAGCGCTGGCGTGACGACATCCTGCCGGTTCTTTCAACGAAACATGGCGTGCGGGGGAAAAATTCCTCTCATGGCTTTTGACCAGCGCTCGGGTCAACTGATACCCAAGAATCTGTTAACCAAAATGCCAGAGAACGGCGAACCATTTGTCTCGATCATCATTCCCTCGTATAACGAGGCGCATCGTCTTGAGGCGAGCATTACGGCGTTGGATGAATTCCTCCGCGGTGCGGATTGGAGCCGCGAGGTGATCCTCGTGGTCGAAAAAAGCACCGATAACACATTGGCGATCGCGCGTCGGATTGCGGCGACGAGGCCCTGGCTGGATGTGGTCGGAAATGAGGTGCAGCGGGGCAAAGGATATGCCGTCAAAGTCGGGATGCTGAAGGCGAGGGGGGATGTGGCATTCTTCATGGACGCGGATCTCTCCACATCACTCGGGGAAATCGACCGCTTCATTGATCGCTTCGCCGCGGCACCTTCGGTCGATGTCTTGGTGGGCAATCGGCAGCATTTGCGCAGCGAAATTACGGTCCAGCAGGGAGTTCTTCGAAGAAAAATGGGCCAGACCTTTAACGCCATTCTTCGCCTCATCACCGGAATCCGGCTTCAAGATACCCAGTGTGGTTTCAAGGCATTTCGCCGAGCGGCGCGAGAAGCCATCTTTCCACTCCAGCGGCTGGATGGCTTCGCGTTCGACGTGGAGACCCTTCTCCTCGCGGACCGGCTTGGGTTTGCTGTGGAGGACATGCCTGTGGAATGGAAAAACTCCGCCGGAAGCAAGGTTCGGATTGTCCGTGATTCGTTTCGAATGCTCAGGGACGCAATTCGTGTCCGCCGCCTCATCGACGGCACTCCTATTCCGCCACGAAAGCACGACTGAGACAGACCGTGGCAATCCCAATCACCAGGGCGAGAAACGCTTGTTTGAAATGATCCGGAACCGATACGCATCTTCAAGGGATTGCGTCTCCACGTTGATACGATCTTTCGCTGGCGAATAGTTGGCCTGAAACCGTGGATCTTCCGGATCCAAGTAGCGTTCAATCGTTGCGTTGCCACGAAGCTCCGACAAGACAGAATCACGGCTTTCATCAAAGGAGCGGTAGTAGGCCGCCTCCCCACTGGATGCCCCCGAATAAGGGCGCTGCCGGAGCGTTTGGACTCGGTAGTGAATGGTGAAGGTGTTCGACTTGGTGGTGATGCGCTGATAAAGGTCTGCGTAGGGCTTTTCACGCACGTTGTCGCCCGTGAGCTGATTTCTATCCCAAAACACTTTGATTTGGGATTCTCCCGTCGTGAACTTCACGTTGCTTCCGTCGATCGTCGTCCCTTTCGGGTAGAGATAGCGTTCACAGATTTGCGAGGCGGATTTGAAAAAGCCGGCACTTCTGTTGATTCGGTATTGAATATAGTTGTCGTCGAATGCCTTAAGGGTTTGTTCGCGGTCAACTAGATACCGCAGCGTTTCGGTATTATCCTGGCCTTTGTAGCGAAACTGTTTGCTGCCATCAAGGAAAGTCTGGGGAATTGCAGTGACTCTCAAGGGATGGAGCGCAGCTCGGATTGCCGTCGTGCGTTTGATGTAATCAAATGGAACGAGTTGGTAATTCAGGTTGACCTTGCCCGCCGTCGAGAAGGGCTCGCTGATCGCGTAGGGTTCGACCACCGGCATGCTGAAAAGGTCGAGGAGCAAATGATCGGGAGGGGACACTGATCCCGGATGGCTGATGCCCGCTGGATTCGGGCAGAACAGGAGAGTCTTCCAGCCGGCCTTATCCCAAGAGACATGAGGGGCCGCAAGAGAACCGAACATCACGGGACCGGGAACTTGGCGATTTGGGGAAAAGTAAGTGTCAAGAGGCGGGTCATACACCCATGTCGAAAAATACGGCTCAACATAATTCCATGTGCCATATACTTCGTTATACCAGTAGGAGGCGACATTTCCCTCATCAGCCTTCCCCGCAAAAGCTCCGTCAGGAAAACTTCCAATACCCGTGTCAAAATCGGCGATTTGTCCGTCACTCCTTCTTGCCACGAAGGGTTGTCCGCTGGAAGTGGTCCGCACGAGATCAGGTCCATATCCGGATTTATACTTCGTTGCATTCAGCGGTATGAAAGATCCCGTAGTAGGATCCGTGTTCTTCTGAGGAAGTTCCGCATAAAGAGTGCTGGATGGATCAAAATAGAATCCGCCATCGGCCCGGCGCAATGTCTCCGCTCGGCGCTTGCTCGTATTATAATCCGGGTTTGTGCGGAAGGTCTTCACTTCCTGCTGAAGAGCTGCAATGCGAGGATCTGCCGCAGCGGGATCGCCACCGCCCACTACCAGACTGCGAATTGTGTCGCCGGGCTGAAGAATTTGAAGAAATCTATTGCCGTAATGGTGGCCGTCTCCTGTAATATTGCCTTTACTATCGGTTGGTCCATAGGGTGCGTATGAGTGCTGACGGGACCAAGCAATTCGCGCTGGGAGATTATATCCCATCGCCCATCCTGAGGGCAGTGGAGGGGTAATCTTTGTCGAAGTGTAATTTCCCCATTTGGTTCCCAAAGTCGTGGGCTGAGAAGGCGCGGAATCGGTGTTAAATCCCGCGACTCGAGGATCAAATCCGCCCGTGTCCGGTCTCCGCTGCGGGGTTGGCATGGGCCAGTTGGTGGCCGCGGGAAATGAAAGGACAATCTTTTGAATTTGTTCCTTGTGGCCCACTTGATCTTCATAGCGGAGATAGAGGTCCATTTCAGCACCGCTGAAGTTGAATGTCTTGTCGTCCACGCCGACACGCACACCATCCAGCACTGGGTCGGTGCAGGGAGATTGGAACTTGTAATAATTCGTGGCGTTGGGCTGGATGCCAAATTGATCGCGCAGGGTGTGGAAGAAGCCCTCGGTGCCGCCAAAATTACGCCCTGCCCACGTCTCGCCGGAGGTGAGGGTGAAGGCATTTTTCAGCGCACCCCCAGGTGAACCGGGCGGGGTGGGCACCCCTTTGCCAATCTCCAGCGGCTTCATCCCCCCAGATCCAGCACTTTCAATGGACAAGGGGTTCTTGATGATCAGCTCATGGACGAATACTCCCTTGTTTGGATCGGTGTAGCCGTATCGGACAAATTTCTTATCGCTTCCGATTTGTTTCGTGTTGACGAGGCTGATGCTCGAGAAGTTGTCGACCGGAGCATACCCCTGCATCGGATTGAAGGTTTCGAAAATGATAAAGGCGCGAATGAGTTGCCCGGTCCACGCTTCCACATTAGTCTTCGCCCAATCCGATTGGAGAGTCCTATTTAGCAAGCCGTTCTTTAAGAAATTGTCATCGGACGGGTTCGCCGGATTGATGTCGCCCGGGGTCTTCGAAATATCGTAAATCACAACTTCCGAGCCCTCGCCGGCACCTGGCGATCTCGCCGACCCTCCTCGGTTTACCAGATCGCCAGTTTCAGGATCTGTCTCGATGACGCCCTTTTTGTCCAGATCACTGCCTTTCTTTGGGATGCAGGTGTATCCGGCATGATAAAATACAACCGTTGCTTCGGAGATGGTCGGATAGCGGCCAAAACCCGAGACGGGGGTTCCCGCAATTGTCGCCCGCGTCGGCACGACAACTGCATGGGGAGCGTAACGTGCGGAAGACTTAAGTTGATTATTAGTAGCCGTATTTGGGGGGTAGAGATTGTCGATGTTCCGATCCCGGGAGCCGTCTTTTTGATTGATTGTCCGGACGTAATCAAAAATCTCCGTCAATATCTGGTCCCTTCCTCCGGGACCCCCTGAATATTTTGCTTCAAAGCTTCCTCCGAATCCTGGGACCTGTCCTTTGCTGCTTGATGTCAGTTCACGGAGATAGGCGAAGATTTTTTGATTTCGCGGAAGGCTGAAATCGACAGTTGAGCTGTATGGATCCTGTCGGCTAAAGATGAACTCCCCCTGCTGCGTTGTCTGCTGCTTAATTTGATTTGGGTCTCGCCCGATCGTTGCACAAAAGCGGATAAGGTCATCACTGGCATTGCGAACGCCGGCGTTTTGAAGGTTGGATTCCCGGCCGGTGCCGGGATTCGACCAAGGGACGGGCCACATAACCACACGTGGTCTTCCAAAGAGATTGAGCTCTGGAGCCCGGCTGTTGGCGGTGAGGAAGAAGCGAGTTTGGTCAATCATCCGAGTGGTGATGGAGTTGGCGGCCATCACGCTCTGCGGCCGAAAATTCGGATCGCTTGTGACGTTCGGATCGGAATTGTTCTGGGAAACCCATGTGTTGATCCCCTCCACTGCGGAGATGCGCTTTCCGTTCAAAGTGGAGTAAAACATTTCATCCACAGACGCAAAGAGATGGTAGCCATTAGTTTGGCCCCCGGTCGTCAAATCGTAACCGGTTTTAATGACGAGAGGCAAGTCCTCGGTCGTGTTAAGATAGATATTTCCATTCAGTGAGCCTCCCGGCATGATTCGAGGGGTCAGTGCATAGAGTTTCTCCGAGTTAAATCCGGTTCCCGAAGGAAGCAGATATCGAAAAACAAGTCCAAGTGAAGTAGTTGCCGGATGGCCCGGGTAGCGCTGAAATTCATTTGCTGCTGGTTGTGAGTTTGAAAGGCCGCCGCGATACTCAGCTGTGTTTTGTGAGTTCTTGCCCCGGTCAAAGTAAGTCTGGACACGCGGCGTGTCCCAAAATGATCCGGCGTAGTAGCCTGGGTTTTTCTCCGTTCGGTTGGCCGTGTCGAAATCTGGCTTCGAATAAGTTGCAGTGTCTTCATTGATGTCGTTTGGGAGGAGGAAGCCACCTGCGGTATTGATGTTGACCTTGCAAGTGTCGTCGTCTGTCCAGAACGCGATGCGCCCGACGATCGGATTGTCCTTGGTGGGGACGCCGGTCTTTGTCTTGCTGGCACCCACGGTGCCCCAAGATGCGATCAGTCCGGTCGCGGCTGTCGCCGATCCCGTCAGGGGAGTCGGGGCTGTCAGAGTGCCGTCTTTCAGGACATAAATCCAGCGCACTGGCATTGGTGCGTCATTTTTCCGCCGGTCCACCAAACTCAGGGCAACTTCAGCACCTTCGACCTTCCAATTGGGGTTTGTAGGACGCGAACCGGGGTTGTAGATAGCCGCGACGCTTGGATCAAAAATCGGATAGCGCTTCACCGAAGTAGAACCTCCGGCGGGATTTGGAATCTCAACCGGCTCATTCAAATCCGTAAAAAGCGCGGGCTGAACGCTCCACCCATTGGTGCCAAGGGGAACTTCAACGGGAACTGCGGACTGGGTGGGGTCAGTGAGAGTCGGATCAAAACTGCTGATATCCCGTCCGGAGACGATCAAGTCATGCGATGAATAAAGCTTGTAAAATGCGTTTGCATTGGGGCCTGCTTGTCCGGCGGCGGTGCGATAAGTGCGAATCATGCCGGGCTGTGATGCCCAGCAGACATTTTCCAAGGATGTTGCTTCGCGGATCTGCCCCATGACCACACCGATGGCGGAATCAGCGAGTTGTCGGGCGGTGACGCCTTCCGCGTAGGATTTCGAAGATGAGAGATCCGTCGTGACGCGGCTAAAAAAGGCCACCACCAGCGCACTAAGGAGCACGACGAAAGAGATTACCAAAACCAAAGCGACCGCCCGGCGTTGATGCGGCGGGCGCCCCAAAGAAGTTAACGTCGTGTGCTGCTGAGGAGATTCAGGGGTTTGCATGGAGTGCGGGGTGTTTTGTTGGGTTGTCCTGCCTATTTTGCCTGACTACGGCTCCACTTTGCGCCGCGAACGCTCACATTGGTGGAGAAAACTCGATAAGTTATCTTCTTGTTGATGAGAAGGGTCTCCAATTTGGACAGGTCGCCATCGTTCGGCGCGCTTGTTGTTCGGTCGTCCTCAAGGAGTGAGGGTTCAGTGAAGATCTTGGAGTAATCGATTCCGAGGTTAGGGTCGCTGCTGGCGAGATCCTCCAGTCTCCTCGCGGACGGTTCATCGATTGCGACCATTGCGACTTGTATGACGGGAGGCAGTTGGTTTCGGGGGTT
This sequence comes from Chthoniobacteraceae bacterium, assembly GCA_044221035.1. Lineage (GTDB taxonomy): Bacteria > Verrucomicrobiota > Verrucomicrobiia > Chthoniobacterales > Chthoniobacteraceae > SXWH01. Next base: position 33,578 of record JBGAPU010000023.1, on the reverse strand, counting down.
TAGAATAGGGTCGGAGATCGTCGCATCGGTTGTGTCGTAGGCGTATTTCGGTGCGAGGATAGGAAGAGTGGATTTACCATTCAATTTCATCCATTGCTGCTCATCGGCCTTGGAAAGGCGGGGTAGGACAATCAGGGCGACGACATTTTCGGCAAGAACTCGGATCGGGCGATTGGGGCCTGTCAGCAACGGGGTGAACCAATTTTTCGAATTTGGATCCTGAAATTCATATGTCTTCAGTTGTTCCGAAGGCTGCATCAACTCCATCAAGCGGAACCGCTTCCTCGAATCGATGACTCCGCGCAAGAATGGGGGTAAACTGTCTTCGTCGGTTCCAACTTCGACAAAATAGCCTGCGACATTAATAAGGTGATCCAGCGAGCCAAAGACATTCTGGTCGTCCACGAATCCGTTTGGCGTGTGGAAAAATACGGCATGTCCGGGACGTGTCTTGCCGTCGCTTCCGCTTCCGCCCGTCAATTTGGATGTGATTCCTGATGTGAAGCGAAGTTCCGCGGATCGCTGGTAGCTGGTAGGGCGTCCGCTCTTATAGACGTAGTCCCAATAGGTGTTGAGGGTTGCTTGCGCAAGGCGCCGCGTCATTGCTTCAAAAGCGACGCGCGCCTCTTGGAATTGCTCCACCTTGGCGGACGTGCTGCGCATCAATCGCTGAGTCTGGTCTGTCATCGAGATGAGAATTCCCATCAGCACGATGATGATCGTGGCAGTCACCAGAATTTCGACAAGAGTGAAGGCCGCGGATCTTGGGTTTGGATTCAGCCTCTTCATTTTCCTTGGTTCTTTCCAATGAGGGCGTAGTAGGTAGCGATGCTGACCCCCGCGGATTTCTTGAACAAATTTCGATCTGGAACATCCGGGCTGCTATCGGAGCCAGTGACGATAGGAAGAGTCTTGTGTCCCGGATTGCGTGCAATTTCGACCGTTACCTGGGCGACTTGTCCTCCTGTTTCATTGATGGTCGGCAGTTCAGCGCGAGGAATGATGCGGATATTGGCGTAGTAAAGAATGGCCTTCTTCTCGTCATCGCTTGGCGTGGCTGCCTTGGGGATTACCTCCTCACCCTGTTCGTCGAAGTATCGGAACGCTGGCGACTGCACCGTCGGCGCGCGGAAACTGTAATGTGGCGGGCAGTAACTATCGGGGTCAGTGGGCAAGTGCGTCAAGTCAACAACTTCCGAAAATTCTGCCTGTTCCATGTCGTGAATGATTCTCTGTGCGATTTGCGCCGTCACCGAGATGTCCATGGCCTTTCGAAAGTTGCTCATCCCGCCCGGGAGGAGCCCCAAAAGGGCAACCAGTGCCACGGCGAGAATTGACACTGCGATTGCGACTTCGACCAAACTGAAGCCTTGCCTGCTTTTTCGGGGACTTTGACTGACGGGGGAGGGGTTCATGAATCTACAAAGTGATTACACGATTGCGTCTGCAAAACGGGCTGGCAACTCCTTTTTTCAAAAAAAACCGTCATTTTTCAAGGCACCTCCGATTGTGACGGAATCAGCTCCCCGCGGGCGGCAACGAAGTTGTGCGGATCGTGCGCCCGGGCGATGTTTTGCGGAGCCTCGTTGTTGGAGGGATGCGTTGCTGGATTCCCGGATATTCAGGGTGGAATGTGTTGGGCGCGCGGGGTTTGTCGCCCTAGAGCGGGGGCGGTGACGATTGATAACGCGCCTCGGAGTCTGCGCGCCCGGCTACGAGCGAATGCGAACGTTCTCATTGGATTGGAAGTGTTTTACGCAGCTCGGCTTGGTCGGCAGTGCTGTCGGGCTTGGCGGATGTTTTGTCTTCCGGATCTCGCACTAGGCAGTGCGGCTTCCGGATGGTGAAACTCTTGGATGGAGCCGACTCTCCGGTGTGCGGCGGATGAATTCACAGACACCGACGATTATCCGTTGCAATGGAGTGGTCGGTTTGTATCGTCGAGCTTCGATTCCCCGAATGAAGCCCCACATCTTTTCACCCCGGTTCGCGAAGACGAAAAAGCGGAATTTTGCCAGACGAGGGCGGACGGCGCTCTGCGGTTCGATCGCGATGCTCGCGGCGTGTTTCCTGCCAATTCCCAACGCCAATGCGGCCCCCGTTTACCTCGACACCAACGGTGCATCGGCCGGTTCCGGTATCACGAGCGGTTCCATTGTCACTTGGGACGGCTCTTCGATTTGGAATGCGCTGCCTGATGGCACGGGGGCGCTTGGGGCGTGGGTCTCCGGCGATATTGCGGTTTTTTCCGCTGGCGTGGATGCTGCGGGGATTCCCTACGCCGTCAACGTTCAGGCGGGTGGTCGGACCGCTGGTGGTTTGACGTTTGAAGACGGGCGCGTCAGCCTCTCGGGCGGCATACTGACGTTGAATGGCGGTGCCGTGCTGAACGCCGGTCTCGGCGCCAATGCGTCTTTCGCCAATGTTCTCGATGGCTCCGTTGGACTTGTGAAAACCGGGCTTGGGACAATCAAGCTTGCCAACAGCGGGAATACCTACACCGGGACGACCACCATCAGTGGCGGGGCGCTGGTTATCACAGGCAATGGCTCGCTCGGAGCGAGCACCTCCATCGTTGCGGTGACGGGAAACACCACGTTTGGCGGAGGTGGCGGTCAGTTGGTGGTGGGCGGCAGCTATGCCGGGGGATTTGCGGTAGCCCGCAATTTTTCCTTTACGGGCGGTGGGACATGGGGTGACGGCGCGGCGCTGCTCACGGTGGGGAACAACACGCTTTCCGGAGCCATCACCACTTCCAGTGGGAGCTCCACCCGACTTTTCTCGGGATTCGGCACGACGGTTCTCAGCGGCAGCCTGACCATCGGGAGCGGTCTCACCACGCAGTTGGGGGGCAATGGGATTTGGAGCCTCACGGGAACGCTGACGACGCCGAGTGCGGCAAACACGATTTTTGAGAAGACCGGCACTGGTGCGCTTATCTTCGCTCCATCGGGCACCACCCTGGGTGCTGCGAGCGAGATTCGCCTCTCCCAAGGTTTCACGCGCATGTCGTCTGGAACGCCCCTTCCCTCGACCGGCCCGATTTTGGCGCCCAACGGCGGCTTTTTGGAAATCCGAACCGACTCGACGCCATCGTTCAGCAACGCTGTCCTGACGCTGCGGGGCGGCAGCACGGTCTTCGCGGATCACGGGGTGGGGACGCTTTGGACCTCGGGCACTCCCAACATCAACAACACCATCGCGTTTGGGGTGACTTCGTTTGTCAACAGCGGCGTGACCCAGTCGTTCATCGGTCGCAACGGCACCAACATCACACTGAATGGCGCGTCGGGCACGAACAACATCACCTTCGCCACGGGGAACAACATCACCATCTCGAACACGTCGAGCGGGCTGACCTTGAACGGACTGCTGACGTTGAATGGGAACCTTGTTTTCACAGACACCACGGCCCGCACCTACACCGTCGGGAATGGGAACGGTGACACGGTCATTACCGGGGAGATTCTTGGCACCGGCGCCCCCCATTTGTTCGCGAAGTCAGGCACAGGCCAGCTCACGCTGATGGGAACCGGGGGCACTCACACCGGGGCGACGTCGATCAGTGGCGGGACGCTCGTCCTGAACAAGCTGAGCGCGATCGGAGAAACCAATGCGGTGAACTTGTCCGCGGGAGCGCTGACCTACAAGGGAGATGGAGGCGGCGCGGAAACCACCGACAAGGTATTCAACCTCAATGGCGCCACCAGTCACGGCTACATAAACGCGAGCATGGCTTCCGGCGCGACACCGCTGGTGATTTCCGGCGGCGTATCCGCCGGTGGCGCGGGCTCCAAATCGCTGGTGCTGGGTGGCAGCAGTGCGCTCGATAACGAGATTCAGGGACTGATTCAGGATAACTCCGCATCGAACAGGACCTCGCTTTACAAGACGGGATCGGGCACTTGGGTTTACGCGCCGAACGGTGCCGCGGCTGCAGGGCCGGCGGGAATCACGGGATCGAGTGGTTCCAACGACAACACTTTGTCCGTGAGCGACACCACAGGCTTGGTCGTTGGAATGTGGCTTTCTGGAACCAACGTCCCGGCGGGAGCGGTGATCACGAGTGTCGGCACGGGGACGATCACGATCTCGGATCGCATCGGAACGGCCGTGGGTGCCTCCACGAGTTTGACCTTTGGGAATGTCGCGACGTTCACCGGAGGTGTCACGGTGACGAACGGCACGTTGAAGATTCGGGCCACCAGCGGCTCATTCGATGCCGTCAACAACACGAGCGCTGTCACATTTGCCGTGGATGGCACGACGGCTCCGAGTCTTGGAAGCCAGACGGCGGGGGGGATTTTCCGATATGATGGCTTTGCGGGTGGCAGCGTGGAGAGCGTGGGGGCGTTGACGCCTTCGGCGGGTGCCGGAAAGGTCGTGGTCGGGACCACCGGTGCCACGCTGAATTTTGCATCGCTGGCGAATCGCGCGGCGGGAGCCACTCTGGACTATCAGCCTGGCAGCGGCACCATAGGATTCACAGTCGCTCCAGCCCTGCAAAACGGCCTGCTCACGGACGTGGCTGGCAAGAAGGCGTATGCGACTTTCAACGGGGTGGACTGGGCATCGCTCAGCGGGAGCAACGTCAGTGCGGCGACATATACGGCGTATGTGTCGTCGGGTGGCGTCGCCACGACCAACTATGCCTTGGCAGCGGGAGCTGGCACGACCACCTCGGCCGCGCAGTCGTTCAATTCATTGAAGCTCACCGCGACCGGCGGGACGCTGCAGTTGAACGGAATCCTGACGCTGGCCAGCGGCGGCCTTCTGTTCGACAATTCGACCGGATCGGCGATCATTGTCAACAACGGCACGGCCGCCAACACGCTGGGGGCTGTGAATTCCGAACTCATCATCGTCACGAATGGCAGTTCTCCCTCGAACACGCTCACGGTGAGCGCGCTGATGGGCAGCGGCACAGCCTCGGTGACAAAGGCGGGATCGCGCACCCTCATCGTCACCGGGAGCAACACTTACACGGGAAACACGGTGATCAACGAGGGGACGCTGATGCTTTCCGGCGCGACGGCGACGCTGGGTGTTTTGAGCACCGCCGGAACGACGATGACCATCCGTCAGGGCGGCATCCTCGACCTAAATGGCGCGGGCTCATCCGTGGCGCTTTCAGGGGGCCCGGCACAGCCGTCGCTGGTTACGGGGATGATCAATGGTGCCGGCACCATCCAAAACAGCGGCGGTGGCAGCAGTGCGCAATCGGTGCTTGTGATTGGAAACGGGACGGTCACGACGGGCACCGGGGTGTTTTCGGGTGAGATCAAGAATAACGGCGGGGTGCTGAACCTCACAAAGGCGGGTGCGTCCAGTTCGGTGCAATATTTGACCGGCGACAATTCCTACACCGGGGTCACCACGCTGACGAGCGGCACGCTGCGGGTGTTCAAGCTTGCGGATGGCGGGTTCAGCAGTGGAATCGGGGCTTCGAGCAATGCCGCCTCAAACTTGGTCTTCAATGGTGGCGCCCTCCAATACACGGGATCGGATGGCAGCGTCGCGCGGGCCACTCAGACACCTTCTGTTTCGACGGATCGTTTGTTTACCATCACTCAGAACGGCGGTGTCATTGATTCGTCGGGAACCTTTGGTGGCAGCATCCTGGGAGCGAACGCCAACAACGCGACCCTCATTTTCAGCAACACCGGGGCGATCGTCGCCAGCGGCACAGGAAACCGCACGCTGACGCTGCAGGGCAACTCCAGCGGGGATAATCAGTTTAATCCCTTGCTGGTGAATCCGGGCAGCGGTTCGCTGGGACTCACGAAGGCTGGCGCGGGGTTGTGGATTCTCAACCCGCTCACGTCAAACACCTACTCGGGAGCCACGACGATCACCGGCGGTGCTCTCCAAGTCGCGGCGGACGGGGGGGCGGTGCTTGGGCTTCCGACCACGAGCAATCTGGTTATTGGCGGTGGTGTGCTCCAGACATCGGGAAATTTCACCCGTGCCGTCGGCACGGGTGCAAATCAGGTTCAGTGGACTGGCAATGGAGGGTTTGCCGCGAGTTCGTCCAAACTCACCGTCAACCTCGGAGGGGGGACGGTGCTGAACCTCGGCGCGGCACCGACCGCCGGCAGCACCCTCATCCTGAGTTCCGCCACGTCGCTTGCCGAAGTCGAACTCCAAAACCCCATCAACCTCGGCACCGCGGCGCGCACCATTCAGGTTGACGACAATTCGGCGGCGGGGACCGATTTTGCCATTGTATCGGGGCAGATCACTGGTGGGGCGGGGGGGACACTGACGAAGACCGGCGGTGGCAACTTGGTGTTGACGAGCACGACTAGCGGTTACGTGGCGAACACCATCCTCGGCGCTGGCACGCTCACAGTTTCCAATATCGACGGCGCATCTGGCGGAAGCAATCTGGGCACGAATGCAGGGGCGTTGTTGCTGGGAAGCGGCGGTGGGACGGGGGTCCAACTCAACTACGTTGGTGCGGGCGAGAGGGTGACGCGGGCGGTCCAACTGAACACCACCACCGGGCAAATCGCGATTGATTCCAGCGGAGCTGGCGGACTGATCATTGATGGCCCGTTTTCGGTTACGGCGAATGGTGCGAAGGTCCTCCTGCTGAGGGGCGTCAACACGGACGTGAATGAAATCAAGAGCGTAATCCCGAACTCGGGCAGCGGCGCGACGACCATTCAGAAGGCTGACTCTGGGAATTGGATTCTCTCCGGCGCGAACACCTATACGGGTGGCACGAATCTGGCCGGCGGCGCATTTGGAATCGGCTCTTCGACCGCTCTCGGCACCGGCTTGGTGAATGTGACCGGCGGCGTCGCGCTGTTCGCCCCCTACGGCGACGTGTCGCTGACGAACAACCTGCAGGTTGCAAACGGTGCCACGGCCCTGTTCTCCGGCAATTTTTCGCAGGCTTTCGCCACGCTCAATACGAGCACCATCAACAACGCCGCGGGCAACGGCATAATCACGAATAACATCGTAAGCGGCAAGACGCTGACGCTCGGCGGGACGGTCGGTGGCGGGAGCGTTTTCAATCTGCAGGAAACGACCAATTCGCGTGTTGTGACCTTCGCCGGCAGCGGCACGACGATCGTCAATGCTGTCCTGCAAAACGGAGGAACTGTCGGACCCACGATAACGGGTGCTATCACCATCAATGCGGCTGGCGGCACCGTGGTGTTGAACGGGACCAACACCTACACAGGCAACACGACGCTCACCCAGGGCACCCTCCGGCTCGGAAACAGCAACATCATCCCTGACGGCGCAGGGTTCGGCAATTTGACAATCAATCCGGCCGCGAGCCAGACGGCGATCTTCGATCTGAACGGCAAGAACGAGACGGTCAACGCATTCACGGCGACGAACAATACGGCGGGCAGTTTCAGCATCATCGACAACACCTCGGTGGCCGCCGCCTCGCTCACGGTTGGCTCGAACGACGGGGCATTCTCCTTCGGTGCTGCGAACGGCTCCTATCAAATCAAGAACACCGGCGGCGGCGCGCTGAGCTTGACCAAGACGGGAACCGGAACGGGCACAATCACGAACGCCGCCACGCTCACTTACAACGGCGGGACCACGGTCAACACTGGGACGCTCAACATCGCGGCGGCGCTGAACGGGACCAACGCACTGAATGTGAATGGCAGCGGCAATGTGCTGAACATCACGGGAGCCCTGTCCGCCCCGGCGTCCATCGCGGGTGTCAAGGTGGATGGCGGCGCCACGTTGAACATCATCAATGGGGCCGGAACTCACCAGAGCGGCCTCACCAGCCTGAACTTGGGTGCTGGCAGCGGCACGGCTACCATCGGTTTGGAAATGGGCAGCACGGCCAACTACGACCGCTTCACGCTGGCTTCGGGCTCGGCGACGACCGCAAACGCGGTGAATTTCAATGTCACGGTGCTGAGCGGCTTCGGTGTTGGGACATACACTCTCTTGTCCGCACCGGGCGGCGGGCTGGCTGGAAGCACCTACACTTTCTCGGGGCTCGGCACCTCTGCGCTGACCACTGGCTACACGTTCACGAAGGTCACGAATGCCAACACGGTGAGCCTGACTGCCGCCCTCGCGGGGTCGAATTTCTATTGGACGAATTCCCAGGCCGACAACAAATGGAAGACGCTGTCGGCGAGCCTCGGGAGCAACTGGTCCGCGGCGTCCAACGGCTCAACCGATGCAAACGGAACCCCGGGCGCGGCATCCACGGTGAATTTCAGCGCTTCGAACATCACCGGAAGCGGGACGCTGGCGACCACCTTGGAGGCGCCGTTCGCCATCAATGACTTGGTGTTCAACGCCAATACCAACGGAGGCGCGATCACTGGCATTTCCATTGCGCCGGGCACGGGAGGTTCGCTGACGCTGTCGCCGTCTTCCACAGCCGTCGGCGTCACCGTCCAAGCGGGAGCGCCTGCCACGATCACCGTCACGGCACCGGTGACGATGGGGAACACCCAGACGTGGAACATCGCCTCGGGCTCGACATTCACCGCTTCTGGCGGTGTGGCAGGCCCGGGATTTGGCATCATCAAGTCGGGAGCCGGAAAGATGACGCTCTCCGGGACGGGTGTGAATTACACCGGCACTTCCACGATAGACGCGGGTATCTTCGAGTTGAACGGAACCACCGCATTCGCGAGCCCCGTTCTTTTCAGCGCAGCGAGCACCGGCACGCTTCAGCTTGCGTCGGCGGCGGTTACAATCCCGAGCCTTACGACTGCGGACGCGGTGGCGAACAACGTCTCCGCCCAGACCGCGCCCGGTGTGAACTCGGTCCTCACCTTGAACCAGGCGGTGAACACGGTGTTTGGCGGTGTCCTGAGGGACAACGGTGCAAACACGTTTGGCCTCGTGAAAAATGGGATCGGCTCGCTGACGCTGAACAACGCGAGCAGCCATTCGGGTGGCACGACGCTCGGGAATGGCACGTTGATCCTCGGAAACGCGGCGGCCTTGGGAACAGGCACGCTCTCCATTTCCGCAGGCACGACGTTGGACAGTTCGGTCGCCAATCTGGTGCTCACGACGAACAACCCGCTCGCGATAAACGGCAACTTCACATTCACCGGCACCAACAGCCTGAACGTCGGGACTGGCGCCGTAACCGTCGGCACCACGGGCACCCGGAGCATCACGGTGTCGAACCAGACACTTACCATCGGCGGTTCGATCGGGAATTCGATCGTCGGGCTGACGAAGCTCGGAGCCGGCACTCTGGTGCTCGGCGGGGCGAATCTCTACACGGGCAGGACGACCTTGGCCGAGGGAACCATTCAGGCCAACAATGCCCGCGCGCTGGGCAATGGCTCGGTGGTTACTTTTTCCGGAGGCACCCTCCAGTTCACCGCCAACAGCACCAGCACGCTCTTCGGCCTGTTCAAGGACAGCGCGTCTCCCATGAGGCTGGACACAAACGGACAGAGCATCGCGCTCACGTCGTTCATCGACAGCACGAACACCGCCGGCCTGTTGAAACTCGGTGCCGGGACGCTGGCGCTGACGGCGGATAATTTCTACACGGGAACCACCACCATCAGCACGGGAACCCTGCAATTCGGAAACGGAGGGACGTCGGGTTCCGTTTCCGCGGCGAGTCCCATCAGCGTTTCTTCCGGGACGGTCCTCCGGTTCAATCGGTCAAACCTGCTCTCGGTGGGGAACTCCATCGCAGGCAGCGGCTCCATGGTGCAGGCTGGGGAGGGCACGGCGGTGATCACGGGTGCCAATACCGGCTTCACAGGGACCACCACGGTGAGCGCCGGAACCCTCATCGCGACGAATCCGAATTCCCTTGGTAACAACGTCGGCACCAACAACGTCTCGGTCGCGGGCGGGGCTCTAGGCTATATTCCCGCCACCAATGCGCAGCTCCTTATTGGGGGCGCGATGACGCTCACTGGGGGCAGTGGCACGGCGATTGGCGGGACAGTCGGCTCATCCCTCACGGGGGCGCAGATCAATGTGGCTGGCACCGTCACCGCCACCGGCAGCACCGCGACCGGCACCGCCATCCCGGTGAACATCTACGGTGTGAACGGGCTCACCACGGGTGCCACGGGCATTTACACGCTCCTCCACGGCGGAGCCGGCAGCAACCTGAACGTGCCGGACTATGTGCTCGGCACGGTTTACAACAACACGAACTTCACCGTGAATGGTCTGGTCACGTCGAGCGCGACGGACCTCCAAGTGGACATCGTGGCGGCCACGCCGCTGACGAACGCCTATTGGTCGGGGACGCCTGTTCCAACTCGCGGTGTGAGCAATATCTGGTCTGCGTCCAACGGTGTGGACACCAGTAACTGGCTCGATTCCGCCTCGACGTTCTCCACTCAAGCCTTGGTTCCCGGCCCGAACACCGATGTGTGGATTGCCGCGGACTTGGCCTCTGTGAACGCCCACCCGAACTCCACGGTTCTCGGCTCAAACATGAGCATCAAGAGCCTCCACATCGTGGACAATGAGAACTTGATTTACTCCGGCCTCCGCCTGAATGCGGACGGCAACACCCTGACCATCGGCACAGGCGGCATCACGGTTGATTCTTTTTTCCCGGAGGTGCCGGCCAGCGTGATTGCGGCAAATGTCGCCTTGGGCGCGAACCAGGCATGGAACAACAACTCGGCGAATTCGCTGACGGTCAGCGGGACGGTCAGCGGGGCGTTCTCGTTGTCGATGGGCGGCACCGGAACGGTTGTGCTCTCCGGTGCAAACACTTATTCCGGCGGCACCACGCTCAGCGCCGGCACCTTGAGTTTGGGCAGCGCGTCGGCGCTGGCGAGCGGGGCGTTGACGATTACCGGTGGAGCGCTTGCCAGCACCCGTTCGAATCTGGTCAACACCAACAACAACGCGCTCAACATCAATGCGGATTTCGCCTTCAACGGCGCCAACAGCTTGGATTTTGGCACCGGCGCGATAACGCTCGGCGGAGCCGGCGCCCGGACGATCACCGTCAACGCGGGCCTGACGCTGACGCTGGATGGCTCCATCGCCGCGACAGCCGTCGGCTTGACGAAGGCTGGAACGGGGACGCTGGTGCTCGGCGGAAACAACCTCTACACTGGTTTGACGACGATCAATGACGGCACGTTACGGGCCGACAGCGCGACGGCGCTCGGTGGTGTGGGTGCCGGCAACATCCAGTTTGGAGGAGGCACGCTGCAATACGCTGCGGCCAGCGCGGCGACGGATTGGGGTTCGCGTTTCAAGAACAGCACCGGGGCGCTCAGCTTGGATACGAACACCCAGGATGTCGCGATCGCGACGCTCATTGATGGAACCAACACCAACGGGCTCACCAAAATCGGTTTCGGCGGCCTGAAACTCTCGAACTCCTCGAACGCATACACCGGCACCACCACCGTCAGCGGCGGATCCCTCATCATCAATTCGATGGGCGCCCTTGGCACATCGGTCTCGCAGGTGATCGTGAATGGCAGTCCATCGAAGTTGATCGGCGGCGGTTCATTGGTGCTGGAAGGCGGCTCAACGGGCGTGAATTTCACTAGGAGCATCCTCATTGGCGGCTTTGGAGCGAACTTCAACCAAAGCTCCTCGCTGGTCAGTGTGAGGAACAATGAAATATCCGGTGCGATCACTGTGACGTCGCCGGTGAGCGCGACGGCGACGAGTTCGAGATTCAATTCGGCGAACGGAATGCTCACCATCTCCGGTCCCCTCACGATTTCGACCGCCACCGCCGTTTCAACAGTTTTCGGCGGAGTGAACGCCGTCGGCGTGGGGAATATCGATTTCAAAGGTTCTTTGAACGGCCCCGGCAACGCTCTGCTCACGAAGACCAGCGCGGGAACTCTCATCCTAAACCCGGCTCTGAACACTGCCGGCTATGCAGGAACTTTCCGCGTGGAAGGCGGGACTGTGCGAATCGACTCGGCCTCGGTGCTGGGGACAAATTCCGCCGTCGGCACGCTGTCCGTATTGGATTTCAACGGCGGCACGCTCGAGGTTCGTTCGGATTCCGGCGCGATTGGACGCAATGTCTATCAGCGGGCCGGTGCCGTCATTTTTGCCGACCATTCTCTGACCGGAATGGCCCTCAATGGAGCCGCCACGTTTGGACCGCTAATGTTTGAGGAAAACCAGACGCTGACCCTCAACGGACGGAACGGCTACGGGGTTGGATTCGGGGTGGCTACGGTTAACGGCGGCACCGGCAATTCGACGATCAACAACAACCTGAACGGGGCGCTCACGTTCACGGGCAATTTTTGGACGAATCCGGACGCGACTGCACGGACCATGACCTTTGGTGGCAATGGTGAGACGCTCATCACGGGAGATGTCGTCGCCACTGGGGGGGCTCACAATTTGACGAAGACGGGAAGCGGCATGCTCACCATCACGGGCACGGCTTCCACCTATACTGGCAGCACGACGGTTACTGGCACTCTGTCCATCGGAGACTTGGGCGCGATCAACAAGACGGTCCTCACGAGCGCGGTCAATTTGAACAGCGGCACCGTGCTTTATACCGGTGGCGCGGATTCGTTGGCCAAGCCCATCAACCTGCAGAGCACCACGGGAGCTAATGCGATCTTGTCCAGCGGCTCCGGTGCGCTCTCGATTTCGGGCAACGTGAACGCGACCGGGGCGGGCGTCAAGGTTCTCTACCTCGGCGGCAGCAATACGAACGACAACACCTTCAGCAGCGTTCTTCTCGACAACTCAGCGACCAACACGACGGGGCTCACGAAGATTGGCGCTGGCACGTGGGTTCTCCAAGCTCCTGTTTCCCCGGGCACATGGTCGGGGCCGCTGACCGTCGCAAATGGAACGCTGAAGCTGAGTGCCACAAGCGGCACGTCGAACATTGTCAAGAACGCCAACAATTTGATCTTCAACACTGACGCCTTTGGCGGCAGCCAGTCTGCGGGCGGCACCTTGAATTATGTGAACGACGCGGGCACCGCCGTGACGGAAACGCTCAACGCCATCAATCCGGCGGCGGGTGCCGGAAAGATCGTCCTGACCCCGAATGGACAGACAACCACGCTGACATTTGCCGCGGCGGCGCCGTTGCTCAACCGCGTGGCGGGGGCGACTCTCGACTATCAGCCGGGAACGGGAACGATTTCGTTCACCACTCCGCCTGCTCTGCAAAACGGGCTCCTCACCGATGCAGCTGCGCGGAAGGCCTATGCGACGATCAATGGAGTTAATTGGGCATCCCTCAGCGGAAGCAATGTCAGCGCGGTGGCTTATTCGGCATACGTGGCGGCAGGAGGAGTTGCCACCGCGAACTATTTTCTCGCGGCAGGCGCGGGAACGACGCCGTCGGCGACGCAGTCGTTCAACTCCCTGAAGCTGACCGGAACTGGCGGCACCCTGCAGTTGAACGGGCCACTCACACTGACGAGCGGCGGTTTGCTTTTCGACAATTCCGCCGGGTCGTTGACCATCGCAAACAACGGGACGCTCACAAACACGCTGGGTGGCGCAGGCTCGGAATTGATCGTCATCACCAATGGCAACTCTCCCACAAATGCGCTGACCGTCAGTGCCCGAATCGGCAGCACGAGCGCTTCGCTCACGAAGGCTGGCACCCGCACTCTCGTGGTCTCGGGGGACAATACCTACACGGGAAACACGGTCATCAATGAAGGCACTCTGAGGTTGTCTGGACCCACGGCCACATTGGGAGTTCTCAGCGCCGCGGGCACGACAATGACCGTCCGGCAGACTGCCACCCTTGATCTGAACGGAGCGGGTCCGAGTGTCGCCCTGTCCGGCGGGCCTGCCCAGCCTTCATTGGTCACGGGCATGATCAACGGCGCTGGCACGATCTGGAACAGCGGTGGCGGCGGCGGAACGCAGTCGGTGCTTGTGATTGGCAACGGAACAGTGACCACCGGGACAGGCGTGTTTTCGGGCATCATCGCCGACAATGGAGGAATTCTGAACCTTACAAAGGCCGGATCCACGTCGTCCGTTCAGTATCTCACCGGCGAAAACACTTACACGGGTGTCACCACCCTCACCAGCGGCACTCTGCGCGTGTTCAAGCTAGCGGACGGCGGCACCAGCAGCGGCATCGGCGCCTCCAGCAGCGCCGCTGGAAACCTCGTCTTCAACGGCGGGGCGCTCATGTATACGGGCTCGGACGGCACCACGCTCCAGTTAGGCCAGACGCCATCCGTGTCAACCAACCGCCTTTTCACGATCACTGCGAACGGCGGCACCATTGATTCGTCCGGCAACTTCGGTAACAGCGTCTTGGCGGCGGCTCAGAACAACGCCGCGCTTGTTTTCGGCAACTCCGGGGCCGTTGTCGTGAGCGGAACAGGGGACCGCACGCTTACTTTGCAGGGCAACTCCACGGGCGACAACCTGCTCAATCCTCTCTTGTCGAACCCCGGGACCGGGACGCTTGGAATTACCAAGACTGGAGGCGGAGTATGGGTGCTGGGGAATTCATCGAATTCGTATTCAGGCACCACGACGATCACGGCCGGTGTCCTGCGCGCGCAGGATTTTGCCTCGCTGCCAAATGCATCGAACCTCGTCTTCAATGGCGGCGTGCTGGAATCCACGGGGAACTTCAACCGCGTGATCGGCCCCGGCGCAAACGGCGTGCAGTTCACAGCGGTGGGGTCGGGAGGTTTCGCTGCCGCGAGCTCGAAGCTGACGGTCAATCTCGGGGGCAGCGCAGTTTGGGGCACCGGGCCGTTCTTGGGAACGGGCAACTTGATTCTGAGTTCGTCCACCGCCTTGAGTGAAGTGGAGATCGCCAGCGGCATCCAAGTCACCCAGGGAATTGCCGCGACGCTTAATGTCACGACGACGGCAGGCAGTGCGACGGTGAACCTCACGTCCGGAAGCACCGCGGGACTGGCTCTCGGTCAGGTGATTTCTGGAAATCCGAACATCCCGGTGGGTGCCACAATCGCCTCGATCACCAGCCCGACTCAGTTCACCCTGACCTCTGGAACCGGAGTGATCGCGGCGACCAGTATCGCGACCAATGTCGCCGCGGGCGGATATCGCCAGATCGTTGTCAGCGACAACGGAAACACCAACACGGACTTCGCCACCATTACCGGCACGCTCAGTGGCACCGGCAGCATCCGGGTCAGCGGCGGCGTGCTCCAACTCCTCGGTGCGAACACTTATAGTGGGACCACCTCGGTTGTCGCAGGGACGCTGGTTGTAAACTC
Source organism: Chthoniobacteraceae bacterium (assembly GCA_044221035.1). Taxonomy (GTDB): domain Bacteria; phylum Verrucomicrobiota; class Verrucomicrobiia; order Chthoniobacterales; family Chthoniobacteraceae; genus SXWH01. The sequence goes on along the minus strand of JBGAPU010000023.1, from coordinate 18,402 downwards.
ATTGGGACTCAGTTCCGGTGCGCCGACCGGCACCAGTCTTGGCATCAACAACGGTGGAATGCTGACCATCGGCAACGGCAACACCGGGGCGGCGATTCTCGAATACGTGGGAACTGGGGAAACGAGTGACCGCATGATCCTCATCGATACCACCACGGGAAGTGACCAGATCCATGCGGATGGCTCCGGACCCCTGGTGCTCACGAATGTCGTCAATAATACCAGCCTCACCGGCGCCAGGACTCTCTTCCTGCGTGGTTCAAACACCCAGGCCAACGTGCTGGGTGGTTCGTTGGCGGACGGCGCGGGGGCTGGCAGCGTTTTCAACATCACCATTGATGGCGGAGCCACATGGGTCTTGGCGGGGAACAACAGCTTCACGGGCAACGTCAACGCAAACAGCGGTTCGCTGGGAATTGGCAGCACCAACGCGCTCGGCAACGGAACTCTGGTTCTGAACAACGGGCTGCAATATTTGTTTGCCCACGACGCGGATCAGTCCGTCTCAAGCACGAGCAGGGTTCAAGTGGCCAACGGAGCGACCGCATTGACCATTGGAAATTTCAGCCTTGAGTTCAATGGTGCCACGCAGTTGGTCGGCGCCGCAACCATCACAAACAACATCATTCGGAGCAAATGGCTGTCATTTGCGGAAGTTAACTCCACTGGCGGTGGCAATTTTACCCTCAATGGTGCGGGTGACACGCTGATCAATGGTCCTATTGCCAATGCTGCCACCGCGCTGAACCTGATCTACTCTGGCACTGGCAGCTTGACTCTCGGAGCGTCGAGCACTTACACCGGCAACACCTCCCTTTCGAATGGCCTGACCATATTGGCGGGCGGAGGAGGCGGCAGCATGTCCACCAACCGGCTTCCCGGGACGACAGCGCTGACGATGACAGGCACTTCAACATTGCAGCTTGGCGATGCGTCCGGTCCGACAAACCAGACCCTTACGAGCCCGGTGAGCGGCTACAGTTTCGCAGTAACGTCGTTCATCGTAGGAGGAAACACTTCCCCCAACCCTGAGCCATCAGTGCTCAACTTGCTTGCGAATGTGGATTCGACGTTCTCATTCGCGATTGGCAAATCGACCGCGGTCGAGAACAACTTGAAGCTGGTTAAGACGGGTTCCGGGACGCTGACCGTCACTGCTGTGAATCGCTACACGGGAGGAACGGATGTCGGCTCGGCGGGAGGTCCAAGCGGAGGAAAACTCGTTGTGGAAACGAGCGGCACTCTGGGCGACGTCTTTACGCCCGCCCCGCTGAATGTTTACGCTGGAACGGTCCAGGTGAAGACGGGGTTCCAGATCGTTTCGGATTTGAACCTCGGCGGTGGAGCGGCAGGAACAACCGCGAGGGCGACGATTGACGGTGACATGCAGGTGAATGGAAACATCGTCTTCGATCCAACCAACAACGCAAACCCCGCGGTTATCGATGGACTGTCCACACTGAATCTCAGGCCGTCAACCTTCACGACGATCGCGGTTGGAGTCTCTCCTACTGGATCCGGCGCGCTCGCTCCGGATTTGACGATCAGCGCCATGCTGGGTGGCAGCCAGCCGATTCACAAGACGGGCGCCGGGACCTTGATGCTGACGACCCCAAGTCCATCCCTGACCGGAACGGTTTTTGTGGATCAAGGCTCTCTGATTTTGGACAGCCGGACGCCCGGCTTTCAGTTGATCCCGTCCACTGCGTCGGTATCGATTGGCACCGTCACGAATGGAGCGAAGTTCAACCTTGGTTCCTGGCAGGGTGAGGAGACAGATTTGAACCAGTTGACGCTGCATAACAACTCCACGTTGACGATGAATCTCGGAACCCCCGTCAACAGCGACTACCTCAACATCCTGAACTTGGTTTTGGATTCGTCGCCGAGCGGCTTGAAGATCGACATCAACAGCCTGTCTGGATTTGGACTGGGCAGTTACACCATCCTCACCAGCAATCAGGACGTGGTCTCGAATCCAACGCTTTTCACGCTCGGGGCAACCCCTGCAGGCTTCAGTTACACTCTCACCGGCGTGAGTTCGTTTGGCCTATATGACCTTATTCTCAACGTCGCTCCCGCGAGCACGGCGTATTATTGGAAAGGAAACGGCGGGAACGCCAGATGGACCACGACCAACAACTTTGTGGATGGGTTTGCGAGTGCGACGCCGACGGTGGGAAACCCGAGCCTGCTGACAGATGTCTTCTTCTCGTCAAACTCCCCCGTGGCAGGCACGCAGGCGAATACGATCGTGGACATCAACATGCAGGCGAGGACGCTGAATATCAATGATGCCGCGGTCATGACGGTTAAAGGAAACGCCGGGACGGTTCTCTCGCTGGGAACCGGTGGCATCGTGATTGGGGCGTCTTCCGGGGCTGTGACGATCGGCTCGATCGCCCCTGCGGACGCGCTATCGTTGGGTGTGGCCTCAAGCCAGAATTGGGACAGTAGCGGAACCGGCATTCTGACGATCCTGAGCAATGTATTCAGTCAGGGGACAAGCGGCGTGCAGACTCTGAGCATTTCCGGTTCGCAGAATGTGATCATTCAAGGGGCGATTCTCGACGGCACCTCCGGCGGACAACTAGCCTTGGCAAAGAATTCAGGAAGCACGCTGACTCTCGACAGTCCCAATAACAACGCATACACGGGCGGCACAAAGATCGGGTCTGGAGGAATCATCCAATTCACGGCTGGCTCGCTCCCCAGCACCGGAACCATTGAGTTTGTCAACACAGGCGGGACGCTGAGGTGGTTCGGAACCAACACCGATGACCTCTCGGACCGCCTCAAGATCAATGATATCGTCACGGGTATCGTGGACACAAACGGGAACAATGTGACCTTTGCAAGCGTCCTTCAGTTTGGTGCTCCAACAAGCGGCACTCTGACAAAAGCGGGTGCTGGCACGCTGAAACTCGGCGCCAATAATTCCACCGGGGGATACTTCGGCGGAACGAACATACAGGCGGGCACCGTCGAGTTTGTTCAGGGCGCGTTTCTTTCGTCGGGGTCTGTCACTCCGGGAAATGTCACGTTTACCGGGGTGTCAGGCGTTCCGACGCTGAAGTGGAGCACCGGGAACACCGATGACGTCTCGGCATTCCTCAGGATCGATCCGGCGGTGACGGGAACCCTCGATACAAACGGGAATGATGTGGTTTTTGGAAGCGCGGTGAACAACGGGGGGCCGAGCACGACCGGCGCGTTGACGAAAACAGGCGCAGGCATGCTGTCGTTTGATGCTCTGAGTTCGCCGGGCTTGTATACCGGTGGCACGAGCATCGCGATGGGCACTCTTGCATTTGCGAGCGGGGATATGCCCACATCCGGCGCGGTGACGTTTACTGGAGACTCGGTGCTGCGATGGGGCACTGTCTCCAAGCCTACCAATTCAGACGACATTTCAAACCGCCTGAGAGTCGGTGATAACGTGACTGGCACAATCGACACCGGGGCGAACACAGTGACGTTCAATTCGGCTATTAATGCTGCTTTCCCGACATCAGGGGCAGTTACCAAATCCGGGTCCGGCACCTTGATCCTGCTCGCCGCGGCCGGCAACAACTACACTGGCGGGACGAACGTGGCCTCGGGGACGCTCCAATTCTCCTCGGGGGCGATTCCCAGTTCCGGCAATTTTACATTCACCGGCGATTCGACTCTGAAGTGGGGTGCCAGCAACACGGACGACGTCTCCAATCGGTCAGGCGCGGGAACTCAGTTCCAAGTTTTGAGTGGAGTCAATGCAACCATCGACATCGGCTCCAATAACGTGAGCTTTGCAAAGGCGATCCAAACTGCCGGGTCGTCCTCATTGACGAAGGTGGGCGGCGGGACGCTCAACCTGAGTGTCGCCAATCCTGCACTCCTCGGCGCATTTAACCTTGGGGGTGGAACGGTCCAAACCGTCGCTGGTTCGCTGAGCAGCGCGAGCGTGGTCGACTTCAAGGCCGCTTCCACATTGACGTGGTTGTCAGGTAACATTGATGACCTTTCCAGCCGGCTGGTGATTGATGACCTCGTCGCGGCGACATTGAACGTGGCTGGCGCGGGCGACACGGTAACGTTCTCTGCGCCGATCAGCAATAACCTGACTTCCACGGGCAGTATGACGAAGGATGGCCCTGGAACACTCAAGTTCGCCACTAGTAACGCGACCGGAGGCTACAGTGGCGGGACATTCATCAATGCGGGCACGCTGGAGTTTGTTGGCGGCGCGTTCGACAACTCATTGCTGTTGCCTGGTAACATCACATTCACCGGGACCAGCGGCAGCCCCACGTTGAGGTGGAGCACTGGAAACACCCAGGATGTTTCCGGGCTGATCAAGATTACCAACGGGGTTACAGCTACCCTCGATACGAACGGGAACAACGTTGTTTTTTCAAGCCCGGTGCAGTCGGGTTCGACGACCACGGGAACATTGACGAAGGGCGGAGGCGGCACGCTCACCCTGGCGAGCAGCGTGCCCGGAGGTTACACAGGTGGGACCAATATCGATGGAGGCACTCTTCAGTTCGCGTCCAGTGCGCTGACTGGCACAGGCAACGTCCGCTTCACTGGAAACTCCACGCTGAGATGGGGCAGTTCCAACACCGATGACATCGCCAGCCTCAATGGCATCCAGATTGCCAACGGTGTCACTGGGACGATTGATACAAACGGCAACAACGTCACTTTTGCAGTTCCAGTCCAAACCGGCCCGAGCAGCACGGGTGCTCTCACAAAGACTGGCAACGGGACGCTTAGTCTCTCCAGCGGCACGCCGGGTGGCTATACAGGCGGGACGAACATCAGTGGTGGCGCGCTGCAATTTGTCGCGGGAGCGATTCCTGCGACCGGCAACGTGACGTTTACGGGAGATGGGACTCTGAAGTGGGCTCCCTCGAACACGGAAGACGTGTCGAACCGTCTGAACATTGCGGCAGGTGTGAATGGGACGGTTGACACTAATGGGAACAACGTGAGTTTCGCGAACCCCCTTCAGGGCGCGGGTGCATCTTCTGGGAACCTCATCAAAGCCGGTGCTGGAAAGTTGAGTCTTCTGACGGCGAATCCAAATCTCCAAGGCGCTGTGACAGTGTCCGGCGGAACGCTTGAGGCCAGCGTGAGCGGCAGTCTCAGTGGGACGACCGCGGTGAATGTGTCGTCCGGCGGAACTCTGCAGCTCGCCGGAACTGGCAATCGCATCAACGATTCAGCGCCGGTCACGATGGGCACTCCAAGCACCAGCGTTCCGGCGACTTTCCTCGCGAATAACAGCGTCGAACAACTTGGCGCATTCACTCTGGCAGGTGACAGCGTGATCGATTTCAGTTCGTTCAATGCGTCCGCGCCGCTGAGATTCGCGAATAGTTCCGCGACGAGTTGGCTGGGAACATTGAGCATCTACAATTGGAGCGGCAACGCTGTGTCGGGCGGCGGATTGGATCAGTTATTTTTTGGAACTGACTCATTCGGCCTGACCCCGGAGCAGTTGGCTCAAATCAACTTCTTCTCGGATGCGGGTGCCACCTTGCTGGGGGCGGGAGCGGTTTACGCCTCCGCGGGAGAAGTGGTTCCTGTTCCTGAACCCGGAGCCCTGATCGCATTGTTTGGGGGGGCTGGTATGTTGCTGGGCATGCGCCGCAGGCGCCCGGAGCGGGCGGTATGAGAGCCGTTTGACTAGACGACCTCCACCGGGCATTTCGGCAATGCGCGGAGGAATGCGCTGCCGTAATTCTTGGTGAGGATGCGTGGGTCGAGGATGACGACGATGCCCTTGTCCTGCTTCATGCGGATGAGGCGGCCTACGCCTTGGCGGAGTTCGAGAATGGCTTCGGGGAGCGAGTAATCGCTGAAGGGGTTGCCGCCGTCGGCCTCGATTTGCTCGAGGCGCGCCTCGATGAGCGGCGTATCGGGCACGGCGAAGGGGAGGCGCGTGATGATGACGTTGGAGAGCGCCTCACCGGGCACGTCCACGCCGCTCCAGAAGCTCTTCGTGCCAAAGAGCACGTGGCGCTCGTCCTTCTTGAACTCATCAATGAGCCGGTGCCGCGTGAGGCCTTCACCCTGCACGAGGAGCGTCATGTCGTGATCCTCGTCGAGCGTTTCGCGGCAGAGCGAGGCGACGTTCTGCATCGTCTTGTAGCTCGTGAAGAGGACGAAGGCGCGCCCGTGCGTCATTGCGGTGAAGTGCTCGATTTGCTCCGCGAGCGCCTGCTCGTATGACGCATCGCGCGGGTCGGGCATTTTCTTCGTCACGTAGAGGCGCATCTGCCGCTCGTAGTCAAAGGGCGAGCCGACGCGCAGCGCGTTGACGTCGTCCGCGCCGACACGCCGGCGAAAGTAGCCGAGCGCTTCGTCGCCGGTGCCGAGCGTGGCGCTGGTCATGATGCACGTGTGGTTGTCGCGGAAAAGGAGCGCGTGCAGATGTGCGGCGATGTCCACGGGCGCGGCGTGGAGATTGTGAAACTGCGTGGTCTTGCCGCTCTGCTCGACCCAATAGACGTGCTGCTCGGCGTCCTGCTTGAGGAATGTCGCGAGGTTCGTGCGCGCATCGCGCACGCGGCGGCCGAGGTCCTGCAGCTCGGCCTTCGTCATGTCGTCGTCGGTGGCTTTCACCGTGTGGACGACCTGCGTGAGCAGCTTCGTCAGTTCGGCGGAAAGGATGTCCGGCACGAAGTCCGGTTGCCGCACGCGATACTCGCGTCCCTTTTTGAAATCCGCGCTCGTGCCAACCTTCGCGAAAAAATCCTCGGCCCTCTCGAGCGTGTCGGTGACGGCGCGCACACCGTCGGGATTGCGCAGCACCTGGAAGAGGCCCTTCTTCGTCTTCGGATTGTAGAGCCGGTGTAGCGCGTAGCGCAGGCCGTATTGCGAGACGTTCAGACCGATCATCTTCGACGCGACGGCCTCGACGGTGTGCGCCTCGTCGAAAATCACGAAGTCGTTCGCAAACAAATAGCCGCTCTCATTTTCCTCCTGCTCCGCGACACCGCCGAGGCTGAGGAAAAAGAGCGTGTGGTTCGTCACCACGAGGTCGGCGGCGATGAGCTGCTTGCGCATGCGCTGGTAATGGCAGCGCGGGTTTGTGCCGCAGGTCTTCGGCGTGCAGATGTGCGGCTCGCTGCACACGAGCGACCACACGTGCGAATCCGGCTCCACCGCGAGGTCGCTCAGCGAACCGTCCTCAGTCGTCTGCGCCCATTCCCAAATGCGCTTCAGCTCCTCGGTCTCCGTCGAGGTGAAAAGCTCGCCCGCCTGCGACATCGCGCGTTCGAGGCGCGTCGGGCAGATGTAGTTCGCGCGGCCTTTCCATAGCAGCGCGGAGAAATCGCCCGCCTCCTCCGAGAGCACCTTGCGCACGATGGGGATGTCTTTGAAAACGAGCTGCTCCTGCAGATTGATCGTATGCGTGGAGATGATCGCTTTGCGGTTGTTCCGCTTCGCCCACAGCACCGCCGGGATGAGATACGCGAGCGATTTCCCCACGCCCGTGCCCGCCTCGACGACGAGATGCCGCCGCTCGGCCAGCGCCTCCGCGACCGCGACCGCCATTTCCTGCTGTTCGCGCCGATACTCGAAGCTCTTCGCCTCCGACAGCAGCCCGTCCGGCGAGAAGATGCGCCGGATGTGCTCCGCAAATTCAGACGGTGCGCCGCTGTCGGGTGAAATCATGTGGGCCGCGCACTTTCCGCATCGCGCCGCGTGAAGCAACACTGCAGGCGATCAGGCTGCCGCCACGATCACATCTTCGTTCTTCAAAGTGCCGATCATCTTCCGGCGATAGACATGGGCGGAACCAGCGACCAATCCCTTCGCCTTGCCAATGGCCACGTCGCGCGACGCGAGCGCCTCACTTTCCTCCCAAGCGTGGCTGTCGATGCCATGTTCATGCGCGGGCTGGGCGTAAAGCACGTGGTCGAATTCCGCGCGCGAATGCACGGCGCCGTCGTGGATGTGCACTGTAGGGAAGAACAGCTTCCCACGTAGCGCCGTCGGGAAATCGAAGGCCATCGGATGCACGCGGGAGTTGCCTTTGCGCAGCTTGAAAACCGCAAAGCCGTATCTTGTGTAATTGCCCAATTTTTCCCACACTCCGTCCGGCAGGCGGAATTGCGCGTCGAGCCGGCTGAAGTCGCGAACCGTCGGCACAAACGACGCATTGAATGCGCCGACCTCGACTACTTTGAGTGGCGCACTGGCGGCTGCGGGCATCGGTGGAATGGAGCGGGAATAGTTCAGGGCTTTCGGCCGGGGAAAAAGCGAATCGAGATGCGTGAAAAACGCCGCATATTCGTCGAGCGCATGAAATTTGACCGCGTCCTCACCGGTGCCGGGCGCGACCGGAATGGGGAGAATCATCGCGACATCGCTGGAGGTATCGAGATGCATCGAATAGACGAGCGCCTGCCGCCCATTCGGGAGCATCCGCGCGAAGATTTTTGTGGCCGTGACGTGGGTGATTCTTCCGCTGAAGCAGCACATGGGTTTCTGGATGGTTCGGCGGGCTCAATGGCACAAGGACCGGCGAGTGGCGAGCGCAGGATTCGGACTCGTCACGGCTAAGGAGACGATGCCATGACTGATTCACCCGTGAGCATGACCTCCCGACCTGCCTTCCTGTGCGCGAGCACGTTCCTCGTTTCTTCGATCGTGATTTCCGTGGCCGAACCGGCTGCTCGGGGCCCGTTCACGCCCGAGGAGGAACTGAAGTCCTTCCAAGTGCCCGACGGCCTGCGCGTCGAACTCGTCGCGGCGGAGCCGATGGTCGAGTCGCCGTGCGCGATGGCGTTTGATGAAAAGGGCCGCATGTTCGTGACAGAAAACCGCGGCTACCCGCGCACGGACGATCCACCGCAGGGCCGCGTGGTGATGCTCGAATCCACGAAGAACGACGGCCATTACGACAAGCGCACGGTCGTCGCCGAGGGACTCACCTATCCGAATGGCGTGATGCCGTGGGACGGCGGGCTCATCGTCACGAGCGCGCCGGACATTTATTTTCTCAAGGACACCGACGGCGACGGAAAGGCAGACGTGAAGCGCGTGCTGCTTACGGGCTTTGATTACGCGAAGAGCACGCAGCTCCGCGTGAATTGCCCGACGGTCGGGCCGGACGGATGGATTTGGTTCGCGGCAGGACTCAGCGGGGGCACGGTCACTTCGCCCGAGCATCCGGAAAAGCCCGCGGTGAAAATGACCGGCGACCTGCGCTGGAATCCGAAGACCGGCGACTTCGAGACGGTGGACGGCAAGTCACAATACGGCATCGCCTTTGACGACTATGGACGCCGCTTTATCTGCATGAACCGGCTGCCCGTGCAGCACGTCGTGCTCGAGTCGCGCTGGCTGCGGCGCAATCCGCACCTCGCGTTCGGCGAGACGGTGCAGGACTGCAACGAGCGCACCGTGGCGACGGGGCTGAAGGGCGGGGGCGCTGGAGTGCGGCTTTTTCCGATCAGCAAAAACATCACGACCGCCGACTCGCACGCCGGTTCATTCAGCGCGGCGTGCGGAGTGAAGATTTGGCGTGGTGGCGCGCTGCCAGAGATGTTCAATGGCTGCGCCCTCTCGTGCGACCCGACTGGGAACCTCGTGCATGTGGACAAGCTCGTGCCGCGCGGCGCGACATTCGCCGCCGAGCCGCTGCTCGACAAACGCGAACTGCTCGCATCGAGCGACGACTGGTGCCGGCCGGTCTTCCTCCAGCGCGGCCCGGACGGCGCGCTCTACGTCTGCGACATGTATCGCAAGACCATCGAGCATCCCGATTACTTGCCCGAGGAAATCCGCAAGCACACCGACTTCGAGTCGGGCAAGAAGAACGGCCGCATCTGGCGCATCACATCCGCGACGCCGGTCGCGAAGGACATCCCGCGCGCATGGAGCTACGCGAAAAATCGCGGGCTGGAGCGCGAGGACCTGGACAAAGTGCCGCTCGACGAACTGCTGCGCGGGGCTGAAAGCAAAGACGCGCGCATCCGTTTCCGCGCTGCGCTCGGTCTGGGGGAATCGCGTGATCCGCGGGCCGTGCGGGCGCTCGCGAAGATCGCCGTGCTGGGAGCGGAGGATCGCTGGACGCGGGCCGCGGTGATTGGCGGCATCGGGGGGCGGGAAACGGAATTTGTGAAAGCGGCTCTGGCTGAATTGGGTCAGGGCGGGGCGGGTGCGCCGGAACTGATGAGCGAAATCGGCCTGGCCTTCGGCCGTGCGGCGCTGACGGCGAAACGCGCACCGCTCGCCACGGACGCGATCCCAGAAATTGAAAAGGCGCCGCTCAGTTTGCGCTCGGCCTTCCTTTCGGGAATCGCGGATGGGGCCAATGTGCGTTTTGACGAAAAAGCTCCGGACTGGGTGCGCAGCGTCATTGCAGATGCCATCGACATCGTGTGCCGGCCCGGCGTTCCGATCGAGGTGCAGCTTCGCGCGGTCAATCTGCTCAAGCATGCGGAGTGGAAAGATGCTTCCATGCCTCTCACCACGCTTGTCACAAACGCATCGAAGCTCACCCCGTCCGAGGTGCGCGCCGCCGCGGTGCGTGCGCTGGCGACCTTTGACAAGCCGGAAGTCACCGCAGCTCTGCTGGAACAAAAACGTCTCGCAACCCTCACGCCCCTCGACCGCGATGTCACCGTCTCGGCGCTGCTCGCGCGTCCGGCGCATGCGGCACGCGTGCTGGATGCCGTCGAGTCCGGCATTTTGCCGCGCACCGCCGTCAGTGCGGCGCAGCGCACGGCGCTTTCCAAGAGCAAGGATGCGACGGTCAAGGCCCGGGCGGCGAAGCTTTTTGGCGCTGCGGCGGAGGGCGATCGCATGAAAGCCTACGAAGCTTCGAAGGCTGTGCTCGCACTCGCGCCGAATGCGAAGCACGGGAAGGAAGTCTTCAAGACGCTGTGCTCGTCGTGCCACCGGCTCGATCAGGAGGGCTACAATGTGGGGCCGGACCTGCTCGGCATGCGCAATCAGCCGAAGGAATCCATTCTCCTGCACATCGTCGTGCCCGACTACGAGGTCATCGCCGCGTTCGCCGCGAGCAATGTCGAGATGAAGGACGGGCGCATCCTCGCGGGCATCATCACGTCCGACACGCCGGAGTCCATCACGCTGCGCCAGGCGCTCGGCGTGGAGGAAAATATCCCCCGCGCCAACATCAAGACGCTCACTGCGAGCGAGCATTCGCTGATGCCTGCGGGGCTCGAGTCCACGATGAAGCCGCAGGATCTCGCGGACCTGCTTTCGTTTTTGAAAGGCGAGGCGCAGTGAGGGGAGCAAAGTGGTCAGTTCGCAGTGCTCAGTGCCCGGTGTTGTCACCACAAACGGCTGCCGGCGCTTTCTGGGGACTGCGCACTGTGCATGGAGGACTGAAATCCTCTCGCCATCACGCGGCTCGCGAATAGAACGGCACCCCGTCCCGTTTCTGATTCTCCTCCAATTCCCATGAGCAAAAAATACAACGTCGCCGTCATCGGCTATGGCTGGGCTGCCACGGCCCACATCGCCGCCATCAATGCCACCTCGAACGCGCAGGTCACCGCCGTGTGGAGTTCGCGCAAGCTCGACTCCGCGGAGCTGAGCGCGAAGCACGGCTCGCCCATCACCGCTTACACCGACCTCGCAAAGATGCTCGCGAGCAAGAACGTCCACGTCGTGGACATCACGAGCTATCCGAACCAGCACGCGCAGCAGTTCATCGCGGCGGCGAAGGCGGGCAAGCACATCATCGTGGAGAAGCCGCTCGCGATCGAGTGGAGCGACATCCTCGCGATGAAGGCCGCGGCGAAGTCGTCCGGCGTGAAAGTGTGCGTGTGCTTCGAGTGCCGCTGGTCGTCGCAGTTTCTTGCGACGAAGGCGGTCATCGATCAGAAGCTCGTCGGCAAGCTGCACTACGGCGAGGTGGACTACTACCATGGCATCGGGCCGTGGTATGGCCAGTATCGCTGGAACACGAAGCGCGAGCTCGGCGGCAGCGCGCTCCTCACCGCCGGCTGCCACGCGCTCGACGCGCTCCTCCTCTGCATGGAGAGCGACGTGACGGAGGTGAGCAGCTTCGCCTCGCAGAGCAGCAATCCCGTCTTTGCCGCCTACGAATACGCGACGACCTCGACGACGATCCTGCGCTTCAAAGGCGGCGCCGTCGGCAAATGCGCGGCGGTCGTGGACTGCCTGCAGCCGTATTATTTTCACACGCACCTCGTCGGCAGTGAGGGCAGCATCCTCGACAACAAATTCCACAGCCAGAAGCTCGGCGGCCTGAACAAGCACGCGTGGTCGCAGCTCTCGATGAAGATGCTCGATAGCGGCGACGTGAGCGACCACCCGTATCAGACGCAGTTCCAGGCGTTCTTCGATGCGCTGGAGCAGGGGAAAGACATGCCGCTCACGAGCTTTGCCGACGCCTACAAGTCGCACCGCGTCATCGCCGCCGCCGACAAGAGCGCGGCGGAGGGACGCGCGGTGAAGCTGAGCGAGATCGCGGAAAAATAGCGCGGCTCCTCCGCTCCGTGCCGCGTCTGCGCGAGAGCCTTTCCTTTTCGCCGGCCCCGCCCTAGGCTGCCGGCAACTGTGATCGAAAAATCCGAGTCCGAAACTGCCGCGCCTGCAAGCAGGGAGCCCCGGCGGAGAAAGAAACGCGGCCTGCTGGCGCGCCTCCGCCTGCTGCTGCTGACCGCAGTCATGCTGCTGCTCGTCGCAGTGCAGGCGCCGGTGTTCCCGCATGTCGTCCGTGCGGCGCTGCATTTCCGGGCGTGGCAGGACGGCGCGACGCTTTCGATGGGCGCCATCGAGGGGAATCTCTTCGAGCCGGTTGTCGTGCATGATCTGGTGTGGAGCTACCACGCCGATGCCGGCGCGGTGACGCGCGTGGAGGTGCGCCGCGCGCGCGCGTGGCTCGCGTGGAGCAACATCTTTCCCGCCCCTGTCGCGGGCTGGGTGCGTTCGGGGGCCGAGCGCTGCGGCTTTCATCCGATTGGGAAAAACGGGCTCTGGTTTCACGAACTCGAGATGGACAACGTGACCGCCCGCGTCGCGCTGCCGAACGGCTCCGAGCTGGACACCGATGAGGGACGCAGCATGAAGTGGCTGCGGAGCGCGCTCGCAGTGCGCGGGGTGCAGCCGGGTATCATCACCGTGCGCAATGCCGACTTGGTCCTCGACCGCGGCGAAGACTGGCTCCACGTGAGCGGCGCGCATTTCACGCTGAGTGAGACGGCCGCGGGCACGGCGCGCGCGGCGAGGATTGCGATGAAGACGGAGTCGGGCCGGAAAGAATTTCTCGGAGTGCGGGGGTGGACTTCGCTGAAGGATGCCTATGCGCAGCTCTCCGGCATGCGTCTCGGGCCGGATGTCGTCCTGGAAAGCCTCGGCATTTCGCTCGAGAAAATCGCGGCGGGAGTGCTGGAGTTCTCATCTACGGTGAAGGCATTCGGCGGCGACATTAAGGCGGAGGCGGAGGCGGTCTTCGAGGATCGGCGGCTCCGCTTCGATGTGAGCGGGAATTTTTCCAAAATCAGCGTGGCCGGCCTCGCGAACTTTCTCGGCGTCAGCGATGCGGCGGGCGGCGTTCTCAAGTCGGGCCATTTCACCTTCCGCGGTTCGCCGGGTGATTTTGCGAAGGCGGAGGCGACGGTGCGGTTCGAGGCGGGCGCGTTCCAATGGGAGTCGCGCCAGTGGGATTCGCTCGTGCTCGGGCTGTCCCTCGTGGATCAGCGCCTCCAGATTCCCGAGCTCAGCCTGCAGCAGGGGCAGAACCGTCTCTCGCTGAAGGGCACGATGGCGGTGCCCCAGCCCGGCGTGAAATGGTGGCAGCGGCAGTTCGACTTCAAGGTGGACGCCGACATCCGGAACCTCACGGAGATCTCCGCGCTCATGCTTCCGGAGTTCAAATACGCGGCGGGGCAGCTCTTCATCCGCGGCTCCGTGAGCGGCAGCGGCGCCCAGGGGGATGCGCCTGCGAAGTTCGAGGGCCAGATGATCATCAGCGGCAACGGCCTCCAGTGGCGCACCGCGCCGATCGACACCCTGAATGCGGCCCTGCTTTTCCACGAGCGCGAGCTGCAGATCATCAGCGCCCAGATGCGGCGCGCGGACGACATCCTCCACGGCAACGGGCGGGTCAGCCTCACCGACGGAAATTACTCGGGCGAGCTGTGGCTTTCCGCACGGGATCTCGCGCCCTACCGGGCCGTGCTCACGCCGCACGTCCTGCCCGCGCCGCTCGGCGGAGGGGTGGTGGCGTCGTGGTCCGGGAAGGGCGGGGGCGCCCGGCACGAGGGGAAATTTTCGGCAAGGCTCAACCGCTTCCGCCTGCTCGGTCCCGGCGGCACGCTTCCGCTGGATGCGGAGTTTGCCGGCATCTACCGCCCCGGCGAGGTGCAGTGCGACAATCTCCAGCTCTCTGAAAACGGCACGCTGCTCACGGCGGGCGTGAGCGTCGGCCCCAGCGCGGTGAACCTCCGCAATCTGCGCGTCGAGCAGGGCGGCCGCACCTGCCTGCAGGGCGGTGCATTCCTCCCCCTCGACCTCTGGCAGCGCTGGCCGGATGTGAACTTCACCCGCCTGCTGAACGACGACACCGTGGGCCGCGTGCATCTCGAGGCGAAGGACCTCGACATCCGCGCCGTGTCCCGGCTCACCGGCGTGGACTGGCCGCTCGGAGGCATGCTCACGGGGACGCTCAGCGCGGATGGTCCGCTCGGCGCCCTGAAGCTCGGCGGCACCATGCAGCTCTCCCGCGGCGTCATCCCGCTCGACTGGAAGGGCGGCGCAGTCCGCGAAGTGAATGCGCAGTTCACGCTCGATGGAAATGGCGTCCGCATCGAGCAGGCGACGGGGAAATACGTGAACGGCGACTTCGGCATCGGCGGCAGGCTGGACCTTGCGAAGCCGCGCACACCGGCCGTCGAAGCCGTTGGCAGCGGCACCTACCAGTCGCAGCCGTTCACGTTCACGGTGAAGGGCGGGGCGGCGAAGCCGGTCATCTCCGTCGGTGGCCACGCGCCCTTCCCGGGCAATGCTCCCGCGCCCGCAGCTCCCGCGGCCACACCCGCGGCGACGCCTGCGCCTGCCGGTGCCGCCACGGCGACGCCCGCGCCCGTCCCGGTGAAGCCTCCGGCTGCACCGCCAACTCCCGCAACTCCCACATCTCCCGCGCCCGCGCCCGCGCCAGCGCCCACGGCCCCTCCGGCGAAGTAGTCGCCGCGCAGCCTCGCCCGGCTACAGCTTGCCGAGCATGTCGAGGATCGCGTCAAAGCGCGCCGACGCCTTCTCCTGCGTCACCGGCGTGCTGAGGATCTGCCCGGCGCTCACGTGCTCGCAGAGTTCGGGGTCCAGCTCCTTCATGAAGCTGCTCACCGTGCACGGCATCGCGCTGCCGTATTTCGTCCGGTTGCGGCACCAGGTGATGGCGAGCGTCTTCTGCGCGCGCGTGATGCCCACGTAGAGCAGCCGCCGCTCCTCGTCCACGGTGCCCTCGAGCTTCGAGCGGTCATGCGGCAGCACTCCCTCCTCGCAGCCGATCAGGTGGACGTGCGGGAACTCCAGCCCCTTCGACGCATGCAGCGTGATCAGCGTCACGCCGCTGCCGCCGTCCTCCTCCTCCTCCTCGCGCTCCTCGCGCAGCATCATCTCATCGAGGAAACCGCGCAGCCCCCCCTTATTGTTGGGGCTGCGCCCCTCGTATTGCTCAAAGCTGTTCAGCACATCGTTCACGCCCTGCTCGCGGCTCAGCCACTCCTCGGGCGTCTTGCACGTGCGCTGCAGCTCGGCGAGGTAGCCGCTCTCCTTCAGCACGGTGCGGAAAACGGCGGGCTGGTTTGCCAGCGGCTCGTTCATCTTCAGGTCCATCTCGTCGAGGAACCCCGTGAACTTCTCCACCGCCGTCCGCGCGCGCGAGGGGAGCGCGGAGAGGAACTCCTCGTCGCGCATGATCGCAAAGACGGAGCACTTTTTGTGAATGCTCGCCGTCGTCGCCTTCTCCACCGTGCCGTCGCTGATGCCGCGCGCGGGCGTGTTCACGATGCGGAGCAGCGCCACGTCGTCGTCCTGGTTCAGCAGGCACGCCGCGTAGGCGAGGATGTCCTTCACCTCGCGCCGGTCAAAGAAGCTCTTCCCCCCGATGATGCGGTAGGGGATGCGCAGCCGGCGCAGCTCCTCCTCGATCAGCCGCGACTGCGCGTTCATCCGGAAGAGCACCGCGAAATCCTCCCACTTCAGCCCCTCGTTGATCCGCCGCGCGTGGATCTCGCCCGAGATGAACGCCGCCTCCTGCCGGTCATCGTTCATTGAGATGACGCGCACCTTCTCCCCGCCCTCCTTCGCGCTCCACAGCTTCTTCGGGCGCCTGCGCGGGTTGTTTTTGATGAGCGAATTCGCCGTCCCGAGGATGAAGTTCGTCGAGCGGTAGTTCTGCTCGAGCTTGATCACGGCCGGGTTCGGAAAGTGCGCCTCAAACTCCAGGATGTTGCTCACCTCCGCGCCGCGCCAGCCGTAGATGGACTGGTCGTCGTCGCCCACCACCGCCACGTTCTTCCGCTCGTCCGCCAGCAGCGACACCAGGTCGAGCTGCAGCCGGTTCGTGTCCTGGAACTCGTCCACCATCAGGTAGTGGAACTTCCGCTGCCAGCGCCCGCGCACGTCCCCGTGCTCGGAGAGCAGCTTCACCGTGAGCAGCAGCAGATCGTCGAAATCCACCGCGTTCAGGTTCTTCAGCTCCTGCTGGTAGCGCGCGAACACCGCGCCGATGAGCGTCTTGTCGTCCTGCGCCTCGCGCCACCCGCTGTTCTTCGCCTTGCTGATCGCATTCTTCGCCGCGGCCGGGTCCAGCTTCTCGTCGCGCGCCGCCGTGCGCGTGATGATCTTCTTGATCAGCCCCGTCGTGTCCCCCTCGTCGTAGATGGAGAAGTTCCTCTTGTAGCCCAGCCTCTCGATGTCCTGCCGCAGGATGCGCACGCACAGCGCGTGAAAGGTGGACATCGTCGTCTTCTTCGCCTGCTGCGGATCGATCATCGAGGCGAGGCGCTCGCGCATCTCCTTCGCCGCCTTGTTCGTGAAGGTGACCGCCAGGATGTTCTCCGGCGCCACCCCGCGGGAGATCAGGAACGCCACGCGCGCCGTGATCACGCGCGTCTTCCCGCTGCCCGCCCCCGCGAGGATCAGCAGCGGCCCGTCCGTCGTGCGGACCGCGCGCTCCTGCTCGGGATTCAGGTCAAAGAGTCGGAAGGCAGCCATGGAAAATTCGTCTCGGAAATTCGCTCGGGAAATCAGCGGCGCGAGGAAACCACACGCCCGCCCTTTTGCAACCGCGGGACGCTTGCCCGTGTTGCGGTGCATCCCGCACTCCGCCCTCGCCAAGCTCCCGCGCGCCCGCTACACCCGCCGCGCCATGGGCACCCTCACTACGGCGACAACCTCGACATCCTCCGCGCCTACGACGCCCTCTCCCCGCGCGCGGACAAGCTTGGCAGCGTCATGCGCGTCTTCACGGAGTTCCTCGGCCCGAACGATAGGTTGGCCTGCCTTTCCATGATGGCCCCCGCGCCTCGTCGAGATGCGCCGCGTGCTCAAGCCCGCCGGTTCCCTTTGAAAACATGATTTATAATCTTACTGACAAACAAAAGGACGTCGCACGCTCCCTTGTTAAGGCAATTCGTGAAGATGGACTTCCAGAAACTTTTACAGTTCGCCTGAGCAGTGGGATTGTCGAGACCCGCGGGGGAATGGGCAAAGACACCTGGCCGAGGGTAGGACAAGGCATCCTCATGTCGTTGGCAGCATCCAATCTCGTGATACTTGGCACAGGTTTTACGACAGTCACAGGGAAGCTGTTCAGCGCGGTCGATACAGACTTTGCTGAAGAAAAGGCGACAATACCTGTTTCTACGTTGGCTCAGGCGCATCCGCCAGAAATTGCGATGTCGATAGACCGGCTACGGGAGCGCTATCCGGATCCAAAGAAGGTCGGCTTTCTCATCATGCGCTTCGCTGCGGCCAAGCCGTTTGGGCGAATCGTCGAAGTCATCCAAAAGACGGCTGAGGAGCATGGCCTCAAGATTCTGCGAGCTGACGCGCACGAGTTCCATGCGGGAGTCTTGGAGAATGTGCGGACATATCTCCATGGCTGCGGATTCGGAATCGCCGTCTATGAGCGAATCGAGACCGAGGAACCCAACGCAAACGTCGGTCTGGAGGTCGGCTACCTCATGGCGATGAACAAGCCCGTCCTGTTGCTCAAGGACAAGACCGTTGACACCCTCCAAGCCGACTTGGCTGGCAAACTCTACAAGCCGTTCGACCCGCACGACCCGGAAAATACGATTCCTGCGCAACTCACAAAGTGGCTTGAGGACTACGGCATTATCGTTCCAAGCCGGAATGCCTCGTCTGGCAATAGCCCAGCGCTTTAGCGCTGGGTTC
>JBGAPU010000148.1:0-10925 GCA_044221035.1 Chthoniobacteraceae bacterium | reverse complement strand
CGGATACTGGGGCAACTTCCCCGGATACTGGGGCAACTTCCCCGGACATTGGGGCAACTTCCCCGGACATTGGGGCAACTTCCCCGGACACTGGGGCAATCACCCCGGACACTGGGGCAATCACCCCGGACACTGGGGCAATCACCCCGGACGCTGGGGCAATCACCCCGGACATTGGGGCAATCACCCCGGACATTGGGGCAATCACCCCGGACGCTGGGGCAATCACCCCGGACGCTGGGGCAATCACCCCGGACGCTGGGGCAATCACCCCGGACGTTGGGGCAATCACCCCGGACGCTGGGGCAATCACCCCGGACACTGGGGCTTCCCTTTCTCTTTCCCCGCTGAATGCCATGCCCGCCCACTGGAACCATTTCCTTTGGAACTCAGGCGCGGTGTGGGTGCCAGCGGTCCCGTCCCTTCCCCCGAACCTCAACCAAAGACCCAAAACCAAAACCATGAAACGCCAGCAGTATTATCCCGCAGCCATCGGCAACCAGCCAGAATGGCTCATGAACTTCGCCCGCCGTCTCCTTGAGCACGGCGAGGATATCGGCCTCACCACCGACAGCGTGAACGGCGGCGTCGCGGACGCCCTCTACCTCGCCTACGCCTATGGCACCTGGATGCCGGCCGTGCGCGGCTTCGGCCCGGGCTCGACCACCGCACTGGAGACGCTCGCCACGGGCACGGGCTCGGAGGTGTATGTGCTGCCCACCTTCATCGTGCCCGCACTCCCACCGGCGAACCCGCCCCTCCCCGCCACGGTCGCCGTGCTCCCGGGTGCGCTGGACCGCATCTTCCTCCTCGTGAAGGAAATCAAGGCGAAGCCGCTCTACACCGAGGAACTCGGCCAGCTCATGGGCATCGTCGGCGGGCAGGATTCCACGGAAAACCCGGTGCCGACCTTCACGCTGAAGGTGGAGCGCTCGGGCGACGGGTGCGAGGTGGTGAAGATCATCTTCCGCAAATACGGCCGCCCCGGCGTGGCGATCTACAGCCGGCGCGGCGGCGGCGCGTGGGAGCTGCTGGCCATCGACCTCGCGAGCCCCTACCTCGACGCCCGCCCACTGCTCGTCGCCACCACGCCCGAGACGCGCGAATACCGCCTGCAATACTACGAGGCCGAGGCCCCCGTGGGCGAGTTCACCGCCATCGCCAGCGTGAGCGTGGCGCCGTAGCGGCGGCGGGTCGCTGGCTGCTGGTGACTGGTCGCTGGTCACCGGCAGCCGGCAACCAGGAACCAGAGACCAGTAACCAGAACCCGTCCCCTCCCCATGCCCTACGACCCGAATCTCCCGCAGGAAAGCACGCTCGCCGACGCCGCGCAGATGCGCGCGCAGCTCGCCGGGCTCAAGGACCTCATCGACGCCGGAGCCGTCTCAGGCGTCATCATCGACAGCGTGACCACGCTTCCGCCCGGCGAGGCGGCCACCGTGAGCGCGAGCATCGCCGCCGGGGTGCTGCACCTCAGCTTCGGCCTCCCGCAGGGTGCGGCAGGGGCGGATGGGATCAACGGGACCAACGGAGCCGACGGACCGCAGGGCCCGATGGGTGCCGTGACGCCGCAGAACCTCGACGACGCCATCGCGACCACCGCGCGGAACCCGAGCGCGATCGGGCCTTTCTCCGGCACCTTCAGCGACCCGCCCACGCAGGCGGAGATGGAGGCCTTTGCCGCGCACGTGGAGGCGCTGCGCGCGGCGCTCGTGCGCTAGGAAATGACGAATGACGGAATGACGGAATGACGAAGCTGGGGGCGGGGTCCGCGGAAAACGCAGAGCGCCGGACGCTTTGCGGGCGTCCGGCGCTCTGGAGACTTGCGCGCTGACCGGGCGCGGCGGCGGGCTTAGAGGCCCTTGCTGACGATGTATTTGACGAGGTCCACGCAGCGGTTGCTGTAGCCCCACTCGTTGTCATACCAGCTCACGAGCTTGAAGAACTTGCTGTTGAGCTCGATGCCGCTGCCGGCGTCGAAGATGGAGGAGTGCGCGTCGTGGATGAAGTCGGTGCTGACGACTTCGTCGGCGGTGTAGGCGAGGACGCCCTTGAGGTAGGTCTCGCTGGCCTTCTTCATCGCGGCGCAGATTTCCTTGTAGCTGGTCTCCTTGGTCGTCTTCACCGTGAGGTCCACGACGGACACGGTGGGCGTGGGGACGCGGAAGGACATGCCGGTGAGCTTGCCCTTCACCTCGGGGATGGCGAGGCCGACGGCCTTGGCGGCGCCGGTGCTGCTGGGGATGATGTTGATGGCGGCGCTGCGTCCACCCTTCCAGTCCTTCTTGCTCGGGCCGTCCACGGTCTTCTGCGTGGCGGTGTAGCTGTGGATGGTGGTCATGAGGCCCTCGTCCACGCCGAAGCCTTCCTTGAGGAGGACGTGGACGATGGGGGCGAGGCAGTTCGTGGTGCAGCTCGCGTTGGAGATGATGTGGTGCTTTGCGGCGTCGTATTTCTCGTGGTTCACGCCGACGACGACGGTGATGTCCTCGTTCTTGCCGGGGGCGGAGATGATGACTTTCTTCGCGCCCGCGGTGATGTGGCCCTTCGCCTTCTCGGCGTCCACGAAGAGGCCGGTGCTCTCGATGACGATGTCCACGCCGAGCGCCTTCCACGGGAGCGCCGCGGGGCCTTCCTTCACGGCGAGGCATTTGATCTCCTGGCCATCGACCACGAGGATGTCGTCCTCGGCGACGTCGGGTGAGGACTTCTTGCTGTAAACTTCCTCCTTCGCCTTGCCCTGCGTGGAGTCGTATTTGACGAGGTAGGCGAGGTTGTCCGCGGGAACGAGGTCGTTGACTGCGACGACCTGGATTTCTTTTCCAAGGAGGCCCTGGTCACAGATTGCGCGAAAGACGAGACGGCCGATGCGGCCAAATCCATTGATGCCGATTTTGATCATGTTGTTTTCAGTAGTGGTTCTTTTTTGCCCTGGAGAAAGAACGGCGCATGAAAGGGGTGGAGGGCGGCGGCGTCAAGGGAGGATGCGAGCGGAGGAGAGGGGCGATTGGCGAATGACGGAATGCCGAATGACGAAGGCGGGGGTGAGGGCGAGGTGTGACCGGCGGTCTCCGGGCGGTGCGTCTTTCCCGAAAAAATTCCCTTGCACGATCCGCGGCCTCCCCTACTCTCCCGCCCACGAAATGCGGGCGTAGCTCAGTTGGTAGAGCGTCACCTTGCCAAGGTGAATGTCGAGAGTTCGAATCTCTTCGCCCGCTCTCCCCCTGCCGGGATGCGGAGGGGGCCGCGGCGGGGCAGCCGGGCGGAGGTCTGAAACACCAGGGACAAACCGGGAACGGTGCTGCCGTGCTGCCGGGAATTCACAGCGGCGGAACCGCGGGAGCGGCGGGGGCCGGGGTGCGGCGGTGCTAGTCGATGTGGAGGTCGAGGCGGGAATCCGATGCGGAGTGGTCGAGGCTCAGGCGCATGGAGATGCCAAAGACGTTCAAGTCGGGCTGCCGCGTCTGGAGGTCGTGCTGGCGGCAGTAGTAGAAGTCGAGGACCCAGTTGCGGCGCATCTTTTTCTCGAAGCCGACGAAGAGGCGGTTGCGGGACCAGTCGCGCTCGAGGGTGTCGTAGAAAAGCTCGTCTGCGACGTAGGCGGAGAGCCCCCAGCGGTCGGGGCCGACCGGGCGCTTGAGCTTGATGCGCGGGCGGATGCGCCAGCCGTCAGCCTGATCGTTGCGGGAGCGGTATTCGATGCCCGTGCAGAAGGTGGCCTCGAACCGCTCGACGGGGAGGCGGAACGCGAGCATGACGCCGAGACGGTGCTCGAAGTCGCGCACGTCGTCGTAGGGGTCGTTGGAGATGTATTGGTAGGTGGGCGTGAACGTGAGCGTCTTGCTCGCGCGCCAGTTGAAGCCGAAGAGGCCGGAGACGCGCTTGAGGTCGGACATGGCGTCCGTAAGGCGCAGCGTGCTGCCGCCGATGAGGTCGAAGCGCTCGCCCCATTTCGAGGTGAGCTTCAGCTCGCTCCAGAACTGCGAGTCGAGGCCGCCTGCGGATGCAGCGCCGCCGAGCATGAGCAGCGCGGCCGCGGCGCGCGCCGCGGTGGCTCGTGTCGTGGGATGCGCTGCGTGCATGGGCGGCGGCTATTTCAGCGGACCGGGCAGCACTTTCACATCCACGCGGATGCCGCGGGCCGCGAGCTGCTCGCGCAGGGTGGGCGAGATCTGCCCGGTGAGCGCGACGCGGATGCCCGCGCCCCCGCCCTGCTGCTTCGCGAGCTTCTCCATTTCCGAGATGAAGCGCTCGCTCATCGGGGTCCATGCCGCGTAGTCCCACTGGAGGGCGACGACGACGGTGCCGTCCTTGGCAATGCAGACGGGGAAGACGTCGTGGATGATGATGCGGTCGAGCGGCGCGATGTGGACGTGGAAGCGCGCGATGAGGTCGGCGGTCTGCTCGAAGAAGATGGCGTCGTTCTCGTCCTCGGCGATCTCCGCGGCGAGGCGCAGGTAGGCGGGCCGCCCCTTCACGCCGCCGAGGAACTTGAACGCGCGGACGAGCCGGATCTGGTGCCACGGGGAGAAGGCGGGATTGCCGAGGAACGCGCTGGCGCCGTCCTTCGGGATGCCCATCTCCGTGAGCTGCGCGAGGCAGTCGCGCCGGATGTCGGCGGGGGTGAGTTCGCGGAGGCGGTCCTGGTTCCGGTCCACCACGCCGGTCGCGGTGAGCGCCGCGCCGGCGCCTCCGCCGATCGGCATCGTCGCGAGGCTGAAGGTCGTCTGGCCCGCGAAGCTCGCCCACGCGATGCCGTTCAGCTCGCGCTGGAGGACTTCGTTCGAGCTGTGGGGATCGATGCCGAGCTTCGCCGCGATCTCGCGCTTGGCCTTCGAGACGCCGAGAAGCTCGTTCGCGCGCTTGTCCTCATACGCGCTGCGCTCACGCTGCTGCTTCGCGTCGCTGAACCCCTGCCCCGCGCGGCTGAACATCTTGAAGACGCCCTTCGGCACGGCGCTCACAGTCTTTGCCGGCTGCGTGATGAGGCTCTTCGCGGCGAGGAACGGGCTCTTTGCGGCGCTGGCGAGCGCCTTGGCGTATTGCTCGCCGCGCGAGACGTCCTTGAGCTGCGCGATGGCGTAAATCTCCGCCACCCGCTGCTCGAGCAGCGCATTCCCCTCGGCCTCGAAGACTCCGAAGTCCGAGTCGATCGTGAACCAGTTTGCGCCCGCGTAGGTGGGCACCGCCTCGCGCACGCGGTGGTGCGGTCCCGCCACGTATTCGGGGCGGAGGATGTCGCCCGCCCGCAAAGTCGGCGGCTCCTCGAAGGGAGGCGCATCGGCTGCGCAGGCGATGGACTGCAGCGCGGCGGAGGCGAGGAGGAGGCTGGCGAGGAGATGGGTGGGTTTCATGAGTCGTCGGAGTCTTGCGGATGCGGAGGAAAGTGAGGGCAGTGCGGTCACCCCGCGCGCACCGCACGGAGAAAAGCCTGGATGATCCAGATGGCGACGCTGACCGCCGCCGTGGTGCCATAGAAGATCGTGCGCGACCGCGAGAACATCGCCGCGCGCAGGTCCCCCGGCGCCTCCTCCGCCTTCAGCGAGAGCGGATCGGCGACGGGCCCTGCGTCCGGCCGCCCGGAGAGGGCGGCGGCGACACTTTCGTATCGCCGCCGCATCGCGCGGCGCTTCACCACGTAGCGCGCCTCCCAATACCAGCCCACCAGCGCGGCAAGCGCCGCGAGCAGGTGGAGATTCGGGTTTCCCATCTGGTAGCCGACCCCCATGAGCGAGCACCACACGATCGCGAGCTGCCGCTGCATCCACCCCTCGAGCTCGCGGTAGCGCATGATGATGCCGGATGCGAGTTCGCATTCCTGCACCAGCAACGCATTCGTCTGCTCATCCGTCGCGGGCATGCCGGGGTTCGCGTGGTCGCCGCCGGGGCTAGAAATGCATCGTGAGGCCGACCTGCGGACCGTGCGCGATGATGTCGTAGCGGAAGCGGTTGAAGCCGGTGCCGTTCGTGTAGTCCGTGCCGAGCCAGCGGTAGCCGAACTGCGCGGACATGCGGTTGTTGATGCGCCAGTTCAGGTAGGGGAACGCCTGCCAGGTGATGTCCGATCCCGCGCCGAAGCCGCCCACGTCGAAGCGGCCGTCGAAGCTGAGCTTGTCCCCGGAGATGGGGAAGCTGATCTGGGCTCCGAAGATCGGGTCCCACCACTGCTGCGTGCCGCTCGTGCTGCGGAAACGGCCGAGCGGGCCGACGAGGGTGACGTCGGTGTTGAGGCTGTTGTAGCGCGCGCCGGCGAAGACCTGGATGTTCTTGTTGAAGCGGTAGCCGAGCGTGGGCTCCACGAGCCACTGCTCCACGTCCACATCGCTGCCGCGCGGGCTCGCGCCGAGCTGGATGTAGCTGAACTCGGTGGACAGCGTCCAATTCTCGTAGCCGAGGGTGAAGCGTCCGGCGGCGGCAAACTGGAGGTGCTTGAACACATCGCCGAAGCCGACTTCCACGGGCGCGGGCAGGCCGCGGGCGACGATGTTGCCGGTCATGCCCGCGAGGAACATGTTGATCGACGCATCGAAGGTCCAGAGGCTCGGGGTCTCCGGCTTCTCGATGACGGTGGTCTGCCCCGCGAATGCGGAGATGCCGGGGAGCAGCAGCGCGCCGGCGCAGGCGATGGTGGTGGTGAGCAGGGTTTTCTTCATGCAGTGGTGTTTGGGTTTGGTGTGTTTGCTGTCGTTGATTGGTGCCTGGTCTGGATGGCGGCGGATGGCATCAGCGCTTGCGGCTTTTCGGGGCCTCCGCCTTCGGTGCGGGAATGTCGTGGTCGCCGACGCCTTCGTCGATGATGGAGTGGCCGTCGCCTTCGACGAGCGCCGGGCCTTTGCCGTCGGCGGAAGCCATGTTCGGCTTGCCGTGACCGAGGGAGACCTTCGCGATCCACATCAGCGCGAGCGGCTTCGCGGCTTCCTTGCCGAGGGTGTTCAGGCGGGCCTGCAGTTCCTTCACCTTGTCCGGGTTCTTCTCCGCGAGGTTGTTCTTCTCATACGGGTCGTCCTTGAGGTTGTAGAGGTCCGCGCTCGTGGGAATCAGCGTGCGCCAGATGAGCTTCCAGTCGCCCTGGCGGACCGCGCCGCGGAAGGGCTCGACGTTGTAGATGACTTCGGTGCGCGGCGAGGGCTTGTTCTCCGCGATGGTGCTCCAGACGTCCACGCCGTCGAGGGGCTTGCATTTCGCGGTGCTCGCGCCGGCGAGCTTGGCGATGGTGGGATAGAGGTCCACGCCGTGGATGATGCCGTCCACTGTGCCGGGCTTGATCTTGCCGGGCCAGTTCGCCATCGCTGCGACGCGGCAGCCGCCCTCGAAGAGCGTGCCCTTGCCGTCGCGGTAGGGGCCGTTGTCGCAGGGGAGCTTCGTCTTCGAGAGGTCAGTCATCTGGCCGGCGAACATCGGGTTCGTCGTGCCGCCGTTGTCGCTGTGGAAGAGGATGAGCGTGTTTTCGCGGAGGCCCTTCTTGTCGAGGGCGGCGACGACTTTGCCGATCTCGTCGTCGAGGCAGGCGACCATGCCGCAGTAGGTGCGGCGCGTGGGCTCCTGCACATCCTTGAAGCGGTCAATGTAGTCCTGCGGCGCCTGGTAGGGCGTGTGCGGGGCATTGAACGTGAGGTAGAGGTAGAAGGGGCTGTCGGCCTTCTGCGCGTTGATGTATTTCACCGCATCGGCCCCGATGAGCTGCGTGGTGTAGCCCTTCTCGCGGACGGGCTTGTTGTCGCGGAACCAGTCGAGCACGCCGGCGTCGCTGTGCGTGTAGTAGTCCAGCTCGCCGATCATCGCGCCGAACTGGTAGTCGAACCCGCGCTGCTTCGGCCAATATTTGATGTCGCCGTGGCCGAGGTGCCACTTGCCGATGATCGCGGTCTTGTAGCCCGCGTCCTTCAGCGTCTGAGGCATGAGATACTCGGTGGTGTCGAGGCCGTAGCCGGCGGGGCCGGGGATGACGATGGTCTGCAGGCCGTAGCGGAATGGGTAGCGGCCGGTCATGAGTGCGGCGCGCGTGGGCGTGCACATGGACTGCACGTAGAACTGGGAGAACTTCGCGCCGCCCTTCGCGAGCGCGTCGAGGTTCGGGGTCTTGATGTCCGTCGCGCCGTTGAAGCCGACGTCCTTCCAGCCAAGATCATCGGCGACGATGTGGACGATGTTCGGCTTGGAGTCCGCCTGCGCGGTGGTGACGACGCCGACGGTGAGGACCGCGGCGGTGAGCAGTTTCGCTAGGGATGGTGCTTTCATGGAGTGGGTTGGTGTCGTTGTGGAGAGATGCCGGCGCCTTCCGTGGCGGCAACCGCGCCGCGAATCGCGGCGACGATCCGATCGCCGGAGTCGGCCTTGCGGAAATACCCCGCACAGCCGTTCGCCATCGCCTGCTCGCGCGCGGCGGGGTCGTCGTTGGCGGTGATGAAGATGATCGGCAGCGCGCTCTGCCTCGCCGCGAGCTGGCGCTGGAGTTCGATTCCCGAAATGCCGGTGAGCTGCACGTCGAGCACGAGGCAGTCGAAGAGCGGATGCTTCCTGTCCCCGAGAAACGCCTCGGCCGACGGATAAGTGATCGGCTGAAAACCGGCGGCACGCAGCAGCCGGCCGAGCGAACGGCAGAGGCTCTCGTCGTCGTCCACGACGCCGACGTAGATGTTTGGAGTGCGGATGCTCATCAAATGCTCTGGGCCACACTACGGAACTGCCGGCCCCCACGACAACTGCCCTTTGGGGAAGGTCACCGCCCCCTCCGAGAACACCCCCGCCTCCTCGGTGAGCCGCGTCAATTCCGCGACCGACTGCACGCGGAGCTTCGTGGTGATCGCCGTGCGGTGGAGCTTCACCGTCCGTTCGTGGATGTCGAGGTCAGCGGCAATTTCCTTGTTCATTTTGCCCTGCACCACGTGGCGCAGCACCTCGAACTCGCGTTCCGAGAGCGCGTCGAACCGCGAGCGCAGTTCGCGCAGCCGCCCGCGCACGGCATGCTCGCGCCCGTCCCGCGCGAGGGCGCGCCGGACCGCGTCGATCAGCTGCTCCCGCGGCGCGCGCTTCTCCAGAAAATCCTCCGCGCCGCCGCGGATCGCGCTGACGCTGGCGGGGATGTCGCCTTCGCCCGTGAGGAACAGCACGGGCAGCGGGTTCACCGTGCGGGCGAGCGCCGCCTGAAACTCGAGGCCGTTCTGCCCCGGCATCCGCAGGTCCGTGACCACGCAGCCGCGCATCCCCTCGCGGTGCTGCGAGAAAAAATCCGCCGCGCTGGAAAACGTCGCCACCGCGAAACCGCTCGCGCGGAGCAGGCGCGCCGCCGCCTTCAGGAACGACTCGTCATCATCCACGAGGTGCACGATGGCTTCGCTTTCGCTCATGCGGGTGTTTTTTCATCCGCAGCGGGCAGCGTAAAGCGAAACGTCGCGCCACCGCCCCCGTTGTTCTCGGCGCGGATGCGCCCGCCGTGCGCGGTGATGATCGTCTGCGTGATCGCGAGGCCCATCCCCATCCCGTGCGCCTTTGTGGTGAAGAACGGCTCGAACACTCCGGCAAGCTTCTCCACGGGAATCCCATGGCCGGTGTCGCTCACCGAAACCTCGACCATTCCGCCGCCGTCCACCCGCGCGCCGAGCGTCACAGTCCGCCGTTCGCTGCCGTTCATCGCGTCCATCGCGTTCACGATGAGGTTCAGCAGCACCTGCTGGAGGTGGACACGGTCGCCCTTCACCATCGGGATCCCGGACGCCGTCCCGGCTTCGATCGCCACATGCCGCGCCGCCGCATCCCCGCGCACGAGCGAGGTCGCCTCGGCGAAAAGCTCTTGGATCGAGATCGGCCGCAGCTCGAGTTCCCGGCGCTTCAGCATCGAGCGCAGCCGGTCGATCACCTCCCCCGCCCGCTGATCGTCGCTGCGGATGTCGCTGATGATCGCGCGGATTTCCTCGATGTCGGGATTCGCTCCCTGAAGGAATAGCTCCGCGGCCTCGGCGTTGCGCAGAATCGCGCCGAGGGGCTGGTTCAGCTCGTGCGCAAGCGCCGAAGCGAGCTGGCCCATGACGGAGACGCGCCCCGCATGCGCGAGCTGTCCGCGCACCTGCTGCAGTTCCAGCTCCGAGACTCGGTGCGCGGTCACGTCCAGCACCACACCGCGCATCAGCACCGCGCGGCCGGATGCATCCTTCTCCACGCGGCCGCGCGCGGAGATCCACCGGATGCCGCCGTCGCCCGCCGACACGCGGTAATCCTTCTCATAATCCGATCCGCTGGCGATGGCCGACTCGAGCGTCTGCTTCACCGTGGTGCGATCCTCCGGATGCAGCAGGCCGAAGAAGCGCTGGATCGTGACGCGCTCCTCGGGATTCACGCCGAACAGCGATCTGGCGGTCCCGTTCGCCCAAATCTCGTCGCGCATGATGTCCCACGTCCAGAAGCCGAGCGTCGCCGCGCGCGCAGCCAGGTCGATGCGGCGTTCGCTCTCCCGCAGTTCGCTCGCGAGCTTCGCCGCTCGGAGCACATCTCCGCCTAGCTCGTGGCCCATCGCGATCAGCACGCCGAGGAACGCGAAGCTGACGAAATACGGGCTCTCCAGCATCCCCTTCTCCACCAGCATCGCATGCCCTCGCGATACGAGGAAAAAGAAGATGATGCTGCCCCCGACGACGACCGCCCGGCGGCGTCCGCCCCGCCTCCACAGCGCAACAGACGCATCGAGGACAAACCCCGCCACGAGAATGACCGCGACAATTTCGACCAGCGACCAAGGTCCGGCGGCGATCGTCGAGACAGTGACGCGCACGCCGCCGAACGTCTCCACTTTCCGGATCGCGATGGCGTGCCTGACGGCCGGGACCTCGCTGAGGAGATTTGCAAGTTCGGAAAGCAGCAACAGGCCGGTTCCTGCAAGGGCCAGCCATGCCCGCCCGGTTCCGAAGAAGCTCCAGACAAAGCCCGCAACC
>JBGAPU010000022.1:0-64353 GCA_044221035.1 Chthoniobacteraceae bacterium | reverse complement strand
TGAACCTCGAAGAGAACGAAGTCGGCGCGGTGCTCCTCGGCGACGACAAGCTCGTGACCGAAGGCTCCGAGGTGAAGACCACGGGCAAGCTTCTCTCCGTGCCAGTCGGCAAAGGTCTCCTCGGTCGCGTGGTGAACACCCTCGGCCAGCCGGTGGACGGCAAAGGCCCGATCACGGCTGACGCGCAGTATCCTGTCGAGAAAATCGCGCCCGGCATCATCAAGCGCAAATCCGTGAACCAGCCGGTGCAGACGGGCATCATGGCGATCGACGCGATGATCCCGATCGGCCGCGGCCAGCGCGAGCTGATCATCGGCGACCGCGCGACGGGCAAGACGACCATCGCGATCGACACGATCATCAACCAGGGCCGCATCAACAAGGCCAACGAGGGCAAGCCGGGCTTCCGTCCGCTTTACTCGATCTACGTCGCCGTCGGTCAGAAGCAGTCGAACGTCGCGCGTAACATCGCGGTGCTCGAGGAGACCGGCGCGATGCAATACACGATCATCGTCGCCGCAACCGCGTCCGACACCGCCTCGATGCAGTTCCTCGCGCCGTTCGCCGGCGCGGCGATGGGCGAGTGGTTCATGGACAACGGCATGGACGCGCTGATCGTTTTTGACGACCTCTCGAAGCAGGCCGTCGCTTATCGCCAAGTCTCGCTGCTCCTCAAGCGCCCGTCGGGCCGCGAGGCGTATCCCGGCGACGTGTTCTATCTCCACAGCCGCCTGCTCGAGCGCAGCGCGCGCGTGAATGAGGCGAGCGGCAACGGTTCACTCACCGCGCTTCCGATCATCGAGACGCAGGCCGGCGACGTGTCGGCCTACATTCCGACGAACGTGATTTCCATCACCGACGGCCAGATTTACCTCGAAACCGACCTCTTCTATCAGGGCATCCGCCCGGCCGTGTCCGTCGGTCTCTCCGTGAGCCGCGTGGGTTCGTCCGCGCAGGTGAAGGCGATGAAGCAGGTCGCTGGCAAAATCAAAGGCATGCTCGCCCAGTATCGCGAGCTCGCGGCGTTCGCGCAGTTCGGCAGCGACCTCGACGCGGCGACGAAGAAGCTCCTCGATCGCGGTCAGCGCATCGTCGAAATTTTCAAGCAGCAGCAATACAACCCGCTCGCCGTCGAACTGCAGGTCGCCACGCTGTGGGCGGTGATGAACGACCACTTCGACGACGTGCCCGTCGATCGCGTGAAGGATTTCCAGCTCAAGTTCCAGGACTTCCTCGGCACGCGGAAAGACTCCGTGCTCCAGGGCCTGCGCGACAAGCCTGAGATCAACGACACCAACGCCGCCGCGCTCAAGGACGCGATGGCTGAGTTCAAGCAGGGCTGGCGCTAACCGGACCAAACAATGGCCGCAAACACCCGCGACATCCGCCGACGCATCAAGTCGGTCAAGAACACATCGCAAATCACGAAGGCGATGCAGATGGTCGCTGCCTCGAAGATGCGCAAGGCGCAGCTCCGCGCGCTCAACGGCCGTCCCTATGCCGACGAACTCGCAAAGATTCTCGCCGCACTCTCGCAGGCCGGCAGCAGCGCGGACTTGCATCCGCTTTTGCAGGAGCGCAAGGAGGTGAAGCGCGAGCTCGTGCTCGTCATCAGCACCGACAAGGGCCTCTGCGGCGCGCTGAACACGAACTTGCTGCGCGAGCTGAACAAGTTTGATCCCACTAAGACGACGTTCGTCTCCATCGGCAAAAAGGGCGCGCAATATCTCGGCCGCCTGAAGCGCGACCTCGCCGCGGAGTTCGAGCTGAAGGAGGCGTTCACCTTCCTCGAGTGCAAGCAGGCGTCCAAGTTCTGCATCGACAAATTCCTCGCGGGCGAAGTGGACAAGGTCACCGTCGCGTTCACCGACTTCATCTCCACGCTGCGGCAGGAGCCGAAGCTGAAGGTGATTCTCCCGGTGTCCGGCTTCGACCTCGCGGAACTCGAAGGCTCCGTGGAAGCGGCGAAGAAAATCGAGGCCGCGGCCAGCTCGACCGAGTATCTCTTTGAGCCCAGCGCGGGCGGCGTGCTTGAGCACCTCGTGCCGCACTACGTGCATTTCTCCGTCTATCAGATGGTCCTCGAGAGCCGCGCGTCCGAGCACAGCGCGCGCATGGTCGCGATGAAGAACGCGACCGACAACGCGAAGCAGCTCATCAAGGACCTCACGCTCGAATACAACAAGATCCGCCAGGCGGGCATCACCACCGAACTTCTCGAAATCACCACGGCGCAGATGGCGCTCGGCTAAACCTCTCACCTCTCAACAACCGACTCTCAACACATGAGCAACCAAGGCACAATCGTCCAAGTCATCGGTCCCGTCGTGGACGTGGATTTCTCCGCGACCGGCAAGCTCCCGAAAATCTACGAGGCGCTCGAAATCACCTTCAACGTCAACGGCGCCGACACGAAGCTCGTGCTCGAGACGCAGCAGCACCTCGGCGACAACTGGGTGCGCAGCGTCGCGATGAGCAGCACCGAAGGCCTCAAGCGCGGGCAGAAAGTCACCGCGACCGGCGACTCGATCACCGTGCCCGTCGGCGAAGCGACACTCGGCCGCATTTTCAACGTCACCGGCGACCCCGTGGATGAGCGCGGCCCCGTGAATGCACAGAAGCGCTACCCGATTCACCGCCCCGCTCCGAAGCTCACCGACCAGGACACGAAGGCGACCATCCTCGAGACTGGCATCAAGGTCATTGACCTCATCTGCCCGTTCACGAAGGGCGGCAAAGTCGGCGCGTTCGGTGGCGCAGGCGTCGGCAAGACGGTCGTCATCCTCGAGCTCATCAACAACATCGCCAAGAACCACGGCGGCTTCTCCGTGTTCGCCGGTGTCGGCGAGCGTTCGCGCGAGGGCAACGACCTCTACCACGAAATGAGCGACGCTGGCGTCATCAACCAGAAGGATCTCAGCAAATCCAAGGTGGCGCTCGTTTACGGCCAGATGAACGAGCCTCCAGGCGCCCGTCTCCGCGTCGCGCTCTCCGCGCTCTCGATGGCCGAGTATTTCCGCGATGAGAAAAACCAGGACGTGCTCCTGTTCGTGGACAACGTCTTCCGCTTCTCGCAGGCCGGTTCTGAAGTGTCCGCACTCCTCGGACGCACGCCGTCGGCGGTGGGTTACCAGCCCACGCTCGCCGCAGAAATGGGCCAGCTCCAGGAACGCATCACCACGACCAAGTCCGGCTCCGTGACTTCCGTGCAGGCCGTTTACGTGCCCGCAGACGATCTCACCGACCCCGCGCCCGCAAACACCTTCGCGCACCTCGACTCGACCATCGTGCTCGAGCGCTCCATCGCGGAACTCGGCATCTATCCCGCCGTCGATCCGCTCGCCTCGACCTCGAAGGCCCTCGCGCCCGAAGTCGTCGGCGAAGAGCACTACCAGGTCGCGCGCGGCGTGCAGAAAGTTTTGCAGCGCTACAAGGACCTGCAGGACATCATCGCGATTCTCGGCATGGATGAGCTTTCGCCCGAGGACAAGCTCCTCGTCTTCCGCGCACGCAAAATCCAGCGCTTCCTCTCGCAGCCCTTCTCGGTCGCAGAAGTCTTCACCGGCACGCCCGGCCAATACGTCCCGATCAAGGACACCGTCCGCGGCTTCAAGGAGATCCTCGAAGGCAAGCACGACAGTGTGCCCGAGGCGAACTTCTACATGAAGGGCGGCATCGGGATGGTCACTGCGTGATCAGTTGAGAGGTGAGGGTTGAGAGTTGAGAGTTTTGCTCCCGACTCCAGCCCACGGTGACAGCCGAACGCATCTCAACTCTCAACAAGCCACTCTCAACTTTCCATGGCCACTCTCCGCCTCGAAATCGTCACTCCCGAGTCGCGCGCTTACAGCGACGACGTGGATCTCGTCGTGCTTCCCGCCATCGAGGGCGAGATGGGCGTCTATCCGCAGCACGTCCCGCTCATCACCGCGATCAAACCCGGCGAACTTGTCGTGACGAAATCCGGCAAGCAGACGCACCTCGCCGTCGGCGAAGGTTTCGTCGAAGTCACCGCGGAAAAAGTCAGCGTTCTCGTGGACATGGCGCTCACCGAGGAGGCAATCGACGAAAAAGCCGCCGAGGAAGCCGTGAAGCGCGCCGAAGCCCGCCTCAAGGAAGAGCACATCGGCGACGAGGAAGCCGCCCTCGTGCAGGCCGCCATCGCGAAGTCCCTCGCGCAGCTCCACGTCAAGCGACGCCGCCACTCGGCCTGAGGCCACACCCAGAAATCACGCTCTCGCGAGCCGCGGTGAAGCGTTGTGCTTCGGCGCTGTGATTTTTACCGCGCAGTATTTGTAGCTCGGTTGCCGCGAATGCGGATCGAAGGCCGCGAGGGTGAGCCGGTTCACTTCCCGGTAGTGCATGGGAATGAAGACCTGCCCCTTTTTCACCGTGGAGGTCACAAACGCAGTCGCCGCAATCGCGGCGCGTCGTGATGAGACCATGACCCGCCCGCTTGGCGTGATGCCCAACCGCTCGGCATCCGCGGGATTGATTTCCACGTAGCAGACCGGAGGCGCGAGCTTCCGCAGCACATCGCTCTTGTCCGTGCGTGAGCCCGTGTGCCACTGTGCCGAAGAGCCCCGGCCCGTCAGCAGGACGAATGGGAACTCCGCGTCGGTCGGCTCCGCGACTGGACGCGGCATGTCGAAAAACATCCGCGCCTTTCCATCCGGCGTGAAAAATTTCCCGTCCTCAAAAAGCCGCCGCTCCGCCGGCGGACTCACCGGTTGCGAGTCTCCCACGCTGCTTCCAATCGGCAATCCGCATTCAGCGCCTCGCATTTTCTCGGTCCACGGCCACTGGATGCCGCCCGCCGCGTCAATGTGCGCATAGTCCTGGATGCCCGAAATGTCACACGGCTGTCCGCGCGAGATGTCCTTGAGCAGACCGAACGTGGCCTCAGGCGACGACCAGCGCGCAAACATCGTCCCGCAGCCCCAGTAGTGTGCGACAAGCTGGAAGATGTGAAAATCTGCGAGCGCCTGCCCCGGTGCGCGGCTGACCTTTTTCACGAGTCCGATGCGTCGCTCGGAATTGATGAGCGTGCCCTCCTTTTCGCCCCAACCCGCCGCCGGCAACACGAGGTCAGCACGAAGCGCGGTTTCCGTCGTTGAATACATTTCCTGCACCACAAGAAATTCGAGCTTCTTCAGCAGGTCGTTAAAGCGGTCCTGATGAATCCACGAGTGCGAGCTGTTCGTCGCGATGATCCAGAGCCCCTTGATCTTCCCATCCTCAATACCCTGCACGATTTGATCGTAGGCCATGCTCGGCTGCGACGTGATGTGCTCGTCCGGAATCCCGAGAACACGCGCGACTTTGGCGCGGTGCTCCGCATTTTGAAAATCATGCCCGCCGAGCAAACTCGTCACGTTGGCAAAGAGGCGGGAGCCCATCGCATTGCACTGGCCGGTGATGCTGTTCGCACCGGTGCCGGGCCGCCCGATGTTGCCGGTGATGAGCGCGAGGTTGATGATCGCCTGCGCCGTGCGCGTGGCCTCGTGGCTCTGGTTCACACCCATCGTCCACCAAAACGACACACGCTTTCCCTTCGCGATCGTCTCCGCGAGCCGCCACAGCTCCTCGACCGCGATACCAGTCTCCGCCGCCACATGGTCCGGCGTGAAGCGCGCGACGAAATTCGCGAACTCCGCAAAGCCGCTCGTGTGCGCCGCGATGAAGTCGCGCTTTATCCAGCCGCTCGCGATGAGGATGTTCGCGATGCCGTAGAGGAAAGTGAGATCGCTCTTCGGCGTGAGCGCATAGTGCTGTGTCGCCGCCATGGCGGTCTCCGTCTTGCGCGGATCCACGACGATGATTTCGGGTTCGTGCGGATTTCGCATCACGCGCTGCCACATGATCGGATGCGCGATGCACGGATTCGCGCCGATGAAAAAAAGCACGTCACTCTCCTCGAAATCCGCATACGTGAACGGCGGCGCGTCGAAACCGAACGACTGCTTGTAGGCGACGTGTGAGGTCGCCATGCACTGCCGCGTGTTCGAGTCGCAGTGAATAAAGCCCATGCCAAACTTCCACAGCGCGCCGAGCAGCGCGAGTTCCTCCGTGACGATCTGTCCCGTGGAAAGAAACGCGCACGACTCCGCGCCATGCTTTGCCTTAATCTCCCGGAATCGCTCGCAAAACAACACCATCGCGCGCTCCCAGTCCACTGGTTCGAGTTCGCCGGTCTTTTCGTTGCGAAGCAGCGGCGTGGTCGCGCGATCCGGCGCGGCGAGCGGCGTGAGCGCCTCCCAGCCCTTCGGGCATGCCATGCCGAGATTCACAGGATACTCCGTCTCGGCGCTGAGATTCACCGCCTTCCCATCCTTGAGATGAACTTTCAGTCCGCAACCCGTGGAGCAATAGCCGCACACCATCGTGGTCGTCGCATCAGGCTTCCATTTTTCCGGCACGCGCCCGAGACCGAAATCCCCCGGATGCAACACGAGGTCGCGCGTGAGCGGGCCATCCCAGCGACGCAACCCGGCACTGAGATCATCAATGACTCCTTTCATGCGGCATTCCCCGGCATCCGTGGCGCGACCACGGCGCGGAAATATTGGTAACGCTCGAGAAGCTGTGAACTCAGCGTGCTCACGAGCGCCAGCAACGCCCACACCGGAGTGAGCCCCAGCACATCCACGATCGCCGACACTGAGGCGATTGTGGAAATGACAAACAGCACGGCGCGTGTCGGTGGCAGCCAGCGCAAGAGCCGCGCCGTGGTGAGCGCGGAGCGGTGCGTCGCATGGCGCTCATCACGAAGGGCTGAGAGGAAGTTCACATTCTCCCACGCGAAGAGCACGGTCCGAATCCCGGTGGCGACGATCGCAAAAGAAGGCGCCAGCGGTGAGCGCAGACACGCAAGCAATGCTCCGCCGGCCGTCGCACCGAGCAGGACGGTCGTTCCAAAAAATTTCGGCATCGTGAGCCGCGCGCTCCAGAATGGCCGGCGCGTGTCCACGTAGATCATAGCGGAGCAAAAGACACCGAGCAGGCCCAAGCCCAGTGTCATAACCGCCAGCAGCCGCCAGCCCAGCAGCATCGTGCCGAATGCCGCACCCGCATACATGCCGAAGACGACAATTTCGCGACTCATCCATGATTTCTTCAGGCCGAGAAATGCGCGCCACGCCTTCAGTGGTTTGCCGAGATGCGTCACACTGAGCATGAGGCCGACCTGCAGCACAAAAAATGCAGCGACCGCGACGGCGCGGGCATTTTCCCCTGCGAAAAGCATCGCGGAATGGAGACCGACGGCCAACTGCGTGAGCACCAGCATCGCGACCAGTGGGACGTGCGGATCTTCGAGTCGCATCGATTTGGCGTCCGCCGCGTGTGTGCTTGCGGGGCGCGGCCGCGTGGAGCGATAGGTGGTTGTCGGCCCCGTGTAGCTGGAGTCGAACGCGCCGGGCACGAGATGTGTCTCGCTCCGGGAAATGCTGGCGTCCCTGCCGACGACCTCGATGCGGATGGCACCAGTCGGGCACGCTTGCACGCACGCCGGCGCCTCGCCCACGGCGAGCCGGCTGTGGCACATGTCACATTTTCGCACGATGCCGCGCTTGTGCGAATACTTCGGCACGTCGTAAGGGCACTTCAGCACGCAGTATTGGCAGCCGATGCACTGGTCATCGAGGTGCCGCACGATGCCGGTCTCGGCGTCCTTTTCATAGGCCAGCACCGGGCAACCATTCGCACACGCGGGGTCCTCGCAGTGATGGCATGCGCTGGTGACGACCTGCTGATACGGCTCATCCGGTGCATCGCTGTGCATGAGGCCCACCGTGCGCCACACTTCATCATCGTCTAGACCGTTCAGCGAATGACACGCGCTCACGCACGCTTTGCATCCGGTGCATGCGTCGAGGTCCACCGCGAATGCGTATTGCTCGCCCTGCCGCGGCTTTTCCAGCGGGATGAGGTCGCGGTAGTAGCGCGCTTGCGTGGGCAGTTCGTGGCGCTCATGCTTTTGGGCGAAACGATCGGCCGCCGTCAGGCTGCGCTGTTCGGCGAGCAATTCATCAATGAGCGTGCGCGGTTCCAAGGCGCTCATCACGGGTCATTCCTCATTGGAGAAAATCTCCTGCAGCACCTTCAACTCATGGCGCGTGGTGAAGGACTGGAAGCTCTCGTGCTTTTCACGCTTCCGCAGATACGCGCGCAGCATCTTCTCGATCGTCAGCGGCAGGTCGCCCGCGGCCACGCCGTTGAACACCTGCCTACCGACGGCCTGATGTTTTCCGAATCCACCGCCAACGAAGACGTGGTAGCCGTCCACGCTCTCACCGCCGAGCCTCACCTTCGTGCCGAGCAGTCCGATGTCGCCCATGTAGTGCTGTGCGCAGGAATTCGGGCAGCCGGTGAGGTGGATGTTCACCGGCTGGTCGAGCGCGAGCTTGCGCTCGAGGTGTTTGCCGAGTGCGAGCGCATGCTCCTTCGTGCAGGCCTGCGCGAATTTGCAATAGCTGTTGCCCGTGCAGGCGATGATGCCGCTCGTGATGTTTGACTGGCGCGAACCGAGACCTGCTCGGTCGAGCGCGCGCTTCACCGTCGCGACGAATGCGTCAGGAACGTTTGGGATGATCAGGTTTTGCCAGACGGTGAGCCGCACTTCTCCGGAGCCATAAAGGTCGGCAATTTCCGCGAGGCGGATCATCTGCTTCGGGGTGATTTGCCCAACGGGAATCGTGACACCGACGTAGTTCAATCCGCGCTGCTTCTGCGGGTAGTCGCCGACGTGCGTGTGCGGCAAATCTTGCGACGGATATTTCATCTCCGCCGCGTCGAAAGGCGCGCGCGCGAGTGTGAAGCCCAGCAGCTTCTCCGTCTCGGCGAGATACTGGTCGAGCGTCCACTTTTCGAGGAGGTGCTTGAGGCGGGCTTTTTTCCGGTCAGTGCGATTTCCATTCACGATGAAAACGCGCACGATTGCTGCGACGACTTTATTGATCTGCGCAGGTGGCACGATCACGCCGAGGTCGCGAGCGAATGCCTTGTGTCCCGTTGCTCCACCGAGCGCTATGCGGAAGAAAACCTCGTCGCCAACTTTCACCGTCTTTACTCCGATGTCGTTCGTATCCTCGACCGAGCCGATGAGCCCGCCGCCGTCGTAGGCGATGTTGAATTTGCGCGGCAGATCGTAGAACGCGCGGTCGTTGATGATGAGCTGCGCGATGTCCTGCACGAACGGCATCACGTCAATCAGCTCAACCGGATCGATGCCCGCCGTCGGGTTCGCCGTGAGATTGCGGATGTTGTCTGCCCCCGCGCCGCGCGTGTGCAGACCGACACTCTGCACCCGGCGCAAAAATTCCGGCGTGTCCTTTGGCGCAATGAGCCGCATTTGCAGGTTCGCGCGCGTGGTGATTTGCACGTAGCCGGTAGTGAGTTCCTTCGCGATGTGCGCCAGCTCGCGGAGCTGAAACGTGCGCAGCACCCCACCGGGAATCCGCAGCCGCGCCATAAACGCATCTTTGATTGGCGTGAGAAAAAAGAGCCCGTTCCACTTGAAGCGGAACGCGTCCTCCTTGTCCGGCGCCTTGTTCGTCGCGGCATTCTCGACGAGCTGCGGATACGCATCGAGCGGATGCAGCTCGCGCTTCACACGCTCCTCGAAAATCAAATCATCGAGTGCAGGCTTGGTCTCATCAGCAGGGTTCGGCGCGACATCGCCGAACGTCACGCCGCGTGCCGTGATGCCTGCGAACAGACCGGAGAGATATTCCTTTTGCTCCTCGGTGAACGATTGTCCTGCGAGTGTGGCAGCGCTCATGGGTTAATAGACGTCACGTTGATAGCGTCTCTCGCTCGCGAGCCGCTCGACGTAAGCCTTCGCTTCATCCGCCGACTTTCCTCCGGCCTTTTCCACGACAGCCTGAAGCGCGGCGTCCACATCCTTCGCCATGCGCGATGCGTCTCCGCAGACGTAAAAGTGCGCGCCTGCTTCGAGCCACGACCACAGCTCGGCGGCGTTCTCGATCATCCGATTCTGCACGTAGATTTTCTCCGCCTGATCGCGGCTGAAGGCGAGGTCGAGACGGGTGAGGTGACCGTCTTTCACCCATCCTTCGAGCTGCTCCTGATACAGAAAATCAGTCGCGCGCTTTTGGTCGCCGAAGAAAAGCCAGTTACGGCCCTTTGCCCCCGTGGTGATTCGCTCCTCGAGAAATGCGCGGAACGGCGCGATACCCGTGCCGGGGCCGACCATGATCATCGGAGTGTCGCCATTCACCGGTGGCTTGAAGCCGTGAGAAGGCTGCACAAACACCGGGACATCACCGTCGCCAGCACGTTCGGCGAGAAACGTGGAAGCAACGCCTTTCCGTGCGCGCCCGTGAGATTCGTAGCGCACCGCGGCAATGGTGAGATGCACCTCGTCCGGATGCGCCTTCAGGCTGGACGAAATGGAGTAAAGGCGCGGCGCGAGCCTCTTCAGCAACGCGACAAACTCCGCGGGCGTGAACGGCACCGCTAGTGCGCCGAGCACATCGATGACTTCGCGACCCTGGAGCCACTTGCGAAGTTCATCCTTCCGCGCAGGGTCCAGCAGCGGCGCGAACTCCGCGCCCGGCGCACGCTTGGCGATCGCGGCGAGAAATTCGGCGGATGGCTTTGTGATGTCGAAATGCTGTGTGAGCGCGAGCCGGAGAGGCATTTCGCCAGACGACGTTTTGACAGCTTCCTCACCGTCGCAGCTGAGCGCGGTGAGAATTTCAGCAACGAGTTGCGGGCAATTCGTCGGATAAACACCGAGCGCATCGCCAACCTCGTAAGTGATCCCGCTGCCGGCGAGGTTGATTTCAATGTGGCGCACGTCCTTGCCGGAACCTTCGCCGCTGAGCCCGCGATTCGTGGTCAATTTCGCGGGAAATGGATTCTTCTTCGACCAGCCTTCATGCGCGGCGCCCACATCTGCGGCAGCGACGCCGCCATTGGATCCATTGGCGCCATTTGCAGAAGCCTCGCCGAGTGCGGCGAAGACGCGCACGCTCCATTCCGCAGCGGGCGCTTCGTAATCCACATCACAGTCCCTGCGATCCACGATGCGCTTCGCGCCGAGTGCTGCGAGCCGCTCATCACAGTTTTTCCCGAACTGGCAGAAGTCCGCGTAGTTCGTGTCACCCAGCGCGAGCACGCTGTAGCGCAAATGATCGAGCCTTGGTGCAGTATCTCCCTTCAGCCAGTTCCAGAATCCCTTCGCCATGTCCGGCGGCTCGCCTTCTCCGTAGGTGCTCGTGATGACGAGGATGTTCTCTTCCCTCGCCAAATCCACGTCAGCAAACTTCTCCATGCTCACGAGCTTCGGTGCGAAGCCGCGCTTCTCAGCCTCGGCCTTCGTCCTTTTCGCGAGACCCTCGGCGCTGCCGGTCTGGCTGCCATAGAGCACAGTGATCGGCATCTTCGGCCCCGCGCACTCGACACCCGCGCCAAGTCCGGCGGCCAGCGCCGGGGCAGCGGATGGGTCTGCGTTTGAGAAGACGCCGGCTAGAAAGCCGTTGAGCCACATCCGCTGCTCGGCGGTGAACGGCGCGTTTTCCGGTATGAACGGAATGCGGTTCGTCATCAGAGAGCGGCCCCTTTCCCAATCAGAAGGTGATCGTCGCCTGCACGTAGCCGAAGTCGGCGTCGCTGCTGGCGCCTGTTCCCCGGAGGTAGCTGCCTGCGAAGAAGTGGCTGTAGCCGCCCTGCACCTGCAGGTGTTTGTTGACGTTCCAGTTCACGACGAAGTCCACCTCGTGGCCGCAGAAGCTGCTGGCGTTGCGGGCGGCGGCGTTGAGCGTGCGGACAGCGGTGAGGCCGTTGGCGCGATACCAGGTGTCGTTGGTGTCCGCGAGCCAGAAGGCGTTGTAGTCCACTTGGGCGGTGACGTCTTTCAGCGGCGTGACCTTGAAGCTGAGCATCACGTTGTGGAGGTTCTGCCAGGCGAAGGCGTCCATCATGCCGTAGAACTTGTGGTTCGTCGGGAAGAGGTTCTGGAAGGTGCCGATGCTGCCGTCCGCCGAGTTGCTGTCGCCGGAGGCGTAGTTGTATTCGGCGTAAATGCGGGGCTTGAGCGGCGTGTCGAAGTTGTAGCCGGCGCCGACATTTGCGGCGAAGGCGCTCAGGCTGAGCCCGCGCAGATCGCCGACTTGATAGGCAAATTCGCCCTGAAACTCGAAGCCGTTCAGCTTCTTCGGGTCGCCCTTCACGCGCGTGCCGAGCGTGACGAAGTCGCTGTGCCTCGCGAGCGAGCCGGTGGTTGTCGCTGCGGCGAGCGTGCCTTGGTTGTTCGAGGTGTTGCCGCGCGGCTGGTCCACCAGCAGCGTGTAGAGGTCGAGCGTGCCGAAGGGCAGCTCGTCGAACGTCGCGTAGATTCCGCTGAAGACGAGGTCGCGGTTCGCGTAGGCGGTGTCGAAGAGGTCGGACTCGTTGAACTTGTTCCGCGTGATGATCACCGGCGTGGACACGAACGCGTCCGCCGTGAACCCCTTGGTCTTGTAGGTGAGTTTCACCGCATCGAACGTGCGGGCGAAGTTGTTCCATTCGAACGCGCCGACGAGCCGTTCGTCGCCGTAGGAGAGGATCTGCCGGCCGACTTTCAGGCCCCACGGGCACTTGGAGTAGTCGGAGATGTCCACGTAGGCCTGGCGCAGGTCGAAGGCGTCGTCGCCCTCCGCACCGCCCGTCCCGGGAATGAGCGTGCGCTTGGAGAAGAACTCCCGGCTGTCCTGCGCCTGGGCGTAGAGCTTCAGCCAGCTCGCCGGCTTGATCATCATGCCGATGCGGAATCGCTGAAGCAGCCAGTCGTCATCGGTGACGGCCTTGGCGTTGCCGTTGAAATCGAAGTTGTTCCGGCGGACCTCCAGGCGCAGCCTCTCCTGGATGTCGAAGACGAGCTTTCCGTCGAGGAAGCTGAGCAGCGGCGTGTCGGCTTTCTTCGGCTCGGGCTTCGCAACGGTCCCTGCGATGGAGTGGCTGGCGAGAAGCGCGGTGGTGAGCAGCGTGGCGATGTTTGGTTTCATGGTGTGTTGGTCGGTGTGTTTCAGCAGGTTGGCGCGGGGGACAAATCGTGCGGCGCAGGCACCACATATGGCACCCGGTCGTGCGCGCGGACTTCCAAAAAGTGAATGAGACGCGAGCGCAGTGGAGCGTAGTCGGGATGCTCCATGATCGCCTTGCGTTCGCGCGGACGGGGGAAGCTCACGGGCACGATGTCGCCGACCGTCGCCTCCGGGCCATCGGTCATGCACACGATGCGGTCCGACAGGAAGAGGGATTCGTCCACGTCGTGGGTGACCATCAGCGCGGTGATGCGCTCTTTCCGCCACAGTGTGAGCAGCACCTGCTGCAGCTCGTAGCGCGTCAGTGCATCGAGCATTCCGAATGGCTCGTCCAGCAGGAGCATCCGGGGCTTGAGCGCGAACGCGCGTGCGATTCCGACC
Organism: Chthoniobacteraceae bacterium; assembly: GCA_044221035.1. Taxonomy (GTDB): domain Bacteria; phylum Verrucomicrobiota; class Verrucomicrobiia; order Chthoniobacterales; family Chthoniobacteraceae; genus SXWH01. Next base: position 50,923 of record JBGAPU010000022.1, on the reverse strand, counting down.
CGCTGGCGCATTCCCTGCGAAAGTTCCGCGGGGCGCTTGTGCATTGCGTCTCCGAGGCCCACGACCGTGAGGTAATACTCGGCGATCTGCCGCCGCTCCTGCCGGCTGGCGGTGTAGAAGACCTGGTTGATTCCAAGCATCACGTTTTCAAACGCGGTGAGCCACGGCAGCAGCGATGGGGACTGGAACACGACGCCGCGATCCGGCCCGGGGCCGGTGAGTTCCTTGCCGGCGAGGATGATGCCGCCCTCGGTCACACTGCTGAGGCCTGCGAGCATTGAGAGCACCGTGCTCTTGCCGCAGCCGGAGTGGCCGATCAGGCAGACGAACTCGCCCTTCGCGATTTTCAAATTGAAGTTCTTCACGATCACCGCAGGGCCGCTTGGCGAAGGGAACGACTTTCCAATCTGGCTGAGCTCGCAGTAGGCGCTCATTTCTCCACCTCCACAGCGGCGGTCGTGATCTCACTGCGGCGGACCGGCCCGCGCCGCCCGATCCACGGCAGCACAGGCCGCGGCAGGGACAAGTCCTCCGGCTCGATGTCCGGCAGCACGAGTTTGCGGTCGAGCGCGGTTTTCCGGCTGTGCGCGCTGCGCAGGAGGTATTCGACCAGCTCGAGCCGGATGCGCTTGAAGTCCGCGTGCTCCGCGATGGTCTTGCGGTCGCGCGGTCGCGGGATTGCGATGGGGAGCGACATGCCGAGCGTGGCGTTCGGTGCGGCGGTGAGGGGAATAACGCGGTCTGCCAGCAGGATTGCCTCGTCCGGATCGTTGGTGATCAGCACGATGGTGGTTTCGTTTTCGCTCCGGATGCGGGTGATTTCATCCTGGAGGTTTGCGCGCGTGAGCGCGTCGAGCGCGCTGAGCGGCTCGTCGAGCAGCAGCACGCGCGGCCCCGTCGCGAGCGCGCGCGCGACGGCCACGCGCTGGCGCATTCCTCCGGAAAGTTCGCGCGGCAGCTTGCGGGCCGCGGGAGTGAGGTTCACGAGCGCGATGTATTTTTCCACCTGTTCGCGGCGCTTTGTGTTCGTCCACTGCGGGAAGACCTGGTCCACCGCGAGTGCGATGTTCTCATGCACTGTGAGCCACGGCAGCAGGCTGTAATTTTGAAACACAACGCCCCGTTCCGGCCCGGGCCCGGTGATCGGTCTTCCCTCGAAGCGCGCCTCGCCTCTATCCGGCGTGTGCAGGCCGCTGAGCAGGTTGATCAGCGTCGTCTTTCCTGAACCGGAAAATCCCACGATGGCGACGAACTCGCCCGCTTCCACTTCGAGGTTGATGTCCGCAAGCACCTCGGTGCGATTCCACTTCGGTCCGAATCCCTTGTATGCGCGTTCGATCTCGAGAAGGGCCATGTGTCAGGCGGTCTTGAAGCGCGACTCCACGAGCGACATCAGCCGGTCGAGCAGCAGGCCGACGATGCCGATGGTGAGGATGCAGAGGATGATGCGCGAGTAGCTGCCCGCGTTGTATTCCTGCCAGAGGAAGCCGCCGACGCCGGGGCGGCCGGTGAGCATTTCAACGGCGACGATCACGAGCCACGCGATGCCGAGCGACAGCCGGAAGCCGGTGAACATGTAGGGCAGCGTCGCCGGCAGCAGCACCTTGAAGAGTGTCTTGGAGCGCGAGAGCTTCAGCACCTTTGCGACGTTGAGGTAGTCGGTCGGAACCGCGCGCACGCCGACTGCAGTGTTCATCACGGTCGGCCACATCGCGCAGATCGCGATCGTGAAAAGCGCGGCGGCGTCGCTCGCGCCGAAGACCGTCCTGCCGGTGCCGTCCAGCAGCTTCACAGAGGAGAAGAGCACGAGCCCGAGCGGAAACCACGCGAGCGGGGAGACGGGACGCAGGACTTGGATGATTGGATCCACCGCCTTCGTGAACGTCTTCGACAGGCCGAGGCAGAAGCCGAGCGGCGTGCCGACGAGCAGGGCGATGAGGTAACCCTGCATCACGAGCGAGAGCGAGAGCTTCGCAAATGCGAGGATGCCCTGATCCAGCTCGCCCCGCTTGGCGAATGGCTGAGCGATGTAGGGCTTGCTTGCCTTCCACGTGTCGGAGGGCGACGGCAGATCGGGAGACACGCCGGTCTTCACCGTCTTCGTGACCTTGTCGCCGAATTCGTCCACCGCCGCGCGCTTCTCGACGCGGCCTGCGATTCCCTGCCAGAGCAGCAGGAAAAAGGCGACGCCCACGAGTGGGAGCAGGAGGCTGTCCAGTTTGAAGCGCTTGATGAAGTCCATGCGTCAGGCTTTGAGACTCTTCACCGGGAAGCTTGCGGCATACGCTTCAAGGTCGGCCTTCGGATCGAATGTGGTGCCGTCGAAAAATTTCTCCGGTGCATCGCTGGCGCCACCGTGCGCGAAGCCGATTTCCTTCATCGCCTCCTCGTAAATGTCGCCGCGCATCACCTGTTTCGCGACGCCCTCGTAGTCGGGCGCGCCCTCGGTGAAGCCCCAGCGGCGAAGCTGCGTGAGCCACCACTTTGCGAATTTCGCCTGCGGATAGTTGCAGTTGCGGTCGCTGAAGATCATGTAGTCCGGATCCTTGAATTTGCGGCCGTCGCCCATGATGTATTTGCCCTGCAGGCGGCCGAGGATCGTCTCGGGCGGGCAGTTGATGTAGGTCGCGCCGCTGACGATGTTCGCCTGCTCCTCGCGGTTCTCCATTTTGTCGAGCCACACGCTTGCCTCGTGCAGTGCTTTCAGGACGGCCTTCACGGTCTTCGGATTCTTTGCGGCGAATTCCTCCGTGAACGCGCAGACCTTTTCGGGGTGATCCTTCCACATCGCCTGCGTGGTGATTGCGGTGAAGCCGATGTCTTCTGCGATGCTGCGTGCGTTCCACGGTTCGCCGACGCAGAAGCCGTCCATCTTGCCAACCTTCATGTTCGCGACCATCTGGGGCGGCGGGATCGTGATGAGTGAGACGTCCGCACCGGCGCCCGCGGCGTCGCCGGGGTGGATGCCGCCCGCGGCGAGCCAGTAGCGCATCCACATCGCATGCGTGCCCGGCGGGAAAGTCATCGCGAAGGCCAGCGGCACGCCGGCTTTCTTCGCTTCCTCGACGAACGGCTTCATCGCATTCGGATCGTCGGCGACCCTGCCCTTGAACTTGTTCGCGAGGGTGATCGCCTGGCCGTTGCGGTTGATCATCCACGGGATGATCATCGGCTTCTTAGGCGCGCCGCCGAGGCCCATCGTGCTCGCGATGGGCATTCCGATGAGCATGTGCGTGGCCTGGATGTCGCCGTTGGAAAGTGAGTCGCGGATTGCGGCCCAGCTCGCGCCTTTGCTCACCGTCGAGTTGATGCCGTATTTCTTGAAGAGCCCCTTTTCGTGCGCGATGACGATGCTCGAGCAGTCGGTGAGCGCGATGATGCCGAGCTTGATGTCCGCAGTCTCCGGCGCGTCGCTCGCAAACGTGGATCCGACCCATCCTTTCGGCAGCCCTGCGACCAGCGCACCGAGAGTCGTGAGGCTGCTGCGCGCGATGAAGCTGCGGCGGGTGAGGTTGCGCGGGGTCTTGGCAGTGGTGTTGGATTTCATGGTGCTTGGTTGGTGGTGTTCAGGCTGCCGGATTGATTACGTCCGGTTGAATGAGTGCGGCGGCGCGGGCGAAGATGTCGGCGCGGAAGCACTTTGCCCGAAGTGCCTGCGGGAGCTGTGCGGCGGTGGCCAGTCCGCTGGAGACGAGCGACTGTGCGACCCATGCGGCCTTCCGCTCGTCGGGCTCGCCGGCATTTTCACGGGCGAAGATGTTGAAGCCCTGGCACGGCTCGACGCGGCCGTTTCCATAGTCGTAAACTGCGCGCATGCTCCGGTGAATCGCATCGGCGTTTGCCCCGACGCAGCCCTGTCGCGAAAGCACTTTTGCGACTGCCTCCCGGTTGGCGGGCTCGTCGCAGAAGAGCGCGGCTTCGATGAGCGCGGCGATGAGGGCGATGTGCTCATCGTCCCGGCGGCTGGCGAAATCTCCGCGGGCCATCAGGACTTTCTCCGGATGCAGCGGCGCCAGCTCGGCGCTGCGTGCGACGACCCAGCCTGCGCGGGCCATCACTGCGAGCGAGTTCCACGGCTCGCCTGCGCAGAAGCCGTCGAGGTGCCCTGCGCGGAGGTGGGTGACCATCTGGGACGGGGGCACCACGACGATGGCCGCGTCCCTTTCGACATCGATGCCATGCCTTTTCAGCCACAGGCGCAGGAGCACGGAATGAGAGGACCACTGATAGACCGTGCCCAGCGTGATGGGGCGACCGCGCCTGCGCACGTGTTCGCGGAGTGTCGCGCCATCGCGCACACCCGCCTGCCAGAGCTGCTGCGAGAGCGTGATGGCGTTGCCGTGCAGATTCAGCACGAGCCCGGTGAGACAGTCGGCTCTGATGCCTCCCAGGCCGGCGGCTGCGGCGAAAAGCATCCCCGCAGGGGCGTGTGCCGCGTCGAGCTCCCCGTAGATGACCTTCTCCCGGATCGTCGCCCAGCCGATTTCGCGGGTCAGCTCGACTGTGATGCCGTGCCTCTCAAACAGGCCGAGCTCGCGCGCCATCACGAGCGGCGCGCAGTCGGTGAGCGCGATGAACCCGATGCTGATGGCCTGCTGCCTGCCCCGGCGGAACGCCGTCAGAATGGTTGGCTTTTTTGCGATGGGCGCGCTGCTAGCCTGCGGCGTGCCAGCAGGGCGTGCCAGGCATCATAAATGGCTTGCGAGTTTTTCATGGCGATGATGAATGCAATTCATACATGCCGCAACCACTCGACAGCAGGCAGCTTCGGGCGTTCACCGTCCTGGCCCGCACGGGCAGCTTCACGCACGCCGCCCGCGAACTTCACGTCTCACAGTCGGCGGTCAGCCACTCGATGAAGGCTCTGGAGCGCGAGGTGGGGTGTCGCCTTTTGGACAAGATGGGCAAAAAGGCGGTGCTCACGCAGGCGGGCGAGCAGCTTCTCGAACGCGCGACTCGCATCCTCGGCGAGATGTCCGAGGCGCGTGCGGAGATAGGCCGCCTGGGGAAGTGGGGGCAGAGCCGGCTGCGGCTCGGCGCGAGCACGACGGCGTGCCAGCACGTGCTCCCGGGAGTGCTGCGCGAATTCAAAGACAGCTTTCCAAACTGCGCGATCTCCATCGAGCCGGGCGACACGCCCGAGATGATCGAGGCGCTCCACGCGCACAAGATCGACCTCGCCGTGAATCTCGAGCCCAGGCGCGGCGAGCCGCTCGATTTCCGTCCGCTCTTCACGGACGAGCTACATTTCATCGTGAGCCCGCAGCATCCATGGGCGCGTGCGGGCCGGGTCGAGCGCGGCGAGATCGCGCGGCAGAACTACATCCTCTACAAGCGAAGGAGCTACACGTCGGCGATGATCGAGGAGTATTTCCGCGAGGACGACATCGTGCTCTTCAGCCAGCTCGACCTCGGCAACATGGAGGCGATCAAGGAACTCGTGAAGCTGGGCATCGGTGTGAGCATCCTCGCTCCGTGGACTGCGCGGAAGGAGCTGGAGGTCGGCACGCTCGTCGCGCTGCCGCTGGGGAAACGGAAGCTGCGGCGTCGGTGGGGCGTGCTGCACTGGCAGGGCAGGCGCATGAGCCTCGTCGAGGAGACATTCATCGGCCTCTGCAAGTCCGCGACGGAGGAATGGTGATGCCTCAGCGTCGGAAGCGCGGGAGGCGGGCGGCGATGACCGTCGAGAGCAGGAGGAGGATGCCTGCACCTGCGGTGCAGAGCGACAGCGTCCAGAGTCGCGGGCGGTATGTGAACTTGATTTCGTGTTTCCCCGGGGAGTTCACGAGCACGCCGAGGAACGCATGATTGACCCGAAGCGGTTCGGCTTTTGCGCCATCGACGGTCACCGAGTAGTTGCCCTGTTCGAACGCCTCGCCGAGAACGACCATGCCCGCCGGGCCCGTGTTGACGCTGAAGGTGGTCGTGTTTGCCGTCAGACGATAGTCTGTCGCCGGCGTGATTGTGCGCTTTGAAAAATGTTCGGCGTCTCGCTTGAGTGCGACTGCCGCCTTCGCTCCCGGTTGGACCGCGGCAAACGGAATGCCGGCAGATTTCCGCACAAGGTCGATGAGTTCGCCGGGCTGCGAATAATCCGCGACACAGTCGGTGAAGAACGCGCGGGGCCAGTGGGTGCGGCTCTCGTGAACGGCGAGGTCTGCGGAGCCGCGCGATTCGAGGCCGGGAATCTGCCGCGAGCCAGCCGCCGGGTGGCTTACCAAGAAACGCACGCCGAGCATGTCCAGCACTGGGAGGAGCGCTGGAATTTCCGGCTCGGTGAGGAGGATTCGCCAGCCCCAGACGCGCTCGAAGCCCGCGGCGTCCGCAAGCTCCCACAGCCAGCGGTTGCTCACTGCATCGCAACTAAAGGGCGTTTCGAGGCCGTAGATCGCGTTGAAGTCCGGCGAGAAATTTCCCATCGTGCCGATCACCCGCGCGGGGGACTTGGATGCGGCCAAAGAGGCGCGAATCTTCTCCAGTGCGGGAGATTTGGCGTGGAAGTCGGGCCGCGGTTGGGGGCTTCTCACGTAGGAGTCGAATTTGGTTTCGCCATAGTAGGCGTGGCGGAAGTGCAGCGTCGAAAACGCAGCGGCAGCCAGAAGCCAGCCGCCCACACCGAGCCCGTTCGACGCGTTTCGCCGCCATAGCAGCGGCAGGGCGAGCACGGCTGCGGCGAGGGCCGATGCATAGGCGATGAAGAATGGGCTCTTGGAAATCGAACGCCCGATGGCAAGGGGAGGCGAGCCTTCGCGGTGGGCGGCGTGCGTGAAGCCGAAATAGAGCGCGAAAAGCGCGCCGAGGCCGATGGCGAACATCACCCAGTCGGCGCGCCAGCCGGGATCCCCGCGGCGGTCCAGGCAGTCCCGCAGGCCGAATGCGGCGAGCACGAAGGTGAGCATCACCACCGCGAGGGAGAAGCAGTTGTCCACGTGCCAGATTTTGCCGAAGAACGGCATCGCCGCGATCCATGACGGAGGCACCACACCGAATGCAACGGAGACGGCGCCCGCTGCGGCGAGTGCGGATGCGAGCCAGAGAGGTTCGCGGACGAGCACGCGGGCGCGCACGAGCGACCATAGCACGCCGAGGAGCAGGAGGAAGTTGCCCGAGGGGTTGAAGTGATCTTCGTTCTGGATGAGCTGGCGTGGGAAGAGTTCCTCGAACAGTCCCACGAGCAGCGATGGCTGGATTTGGAAGACTTCGGGCTTGTCGTAGATCGTGCGCGCGGTGCCGAGGAGGTCGAGGAACGTCATCCAGAACGGTGCGGCGACGAGCATCAGGATTCCATTTGAGGAGAGCATCGCGGCGGCTGGCGCGATGCGCTCCCGCCACGGGAGAGGCCGCAGCAGAAGGGCGAGCAGCGCGGTGCCGTTCAGCACGCCGAGGAGGATGACCGCCTCCTTGAGCGCGCCGCTGCAGAGCACCGCGATGCTGGCGACGACATGCAGCGGCATCCATTTCAGCATTGCCCGGAACGAGTTCGCGCGCAGCGCGTGCAACCACGGGAGCAGCACCCACGGCGAGTAGCAGAGGGTGAAATGCGCGGGGTGATTGAAGCGGAAAGTGAAGTGCCCGATGAACGATGCCGAGACCGCCAGCAGCATCGCGACGCCGGCGCGCTGCACTGCTGCAAAGGCGACTAGGCCGATGCCCCACGCGAACAGCAGCCGCGCGATGATGAATTTCAAATCCCACGCCCATGCCTCACCATTCGCCGCGATGGGGATCAAATGAAGCGGATCGCCGAACATGGAGATGCCCTGCCCCTGAAGGCCGAGTCCGCAGCCCGCATAGCGGTTCCTCAGCGGCCATTCGCCGTTCGCGAGAGCTTCGTGCTGGATGCACGAGTAGGGGAGGAATGCCCACATCATCGCGCCGAGGTCGCTGCCCGCGATGGATTTCACGACGGTGTTCCGGTCGCCGGGGAGGCTGGGATAGCCGTGGTAGAGGGCAAAGGCGCCGTTGTTTGGAGAGACAAAGCTGCGGCCGAGGAAGATCACCGGATGGCAGCTCACGATAACTCCCGCGGTCGCGGCGATGAGCAGCGCCGCTCTTGGGCGGGACTCCGTCCATGCCGCGAGCTTCGCGAGGAACCGCCGGCCTGCGCCGGGAAAGCGCCGCGCCATGAGCGCGCAGACTGCACCGCACGAGATTGCCGCGGCGAGGAACTCGACGATCACAACACCCCATCCCGGCCACATCTGCCCCGGTAGCCTAATGGGGCCGCCTGTCTGGAAAACAAGTTCCGCAGCCGGAGTGGGCCGCAACTGCAACATGCCGGGTGCAAAGCCAGCCAAGGCCTGCTTTGACGCCATCTGGACTTTGGCCATGTCGTATCGGTGCAGCACGCGGCCCTCCTCGTCCAAGAGGCGCGGATTGCGAATCTCCAGCGGCCCGCCAGCCGAGGTCACTTGGAAAGTCAGCGCCTCGCAGTCTGCCGCGCGCACCTTCAGGATGACTCTTTGAGGTGAATCGGAATGCCCAAGTTGCGCGCGGCCCGCTGAAAGGAGGCTCAGTCCGCCGAAGACGTATCGGCCCGCCTGCACGGTGCACCCGCCGGATGATGAGATTTCCGCGGCGAAATCGAACGTCGTGCCTGCCGGAACCCAGGGTGAGAACGGGCGCATGTTCACCAGCACGACGTAGAGCAGCGCGAGGAGGATTCCCGCTGCTGCGTGCGCGAGGAAGCCGCCGGAAGTCCGGCGGGGCGTGGGCTGAATGGGCTGGGTCAAGGCTTCGGCAGACTAAGAAAATGCCATGCCACCGGGCGCGCGGACTCCACCGGATCCGTGGCGGCGCTGGTGCCGCTCAAAGTTTCAACTGGGCGAACGCCGCATCCAGAGCCGCCTTCCACTTTGCATAGCCGGCGCCGTTCGGGTGCAGCATGTCGGGGAACTCCTCCTTTTTGCAGATTCCCTTGCCGTCGTCGAAGATGCTCCACGTGTCGCAGACGACGATGCGTCCGTTCTTCTTCGCGAACTCCTGAATGAGCCTGTTCAGCTCACGAATTTTGTCGGGAAAGAGCCCCTCCTTCGGTCCCCGCGGCATCACGAGGTTGAGCACGATGCGCACGTTGCGGTTCTGCTTTTCCAGCTCGGCGACGATGGCCCGGATGTTGTCGATGACCTGCGCGGGCGTGCCGCCGAGGGCGAGATCATTGGTGCCGATGAGAAGGCTGACGGCGCGCGGGTGAAGATCCAGCACGTCCTCCTTCAGCCGGTAGCGAAGTCCGCGCGATGTGTCGCCGCTGATGCCGCGGTTCACGACGAACAGGTTTGGGAAATCCTTTGCGAGGCTGTTCGGCTTTTCGCCCCAGCCTTGGGTGATGCTGTCGCCGAAGAACACCACGGGCCGCTGCTCCCGGTCCTTGTTCCATGCGAACTGGGTGCGGCGCACCATCCACAGCTTTTGGAACCACGGTGCGAGCTGCAGCGGACCGCTGCCGGGAAACACATTTTCCGGCGGCATCGCGAGCACGGTGTATTGGCTCACGGCCAGCGCCATCTTCTGCGCTGGATCGCCGCGGCGCTGCGAGAAGAGCCACGGAAGGAAGTTCGGTTCCGAGTAGGCATACGTCCACGAGTCATGCGCCACGCCGGGATATTCGGTGAGCGCGGCTTTCCCTCCGGCGGCGCGCAGTGCCGCGACCATGTCCTGCGAGCGGACTGGGAGAACCACCTTGTCCTCCAGCCCGTGGAATGCCCAGACCGGCACGCCCTTCGCGAGTGCGGCCCTTTCCTTGTCGCCACCCCCGCACACCGGAATCGCCGCGGCAAATTTGTCCGGGTGGCGCGTGATCAAATCCCAGGTGCCATAGCCACCCATTGAAAGGCCCGTGACATAGATGCGGTCGGTGTCGATCGCGAGGTCCCTGGCGAAAGCATCCAGGGCCGCGAGCACGAGCCGCTCTGTCGCGCCGGGGTCCGCGGGAGCGGTTCCGGTCGTGCCGCCCCAGTCCATCTCCACCCATTTCCTGTCCTTCGGGCACTGCGGCGCAAAGACGAAGCAGGGGAATTTCTCACGCGCATCCGGCTTTGCGAAAAGTCCGGCACCATGCTTGAGCTGCAGGGCGTTGTCGGAGCCGCGCTCGCCGGCGCCGTGCAGGAAGACGACCAGCGGATACTTTTTGCCGGACTCGGGCTTCGCAGGTTCAAGCATCCGATAGGGAAGCGTCCCTCCATCCGGGGTGGTAAAACTGCGCGCTTGGAAGTCATCGCCACTCGCCGTGAGAGCCAAACCGGACAGACTGAGGAGAAGGAGCCGGAGTTTCATGGGAGCAGTGTGGCGCGCGTTTGAGCATGCGATCAAGCACGCGGTTCAAGGTAACGACGGGCATTCCGGTCGCGCCGCGCCCCATCGGGCCGCCGGGGGGCGTCATCAAACGCTGCGCAGCAGCGTGTCGAGCACGCGGAGGAACTGGCCGACGTCCGCCTGCGTGTTGTAGCCGTGCAGGGCGACGCGGATGCGGCCGGCGTTGTGCATCACATGGATGTTCTCGTGCTCGAGGGCCGCATGCAGTTCGGTGCTGCGCGGATGCTGGAACGCGAGGATGCCCGAGCCGTTCCAGCGGCACAGCGGCTTCACGCCCAAGTCGCACAGTCCGGATTCCACCTCTGCGACGAGCGGGTCGGCATGTGCGGCGATGGAAGCGACGCCGACATTCTCCAAATACCGCAGCGATGCGTTGAGCGCGTAGAGCGCGACGAAATTCGGCATGCCAACGGAGAAGCTCGCCGCGCCGGTCTTGGTGACCGCGCGATCGAAGCGGTCGGCGTCGAAGGCATTCTGCAGATGCAGCCATCCGCCCGCGCGCGTGGTCAGGCGCGCGGCACTCGCGGACGGAATGCCGATGATGCAGCCGCCGTGGATGCCGAGCGTCCACTTGTGAGTGCTGGAGATGAGGATGTCCGCTCCGGCGCAGTCGAGGACCACACGCCCAAGCGCCTGCGTGATGTCCACTGAGATGATCGCATTCGGCGCGAGCCGCCGCACCGTGTCGCGGAACGGCTGCCACTCGATGCGGTGGCCATTGTAAAAGCTTACGAGCGAGACTTGCACAAGCCGCGTGCGCTCGTTGAGCAGCAGCGCGAGCCTTGCGGCATCGAGTGCGCCATCGTCGGCTTTCCAGACGCGCAGTGTCGGTGCATCTGCTGCGCGCAGCCAAGGCGTGACGCCCGCGGGAAAATCGAGGTCGCTCACCACGACCTCGTCATCCGCGCCGAGCTGCAGCGCGGATGCGAGGAGATTATAGGCTTCGGAACTGCACGAGCAGAATGAGACCTCGCCCGTCTGCAGACCGAGCATCCGCGCGCTCACTTCGCGGCACGCTTCCACCGCTGCAAAGTGGCCCTCGCGGCCTTTCATTCCGCGCAGCTTGTCCTCCCAGTAAGCCTCGATGGCCTCGCCGGTGCAGCGCGGCGGGATGCTCTCGGCGGCGGTGTTCAGATACGTCATCCCGGCGAGCGTCGGGAAATCGCGGAGGCGTGTGGCTTCGGTCAGCATGGCTGTTTTGTTTGGAATTCCGGCGGTCGGTCACTTCACGGTGAGCTTCTGCACCTCGGCGTCGGTGAGTGCGCGGTCGAAGACTGCGACCTCGTCGAGGCGCCCCTCCCAGTTCGAGTCGTTGTCGCTGCGGCCGCCGAAGAAGCACTGCCCGAATCCCACGGGGAAATTCGCCGGCACCTTCGCTTCGATTTCGAGCCGGCCATTGAGCCAAACGCGCACAGCGTCGCCATCGCGGACCAGCACGAAGTGCTGCCACTGCCAGCGCGGAATTTCCGTTTTGCCGGCGACTGCGGTTGCTGCGTCGCTGCCGTGGAAAAACATCAGCCGTCCCGTGTGGGCGCTTTTGCCGCCGATGCCGAGGTGATCACCGAAAGCACTGAGCGCATGGTCGTGCTCGCGCGAAAAAAGCCAGCCGCTCACATCGCGCCCGTCGTTCGGCATGCCGTTCCAGAGCCACATCGAGACCGAGTAGCGATCGCGCAGTTCGCCGAACTGCGCGCGCAGCCTGCCGCCGACGAAATGCGGCGCGCGGTTCAGTTCGCCGTTCGCGCAGAACTCCGCCGGACGCGGTCCGTCGAGGTAAAACGTGATGCCGCTCTCGAAAGCCGCGTCGCGCCCGTGCATGGTCGCGTCGTTCGCGTGCGGGCCGGTGAATTCATTCAGCCGCCAGTAGGCGAGTGGCTTTGCATCGAGGATTGCGCGGACAGCGGAGCCGTCGCTGAGCTTCCACGCGCGTCGCGGTTTGCCGGTCACATTTTCGAGCAAGCCGATCGCGGCCTCCGCGATTTTCGGCTCGGCCTGCACCTCGAGCCCGGCCGATCGCGCGGCCCATGTGTTGTAGCCGCCGAATGGATGCTGCTCCGGAGGCGGGATGTAGCCGTCGCCGCCGTTTGCGAGTTCGATCACCATCGTCTGCGCGAGCGGACTTGCGGCTTTGATCTTCAATCCCGTGACTGCGTAGGTCTCGCATGGTGTGGTCGCGATTCCGATATCGCCGATGCGCAGCGCCTGGACGACGACCTCGGTCTTCTGCCGCTCGTGCAGGAGAATCTGCTCGCGTGCGTAAATCTCCGGCTGCGTCTTCGGCAGGCGGTCACCCATTTCTTTCACAACGCGCTGTGACCATTCGAGCCGCTGCTTGTCGGGCACGCGGTAGGCGAGCGTCATCCGGCGCTCGGCCATCGCGAGGTCCGCGTTGTCGCGGTATTGGATGCCCTTGTAAGCGTTCATCGCAATGTCGAGCAGGCCGCTCGTGTATTCATCGATCGTCGGTTTTGGCCGGTCCTTCTCCGGAACTTTGTAGTCCACGCGGTAGATGTCGCCGCTGCATCCGTGCGACATGATGCCGACGAAATCCGCTTTGCCACCTGCGGTCGCCGGCGCGATGCGCTGACGCAGTCCCTCGGAGAAAAGACCGAAGTAGTCCGCGCTGATGTCCTTGTCGCCGAAGTAGTGCATCGAAAAATTCCCGAGCACCGCGATGGGCCGCCCGTCGCGCGACTGGATCGAGATGAGCGAAAGGTCGGGATCTTCCGGCCCCGCCTCGCCAGTGACATCGTCCCAGTTGCGGCCAGCGTGCATGTTCGCACGCACGGTCGGGTTGCCGAATGGATCGTCCACGATGCGATCCGGCCGGCGAATCCACTGGCGCAGCGCGGTGAAGCTGGCGGCGTCGCCTTTGGCGAAGCCAATGCGAGCGGGTTCGAGGTTCTTCTGGGCTGCGGCGATGGCCTCGACGATTTTACCAACGAGGAACGGGACGTAATTCGGATCCGCATCCGTGCCGAGGCAGCCCATCGAGGAAGGCGCGCTATGCGCGTGCGTCGCGGAGACGAGCATGCGGTTTGCGGGGATGCCCGTGCGCTTCGCCGCGAGCGACTTGGCCTCGTCGAGTAGCTGGCGCGTCATCATGCAACTGTCCACGACGACAATGGCGAGCTGCTCCTTGCCGTCGGCAAACGCGATGGCGCGCGCATGCACGCGGGTGTTGATCTTGTCCACCGAGCGGCTGGTCATGCTGCCGTTGACAAGCACTGGGAGTCTTTCGGGTGTGACGTCCACGACCGCCGCGCCGGCGCGGAGTTCGGCGCGCACCTGCATCGTGCCGAGGGCAAGCGACGCGGCAGCGAGGATCGGGAGGAGCAGTCTTGGGCGGAGGGTGAGCAGTGCTTTCATAGGGGTATGGGGTTGTTTGGCTGGGAAATCACGGCCCTCATCGCGTTGCATCGCTGCGGATGAAGGCGAGCAGGTCGCGCAGTTCCTCATCGGTGAGCGCCGCGACCAGGCCGGGCGGCATGAGCGAGGTTTTCAGCTCGGTGCGCTCGAGGATGTCGGTCTTCTTGAACGTGCGTTCCTTGCCTGTGATGTCGCGATAGACCTCGACGCTGGATGAGCGAAGCATGATGCCGATGAACTCGCCGCCGTCGGCGAGCTTCAGCAGCGTGGGAAAATACTGCGGCGCGACCTCGCGGTTCGGCTCGAGGATGGATTGCAGCGTGCCTTTCGCGTCGCTTTGCCGCGCGATGAGGCTGAGGTCGGGACCGACCACGTTGCCGCGCCCGCTGTGGCGGTGGCACGTCGCACACAGCGCCATGCGTTGGTGGAAAAAGATGCGGCGTCCCGCTTCGGCATCGCCCTTGCCGGGTAGGGCGGCAAGGTGCTTCATCCATGCACCCGTGTCGTCAAAGGCGGGACGACCGGAGTTAATTGAAGCGGGATCGAGCAACGCTTTCACGAGCGTGGCGGAGTCGGGATGATGCTTCATCGATTCGCTGAGAGACCTTTTCGCCCCATCGTCGAGCGCCGATGAACGCAAAGCGCGCAGCGCTTCATTGCGGATGGCCTTGTTGTTGTGAGAAGCGAGTGTCACGAGCAGCACGTGGTGACCGGGCACAGCGGAAGCGGAGAGGCCGACGACAGCCTCGGCGCGCAGCGTCGAATTGCGGGATTCATCAGCGGCGATCTCGGCGAGCATCGCGCGGGCGTCATCGGCGTCGCATCCGACGAGTGTGCGCACGACTTCGAGGGACAGCACCGGATCGTTGGCGGAGAGCAGTTCCTGCAGGAGCGGCACTTTGATTTTCGGATGCGTCGGCGGGATGAGGCGAAGAGCAAAGCCGCGGAGGCGGGCGGGCACGTCGGGATTGGTCAGCCTCCCTGCAAGCACTGCGACATCGGTCACGCCGGCGCCGGGGTTTCCGTGCAGCGTGTTTGTGGTGGCGAGCGCGGCTTCAAACAGCCGGTAATCGAGATCCGGCTGCGAGAGCATTTGCTCCACATCGGCGCTGAAGCTCGTGAGCACGCCGTCCGCGATCCAGCGCAGGCATTCGAAGCGGATTTCCGGGTTGGAATCGTTCAGCAGCGCACGAACCCATTTCTCCTCGGAGAGGTTCACGCGGCGTAGAGCGACGAGCGCCCACACTCGATCCTCCACGGGCAGCGCGCGCAGCGTCCCGGGTGTCCATGTGCTGCTCTCGCGTGCGAGTGCGGCGAGCGCGGCGTCGGAGAGATACGGGTCGCTGCTGCGCGCGTGGGCAAAGAGCTGCTGAGGCGAGAGCTTCGTGCGGCCCTCGCGGAGTTCGCGGGCGAGCCGGGCGTCGGCGTTGATTGGATCGAAGTCCTTTTGCATCCACGCAGCCTTCGCAGGGTCGATTTCCATTTTCCAAAGCCGCCCGCGTCCGTGCAGCTCGTAGGAGCTGAAAACCCAGTCGCAGATGTAGAACGCGCCGTCCGCCCCGCGCGCGATTCCAGTCGGGCGGAAATACTCGCTGCCGCGCAGAAGCTCGGTCCGCTGGGCGGTGTAGCCCGCGCCTCTGCGCGTGAGTGGGAAATAATTCACGCAATGGTCGCTCCACGACTGCACGACGACGCCGCCGCCGAGCGGCACGACGGCACATGGAGCTTCGCCCGAGGGGGAAATCATCGGCAGCGTGCCGCGCAGCTCACCATTCCATGCGACGAACGGATGCACGGGCGCGCTTCCATACACCCACTGGTAGCCGTAGTCGGCACCCTCGATGATCGTGAGCAAGCGGCACGGCGGGCGGCTGCCGGGATCGTTGTCTGCGGCGAAAATGTCGCCGTCGCCGCGCACGAACAGGCCGAACGGATTCCAGAATCCGCGCGCGATGCGGCGCAGGTTTTTTCCGTCGGGCGTGCAGCGGAAGATGCCGCCTTCGCCGCGGCCGGTGACCTTCACGCCGTCGCGCGAGGTGAGCGTCCAGTCCTTGCCGAAATTTTCGCCGAGCGAAAACACGAGTTCGCCGTCGGGATGCCATGCCATGCCGGAAAGGCCGTTGTGCGGATAGGTCGCGAGGGTGTCGAGAGTTGCGATGGGCTCCTCGACGTCGGCGACGCCGTCGCGGTTTGTGTCCCTGACGCGGAGGATGCGGCTGCGTTCGGCGAGATAGACCCAGCCGTCAGGGCCGAGCTTCACGTGCATCGTGGAGTTTGTCTTGCTGTAAAAGACGCGGCGATTCTTCCCCTGCTTGTCGAAGACGAGAATGTCGTCGTGCTCCGGCCCCGCATAGCCCTGCGGGCGGAAATGCGTGTGGTTTGAGACGACCCAGATGTTGCCCTGGGCATCGACGTCCACGCCGACGGGTGTGACAAGGTCCGGATGCTCGGCGAGCAGCGTGAGCTTCACGCCGGGCTGCAGCGTTTGGATTCGCGGTGGCAACTCGGCGGGAACGGTCGGGGCCTTTGGCAAATTTTCGGCACGGGCACCGGGAGCGGGGAGCGAAATCGCGAGTGCGGTGAAGGGGAGGAGCAGTCTTTTCATCGGGAAGTGGAGTGGTGGCGCTTTTTCAGTTCGCTGTGCGGGGTTCATCCCTTCGCCAGAGGAACCTGAGGGCGAGGACTCCAATCCAGGGGGCGAGGCCGGCGATGACGAGCCCGGTGTCGTAGCGGTGAGCAGGGTCGGCGATGCTGTCGGCATATTTGCCGAGTGCGCTGTGCATGGGTGCAGTCACGGCCCAGACCCACATGGCGAGCAGGCCGGTGATGCGGCCCACATATTGCCCCGCAAACTCCTGCACAAAACTGTAGTAGCACGGATACAGGCCCAGCGCGCCCGCTCCGATGAGGAGCAGCACGGCGAGCAGGAGCGGACCCTTGGCGAGCCCCGGAATGAGCACGCACAGCGAGCAGAGCACGCACGCGCCGGTGTAGACGCCGCGCCGCGCGTTGTGCGGGGTCGAGCCGCGGCTGCGCACCAGCCACATCGAAAGCGCACCGGCGAGGAAGCAGCCGATGTCGGTCGCGATGTAGTAGAGAGAGTTGAAGTTCAGCGCCTCGGCCTCCGTGTAGCCGCGGCCGGTCTGCAGGAATTTCATCAGCCACACGCGGTTGACCTGCCAGACCGTCTGCGCACCGATGATCATCACGGCGACGGCCCAGAATTTTCCGCTCCGGAGGATCGGCAGCAGTGTGCGCGCGCCATCCGTGGGCGTGCTGTGCGCGGCGTGGTCAAGGTCGCGCCGGCGGAGGAACGCGAACCACAGCAAGACCCAGAGCATCCCGGCTGCGCCGACCGCGACAAACGCACCGCGCCAGGAGCCGGGGGCATCGGTCATCAGCGCCTTCATGATCTGAGGCGTGATGACGGCGCCGATGGACGCGCCGCTCTGCAGGATGCTGTTTCCCATGGTGCGGTCCTTCTCGCTGAGCAGCGTGAAGGTCGTCCGCAGGGCGCACGGCCAGTGCCCCGCCTCGAAGAATCCAAGCGCAGTCCGGCAGACGAGCAGGCCCGCGTAGCCATGAGCCCACCCGGACAGGATGCCCATCAGCGACCAGCCCGTGAGCACCGCGGGGTAGAGCCAAAAGACGCGCACCCGATCCACGAGAAAGCCGAAAATCAGCGAGCCCGCGGCGAAGGCGATGCTGAACGCGAACTCGATGTTTCCATACTGCTCGTTGTCGAGCTTCATCTCGTCCGTGACCCGCACGGAGGCGTTCGCGAGTGTCACGCGGTCCATGTAGTTGATCATCGTCGCCAGCAGCAGCAGGCCGGTGATCCACCACTTCCAAGAAGCGCCGCGTGTTGGGGGTGTGTCGCTGTTCACTCGGGATTCCAGTTCAGTAGGTGGCGCGTCCGCCGGAGAGATCGAATGTCGCGCCGGTGGAAAAGGAGCAGTCCTCCGAGCACAGCCACGCGACGAGCGCGGCAGCCTCCTCCACTTTGCCGAAGCGCCCCATCGGGATTTTTGAGAGCATGTAGTCGATGTGCGATTGCGCCATCTGCTTCAGGATGTCCGTCGCGATGACGGCGGGGGTGACGCAGTTCACGGTGATGTTGCTCGTCGCAAGTTCCTTGCCGAGCGACTTCGTGAGCGCGATCACGCCGGCCTTCGACGCGCTGTAATGCGCCGCGTTCGGGTTGCCTTCCTTGCCGGCTATGGACGCGATGTTGACGATCCGCCCATGGCCGTTGCGCAGCAGGTGCGGGATAACGGCGCGGCAGCAGTGGAAGGGGCCGTTGAGATTGATGTCGAGCACTCGACGCCACTCTGCGGGATCCGTTTCCCACACCTTCGCGTTGCCGCCGGCGATGCCTGCGTTGTTCACGAGGATGTCGAGCTTGCCGAGCGCCTGCGCCGTCGCATTTGCAGCGGTCTCGGCGGACTCTGCGCGGGTCACATCGACAGTCGCGGTGTGGACTTTGCCGAGCGGCTTCAATTTCTCCGCCGCATCCGCAAGCGCCGCCGCGTCCACATCCCAGAGCGAGACGGCTGCGCCCGATTCCAGCAGCCGTGTCGCGATGGCGAAGCCGATGCCGCGCGCTCCTCCGGTGACGATGGCGCAACGGCCAGTGAGGTTGATTTTGTTCATGGTCGTCTGTGTTCGCGCATTCGTTCAGTTCAGCCGCTTCACCTGGAAGCTGCGGAACTCCACCGGGTCGTTGTGCCCAGCGAACCCGATGTAGCCCTTTCGATGATCGAGTCCCTTCGGCGGATGCGCGATCTGGCTGCGGTCGAAAGTGTCGCAGTCCACGTCGAGAATCTTCGTGCCGTTCAGCGTGACCTTGATCTTGTTCCCCCTCACTTCGATCTCCTCGTAGTTCCACGTGCCGATAGGCCTCAGGTAGCCGTGTTTCGCGCCGACGCAGTGGTAGAGCGAACCATGATACTGATACGGCTGCAGCAGCGGCTTGCCCTTCGCGGCCTGATCGGCGTTGTAGCCGTCGCTGTCGAGCACCTGCACCTCAAAGCCGTCCGACGACGAATGCCCTCCCAGCGGGGCGCGCAGCGCGATGCCGTTGTTTCCCGCGTGCGGGAGCCTGAACTCCACCTTGATGATGCAGTCCTCGTATTCTTCCTTCGTGAGCAGGTCGCCGCCCTTGCCCTTCTTGCATCGGATTGCGCCGTCCGCCACCTCATAGCTGTCCACCGCATTCTGCCAGTTGCTCAGATCCTTGCCGTTCACCAGTTCCACAAATTCCGCCGTGTCGCGCGAGCGAAGTTCCTTGTCCGCCTCCTCCGGGCTGATCTCGCGGATGAAGACGTTGCGCCAGCGGATTTCGCTGCCGTGCGTCTGGAGTTGGATGGGCCCTTTCGGAAGGGCCGGATCGCGCATGAATCCGTTCGGCAGTTTCTCCGCGGGTTTCCCGTCCTTCGCCGGCTGTTTGCCGTAGGCGAGGTAGCCCGCCTTCTTGTTTGCGAAAAAATTCTCCAGCACGCAGTTGTCCACCACGGTCTCGCCGTTGAAGACCACCGTCACGCGCTCGCCAATCATGCGAATCTTGAACGTGTTCCACTCGCCGAACGGCTTGTCCATTTTCCTGGATGGATCCTTGCCGGGCGCGCCCTTGCCGTTGTTCCAGAGCCCGCCCGAGCCCTTGTCCTGGCCGAGCCCGCGCGGGTCACCCTTCGTGCTGTCCCAAATCTGCACCTGCGGGATGCCGCGCAGATACACGCCGCTGTCGCCGTCGGGCAGCGCCTTGTATTCGAGCAGCAGCTCAAAGTCGCCGTAGTCCTTGTTTGTCGTGAGGTAGAGGCCCTTGCCGTCATTGACGAGTTCGCCGTTCTCCACGCGCCAGTGGGCGTTGATGTGATCGTTGAGCGCGCCGCCCTTCTTGTCCGTCAGCCCGCCCTCGACGGACTTCCTTTTGTATGCCGCCTGCTCCTCGGGCGACATCTTCCAGAGGTCGGTTGGATC
Organism: Chthoniobacteraceae bacterium; assembly: GCA_044221035.1. GTDB lineage: Bacteria > Verrucomicrobiota > Verrucomicrobiia > Chthoniobacterales > Chthoniobacteraceae > SXWH01. The sequence goes on along the minus strand of JBGAPU010000022.1, from coordinate 31,264 downwards.
CTGCGTGCCCCAGCCATACCAGCCGCTGAGCGTTTTGCCGTCGAACAGCGCGGTGTAGCCCGCAGGCGGCACGTTGTTCTCGGCGAATGTGAGGGCCGAAGACAGGGCAAGCATCGGCAGCAGCAGGAGGTGATGTCGGATTTTCATGGGATGGGTGTTCGTGATTGGTGGGTGAATGTGTGCCGCTGCGGATTAATGCGTTCCGCACGGAGAGGCTGAACGAATTCAACTCACTTCGGCAGCTTCAAATAGGCGATCAAATCCGCGAGAGACTGCGGCGTGAGCGCTCCTTCGAGACCGTCGGGCATCAGCGATGCCTTTGTGCTTTTCAGCGCGGCGATGTCGCTGCGAAGCACGGCGCGGGTGATGTTTCCGGCGAGCTTCATCGTGACGCTGCCCGCCGTCTCCGTGGCGACGATGCCGTAAAGCTGTTCGCCATTTTTCAAAGTGCAGTGATAGACCGCAAAGCCGGGCTCGATGATTGCGCTGGGATCGAGGACGGAGTTGAAAAGCTTGTCCGGCGTGTGCTGCACAACGCTGCGCAAATCCGGTCCCACCGGCAGGCCGGAACCTTCGAGCTGATGGCACGCGATGCAGCCCGCGGTGGCGAAGACCTGCTTCCCGCGCGCCGCATCGCCCGAGAGCGTCAGCGCCGGTTTGAATTTCTCCAGCACGGCGGCGCGCGACGGCGAGGGCTCGGATTTGAAGAGTCCGGCAGCGAGTGTGGCGAGGCTCTTGTCCGGGTGGTTCAGCAGGGTCGCACGCTGCGAGGCGTCGAAGTCGTTCGGCGCCGCGATTTTCAAGAACGAGCGTGTCCAGCCCGCTTCATTCAGCAGCGTGCCGACGATCTCCCGGCGCGACTCCGGCGTGCGCGAATTCCAGTCGGAGGTCATCCACGCGAACGCCTGCGCCGGATGCGCGATCGTGAGGACCGCGAGAGCGCGGCGCTGATCCTCCATCGGGCTCTGCGGCCGCAGCCAAGCTTCCGCTTGAGCCACGGCGCTTGCGCGGTGTTTCACGCTCGTCGCCAGCATCATCACCGCTTCCCGATCCGTCGCGTCTCTTCCGACGCGCCCGATCCAGTGGTCAATCATCGCCTGATCGCCTGACGCGAGAATGGCAGGTGCGATCGTCTTCAGCGTTTCGTCATTCAGTTCATCCAAAAGCCCGCGTCGCAGCAGCACACTGCCCGCGATGATCGGATCCGCAGCGTCGCGTCGCAGGAGCGTCGCAAGCGTCGCTGTCTGCGTGGCGCTGAATGCGAGTTGCAGGCGCACCTTTGCGTCATCGTCTCCCGCGAGGCGCACCATCGCGTTGGCAAGCGCTGCGTCGTTTGGAAAATTTTCTGCGATGATGAGGCCCTGTTCGCGCACTCGCGGGTGCGGATCGGCAAGCAGCCGCTCGCAGATGCGCGGCGTCATCCTGCCAAGCAAATGCAGCGTCCATGCGGCTTGCGCGCGCGCCTGCGGCAGTTTTGCCCGGGCGATCATTGCGGCGAGCCTCTCTTCCACATCTTTCGGCTGCCGCCACGTGAGGAGCATCTGTGCCTTGTCGCGCAGCCAGCCGCTTGGCGATGCCAGTGCGGCGATGGGCTGCAGTGCGTCGCCAGTCTTTGAAATGACCGCGTCCATCGAAGCCGTGACCGGTTGAGGCCGATCACCAATTTTCGAGATGCGATAGATGCGCCCCTTGTCCTCGCCGTGCCGGTAAAATGGGAGCAGTTCGTCCCTCCCATTCTGCGGCAGCCACTGCGGATGCTCGATCATGTAGCGATACATGTCCGCGACGTAGAGCGCGCCGTCCGGCCCGTCGCGCATCATCACAGGGCGGCACCAGCGATCCTCGCTCGCGAAGAAGTCGGGCACTTTTCCGTCGGTGTCTGGATGCACCTTGAAGCTCACACCGTCGTCCTCGACGATGTGATGCTGCGCGAGATTGTGAAATGGCTCGCAGGTGAAAGCGTGCATTTTACCGTCATCGAACAGCGTCCCGCCGCGGTAGAAGTTGATGCCGCACGCGCTCGTGTAGGCCGTCGCGTGGTCAAAGCTGTGGTAGCGTTTTTCCGGCGCGCTCGCGGCATACACCGGCGGATTCAGCCGATACATCTGCCGGATCGGATCGGGCGGAATCACGTTCGGGCTCCGGCGCAGATAGTGATCCTGCAGCACGTAATGCCAGAGCGGTTTGCTGTTCTGCACACCGAACCAGTGGCTCCAGTCGTCGCGCACGCGTCCGAACTGCGCGGGCCCCGTCTGCGGATCGAACTCGCCCGTGTCCGGCTTGAAACGAAAGTCGCGAGCGCCGAGTTCGATCTTCTCGCCGGTGAGCTTGTTCACCACGGCGGTGCTCTTGTTGTAGCTCACCGTGTGCGCGCCGCCTGCGCAATACACCCAGCCGTCCATGCCCCAGCGCAGGCCGTTCACGCGCAGTTGCTGGTTGCCTTCGCTGAAGCCGGTGAAAAGCACCTTCCTCCCGCTGCCGTCGTTTTTGATGAAGAGGATGTCCGGCGCCGCAGTGACCAGCACACCGTCGCGCCACGTGAGGATGCCCGTAGCAAAATTGAGTCCGTCGGCGATCACGGTGCGCTTGTCATATTGGCCGTTGGCGTCCGTGTCTTCGAGCATGACGACGCGGCTGCCGGACTTGCCTTTGCCATCCATGCCGAGCGGGTAATCGGCCATCTCGATGACCCACAAACGCCCGCGCTCATCCCAATCGAAAGCGACAGGATCGAGCACTACCGGTTCGCACGCGATGATTTCAGCTTTGAAGCCCTCGCGCACGTGCAGCTTCTTCAGCGACTCCCCGGGCGGGAGGGGCTGCGAAGAAAGTTCGAGTTTCGGCGGCGGCGCGGACGCTGTGTTCTTCGGCGCTTGGAGTCCTGCGACCACGACCTTTTCAAATTCACCCTCGAGCGGCGCGAAGTCGTCGCAGCGCTGGCCAACGAAAAGCTCCTTCGCGCCGTGAGCGGTGACGGGCAGTTCGGCGTCAATCTCGACCTTGCCGTTCAGCGTGACCTTCACATGCGAACCCGTGCGCTCCAGAGTGACGTCGTTCCACGAGCCGGGCTCGATGATCGTCTTGCCGCGCACGATTTGGTCGGCCGCATTGCCGTTGAAGACGAAGAGCTTGCCCGGCTCCGAGTTTTTGTAGTTGCCGCCAATGCCGAGATGATCGCCGGGAGCCTGATGATCGCCCTTCGGCCCGCGCGACACAAGATAAGCGGTGACGGCGCTCACGTTGTTCTTCTTCGTGTTGCGGAAGCGCATCGAGACCGACCAGCTCTCGTGCTGCTTCAGCGATGCGGAACTTTGCGCTGTTGCCAGCTTCGCGTGCTCCACGCGCTCGACCGCATTGCGCGCGTGATCTGCGGCGACGCCTGAGGTTTTCCAAAGCTGTGCGATGAGCGCAGGCTCGATCGCCCGGCGCCAGAGCGCAATTTCATCGAGCTTGCCCTGGAGGCCGCTGCCAAAAATCAGCTTCGCACTGCCGCCGTCTGCCTTGCCAGTGATGGCAGGCTTTTCGTCACCGTCGAGATGCACGAGGAGCTGATCGCCGTCACGCACGAGCACGGCGAAGTGCCAGTCGTCCGCGTGCAGCCCCTCCTTCGTTGTCGTATCGCCGAGCGCGAGTCGCACGCGATGGTCTGCCGTCTGACGCGCAGTGAGCTTCGCTCCGAGCGCCTCGATGATCGTCCCGCTGCGTTCGCCCGCACCGCTTGCGTGGCCGAGCCAGAACCACAGCGCGATGCTCGCCTGCTTGCCGGTTTGCAATGCGGACTCGACGCGCCCGCCCGAGAGGTGCAGCGCACGGTTAATTTGTTTCTCGCCGGAAAATGCGGACGGTTTCAGCGCCTCGCCGCTGCCGTAGCCCGTTCCGCTGCCGACGCCGGGCAGATACCACGCCGCGCCGTCGAGTATCTGCGCGTTCGGGCCGCCGCTCACGGCATTCGTCGCGATGCGTCCCGCCGCTTCATCGAGCCGCCAATACGCGGCCGGCTTCGAGTCGAGCACCGCCTTCGCATACGCGCCGTGTTCCGATTGCATCGCGCGGTGCGGTTTGCCCGTCACCTCGTCGAGTGCGGCAAGCAGCGTCTCGACCTCCTTCGGCTCCGCCTGCACTTCCAGTCCGGCGGTGCGCGCGGGCCACGTGGTGTAGCCACCGAGCGCATGCTGCTCCGGCGGCGGAATGTAACCCTCGGCGCCGTTCGCGAGCTCGATGTTGAAATGCGCGGCGAGCGGCGCCTGCGCCTTCAGCTTCAGGCCGGTGATGGCATACACTTCGTTTGGCAGCGTCGCGATCGTGAGCTCGCCGATGCGAATGGCCTGCAGCTTGAGCGATGTCTTTTGCCGCTCGTGTAGAATGACCGCCTCGCGCGCATACACCTCCTCCTTGTTCTTCGGCAGGTCGTTTTCAATTTTCGCGGCAATCGGCTTTGCCCACGCGAGCCTTTTCCCGTCGGGAACTCGGTAGCTCAGCGGCAGCTTTTTCTCGACGATGCCGAGCGGCACGGAGTCGTGATACTCGACCTTCTTCAGCGCCTGCATCGCGTTCGCCGCGACGGCTTCCGCGTAGCTGTCCATTGTTTGAGTCCTCTTCGCCGAGCCGTAGTCCATCCACATGAGGTCACCACTTGTGCCCTGCGAAATCGCACACACGAACGGGCCGCTGCCCTCGCCCGTGACGCAAAGCTTCGCAGCGATGTGCCGGCAGAACGCGCCGTAGTAGTCCGCCGACACTGGTCCGGAGCCGAAGTAGTGTTGCGAATAATTCGCGAGCACGCCAAGCGGCTTCCCGTCTTTCGTCTGCAGCGAGATGACACTGAGCTGCGGGTCCAACGGCCCGCTCGGCCCGATGACATCTTTGCTTAGATACCCGGGGTGCATGTTCGCACGTCCCGTCTTTTCACCAAAAGGATCGACCACCTCAGCGCCGATGCGGCGAATCCAGCGGCGGTTGTGCGTGTGCTCCCAATCGTCCACCGACGCCCAGCCGACGCGGGCGGGCTGCAAATTTTTCGACGCGGCGACGATGCCCTCGGCAATTTTCGGCACGAGGAACTTCGCATACTCAGAATCCTTCCGCGTGCCGAGGCAGCCCATCGCCGCCGGCGCGGAATGCGTGTGGGTTGCCGAGACAATCATGTGGTCCACCGCGATGCCGCATTCCCGGCTCGCGAGTTCCTTCGCCTCGTCGATGAGCGCCTGTGTCATCATGCAGGTGTCCACAATGGCGAAGGCGATCGTCGTTTTCCCGTCGTCGAGGACAAAGCACCGCACATGCAGCCTGTCGGCGAGCCGTTCGCCTTTTCCCTCGAGAAATCCGCCCGCGATGATGCGCGGGAATGTCGTCGGTGAAATGTCCACCGCAGCGACGCCGGCGCGGAAATCATCGGCTGCGAGTCCGGTGAGCGGCAGTGACAGGCAGCCTACGAGGAGGGGGAGCAACTTGAGCATCGGAGTGTTGAGGATGTGTCGTGAGTGGGGGCGGGCCTCATTGCTTCGCGGCCTCGTTCAGCAGCCGGAGCGCGACTTCGACGAGCCGTTCCCCGCTGCCGGCCGCGCCGCGCGCGCTCACGACCTCGTAGTTTCCCTGGGGGTAGGCCTCACGGTTTGGCACGTAGCCCATGCTGCCGTTCGCGAGTTCGGCGATGATGGTGTGCCTGAAAGGCGACGCCTTTTTGATGGCAAGGCCGAGCTCGACGAAGATTTCACCCGGCAGCGACACAATCGCGAGTTCGTCGCTGAAGGAAATCACCTGCACCTCGACTTCGAGCGGGATGTCCTTCTTGCCCACGGTTTCCATGATGCACACCGCCTCGGCCATCGGCACGGTGCCGAGCTTTTCCGTGAACATGCGCTCAGTGACATCCCTCGCCTTTGCAATCTCCTCGTCGGTGAAGTGGCGCCGCTCCAGACGCACCATTTCCGAGCGGACACGCGGCGCGTGCGTCTTGAGAGGCTGCAAGCCGGACCACGCCGCCGTGGCGGCATCGGCGAGCGCGGTGCCTAGCATGAGGTGGTTGCGGCGCGTGCCGGTGATGTAGTCGGTCTGGTTGATGTTGCCGCAGCAGCCGTTGGCAAACACCGCGACCATGTCGGCGCCCTTCCGCTCGGAGAGCAGCCTGGTGAACACTCCTGGGTAGTCGGCGGAGATGCGGGTCCCGCCGCCGACGCTCGTCGGGTGCATGGCGAAATTTACGAGCGCCGCGAGAGGCGACGCTTCGCTGTTCAGCGGATTGAAAACAAGCAGGCCGACATCGGGGTCCACCGGGCCGGCGGGCCGTTCGCGGGAAGGGTCCAGCTTCTGCGGCTGCCAGATGGCCTGCGCCACGCCGTCGCGCAGCACGCGGCGGTTGAAGCTGATGCCCTCAGCCTTCCCGACTGCCGCCGCGCCCTTCGCCGGGGCGAGCTTCGCCTTCGCATCGGCGACGGATTTCGCGATGAGCCCCGGCAGCGCGCGCGCATACTCGCGTCCCGCGGGGATGTTCACCTTCGTGATGTCGTCCATCAACGAGCCGCGCGCGAGCTGCGGCCCGGTGTGCGTGTGCGTCGCGCAAATCATCACGCGGTCGCCGGGAATCCCGCATTGCTCCGCGACGAGCTTTCGCGCCGACTCCACGAGCGGGCGCGTCGTGCCGGCGAGGTCCAGCGCAATGAAGACGGCGAACTGCCCGTCCTGCTCCATCACGATGGTCTTCGCGAAAATTGGATCGAGCACGCCGCTGACGGCGCGAAACGCGTAGTAGCCCGCCATCGGCGCTCCCTGTGAAGGCGTGATGTCCACGCGTGAGGCTCCGACGCGGAACTCCTCAGCGCGCAATTCCGCCGTGCCCACAAGGAGGCACAGTGCGAGGAAAGCGAAAACGATGCGGGAGTGTTTCATGATGGGAAATCTGGAAACCGGGAGCGCGCTGCACTCCCGCCGGGGAGCTTGGACGGTTACGCAATGATGTCCTTCACCACATGCCCCGCGATGTCGGTGAGGCGAAAATCGCGACCGGCGTATTTGTAGGTGAGCTTTTCATGGTCCATGCCGAGAAGATGCAGGATCGTCGCGTGCAGGTCGTGGATGTGGACCTTGTCCTCCTGCGCGTAGTAGCCCCAGTCGTCGGTCGAGCCGTAGGCGGTGCCGCCGCGCACGCCGCCGCCGGCGAGCCACATCGTGAAGCCGTGTGGGTTGTGGTCGCGTCCGTCGGTGCCCTGCGCGGTGGGCGTGCGGCCGAATTCACCGCCCCACAGGACGAGCGTGTCGTCGAGCAGGCCGCGCGATTTGAGGTCGGTGAGAAATCCGGCGATGGGCTTGTCCACCTCGGCGGCGTTCTTCGTGTGTCCTTTGAAAAGCGCGCTGTGCTGGTCCCACTGCACCTCGCCGTCGCTATGCGTGACCTGCACGAAGCGCACGCCGCGCTCGAGGAATCGCCGTGCCATGAGGCACTGGCGGCCGAAATTTTCCGTCACGGAGTTGTCCATGCCGTAGAGTTTTTTCGTCGCCTCGCTCTCGCCGCTCACGTCCTGCGCCTCCGGCATCCTGCTCTGCATGCGGTAGGCGAGCTCGAAGGAATTGATGCGTCCCTCGAGCGCAAGGTCGGGGCCGCTGAGCGCGAGGTGCTCTTGGTTTGCCTTCGCGAGAAAGTCGAGCTGGCGGCGCTGCACGGCGCTGCTGATTTGCTCGTTGCGGATGTGGCGCACGATGGCCTTGTCCGACGGCACGCTCGCATTTCCGATGGGTGTGCCTTGGCAGTAGGCTGGGAGAAATGCGGCGCCCCAGTTGTTCACACCGCCGTGCGCGAGCGTGGGGCAGATGGTGATGAAGCCAGGCAGGTTCTCGTTTTCCGTGCCGAGTCCATATAGCATCCACGAGCCCATGCTCGGGCGCACCTGCGTGTCGCTGCCGGTGTGCAGCTTCAGCAGCGCGCCGCCGTGCGCGGGGTTCGTGCCGTGCATCGAGCGGATGATGCAGAGGTCGTCCACGCAGCGCGCGACGTTCGGGAAAAGTTCGCTCACCGGCAGGCCGCTCTGGCCGTATTGTTGGAAGCTCCACGGCGACTTCAGCAGCTTGCCGGTCTCGGCAAATTTCACGCGTGGCTCCTTGCCCGGAAACGCCTTGCCGTGGTCGCGCGTGAGCATCGGCTTCGGGTCGAATGTGTCCACGTGGCTCGGCCCGCCCTTCATCAGCAGGAAGACGATGCGTTTCGCGCGCGGCGCGAATTGCGGCTGCTTCGCCGCGAGCGGATTCGCCACTGCGGCGCGTGCGGCTTCCTGCCCGAGCATCGCCTGCAGCGCGAGGTAGCCAAAGCCTGCGGCGCTGCGCTGGAGCATCGCGCGGCGGGTGAGGGGAGTGAATGGCGGCAGGTGCATGGCGTCAGCGCAGGTAGATGAATTCATTCGCCGCAAACAGCGTCTGGCAGAGCAGCGGCCACGCGCGCTCGGGCTTTTCCGTCGCGTGGAAATCACGGAGCAGCGCGAGTGCGTCGGCGATTTCATGCTCCGCAGGCGGCCGGCTGAAGAGCGTCTCGTAGGCGCGGCGGATGCGCTGCGTTTCGTCGGTGATGGAAGCGAGCCGCTCTGCGAGCTTGTCCGCGCTCTGCATCACGACCGGTGCATTCATCATGATGAGCGCCTGCGGGGCGATGACGGTGCTGTTGCGACTGCCGGTCGGCATGGTCGGGTCCGGGTAGTCGAACTGCTCGAGCATGTCGTAGAGGTGATTGCGGATAATCGGGAGATACAGCGCGCGGCGCGGACTCTCGTAAGTCGTCGCGTCCTTGCTCGTGTGGTTGAAAACAAACTCGCGGTTCTTCAGCGGAATCGTCTTGCCGCCGATGGTGAGGTCGAGCCAGCCGCTCGTGAAAAGCATCGCATCGCGAATCTGCTCCGCCTCGAGCCGCTGGACGTTCGCGCGCCAGAGCAGGCGGTTCTCCGGGTCGATCAAATGCGGATTTCGGATTTCGGATTTCGGAATCTTGGTCAGTCCGATTGCTGCGTTTGGAGTGGCAGCCAATTCCGCATTCCGCATTCCGAGTTCCTCATTCGTGCCGCTGCTCTGCTGATACGTCGCCGACTTCATGATGAGCCGGTGCAGATCCTTCACCGACCAGCCGCTCTCGATGAAATTGCGCGCGAGCCAGTCGAGCAACTCCGGGTGCGACGGCTTCGCGCCGAGCATGCCGAAGTTGTCCGTGCTCGTCACGATGCCCGCGCCGAAATGCCAGCGCCAAACGCGGTTCACCATCACGCGCGCCGTGAGCGGATGCTCGCTGCTCGCCATCCAGCGTGCGAGCTCGAGCCGGCCGCTGTGCTTCGCAGGCAGAATCGGCTGCGCGAAACTCGTCCGCATCACCTCAGGAAATCCGCGCTCCACCGGCTTTCCGAGTGTGAGGTAGCTGCCGCGGATATGGACCGGCAGCGTCTTCACGATCTTGTCCTCCGCGATGCTCATCAGCCCCGGCAGTTCCGGCTGCTCCGCCGCAAATTCCTCCACCGCCTTGTTCATCTCGGCGATCTTCGCGAGCGTCGCGGCGTCGAGCACATCGGCGTCCTTCGCGGGAAGCGCGAGGATACCCTTCGCCTCCGCAAGCGCGTCGTAGGCCGGGCCCTTCTTCGCAGTGAGTGCTTCGGTGAAAATCGGCGCGTAGTGCGCGCGCACCCCATCGGCGTCCTTCTTCGCGGCGAATCCGCGCCACTCGGCGAAGAGCGGGAGTTCGGGATGTGCGTCGAGATACTTGCGGCACGAGAGCACGATGGCTGAATCGAGCCTCGACCCCTTCGCGACGGATGCCGCATCGGCAGGCGTGGCATTCGCCGACACCAATGCGGCCATCGCGAGAATGTCCGCGGCGCGAGACTGGAGTTTCGCTTTGATTTCCGCCCGCGCCTTTGCGCCGACGGCCGCGACCTCCGCCTTCTTCGCTTTCAGATCCGCGTCGAATTTCTTCTTCGCCTCGAGCTGCTCCGGAGTCGCGAGCGAGTGCTCGTAGGCAAATTTGATCGCACCCATTTTCTCCGCCGCGATGCTGCGCGTGCTGCGGAAGATCCCGGCGAGCGCGTAGTAGTCCTCCTGCGTCACCGGGTCGAACTTGTGATCGTGGCAGCGTGCGCAGCCGAGCGTCATGCCCATGAACGCCTTGCCGAGCGTGTCGATCTGCTCGTCGATGATGTCCATCTCGAGCTTCTGCATGTCGGGCTCCGCGAGCACGCGTGCGCCGAGTGCGAGGAAGCCGGTTGCGGCGATCGCGTCCTCGCTCCGCGGCAGCAGGTCGCCGGCGATTTGCTCGATGAGAAATTGGTCGAACGGCTTGTCCTCGTTGAACGCGCGCACGACGTAATCCCGGTAGCGCCAAGCGTTGCCGAACGCGATGTTCTCGTCCATGCCGTTCGAGTCCGCGTAGCGCGCGACATCGAGCCAGTGCCGCGCCCAGCGTTCGCCATAGTGAGGCGACGCGAGCAGTCGCTCGATCACCTTGTCGAACGCGTCCGGCGATTCGTCTGCGAGGAATGCACTCACCTCCTCCGGCGTCGGCGGCAAACCTGTGAGGTCGAACGTCGCGCGACGGATGAGCGTGCGCTTGTCAGCTTGCTGTGCGGGCGTGAGGCCGCTCGCAGCGAGTTTCGCGCGGATGAAGGCGTCGATTGGATTGATGTGAGGCGGTGCAATCTTTGCCTCGCCAGCTTTCACCTGCTTTTCGCCCGCCTTTGCTGTGTCCGATTCCGTTTCGTTGTCGGCTTTCACCGCGACCTGCGCAACGGGCGCGGACGGCTCCGCACTCGTGGACGGGGGCTTTTCTCCCGGGACCATGACGCGCGCGAGCGGCGTGAAGCTCCAGAATTTCCGCCCCTCCGCGATGTCGATGACACGCCCGCGTTTCGCCACTGGCGAGGCCTCACGCGGATCCGGTGCGCCCATCTTCACCCACTCCTCAAGCGCCTTCACCTCGCTGTCCGCGAGCCGCTTTTTCGGTGGCATCTGCAGGTCGTGATTCGTGTAGCGCACGGCCTCGATGAGCAGGCTCTTGTCCGGATTGCCCGCAACCAAAGCCGGCCCCGTGTCGCCGCCCTTCAGCGTCGCCTCACGCGAATCCAGCGCGAGCCCGCCTTTCGTCTTGGTCGTCGCGCTGTGACACTCGTAGCACCGCTCCGCGAGAACCGGTCGGATGCGCTTTTCAAAAAATTCCACTTGCTGCGGTGTCGGCCGCGCTGCGTTCGCCACCGTGGCCAGCAGGATTGGCAGCAACAGGGCACGCGCGCGGTTCATAGGCCGAAGATAGGCGCGGAACAGCGAGCGCGAAAGGGCGGGCGGGATGTTCTCGCCGACGCTCCACCCTGCCTTGCGGCGGGGTGGCTCGACTGACTGGGCGTGAGGGGACATGGCGTGCAGGTCGGGTTGCGTCAGAGGGGATGACGCCGCACGCGCCGTTCTATTTGGCTGAAATGCCGTGGTCCGGTCAGCGCAGGCGCCAGTCTCCGAGGCCGCCACCGTAGAGGAAAGCGGAGCTGAGGACCGTGCCTGCGCTGTTCAGTTTCCAAACGACAATCTGCCCGTAATTGTTCTGCAGCAGCAGATCCGTGTAGCCATCGCCGTCGATGTCCGTGGCGCTCGCGATTCTCCAGTCGCCGATGATGTTCGGACTGATGAAGGCCGACCCTGTGAAGTTGAAGTTGGCGTCCATATACCACACGACGGCCTGGCCGTAGCTGTTCTGAAAGATGATGTCCGGGTTGCTGTCGCTGTTCACGTCCGCGGCGCACTTCACGCGCCAGTCTCCGAGGATTGCCGTGGACAGGAAGCCGGAGCCGATGACTGAGCCGCTGGAATTCAGCAGCCAGGCGACGATTTGCCCGGCGCTGTTTTGGAAAATGAGGTCGGCGATGCCGTCGTGGCTGATGTCCGCCGCGGCCACGACTCTCCAGTCTCCGAGCCCGTAGGGAGTGATGAAACCGGAACCCGTGACCCCGCCGCTGGCATCGAGAAACCACACCGCGACCTGGCCGTAGGTGTTTTGGAAGATGAGGTCGGGATTGCCGTCGCCGTTGATGTCGCCCGTTGCGGCGATCTTCCAGTCACCGAGCAGGGCCGGGGTGATGAATGCGGAGCCGGTGGTTGCGGCATTCGAATCCAAATACCAGGTGATGATCTGGCCGGCGCCGTTCTGGAAGATGAGGTCGGCTACGGTGTCTGCGTTGAAGCTCATCACTTTCCGGGTGACGTTCACGGTGAAGGGTCCGCCCGTGATGGCATTTCCATTTGAGTCTGTCGCGGTGACGCTCACGGTTGCGGAGCCGGTGAGGTTTTTCGCCGCACCGAGGAAGAGGTAGCTGCCGCTGACCGAGGCAGCGACGAGGCTCGGATCCGAACTCGTCACCGTGAAAGAGGCGAAGGCCGGACTGCCCTGCGATGCGGGGAACTGCGGGACGGCGGTGATATTCGTGGCTTTGACGAGTTCGTTGAGATTGATCGAGCCGCCGCCGGGAAGGTCGTGGAACACGGGCAGCTCGTTGAACGGGCTTGCAAAGGTTGTGATGACGGGGAGAGCCGCAATCGCATCCACCACGCTCATGCCGGTCCCCACGACGCGGCCAAATACCGCATAGCTGTCCGAACCGGTGTTGTCCCCATCCAGATCACTTGCCGGCTTGAAAATGCCGGTGTTGTCCGAAGTGTTGATGAACCACTCGCTGGTCGCGGTGTCCAAGGAGGCCGAGGTGCGCGCCATCGCGATTGTGCCGCGGCCATGTGTCAGGGTGTTGCTGCCCTCCATGGCGAGCGCCGAGTTCTTGAGGACGGTTTTGTAGCTGGTGAAGGTGGTTCCCTCCGTGTTTGGGACGTATCCGCCGCCTTGGATGATGTGGTATCCCGGATTCGAGCGGTGGACGAGCGTGTTCACGAACCGGTTGGCGTTCACATAGGCGAGGAAGTTCGCCACCGTGCTGGGCGCATTCACGGAGTCCATCGCCACATTGAAGGTGCCGGCGCCCGGGATGGTGAACTGCACCAACTGGCCGGTGATGCTGGGCACCGCGAAGTTGCCTCGCAGGTCAATCGTCGCCCCCGCGGAGGTCGAGACGGATTGGGTGGAGATGGGATTCGGGTAGGTGATGGGGTCCGGATTCTGCGCGAAAACGCGGGAGGCCAGAGCGAGGGCAAGAACAGGGAGCAGAGGGAGAAATCGCATGCGGCGCGACGCTACGCGGCGTGGTTTGCCCGGCAACAGATTCTTGGATGAAGATTCGTGGGGTCCGCGCGTGGAGCCTGCCGGGCGGAGGCTCAGACTGGCGCCGCGGTCTTTTTTAGGATGAAGACCACCTCGGAGTCGTTCCGGCACTGTGCCTCGATTTCGAAGCCGACCTTGCCGCCGAGGTAAATCATCAGCTCCATCATCTCCGGCGGCGACCAGACGTGGTAGTGTATGGAGTAGTTTTTCGCGATGAGGCCGTCGGCGATTCTCCGGATGTCCTCGGCGGACGATGCGCCGTGGTTGTAGCGGGCCACTTCCTCGAAGTGCGCACGACGCGAGCGAGCGGGGCCCTGCTCATGGTCTTCGATCAAATGCGCGAGGGGTGTGAGCGGGCGGTCGCGGTCGAAGGTGTGGCGCTTGTCCGGGATGCCGAGATAGACGATTCCGCCGGGGCGGAGGACGCGGAAAAAGCTTTTGACCGTGCCGATGGGATCCTCGCAGTGCTCGATGAAGTTGCGGGCGATGACAAAATCCTGAGATGCATCCGGGACGCCGGCGAGTGTCTCACCGTCGGCGACGATGTCCACGGGGACGAGCGGCGTGTCCTTCAGTTCGGGATATTGGGCGCGCAGGTCGGCGACGGACATGCGGTCCACATATTTCACGCGGGCGCAGTGCGGAGTGCGGAGGGGATTGTGCAGGGCGCCTACTTCACAGCCTTCGCCGCGGAGGAAGAGGGCGGGCAGCACGCGTGCTGGCCGGCCGGGTTTCGGTGCCGGGAGCAGGCTGCGCAGGCGCGCGAGGAGGCGCCGGCGGAACATCCGGAAGGCTCCCGCCTTCATGAGGCGAACTGCAGGTCGTAGAGCCGGCGATAGACGCCGCCCTTCGCGAGAAGTTCGGCGTGGGTGCCAACCTCGACGATTTGGCCCTGCTCCATGACGATGATCTGGTCGGCGCGCTGGATGGTCGAGAGGCGGTGCGCGATGCAGATGGTGGTGCGGCCGACCATGAGGTCCTCGAGCGCCTCCTGCACTGCGCGCTCGGTCTGCGTGTCGAGCGCGCCGGTGGCCTCGTCGAGGACGAGGATGGGCGCGTTTTTCACGATGGCGCGGGCAATGGCGAGGCGCTGGCGCTGGCCGCCGGAGATCATCGCGCCCTTCTCGCCGATGATGGCGTTGTAGCCCTCGGCCTTGTCGTTGATGAATTCATGGGCGTGCGCGTGTTTCGCAGCCTCCATCACGTCCTCGGGGCCGGCTCCGGGACGACCGAGGGCGATGTTGTTGAAGATGGTGTCGTTGAAGAGCACGGTCTCCTGGGTGACGACGGCGATTTGGCCGCGGAGATCGCGCGTGAGCACGTCCTTGATGTTTGTGCCGCCGATCATGATGCGGCCCTGCTGCGGATCGTGGAAGCGCAGGAGCAGGTTGGTCACCGTTGTCTTTCCCGCGCCGCTGCTGCCGACGAGGGCGACGAGCGAGCCGGCTTTGACGGTGAGGTGGAAGTCGTGCAGGACCGGCTTTTCGCCGTAGCTGAACTGGATGTGGTCGAAGGTGACATCCGCGCCGGTGGCGTTCAACGGCTTCGGCTGCTCGGGCTCGAGGATGTCGTTCTTTGTCTCGAGCAGCGAGAAGACCATCGCGGAGATCTGCCGCGCCTGCTCGAGCTGGTTGTGGAGGCGGATGAGCGCCTTCATCGGCTGGTAGAGGAGGAAGATGCAGCCGACGAACTGCATGATGTCGCCGGGCTGCATTTTCTCCGGCGAGAAAAATGCGATGTAGAGGAAGAAGAACGCGACGCCGAAGGAGCCGAGGATCTCCATCATCGCGCTGGGGAGCTCTCCCGCGCGGACGACTCGCATCTGGTGGTTGGCCATCATGCGCGAGGTGTTTTCAAATTCGTCCGTCGCCTTTTTCTCGAGGTTGTAGGCCTTCAGGATGCGGTAGCCGCTGAGGGACTCGTGGACGAGCTTGCCCTGCTCGCTGACCTGCGTGACGAGCATGCGCATGGATTTGCGGACGCGGCGCGAATAGATGACGTAGGGCACGAGCGTGAAGGGCAGCACCGTGATGGAGAGGAGGGTGAGCTTTGTGTGGCTGAAGATGAGCAGCGCCAGCAGGCTGATGACGGTGATGGGTTCGCGGATGATGGTGACCCAGGAATTGCCGAGCGCGTGCTGGATGCTGTCCGCCGCCTGGAGCTGCGACATGAGCGTGCCGGTGCTGGTCCTGCTGAAGAAGCTGGAGCCGAGCGTGAGCACGTGGCGGAACATCTTCACTCGCAGGTCCATGACGACGCGCATGGAGACCCAGTGCATGAAATAGACGTTCACGTAGCCGAGGCCGGCGCGCAGGAACATCGAGAAGGGGATCATCAGGATGATGATGATGAGGACGATGTTCGTGGTGCTGCCGGACTGGGCGAACGAGCTGGCGAAATCGGTGATTTTCCGCAGGAAGGAAGGCATCGCGCTGGAGGTGAGGGCGCCGAGGCCCCCGTCGCCGCCCGTGGGGAAGAGGGTGTTCACCACGAGGCGCACGTTGATCATGAGCAGCGGGTTCGCGATGCCGGCGAGGAAGCCGCAGAGGATGCCGATGATGAGGCGCCACTTGTATGGCTTCGCGAGGGCGAGTCCCTGCAGGAGATACTTGAACATTGCGTGGGCGCAGACAGTGCGGAAGCGGGGCGGGAGAGGGCGAGAGTTTTCTTTTCGCCCGGTGGCTCACGCGCGGGCGTCGAAGCCGGGGCGCTTGAAGGATTTGGCCTTCGGAAACTTGCGTTTCACGCTTCGGCGCATCCGGTCGAGGTGGACGAGGATTTCGAGGATGGAGTCCGTCTCGCTGGGGAACATCTCGCGCATGGCGACCCATGCGGCGATGCTGCGCTCGATGGCGATGAGGGCGACTTTTGCGGAGCCGGACGAGTCGCGCGCGGCGGCGAGGCTGCGATCCTCCTCCTCCTCGACGAGCGACATGAATGCGCGGCTGAGCTTCACGTAGATGAAGGCCTGATACCACCGGATGACTTCCACGCAGTCGTTCAGACGGACGAGTTCACCCTTCGCGGAGGCGACGCTGACGAGGCCCTTTTCCACGCGCCGCTCGAGGCTGCGGACGTGGCGGAGCGGGAGGCGGAGCTCGTTGTTGAACCATTCGTCCACCATGTGGGAGTAGGTGAGGGCCGCGTTGGTCTCGCGCTGGCCGAGCGAGCGGGCGCGGCGGTCGAGGCGCTTTTCCTGGGCGGCGGCGGCCTCGATGGATCGCTGGTTGGCCGCGGCTTTTCCCGCCGTGCGGCCGCGTGACTTCAGCGCAGGTGCCGAGGATGCGAGCGCTTCCCAGAATTTGCGGTTTTCCAGATCACGCGTGCGCGGGTCGCCGGACCGGTCGTGGGTGCGCATCGCGAACTGTGCGCACCGGTGGGAGAACTCGCAGCGCTCGCACCAGCGGTCGCAGTAGTTGTAGATGCCGGGTATGAACCGTGGATTTCGAGGGTCCGGCTTTTTGCGGCGGGGCTGGGGCATTCCCTCCCCGTTACCGCACGTGCCTTCGCGGGACAAGTGCGGCGGTGGGCATCGCTCCTCAGCGCACGCGCCAGTCGCCGAGGCCGACGGTGGTGATCCAGCCCGTGCTGCCGTAGCCGCTCCGTCCGTTCATATACCAGACGGAGATCTGGCCGGAGTTGTTTTGGAAGACGAGGTCGGCGTTGCCGTCGCCATTGAGGTCCGCGACGGCGGAGAGCTTCCAGTCGCCGAGACCGCCGGCGTAAATGAACGAGCTGAAGGCGACGGAGCCGCCCGCGTTCAGATACCATGCGGCGATCTGGCCGAAGTTGTTCTGGAGGATCACGTCCTTGTATCCGTCGCCGTTGACGTCCACGACGGCGCGCACGCGCCAGTCGCCGAGGCCGCCGCTGAAGATGAATGCACCCAGGGTGACGCTTCCGCTGGCGTCCATATACCATGCGACGATCTGGCCGAAGTTGTTCTGCAGGACGACGTCGGCGTTGCCGTCGCCGTTGAGATCCGTGACGGCCACGACGCGCCAGTCGCCGAGGCCGGCGCTGCAGATGAACGCACCGGAGATGACGCCGCCGCTGGCGTCCATATACCATGCGACGATCTGGCCGAAGTTGTTCTGCAGGATGAGGTCCGGGT
Organism: Chthoniobacteraceae bacterium; assembly: GCA_044221035.1. GTDB lineage: Bacteria > Verrucomicrobiota > Verrucomicrobiia > Chthoniobacterales > Chthoniobacteraceae > SXWH01. The sequence goes on along the minus strand of JBGAPU010000022.1, from coordinate 13,940 downwards.
TGCTGTCGTGGTTCAGGTCGGCGGTGCCCACGAGCCGCCAGTCACCCAGGCCGCCGCTGAAGATGAACGCGCTGGAGGCAATCGCACCCGCGCCATTCATGCGCCACAGCGCGATCTGGCCGAAGTTGTTCTGGAAGAGGAGGTCGGCTTTGCCATCCGCGTTGAAGTCGCGGAACGGCGCGCTGGGAAGGGGCGGCGCGCTGTCGGCCGAGGTGGGCGTGAGGTCGGCCTTCGCATTTTGCGAGGTGACCATGCTGAACGTGTAGGCCCATCCGTCTGTCCCGACGATGCGGTAGTTGCGAAGCACGGGGCGCTTGATGGTCACGCTCGTGGTCTTGGAGACGGAGAGCGGGCCGCCGGTCCACGTGAGATTGACGGTCATGCTCGACGCGGCCGCGATCTGCTGCTGGCGGTAGGCGGTGTCATATGGCAGCACGGAGGACCACGGGGTGGTCTGCACGGGGAAGGGGACGTTCACACGGTCCGAGACTGTCTCCACGGGGTCGATCGGGATCGCGAAGCCCCCGGAGTTCGACGTGACTGCGAACCAGTTGCCGATGTCCGGTTTCACGACGACACCCGCAAGGCCCTCGCCCACGTCGTAGCTGCCGTTGGCGTTCGAGTCGATGTAGGCCACGCCCGTGATGTAGTTGCGGGCTGGCGCACCGAAATCCTGCGTGAGCTTCCCTCCGTAGCGCGGGCCCGCCATCCCCACGCCGATCTCCGTGTAGTCGGCATTCAGCGCGTTGATGCGGTGGCCGAGGGGGTGGGCGAGGTCGATGTTGTCGTAGTCCACCATGAAGCCGAAGTGGCTCTCCTCGACTTCGGCCTGCGAGGTGGCGCCACCACCGTCGATGTTTTCACCGACTCCCGTGTCGTAGCCGACAGCCGAGGCACGCGCGGTCGGGTCCTGCCCGTTCGGGTTGACGTGCGAAAAGAAATTCCGCACGACCATGTCCAGTGAGTGAGCCCGCGCTGCCTGAATCAGCTTGGGGCTGAAAGCGAGCGGCGGGACTGCCGGATATGATGCGAACTCCGCGCGCAGATAGGTGAAAAACGACGGCTTCCGTGCCCGCGCGTCGTTTGAATACCACGTGTTGACGGAGTCGAGGATGACGCCTTCCTGGGCCGGGTTCATCCGAGCGCGATTGACCAATTCCAGCATGTGCTGCTCGAGCGCGGTGGGATCACCGTGCGAAAACTGCACCTGCTGGGCATCTGCTACCGATGCGAAAAGACCTGCTGCAACGCAGAGGGAAAGCCTCAGAAACGGGCTGAGAGTCATGGGCTGTGCGGAGAATAAGGGCTGTTTACGCATAAGTCGAGTCAGTTTGTCTCCCGAAGGAGTTTGGAGTGCTGTTATGGAAATTATAAGCAGCCGTCGTTCCAGCTTTGCCGGGCATTTGAAAAGCCGTGCCGCTGTTTTCAGGACGCAGCGCCTAAACCATCGTCAAAAACGCGGTCGCCCTGCCGCTTGCCGCATGTGCGGTTCGCGTGTATCCGTGCAAGTTCCCAATGACGTCTGCTGATCCCAATATCGCAATCTGCCCGAGCTGCGGCACCATGATCGATGTTTCCGAGCAGGAGCCGTTTTCGCTGGTGAACTGCTCGAGCTGCGGGGCGCGGATGCGGGTCCGTAAGGAATTCGCAAATTTCGAGATTCAGGGAGTTCTTGGCGAGGGCGGGCAGGGGATCGTTTACCGCGCCGTGGACAAGAAGCTGAGCCGCCCTGTGGCCATCAAGGTCATGAGGCGCCAATACAGCGCCGATGCGGAGTTCGTGAAGCGATTCGAGAGCGAGGCGCGCATTACGGCGAGCCTGAACAACCCGCACATCGTCAAAGTGTATTCCTCCGGCGAATACCAGGGGCTCCTCTACCTCGCGATGGAAGTCGTGGATCAGGGGAGCCTCGATGCGCTGATGTCGCAGGTGAAGAAGCTTCCCGAGGAGCGGGCAATCGACATTGGCATCCAGATCGCCCACGGGCTGAAGGCCGGCTTGGAGCGCGGCCTCATCCACCGCGACATCAAGCCCGGGAACATCCTCTTTGCAGACGGGAACACTGCGAAGATCGTGGACTTTGGCCTCGCGGTGCTCGTCGAGAAGCAGCACGAGGAGGAGGGCGACGTGTGGGCGACCCCGTATTACGTCGCGCCGGAAAAGCTCGAGGGCCACGCGGAGGATTTCCGCAGCGACATGTATTCGCTCGCCGCCACGCTTTTCCACGCCATCGCCGGCCGGCCGCCGTTCATTTCCGAGACGAACTCGATGAGCGAGCTGCGGAAAATCAAGAGCCAGCCGGTGCGGCTCCAGAATTTCGCCCCCCACGTGTCTGCGCAGACCGCGCATGTGATCGACAAGGCGCTGAGCTTCCGGCGCGAGGAGCGCTTTGGCAGCTACGATGACTTCATCGCGAACCTCGAGGCTGCCCGTGCCCAGCTGCGCAAGGCGCCCGCGACACAGCGCCGGCCGAGGGTGCTCATGCTCGGCGACCGGATGCAGAGTGGAAGCTGGGCGACGCTCATCACCGTGGTCATCGTCGTCGGGGCCGGCTTGTATCTGTGGGTGAAGCGGCCTTTTGACCGGACGGCAGATGCGGGCGGCAAAAAACCGGCGGGGACCAGCCAGCCCGATCTCTCGGCGGAGAAGCGCTTCGACATCGGGCGCCGGCAGATTGTCGAGGAGCGCTTCGCCGAGGCGGCGAAGACATTCCACGCCTTATACGAGGGGGGCCGCCTGCCTGAGCCGAAGAACAGCTGGGCCGCCGTGCATGAGGGGCTCGCCGAATATTTTGCGGGGCGCAGCGGGCCCGCGCGGGCGGTGTTCAAGACGCTGTCCGAGCGCGCAAAGCCGACGGTCATCGGGCTCGATGCGAAGTTTGTCGCATTCCTCAACCAACTCGGGCTGCTCACTTCCGGCAAGAAGCAGGAGGAGCAGGTGAAGATGGACGACTTCAGCCTCACGACGCACGAGTCGCTGGCGTTCCTCATCGCCGGCTTGAAGCACTGGGATGCCGGAGACTTCGAGGGGGGCGTCGCGCTCCTGCGGCGGTTCCAGCAGGCCACGCCTTCCGGCGACGATGCCTGGGTCGCCGACTATCGTCCGCTCGTGACCGGCTACATGGCGGATTATGGCATTTTCCGCGAGATCACCGACGACCTCGCAAGGGTGGAGACGTCGCCAAAGCTCGCGCAGGCCGCTCTGGCAAAGATCCCCGCGGCGAAGGGCAAGCTGCGCAACGACAAGCTGCGCAGGAAACTCGAAGCCATCGAGACCGAGACGGCGGAGAAGGTTCAGGCTGCAATCGCCGCCGAGGATCGTGTGATGAAGGAGAAACAGGCGGAAGCCGAGGCCCGCGAGGAAAAGGTGCTCACCGCGGCGAAGCTCCAAGTGAAGGATCTCTGTGAGAATTACCGCTTCAGCGAGGCGGCCTCCGTCATCCGCGCCGTGGACTTGAAGATCGAGCGTAACATCGCGGAGCGGGACATCGTCGTGCGCCGGGTGGACTGGCTTGTGGAGTTCAAGAAGCGGCTCATCGAGGACATCAACGCCTCCGGGTGCGCCGTTCCGCTTCTGCGGAAGAATGGGCAGAAGCTCATCGGAACCGTTTCGCGCGCGGACGAGCAGCAGATCGATCTCCGCCTCCAGTTTGGCGTGCTGCCCGCGGTGAAGTGGGGCGAAATCAGCCCGGCCAGCGTCCTCCAGATGGCGCGCACCTACATGCTGCGGCCGACGCTCTCGCAGGCCGCCATCGCGGATCGCGAATGGCAGGCGGGCGTGTTCTGCCTCTTCATGCAGCTTTTCAACGAAGGGCAGGCGCTCATGGACGACGCGGTGAACCGCAAGCCTGAATACCAGAATGAGCGCGTCCTGTTCTTCGGACAGCCCGCGCCTGCGCCGGCTCCTGCCCCTGCCCCCGCTCCCTCCGGGCCGCCACCCACGGCTCCGCCGTCGAGCGGAACGGAGATGGCCGATCAGCCGCTGAACCCGAGCGTGCGGCCGAAGATCATTCCGCCTCCGAAATAGCGGTCAGTTGATCTCGACGGGGACGCCCTTCGTGATGAGGTGGGCGATGCGCGACACGTCCCAGTTTGCCGTGCGCATGCAGCCGTGGCTCGCGAAGGTGCCGATGCTGTGGGGATTGTTCGTGCCGTGGATGCCGATGCCGGCCTTGTTCAGGCCGATCCATGCGACGCCGACCGGATTGTTCGGGCCCGCGGGCAGCATGTAGAAATTGTTCGTCCGGACGCCGCGGTTCAGCACGCCGGCGTCCCACCGGAAGGTGGGCATGGAGGCGATGCCGACAATGCGCCAGTTCCCCCTCGGTGTCGGGTGCGCTGGCGAGCCCGGCGCGATCGGGATCGCAGCGATGAGCTTGTCCTCCTCATAGAGGTCGAGGATCGTCTCACTGCGGGTGATCACGATCTTGCGGTTCTTGTATTCCTCCTTGTCCGGCAGGTTGCCTGTCTCCGGCATCTGCTCGATTTTGAACGGCTCCACATTCGGCACGCGCACCTCGTCGCCCGTTTTCAGGCGGCTGAAGCTCACACCCGGGTTCAGCTTCTGGATGAAGTCCGGAGACGCATGGTAGCGCTCCGAGAGGAACTCGAGGTAGCCGGAATACGGCAGGAATTTCCGCCGGGACTGCTCCGCGGTCTTGCCGGGCAGGCTGCCGATGGTCTTGTAGTCCTCCTTGGAGACCTTGTGGAAGGTGTAAACGGGATACACGCTGTCGAGCGGCACGTTCTCGTCGATGACTCCCGTCTCCGGCAGTCCGCGCGATTTTTGCCAGCGCTTGAAAAGTCGCGTGAGCGTCTTGCCCGGCTTGCCGTCGATCATGCCCGGGCTGAAGAGCTGCTGATCGAGGAAAATCTGGAGCTGCGCGGTGATCTCGCGCTTAGTCACGAGGATTGCGCGGGCCGCCTCCGGCTCTCCCTGGGCGGCTGGAGCGGGCGCCGCCGGTGCCGCCGGCTTGTCAGTTTTAGGCGCGGGTGCAGGCGTGCTGGGGGCGGTCTTTTCCGGGTTCTTCGGCTCGCTGTTCGCCTGGGCAATCAACGGCCCCTGCCCGATCGCGGCGAGCTTGTCGGGCTTCTTTGCAGCGGGTGCCTTGCCCGAGGGCAGGGTGAATTTTTTCAGCGGCAAACTTGTGGGTTTCTCCTCTGAAAATGCGGGTGCCGTCAGCGCGAGGACGGCGATCGTGATTGGCGCAAGGTTCAAACGGTCTAGCATCGGCGCGCCTTACGTATGCAAACTCCCGCAGGAAACAAGCTCCGCATTGCGCAGATTGCGCCGCTCTGGACGCCGATCCCGCCTGCGACCTACGGCGGCATCGAGCTCTTGCTCACGCTCCTCTGCGACCAACTTGTTGAGCGCGGACATGATGTGACGCTCTTTGCCAGCGGCGACTGCCGCACTCGCGCAAGGCTGCGCGAAATCATTCCGGTGAATCTCAGCGAGCTCATGACGCGCGGCGAGGCGCTGATGCACGAATACTACATGAACGCCGCGATGGCCGCGGTGATCGCCGCGCAGGATGAGTTCGACATCGTCCACTGCCACCTGCCGCCGGCGTGGCTGCCATTCGGCGCCGCGATGCGCACGCCATGCACGTTCACGCTGCACACGAGCCCTCACGGCGACGACGAATGGGCGATGCGGACCTTTCCCGCCGCGGACGCCATCGCGATTAGTCACGCACAGGTCGCCGCAGCGTCCTCCCGACTCGGGAAAAAATTTTCCGTCGTATATAACGGCGTGGATTTCAACCGTTACGAAGCGTCGTTCGTCCCTGGCAAGCACCTCGCCTTCCTCGGCCGCATGTCGCGCGAGAAGAACCCGCTCGACGCCATTCGCATCGCGCAAGCCGCGGGCATGCCGATCGTCCTGGCCGGCAAGCCGCAGAATGCCTCCGAGGAGCATTATTTTCAGAGCGAAGTGCAGCCGTTGATCGACGGAGAGCGCGTCCGCTGGATCGGCCCTGCGGACCACGCGAGGAAGGTGGCGTTGCTCCGCGATGCCGCCGCGCTCGTTTTTCCGATCCAATGGGATGAGCCGTTCGGCCTCGTCATGATCGAGGCGATGGCCTGCGGAGCGCCCGTGCTCGCGGTGAAGCGCGGCTCCGTCGCCGAAGTCGTGGACGAAGGTGTCACCGGCTTCACCGCCGCCGAGCCCGCGGGTCTTGCACCGCTGGTGGAGCGCGCCTGCGCCCTCGACCGCCGCAGAGTCCGCGATCACGCCGCGTCGCGCTTCAGCGACACAAAGATGGTGGATGATTACCTCGCCCATTACCGCACGCTGATCGCGCGTCGCTAAACATCGGGAAGTCTGGAAATCGAGAGTGTGGCGTGCGGTGTAACCTCCGGGACGTGCGCCGCGTCTCACGGGGAAACTCCCGCCATGCCCTACACTGGAAACGTCCTCTTTTTCCTCTCACTCCACGCGGCGCTATACCTCATCCTGCTCGGTCACTGGCTAGTGATGTGCGGGATGTTCCCCGCGGCGACGAGCGCGGTCGTGCGTGAATACGACGCGCGTCCCGTGCGCGCGCTGCTGGTCGGAGTCCTCACCTACGGTCCGATTTTTGTGCTGCTGCTGAATGTCGCGAAGCTGCCCGGCACGCCGCTGCGCATCGCGGTCATTGCCGCGGCGGTGGTCGCGCTGCTCGTGGCATTTGCAGGCACGGCTGCGCTCGCGCTGCGCATCGGGCGCAATCTCTGCGCGTCCGCATCGCGCTGGGAGCAGTGCCTGCGCGGTGGCGTCATGCTCGGGCTCGTGTTCATCACGCCCTTCCTCGGCTGGGGATTTCTTCTGCACGCGGGTCTTGCGAGCGGTTTTGGCGCGGTGCTGCTTGCGAAGCCGTGGAAAAAATCCGCCGCTGAAACCCCGGACACTCTGCCTGCTCCGGCGTTGCCGTGAAAGAATCCACGCGGCGCGAATTCATCGCTGCAAGTGCGGGCGCGGTCGCGCTGAGTGTCGCGATTTTCCGCAGCACGCAGGGCTGGCTGGAGCAAGCCGGACAGCTCATGGGCATCGGCGTCGCGCGCCCGCTCGATGGCAAGCTCACTCCGCCGTCCGCGAAGGAAATCGATCCCGTCTCCCACGCGCTCAACCGCCTCACATTCGGCGCCGGCCCCGGCGATCATGCGCGCGTGAATGCGATGGGCGTGCCGGCGTTCATTGAGCAGCAGCTCGCGCCGCAGGAGATTGACGACTCGCTTTGTGACCGCACGATTGGGCGGTTCTCCGACCTGTGGAATGAGCCGCTCGGTGAGCAATACGACGCGGCCGCCGAGGGCCTGCCGCCCGTGCTGCGGCGTGTCACGCTGCTCCGCGCGGTTTACAGCGAGCGCCAGCTCTTCGAGGTGATGTGCGAATTCTGGAGCGACCATTTCAACATCGACCCCGGCAAGGCCGACTGCCGCTGGACGAAGCCGACCGACGATGCGGATGTCATCCGCCGCCATGCGCTCGGAAATTTCCGCGAGCTGCTCCGCGCGTCCGCGCTCAGTCCGGCGATGCTCTGGTATCTCGACGGCCGCGCGAATGTGAAACGCACGCCTGACGAGAAGCCGAACGAGAACTACGCGCGCGAGCTGATGGAACTGCACACGCTAGGCGTCCACGGCGGCTACACGCAGCGTGACGTGATGGAAGTCGCGCGCTGCCTCACCGGCTGGACGGTGCGCGGTCGCCGCGACGACAGCTTCGCGCGCACGATCCAATCGCCGCAGACGGATCATTACGCAGTGTTCTTCCGCAGCGAGGCGCACGATGACGGCGCGAAGCGCGTGCTCGGCCACGACATTCCCGGTGGACTCGGAAAAGGCGACCTCGATCGTGTGGTCGAAATCGTATGTGATCATCCGAGCACGGCGCAGTTCATCGTGCGGAAGCTGTGTGTGCGCTTCATTGCCGATGATCCGCCGCAGACGGCCATTGATGCGGTGGCCGCTGCGTTTTCGCGCAGCAAAGGCGACATCAAGACGACGCTGCGCACGCTGTTTGCGACTCCGGATTTCGCAGCGAGCACAGGGATGAAGTTCAAGCGCCCGTTCCATTTCATCGTCTCGGCATTGCGCGCGACGAACGCCTCGACGAACGCGGACCGCCCATTGCTCTCGTATCTCGAACGCATGGGCCACATGCCGTTCCGGTGGCCGACTCCCGACGGCTATCCCGCCGCCGCGGCACACTGGCGCGCGACGCTGCTGTGGCGCTGGAATTTCGCCCTCGCCCTCGCGAACAACCAAATCGGCGGCACGAGCATCCAGCGCGCGCGGTTGCAGGCACGCATCGGTTCGGACGCCGGCCTCATGTCCACGCTGCTCGGGCGCCAGCCGCGCACGGAGGAGAATGATGCGTGGCTGAAGAGCGGGGACGGCCTCGCGCTGATGCTCGCATCGCCCGCATTCCAACGCTGCTGACGATGAGCACTCAGACTCACATCGCCGGAATCGGCGACGACAAGCGCACGCTCGTCGTGGTTTTTCTCCGCGGCGCTGCGGATGGCCTCACGCTCGTCGCGCCGCTCGGCGACGACAACTACCACCGCTTTCGTCCACGCCTCGCGGTGAAGCAGGATGATGCGGTGCGACTCGACGGGTTCTTCGGCCTGCACGGGAATCTGCGTGCCTTGGAGCCTGCATGGAATGAGGGCGAGCTGTGCGTCGTCCACGGTGCGGGCGGCGAGAGCGACACGCGGTCGCACTTCGAGGCGCAGGAACTGATGGAACACGGCGGGCCGAGCTCCGGGGGCTGGCTCGGCCGGTTTCTCCGCGGAAAAAGTCCGATGCCCAATCCGCTCAGTGCCGTCGCGATTTCACCGACGCTGCCGGAGATGCTCTCGGGCGCGCCCGCGGCGACGGCGTTCGAGTCATTCGATGATTTCGCCCTCGGCGGTCGCAGCGGTGGCAGGCGCCTGCCGCGGAACTTCGCGCAGGAATTGCGGCGCCTCTATGAACTGGAGAGCGATGCACTCCGCGATGCGGCTCGGAACACGTTTGATGCGATCGCGCGGGTCGAGGCGATTGACGCGCGTGCGGAGCCCGACAACCGCGCGCAGTATGACGCGGGCGACTCGTTCGCGCGCGGGATGCGCCAAGTCGCGCAGCTCATCAAGGCCGACGTGGGTCTCGACGCCGCGAGCGTGGACCTCGGCGGCTGGGACTCGCACTTCACGCAGAAGACGCTCATCGAACCGCTCATGCTGCGCCTCGCAAATGGCCTCGCCGCATTCCGTCAGGACCTCGGTGCGCGCATGGCGACGACGACGGTCGTGGTGATGACCGAATTCGGCCGCCGCGTCGCGGAAAACTCGGCATTCGGCACCGACCACGGCCGCGGCAGCGCGATGCTCGTGCTCGGCGGTGGGGTGAAAGGCGGGCGCGTCTTTGGCGGCTTGCAGCCGGGCGGTCCGTGGCCGGGGCTCAAGCCGGAGATGCTGGAGGGGCCGGGCGACTTGCCGGTCTGGAACAACTACCGAGACATCCTTGCACCCATCCTCGCGCGCCATGGCGCGACACCGGATGCGCTCGGAAGAATCTTCCCAGACTTTCCTCTGAAGCCGCTGCCGCTTTACTCGTAGCCGCCTGCGCTCGCAGCGGCGTCGGGAACTGCGGCTACTCCCTGATGATTCCCTTCTGCACGAGTTTGTGGATTTTCGGCGCGATGACGACCGAGCAGTAGGGGTTCCTGTCCTTGTTCAGGTTGTAGTAGTTCTGATGGTAGCCCTCGGCGGCGTAGAACTCTTTTAGCGGTGAAATTTCGGTGACGATGGTGTCGCTCCACTCCTTCTTTGCGCGCTCCTTGGCGGCTTCGGCGGCTTTTTTCTGCTCATCGTTCGCGTAGAAAATCACGGAGCGATACTGCGGGCCCTTGTCGGCGCCCTGCTGGTTGGGCGTCGTGGGATCGTGGGCGGCGAAGAACACGTCGAGCACGGAGTCGAGCTTCACAACTGCGGGGTCAAATTCGATCAGCGCGACCTCGGCGTGGCCGGTCAGCTTCGTGCAGACCTGCTCGTAGGTCGGGTTCGCGACGTGCCCGCCGGAGTAGCCGGAGACGACTTTCTTCACGCCGCCGACGCGCTGGAAGACGGCCTCGACGCACCAGAAGCATCCGCCCCCGACGACGATTTTCTGCGTGGCTGCTGGTTGGCTGGATGCGGTGTTCACTTTGTCTGCGGAGTGGAGTTGCGGGATGGCCGTGAGGAATGCGGCTGCGAGGAGGATGCTGCGAATCATGATTGGAGACTAGCGGGGAATTTCCGGACGCCAAGTGCCGCGATGGGCACGGAGTGAAGATGATGCGTGCGGAAAAGGGAAAACCCGCGCTGTGCGCGCGAAGGGGGTCGCACAGCGCGGGTCTCTCGGAGGAATCCTTCGCGGGGAACGATTCCGGGGTAAATTTTAGCGCTTGCTGAACTGGAAGCGCTTGCGGGCACCGGGCTGGCCGGGCTTTTTCCGCTCCTTCATGCGCGGGTCACGGGTCAGCAGGCCCTCGGCTTTCAGCGGTGCGCGGTGCTCGGCGCTCACTTGGATGAGCGCGCGGGCAATGCCGAGGCTGACGGCACCGGCCTGACCGGCAACGCCACCACCGACTGCCTTCGCAACGATGTCAAAGGCGTTGCGGCTCTTGGCCACTTCGAGCGGCTTCAGAACGGCTCCCTGCTGAGCGGTCACTAGAAAGTAGTCGTCGTAGGGGCGGCCGTTGACGGTGATTTTGCCGGAACCCGGCGTGAGGCGCACGCTGGCGGTCGCGGTCTTGCGGCGGCCCGTGGCGGAAATGGTGGCTTCGGACATGTTCGTGATTCTCTAAATTAGGAAACCTTGCCGACGGAGACGGGCTGCTGCGCGCTGTGCGGGTGCTCGGCACCGGCATAAACCTTCAGCTTCGTGATTTGCGAGCGGCCAAGGCGGGTGTGCGGAATCATGCCCTTCACGGCGTTCTGGATGAGGAGCTCGGGGCGGCGCTTGCGGCGCTGCGCGAGGGTCTCGCTCTTGTGGCCGCCGACGTAGCCGGAGAAGCTCATGTATTCCTTGGCAGTCTCCTTCTTGCCGGTGACGCGCACCTTCGAGGCGTTGACGACGATGACGAAGTCGCCCGCATCCATGTGCGGAGTGAAAATGGCCTTCTCCTTTCCACGGAGAATGTTCGCGGCGCGCGCGGCGACGCGGCCGAGCACCTGGTCGGCGGCATCAATGATCCACCAGCGGCGCTGGACTTCGTTTGCTTTGGCAGAAATGGTCCTCATGGCGTGAAAAAGGGGCGGGAACCTAGGAAGCTGGGTGGTGGGTGTCAACGGATTTTTCCTGAAGTGCGCCCTGAATCTTTTTTGGGCCGCGAATCGGGAGCTTTCCGGCGCACCTGAGTCATTGCGTTGTCGGCCCGCCCGTGCAATCATTCGATCCCTTCCTTCACACCATGAAAACCCTCTCCCTCGCCGCAATCGCCGCCTCCCTCGTCTCCACCATCGCCGTCGCCGGTGACGCCGCCGTTCAATCCATCCCGTTCAAGGACATCGACGGGAAGGACACCTCGCTGAAGGCGTTCTCCGGAAAAGTCGTGCTCGCCGTGAATGTCGCGAGCCACTGCGGCAACACGCCGCAGTATTCCGGCCTCCAGTCGCTCTACGACAAGCTGAAGGACAAGGGCCTCGTGGTCGTCGGTTTCCCGTGCAACGACTTCGGGGCGCAGGAGCCCGGCTCGAATGCGGAAATCAAAACCTTCTGCGAGTCGAAATACGCCGTGACTTTCCCCATGATGGACAAGCTCCACGTGAAGGGTCCCGAGCAGCATCCGCTCTACAAGGAACTCACGGGCCCGGGCTCGGCGTTCCCCGGTGACGTGAAGTGGAACTTCGGGAAATTCCTCATCGGCCGCGATGGCAAGGTGGTCGCGCGCTTCGAGCCCGGGGTGAAGCCGGCCGACCCGAAGCTCGTGAAGGCCGTTGAAGACGCGCTCGTGGCCAAGTAGCCGCGCATTCCGCCGATGAGCGCCGCGACGAGCCTCGCTGAGAAGCAGCGTCAGATCATCGCGAGGCTCTCGCTCATCGAGGACATGCACGAGCGTCTCGCCGCGCTGATGTCGCGTGCGAAGAAAATCCCCGCGCCCGACCCTGCGCTGCTCGCGGAGGAAAACCGCGTGCAGGGCTGCCAGTCGCGCGTGTGGCTCGTCGGCGAATGCACCGATGATGGCACCTGCCGCTGGCGGATGGAATCCGAGGCGCCGATGGTGAAGGGACTCGTCGGCCTGCTTTGCGAGCTCTACGAGGGCGCGGCGCCCGATGAGGCCGTCGCCTTCGAGCCGTCGCTGGTCGAGGAACTCGGGTTTGAGCGCATGATTTCCCCCACGCGCATCGCCGGCCTCGCATCCGTGCGTGCCCGAATGCGCCAGCTCGCGGCCAGGTTCGCGGCGAAGGCCGCATGAGTGCGCCGTCGCCGCTGCTGGATGCGCATTGCCATTATCACGATGCGCGCCTGCTGCCGTGGCGCCTGGAAATCCTCGCCGAGCTGCCCGCGCTCGGCCTGCGCCGCGCCGTCGTGAACGGCACGCGCGAGGACGACTGGCCCGCCGTCGCCGCGCTCGCGGTGGAGGCGCCGTGGGTGCAGCCATCCTTCGGCCTTCATCCGTGGCATGTGAATGGGCGCACACCGGCGTGGCGCGAAACGCTGATGCGTTTTCTCGATGCGCATCCCGGAGCTGGCATCGGCGAGATCGGCCTCGACCGCTGGATTGAAGGTCACGACATCGCCGCGCAGTCCGAATGCTTTCGCGCGCAGCTCGCCATCGCCGCGGAGCGCAATCTGCCGGCCACGATTCACTGCCTCCGCGCGTGGGGCGCGCTCTGGGAAATCATCCGCGAAGATCCGCTGCCTCCGCGCGGCTTTCTGCTGCATGCCTACGGAGGCCCGGCGGAAATGGTCGCGGGCTTCATCGGCCGCGGCGCATGCTTTTCATTTTCCGCCTACTTTCTTCACGAGCGAAAAGCGGCGCAGCGGGAAATCTTCCGCACGCTTCCCGCCGATCGAATCCTCGTCGAAACCGACGCTCCCGACATGGCGCCGCCGGCTGAACGCAACGCGCACATGCTCGCCGGCACCGATGGCAAATCGCTGAACCACCCCGCGAACCTCGTGCTCGCCTACGACGCGCTCGCGGAAATCCGCGGAGTCAAACGCGAGGTGCTTGCGGCGCAGGTCGCGGAAAATTTCATGCGACTCTTCGGCGCGGTGAAATGAGACGCAGAATCACCTCGCTGCACAGTCTCCGCGATGGCCGAGCGACTCACCGACTTGCCATCGCCCGCATGTCCCGCTAGCCCCTCGCTGCGCGATGCCGAAGACCTTTCCGCCCTCCGAATATCTGGACCTCAGCCACACCGAGCACCGCATGCTCTTCGACAGCGCGGTGAACGTCTGGGACGCGCTGCGGCAGATTCCGAGTTACCTCCAGTTCCGGTTGAAGCCGCAGATCCTCGCGAAGCTCATCGGCAAGCCGTTCGTGAGCAACGCCGTCTTCGTCGGCGCGGGCACCGTCATCGAGCATGGCGCGATGATTAAAGGCCCCGCGTGGATCGGCGAGGACTGCGAAATCCGCAACGGCTGCTACATCCGCGAAAATGTGATCGTCGGCCGCGGCTGCGTGCTCGGCAATTCCTGCGAGCTGAAGAACTGCATCGTGTTCGACGACGCGCAGATTCCGCATTTCAACTACGTCGGCGACTCCATCCTCGGCCACCGCGCGCACCTCGGCGCCGGCGCGATCCTCAGCAATGTGCGGCTCGACCGTGGGGAAATCCTCGTCGCCACGGAGGAGGGGCTGGTGCCGACGGGGCTGAAGAAATTCGGCGCCATCGTCGGCGACCGCGCGGAAATCGGCTGCAACTCGGTGCTGAATCCCGGCTCCGTCATCGGCCGCGACGCCATCGTGTATCCCGGCATGCA
>JBGAPU010000021.1:0-64571 GCA_044221035.1 Chthoniobacteraceae bacterium | reverse complement strand
GGGTGCGCCGCGGTAGAGGAAGTGTTCCGTCTCCCGGATGTCCGAGCGCGCAGCGCTGAGTCTGTGGGAAGGTGACAGCAGAAAACTGCCCGCGGTGGCGGCCGTGGCCCCGAGCCACTGGCGTCGTGTGAGCGATGTGTTCTTCATGGTGTGAAATGCGCGGCGCTATTTCCCCAGCTCCCCGCACAGCGCCAGCGCGCGCAGCGACTGCGCGGTCGCGATGTAGGTGCTGTAGTGATATGTCCCGCGGTAGAGCGACTTCATCCACCAGCGCCCCGTCTCGCGCTGCTCGCGCTTCAGCCACGCGATTCCCTTCTGGATGCGCGCGTCCTCCGCCGGCACGCCGCTCTCGCGCAGCAGCACGATCGCCCACGCCGTCATGTAGGAATCGCTCCCCGGGCTCGCCTTGTCCGGCTCGCCCTCGAAAATCGCGATCACCTTCGGGTCCATCGTCTCGTGCCACTTCATCAGGTCCGACATCCGCCGCAGCGACCAGCCGCCGTCCGGGAGCTGCTGCCTCCACAGCATCGCCACCGCCGCACTGCGCACCTCCTGCGGCACCAGCTCCGGCATCAGCCCCGCGAGCTGCAGCTTCAGCGCCAGCTCGAAGTCGCTGATCGGCTCATGCTCCCGCAGGAACTTCTTCATCCTCCCGATGCGCTCGATCAGCTCCGCGTCCTTCGCCGCATCCAGCCCCGCCAGCCAGCCCGGCGCCGTCACCAGCGCGCGCGCCGCCTGCACCGTCAGCTCGAAGTGCGTCGTGATGTAGGGGATCTCCACCTGCTTGATCGTGTGAAAGGAGCCGTCCGCATCCAGCAGCGACATCGTCCCCCGCAGCGAACGGTCCGTGTGCGCGGCCAGCTTCCCCTCCACGTGCCTGTCCCACGACGCCAGCCCCGAGCTGCGCCACACCGACTTGATCGGGCTCCCGTCCTTCGCGCCCTCCTTCGGCACCGCCTCGGTGAAGTTCTTCAAAATCTCATCGCTCGGCCTGCCGAGCTGCGCCGTGAGCGCCGACCGCTCCACCATGTAAACCCCCGTGCTGTGGCACGCGATGCACGACTTCTCCCGCACCCAGTGGTGCGCCCCCGCGTCCAGATACTTCGCCGCCGCCCGCACCGTCTCCGCGCCAAACGCCTTCACCCGCGCCTCCTCCGCCGAAGCCGCCGGCACCTCGATCCCCTCCGACTTGTATTGGAAAAGAATCTTCTTCACCTCCGGCGCCTTCGCCTCCGGCGCCTTCGGCTTCTCCTCCGCCGCAAACGCCCCCGCACCCAGCGCGAGGAACGCAGCCACCGCGCCCGCGCCCGCGATGGCAGAGCAGCGCGCAGAGAAGCGCGGACGGAAGCACACACGGAAGCACACACGGAAGCATGCGGGGAAAAATGAGAGGGCAGGAGGGAAGGGGAGGAGTCTCATGGCCCGCCGAGAATGCCCGCCCGCCCGCCCCGATCAATGCGCGAATGAGGAATCGCGATGCAGTCCCGTGCATGTCCCAAAGGCGAACGTCTCATTGAAAGGAAAACCCCAATCCCGGGGAACGCTTGCTTCTCGGGCCAACGGCCCCGGCCATACCAGCCCAGGGCGAAGCCCTGGGTTTCCATCGCATTTGGAAAAAAGCCCTGAAAGGGGCGGCACCATGCGCCTTCCCGATTCGGAATCTTTGCGCGGCCACCCACCGAATGCACGGCGCGCCCCTTCAGGGCTCTTGTTCCGATTTCATCCGAGTTCCTGGGGCGTTGCCCCAGGCTGGCATGATTCCGCACCGTTGGTGCTCCCAGCCCCCGCCTGCTCCCGGCTCCCTTCGCCGTTCGCCACTCGTCATCCGTCATCCGTCATTCTCAGATCACCACGATCCTCGCCGGGTCGCTCCAATTCCCCATCACGCCCCCGGCGCCCGACGTGCGGATGCGCACCCACAACACCGCGCCCACCGGCAGGCCCGTCAGCATCGTGCGGCCCCCGGTGAACACCCCCGCATCCACCCAGCCTGACTCCTCGGCCGGACTCCCCGTCGTCACCTGCACTTGGTTCGCCCCGCGCAGCCGCGCCACCTTGCAGCGGATCACGATGCTCCCCCCGAGGGGCCCGTGCCGCAGCCGCACATTCTCCGGCGCCGCCGGGGCGGACGTCGGCCGCGGACTCCCCACTTCGTAGGACGGAAAACCGCTCTTCTCCACCACCTGCCCATCGCCCTTCGCCACATAATTCACATACCCACCTAAAAGCCGCAGCGCCGCCTCCAGCGCCTTGCGCGCCCCGCGAAACGCCAGCACATCCGCCCGCGCCCGGCTCGACTTCGCCGCGAGCGTGTCGCGGTAAGCCCCGATGAGCCCGAGCAACCCGTCCATCCCGCCGGGCGGCTCCGGAAAAGTCACCGCATTCCCGCTCATCCGCTCATGGATCACCCCCGCCACCGGCAGGAGATCCACCGCCTTGTAGTTGGAAAAGTCCACCACTGCTTTGGTCGTTTTCATAGGCGCGAGGAAACCGGATACCGGCACCGCGACTCGGAGTAAAGGGGAAAGAGAATCGATTCAATCCGCGCGGAAATGAGAAATAAATGCGCAGAAAGAAAACACAACTGCACGGAAAACTAAAATAGGCGCTCGGTTTTTATACAAAACCGTTCAGAACTTAAAAAAACTGGCTCAGAAAAAGATAACAACCGAGCAGAATAAAAACAAAACCGCTCAGAAAATTAACAAGACCGTTCAGAACTCACAAGAAACTGCGCAGTTCGGATAAATAACCGTGCGGAAAAGGAAAAAATCCGCACGGAAACCGGTAAGACTTCCGGAAGAAAACGGCAATTCTCCAACCAAATCTGTCGAATAATCGCCAAGATTCGCCAGAATGCTACAGAAAACGCCCGAATTCGCCCGCTGGTTCCAAAAACGCCCTGCCAGAATTGCCAAAGGCAAAAAACCATCTCCCGGACCACCGCCAGAAAACGGCTACCCTCCGCAGCAATCTTCCAAACTTCCCTGCTTATCCGGTTGCTTGGCATAGGGCTCCGGAAAAGCGGAAGGGCCTGACAATAGCCCAGCGCTTCAGCGCTGGGAACCAGCGCGCATCTTGGGAACAAAGTCCCGAAGGGACGGCAGAACGGCTTTGCCACGCGCCGCCGCGCGTGCCCTTGCGGGCTGCCATCGGCAGGCGTCTTGCTCCGCCCGGCTTCCGTCCCTCCGGGACTTTGCTTTTTGGGGGGCGCGCAATTCCCAGCGCTGAAGCGCCGGGCTATTCTCGAATGCCGACACCACCCTGTGTTTTCAAACAACCGGATAAGCACGCAAACTCCCCAGCGAAAAGCGCGAAATTCCGGCGATGTCCTGATTTGGAAGCCAGGAAACCACGAAGGGAGGAAACCGCCGGAAGCCGATGGAAAAATTCCTGTCCTTCGCGGCTTCATGGCTTCCAAATTCAAAATAGGACACTGCCAAAATTCCACACCGGTTTGCCCACCTTCCCCGTGTTAACCCGGGTTCTCTGGCACCGGGCTTCTGGAAACGGAATGCCGTGACAATCGCCCAGCGCTTCAGCGCTGGGAACACGGGTATCGAAGGCAGGAAAAGTCCCGCAGGGACGGCAGAACCGTTCTTCCGTCCCTGCGGGACTTTGTTCGTTTGCTTGCTCGGTGAACCCAGTGCTGAAGCGCTGGGCTATTGTCATCGCGGACCCGCGCAAACTTCCCAAGCTCATTTGCCCCGCTTCCCCGCCACAGGGCCCGTTTCCCAACCGGACACCAAATCCCCGCCCCCAAAAGGCGCCGCCGGACCCTTATTGAATCCCTCCACGCACCAGACTCCCGCTATCCGACCACGCCCAATCCCGAACGATCCTCCCGGTCGCATAGCCGAGGTGCTTGAGGCGGCAGACGTCAGGGAGCTTTTGGAGAACATGGGGGACTTTCATGGCAGCCCAGTCGCATAACGGGGGCTCCTGCGATGCGACCAGAAAAACGTGGGCGTCCCCGGAGACCATTCTTGACGGTCCGGCACCCTCCCGCTACGCGACTGGAATGCAAGCGCCCCTCCCTGCATTCCCTCCCTCACCAGAGGAGGCAAACCCTCTCAACCCCTTCCAGCTATGCGACTGGCGGAAATCCCCAGTCGCATAATCAGAAGTTAGCCGTTACTACGCGTTAACCCAAATCAACAACCATGCAGCTTCGCATTGACCATACCTACTACCCAGTGGCCGTTAGCACCGATGGCGTTTCCGTGGACATCCCGGAGCGCCGCGCATACTCCGCCCCGAACCTCGTCGAACTCATCCAACGTCTCGAACTCGATTTCGACGATGTTTCGTTACCGCAGGCCTGCTTTTCCGACGACGTTCACGTTGTCGGCGATTTCCTCAAACTCGGCTTCAAGTATCTTCAGGCGTTTCGGATGCCACTCGACGGCACGACCGTTGTTGTCCGCCCGATGGGTTATTGGTCCAGCCGCGACCCCGAATCACGCACCACGGGCACCGGCAGGGCCGCCTATCGCCTATACCAAGCGACTTGGACGCCTCCTTCCACTTCCAGCGCGCTGCCGTGGAGCCAGATTCTAACCGAACCGGAACTTGAGGTTCACATCAACCGTGCTTTCAACCGCAACGGCTAACCATGCGCTGCCAACTTTGCGGCTATTCCACTCGCGACAAAAGAGCCTAGACTACCAAACCATGAAATCACTCCACCTCATCGTCGCTTCCATCATAGCGTTTATCTCCGCCGGTTGTGATGCTCAGGAAGCAAAGAAACCGGAACAGCCGACACGCACCGCAACCAAGACTGACGTCCTTACTGCGCTGGCGATGGGCGAGCTTACCACCGACAAATCTGATCGCGCTGCCCAAAGTGCGAAGATTCTTAGTAATGTCGGGGTGGACGACAACATGAGAAAGAACGTCAATGTGCTTGTTTTCCCAATTCCGCAATCATCCCTGACACGTGATGCACTTGTTTCCCGTTTTGGTCCCGGCATCTCACCAGATTACGCAGTAGCGTCGTTCGTGGAAGCTAGAGGTGGTCTCATAAGATCAGAACGAGCGGCAAGCGCACTGCACTATGAAGCACTTTCTTTCGCCTTTGACGCCAATGGGAAGCTCTGCACGATACTTGAACTCGTGTCCCCGCCAATCGCTGGCAAACCCGAATCTGCAAACATCATTACCGGCGTGCAGGGAGACGAAATATTGCTGAATTGGACATTCAGTCCGAAACCTCAATGGCTTTTGCCGAAAGCCCCTTCTCCATGAGACAAGCGAAGCGCCTATGAAGGTTCGTCAAGGGTCGAAGTGAGCGGGCGAGCTTTTTTCGCGGGTTTGGAGATGGAGGTTGGGAGTTAGAGGTGCTTCGTGGGAGTCAGTGCGGAATCCCCGGTGGCCGGAGGCCGCCGGAGGGCCGCTGTTCCCCTCAGTGGCGGGGGAAGGGCGGCGGGGTTTTGGCGGGTTCCGTGCGGCTTGCCAGACGGCCTTGAGCGGGATGGCGGAACCACTGGGGCTCCAAGCTCCTATGCGAGCGGCAGCGGGCCGCACCGCCGCCGCCGGGGCGGCGGCTCGTCATCGCTCCCCCACGGAGCCCTGCGATGCCGATCCATCAGGGCGGGGCGGGGAGGTTCCAGTTACTCCGGCTTGTAGCGCTTGTATTTCTGCCCATCCAGCACCAGGAGATCGCCTTCAACGGCGGCCTTCATGGTCTTTTTCTTGCCGTTGTAGGTGATGGTGAGCTGGTCCCCCTTGAGCGACCATTTGCCCTGCCACATCGTTGCTTCGCCGTCCGGCCCCTGCACATGCAGCCCCCCAGTCGGGAAGAAGTCGAACGAGATGTCTCCCTTCAGCGGCTGCCAGCCGTAGCTGCCCTTGGTGCTGATGAGGAACTTCTTCAAGTCCGGTGCCTTGGCCGCATCGGCGTAGGTGCCGGGCAGATCGGCATCCGCAGGCCGGGTGGCGGAGTGGGCGATGAACGGGGAGGAGACTGCGAGGAGAGCGAGTGCGAGAACTTTCACTGGCCCATAAACAGAAACGCCCGGCAGGAGTTCAAGTGGCAATTTGAAGAGGCCGATCCAGCCCGTGCGGAATCTCCGCGGGCACCCGCTGCGGTGGCGGTTCAGCGCTCCGGCAGAGGGAGCGATTGCGGGTGGGCCGGCCGCTGACCCGGCGGGGCTTATTTCTTCGGCAGGGCGCCGGCGATTTCCGCGGCGACTTTCTCGGCGAGGTATTGGTAGCCGTCGGGGGTGTAGTGGACGTTGCCGTTGGGGAGCTGGATTTCCTTCAGCTTTGCCTGGGCGTGGGCGTGGAGGTCGTCGGTGGGGATGCCGGCTTCCTTCATCACGCGGGCGGCGGCGGCATTGTAGGGAAGCTCGGAGGCGCCGACGCGGCCTTCGCCGCCATCGATGACGGGGGTGGTGCTGCACCAGATGAGCCTGGCGCCGGTGGCCTTGAGCTGGGCGACGAGTTCGCGGAGGTTCTTCTCGTATTCGGCGAGGGGCACCTGCATGTGGGCGCCGGCGGCCTTCGGGTCGGCGCGCTTGCTGGGGTCGTCGAGGATGTATTTCAGGTCGTGCAGGCCCCAGTTGAAGTGGATGACGTCCCACTTGCTGTCGCCGAGCCATGCCTTGAGGTTTTTCAGGCCGTTGGTGGTCGGGCCGCCGTTGGTGGGGATGCGGAGGACGTTGGCCTTGCCCGCGAGCTTTTCGCGGACGGGGACCGTGTAGCCCATGGAGATGGAATCGCCGATGAGCAGGACGCGCGGCAGGCCGGGGACTTCCTCGACTTTCACGAGCGAGGGATGCGGCGCGCGCTTCGGCTTCGCCGCGGGGTCGGCGGCCTTGGGAGCGGCTTTATCCGCGGCTTTGTCGGCTTTGTCGGCGGAAAATGCGGGGCTGCCGGTGGCGATGAGGAGGAGGGCGGCGAACAGGGGAAGGGACGGGGATTTCATGGTGGTGTGGATAACCGCCCGGGCGGCGGTGTGAAAGGGGAGAAAGCCGGAATGAGGGCGGTCAGCGGAGCCAGTCGTCCAGATGCTCCGCGACGAAAGCGTCGTCCGCGAGGTGCGGATACGCGCGGCAGACGCGGTCGATTTCCGCCGCCTGCCCGGGGCTGAGCGTCTCGCGCTCGTCGAGGCACCAGGTGCCCGCGAGCAGTCCCTGCCGGCGAAGGATCTCGTGCAGGCCGGCGATGCAGCCGCGGAAGCCATGGGCGGCGTCGAAGAAGGCGGCGTTGCTGTCGGTGACCTCGACTCCCAGCCGCAGCAGCTCCGGTGTCGCGCCGGCATTGCGGCAGCGCGCGAGGAGTTCGACGGCGCGCTTCGTCCAGACGGACCAGTGGCCGAGGAGCCCGCCCACGATGCGGCATTCGCGGCCCGCGATGCGGAAGGGCGTGAGCAGGTCGGCGACGATGTTGTCGTCGTTGCCGGTGTAGAGGGCGATGTCGTCGCGGCCGGCCTCGATGACCGCGCGCACGACGTCGAGGGTCTGGTAGCGGTTGAAGGGCGCGATTTTGATCGCGACGACATTCCCGATTTCCGCAAAGCGGCGCCAGAACGAGTGGGGCAGCACGCGGCCGCCGACGCTCGGCTGGAGGTAGAAGCCGACGACGGGAATCACTTCCGCGACCGCGCGGCAGTGATCGATGAGGGTGTCGTCGGCCGCATCCCGCATCGCGCCGAGGCTGAGCAGGGCGGCGTCGTAGCCGAGGTCGCGGGCGAGCGCCGCCTCGGCCACCGCCTGCGAAGTCGCGCCGCACACGCCGGCGATGCGCGCGAGCGGAGCCTTGGCGCGCTTCATTTCCTCCGCCGCAAGCTCCAGCACCGGCTGGAACAGGCCGACCTTCGGATCGCGGATCGCGAACTGCGTCGTGTGGACGCCGACCGCGAGCCCGCCGACGCCGGAGGCGAGGTAGTAGCGGGAAAGCGCGCGCTGGCGGCGCTCGTCGAGGCGGCGCGAGGCGTCCAGTGCGAGAGGGTGCGCGGGAATCGCGAGCCCGGAGAGCAGCAGCGTGCGGAGTCCGGCGCTCACAGCTTGATGGCGTAGTGGATTTGCCGGCCCGTCTCGATGAAGCCGCACGATGGGTAGAGGTGCTGGCCGACGGGGTTGTTCGCCATCGTCTCGATGACTGCGAACGCCATTCCCTCCCGCTGAAAATATGCGAGCGCGTGCCCGATGAGCTGGCGCCCGATGCCGCGGCCGCGCGCAGTGCTGTCCACCGCGAGGTTCGGAATCCGCCCGCGGCCGAGCTCGCGGTCGATGCGCGTGCTGATGTAGCCGAGGACTTTCCCATCCTCCTCGGCGACGAAGACGCCCGCGGGATTGGCGGCGACGTCGTCGTCCACGTGCCGCGCCTTCCGTTCGCGCCAGTCGAGGCCGCCGACGACTCCCAGCGTCCGCTGGATGTTTTGGTCGATGGCAATGCCGTCGAATCCCTCCACCGTCATGCGCCGGAGTTCGCCGAGGTCGCCCTGCTGGAAGAGCCGTATCGTCATTCTAGAAGCGTCCGTCGCGTGTCTCGAAGTGCGTGGGCTTTCCGAGCATCGCACCGCCGCGGAGCTGCCACTGCGCGGTGGCCTCGATCATCTCGTCGAGCGAGACCGACAGCGGGCCGAGCAGCTCGTGCGAGCGCGACGCGTCCCACATCCACGCGGATTCGCATTCGCTGCCCTCGAGAAGCGGCTCGCGGTGCAGCAGCTCGCCGAAGCGCTGCGCGAGCGAGCGGATGGAGACGCGCTCGAAGCCGGTGATGTTCAGCGGCACGGGCGGCGATGCGGTGTGCGCGAGGCACTGGATCGCGCGCGCATTTGCGTCGCCCTGCCAGATCACGCTCACGCTGCCCATCGCGACGCTGACGGGGAGGCCCTGGAGGACCTTCGATGCGATGTCGCACAGCACGCCGTAGCGGAGGTCGATGGCGTAGCAGAGGCGGAACATGAGCGCGCGGGTGCCGTGCAGCTTTGCAAAATGGCCGAACACGCGCTCGCGGCCGACGCACGAGTTCGCATACTCGCCGGGCGGAGTGAGCGGGGTGTCCTCGCGCGCGCCGGGGCCGGATGCGGGCACGAGCGGATACACGCAGCCGGTGGAGAAGACGACGATGCGCGATTTTGCGAAGCGCTCGGCGACGTTCGCCGGCACGAGCGTGTTCATCACCCAGGTCAGCTCCGGCGCGTCGCTCGTGCCGAACTTCTGCCCCGCCATGAAGATCACGTTCGGCGCATCGGGCAGCGCGCGGACAGCGTCGCGGTCAAGGAGGTCGCACGCGATCGTCCCGACTCCGTGCCGCTGGAGGCCGCGCATCGCAGCCTCCGACGAGAAGCGCGACACGGCGGTCACCTTGCGTTGCGCGTGGCCGATTTCATCCAGTGCGCGGCGGACCATGCGCGCGAGGGTCGGCCCCATCTTCCCGCCAGCGCCGAGCACCATCACATCGCCGTCGAGCGCGCGGAGCGTGTCGAGCGCGCCGGGCGTGGGGCGGCTCAGCGCCTCATCGAGGTCTTCGATGGTGTGGATGGGGTTCACTTGTTGGCGGAAAGCTCGCCGAGCATTTCGAGGAGGTTCTTCCCGATGATCACCGAGGCGTCCTCCTGCACGACATTTGTGCCGAGCCAGGTCTCGTAGCCGCCGAGCTTGTGATGCTCGGGCGTGGGCAGGTAGCCGTGGCGCGCGTTGGCGAGGCCGATGACCATCGTCTTCGGAAACGGGCTGCGCTTTTTCAAGTCGAGCCCGATTTCGACAAACGCCTCGAACGGGATGCCGCACACGGCGAAGTCGCCGATGCGGATGGCCTGGAGAATGACGGTGATGGTGTCGTCGGCGCGCTCGGCGGCGGCGATGGTGCTGCGGGCGTAGTTCTCCGCGAGGCGCGGGAGCTGTTCCTTGGCCGCGGGGTCCTTGATCGCGATGACTGCCCGCGCGTCGGCGATCTGCTCGGGAGTGGGGCGGCGATATTTCAGGACGATCTCGCGCTGGACCATGCCGAGGCGGACGCCGGGATCGTGCTTCTCGATTTTGCGCAGCGCGAGCCACGCGGTGTCGGCGGCCTTTCCGGCGACGATGCGGATTTGCTCGAACGGCTCGCGCGGGGGCCGGTTCACGAGGAAGGGGATGTTGTTGATGTCGCCGGAGGTGCCGTTCGACATCATCGCGACGAAGTCCGAATCGCCGCGCACGCGCGACGGCATGAGCCGCGCGAACTCTCCGTAGTAGTCGGCGGACATGAGGCCGTGCGGCGAGCCGCCGACGTAGTGCAGCGAGTAGTTGGCGAAGAGCGCGAGCGGCTTGCGCTTCGTGTCCTGCACGGAGAGCACGGTGATGTCGGGATCGGTCGGGCCGGCTGGTCTGTCGAGCACGTCGGGGCTGGTGCCGGGGTTCATCTTCACCTGATCGAGTTTGCCGTAGGGATTCAGCGGCATCTTGCCCGGCTTGAGATACCAGCGGCGGTTGAAGACCTCGTCCGGCAGCGGATGCGACGCGGCGCCGACGGCCGCGGGGCGGAGCTTGCCGTGCGCGAGTGTGATGGATTCCGCGATGCCTTCGATGAGCAGCTTGCGGTAGGCGAAGCCGTTCTTGTCGCTCTCTCGCGCGTTCGACGAGGGGCCGGTGTGCGTGTGCGTGGAGGAAATGAGCATGCGGTCCACGGGGATGCCGGTGCGCTGCGACGCGAGGGCCTTCGCCTCGGCGGTCGTCTCGCTGGCGAGGCCGAGATTGTCCACGACGACCATCGCGAGCGTGGTCTTGCCGTCGTCGAGCACGAGCGCGCGGGAGTGCAGCGGGTCGTTCGCGCCGGTGGCGGGATTGGGGCTGAAGCCGCCGGGCATGTTCAGCGGGAATTGCCTTGGCGTGATGTCCACAGCAGCGGCGCCGGCGCGGAGGGTGGGGGAAGCAGGGGAGGTGGGCTTTGCCGAGTCCGCTGCGATAAGCACGGCGAACGGGATGAGGAGCGAGAGCGCGAGGAGGGGTTTCATGGGAAGGCGGTGAAAGGAAGCGCGGTGTTCATCGCTCTGGCGGCGCTCTCCTTAGCGTCGGGCTGAAACTTTCCGGTGGGAGTGGAGTGCGTGCGGGCTTGTCATCCGCCCCGCGGCACCGGGATGCTGCGCAGGTCATGAAACACTCCTCCCTTTTCCTTCTGCTCACCGTCGCGCTGCACGCTGGCGAGCCGCGCCTCATGGAGCCGGATGCGGCGAAGCTGCTGATGCTCGACACGCGGGTGATCGAGCACGCGGAGAATGCGCGGCTTTCCATCGGCACGCCGGAAAAGGACGCGCGCAATCCGCTGCTGCCTGTCGATCAACCGTGGGAAAATGCCACGAACAACTACTACCCGAATGTGACGTGGGATGCGGAGGAGCGGCTGTGGAAGCTCTGGTATAAGGACGTGCTCGCGGACAAGGACGTCATCGCAAAGATGGACTCACCGAGCACGGTGCATGACGTCGGCTGGTATCTGCTCTACGCCACTTCGCGCGACGGCATCGCGTGGGAGCGGCCGTCGCTCGGGCTGCACAAATTCGCGGGCAGCAGCGCGAACAACATCGTGGCGCGCGACTGTCCGAACGTGGGTGTCTTCAAGGACACGCACGACCCGGATCCCGCGCGCCGATACAAGATGGTCTTCGACGTGGGGCTCGGGAAACCGCGCGCGCGCTTCAGCGCGGACGGCATCCACTGGGGCGAAGCGCAGGAGATGCTGGGCTTCACCGCGCAGCAGGGCGACACGCACAACAACGCCTTCTACGACACGCGCCTCGGAAAATACCTGTGGTTCACCAAGCTCTATCTCGGCGAGCGGCTTGTTTCGCGGCTGGAGAGCGACGATTTCGTCCACTGGAAAAGCAGCGGCCTGGTGCTGCGCAGCGGGCTCGATGAGGGGCGCGCGCACCAGACGTATGCGCTCACGGTTTTCCCATACGGCAGCGTGTGGCTCGGCTATGTGATGATGTATCACGTGGGCACCGGACGCACCGTGGACTGCGAACTCGCGTGGAGCCCGGACTCCGTGCGCTGGCAGCGCGTGAAGCCCGGCACGCCGTTTCTGCCGCTCGGTGCGAAAGGCAGCTACGACAGCGGCTGCATCTACGCGCAGGCCGGGCCGCCGGTGGTGCAGGATGGAAAGCTGCTCGTGTATTACGGCGGCAGCCCGACGGTGCATCTCGGCTGGAAGCGCTCCAGCGCGCTCTGTGTCGCGCGGCTGCGCGAGGACGGGTTCGCATTTTTCGAGGCCGAGGATCCTGCGAAGCCTTCGGTGCTCACGACATCACCGTTACGGAAGGCGGATCGTCCGCTGCGGCTTGTCGCGGATGGGGATGTGAAGATGGACACGCAGTTCGGGAACGACGGCACATTCCGCCTGCACCTCACGCTCGCGCCCGGCGCGAAGCTCTACGCGATCGATGGAGCGAAGCTGGTGAACACGGAATTGCCGCCGCCGAAGCTCGGGCCGCTGCCGCGCGTGCCCGCGAAGGCGCCGGTCGTGGTCTCATTCGACCGCGGTGTGGAGAACTGGAAGGGCGTGGATTCCATCGAGCATCATCCGGAGGGCTACGTGACCATCTCCCGCGCGAAGAACCTGCGTCCCATCGCGAACGGGATGCCCGTCGAGGGTGACTGGCCGACGGTGCTCGGCGGGGACGAGGTCATGCTGAGCGCGCGCATCCGTGCACCGAAGCCGGGCGGTGCGGTGCGCATGGAGATTTTTGCGCGCGACGTGGCGCAGTGGACTTTCGAGAAGCTCCCGCCCTTCACCACGGAGTGGCAGACGATCCGCACGACGATCCGCCACGACTGGACCGACGAGCAGGCGCGCGCCGCAGGCTGGGTGCCGTCGCCGCAGGGCTATTCGTGGCGCGAGACGATCCGGCACGCGGGGAAGATGGTGATCATGGCGGCGCAGACTGGCGCGCAGGAGAGCTTCGATCTCGACGAAGTGCGCATCGAGCCGCGCTGAGGACGTGCGGGTGCGATGCTTGACAGCCGCGCCACGCCTCCAAAGTGTCGCGCCATGCAGTGCGTGTGCTTTTTCCAATGAGCAGGATCACCCGGCGTGAATTCACGCGCATCGCAGCCGCGGGCATCGGCGCATCCGTGCTGCGTGCTGAGGAGGAGGCCGCTGTGGAAATGCGGATGCCTGACAAGCCGAGGGGGGTTCCGACGATGTGGATCGGCGCGGTGACCCACGACAGCGCGGTGCTGAAGACAAAGCTGCCGCCGCAAGCGGATGCGCGCCTGCTGGTGCTCGCCGCGGGGGAAAAGCCCATCGTCTTCCGCCCGGAGCCGCTTGCGGTGAGTGCGGGGACTGTGCGCACTTTCCGGCTGCACGGCCTCGCGGCGCTCACACGCCACACATGCACGCTGGAGGTGAATGGCCGCCCCTCCTCGTATCCGCCCGCAGTGCTGCGGACGTTTCCGACACCGGGAAATGCATCGTCGTTCTCCTTTGCATTCGGCTCCTGTGCGCGGACGGGCTCCGAGCACCGGGTGTTTGCGACGATCCAGCGGCGCGACCCGGCATTTTTCCTGCACCTCGGCGACATGCACTACACGAACATCTCGCGCGGCGACCCGCAGATTTTCCGCGCGGCGTGGGACACCGTGCTCGCATCGTCGTCGCAGGGCGTGCTCTACCGGACGGTGCCGCTGGCGTATGTGTGGGATGATCACGACTTCGGCCCGAATGACGCCGACGCGCGCACTCCGTCGCGGGCCGCTGCGCGGCGTGTCTACCGGGAATATGCGCCGCATTATCCGCTGCCCGCGGGCGATGGCGACGCTGCGATTTACCAGGCGTTCAGCATCGGGCGCGCGCGCTTCCTCCTCACGGATCTGCGCAGCGAGCGTTCGCCGGGAAAATCACCTGCCGGTCCCGCGAAGACGATGCTGGGTGCCGCGCAGAAGGAATGGCTCAAGCGCGAACTCGCGGAGTCGTCGCGATCGCACGCGGTCGTTTTTCTGGCGAGCAGCGTGCCGTGGATCGGCGACGGGGAGCGCGGGGAGTCGTGGGCGGCGTTTGCGGACGAGCGGAGGGAGATCGCGAGTTTCATCGCGCAGAGTGGAATCAGGAACGTCGTGATTCTCTGCGGCGATGCCCACATGCTTGCAGCGGACGATGGCACGAACAGCGACTACTCCGACAATGGCGGGCTGCGCATTCCCGTGCTCCACGGCTCCGCGCTCGACCAAACCGGGAGTTTCAAGGGCGGGCCTTACAGCCACGGCTTCCATTTGCCGGAGCCGGGTGAAGGCTGTTTCGGCTGGGTGGATGTGCAGGACAACGGCGAGCGCGTGCGCGTGGAGTTCTACGGCTGCAATGAGGATTCGGAGGTGAAGGTGCGGCTGAGCTTTTCCGTGTGAACCTGCGGGCTTGCGGAATCGCGCCTGCTCGCCTTTCTTCCCGCACCAATGCTCCGCTCCATTCTCCTCTCGCTCATCGTGTGCAGCCTACCCGCGTGCGCCGCGGATCAACCGGCCACGGCTGAACCCGCTGCAGGCTACGGCCAGCCGGTGACTCCATCGCCCGAGCCGGAGAAGGGGAAGCAGCGAATCACTTTCACGGACTGCCATGTCGACGGGCCGTTCATCTCGATCACATTTGACGACGGCCCGAACCCGGCGCAGACGCCGCGGCTTTTGAAAATGCTGAAGGACCGCGGAATCAAGGCGACGTTTTTCTGCGTCGGCCAGTGCGTGGCGCAGAACCCGGATGTCGCAAAGCAGATCGTCGAGGAGGGCCACGAGATCGCGAACCATTCGTGGAACCATCCGCTCCTCACGAAGATGACTGAGGCCGCGGTGAAGGATCAGATCGATCGCACCCACAATGTCATCAAGCAGACCACGGGGGTGACGCCGACGCTGCTGCGCCCGCCGTATGGCGGCTTCACGGCGCGGCAGCGTGAATGGGCGCACGCGGTCTGGAACTACAGGATCGCGCTTTGGGATGTGGACAGCCTCGACTGGAAGCACCGCTCGCCGGCGAAGACGGAGAGCATCATCGTGTCCGAGACGAAGAATGGCTCGATCATTCTCTGCCACGATATCCATAAGACGACCGTGGATGCCATGCCCGCCACTCTCGATGCACTGCTGGCGAAGGGCTTCAAATTTGTGACGATGAGCGACCTGATCAAGATGCACAGGGAGCCCGCCAAAAAGGGGCAGGCTGAAAAGACCGCTGAGGTGAAGCCGGCAGTGACGGCACCTTCGGAGAAGCCGCAGGCTGCTGCTGCGCAGTAGCTGGTGGTGGCGGTCGCGATAGAGGGGGGCCGGCGTTCGACTCTTGGGCAGCGATGCTGAACGCTGCGGGAACACGATGGCCCTTGCCTCGTTTCCAGTTAAGGAGCGTCCAGAACAATTCGTTCCGGGATTATCACGCCGCGAATCCCCGGCCCTTGCCTCTCCTGCTTTGAGGAAGCTTCGCGGTCAGGCGATGCCGTCGAGCTTTGCGAGGATTTCAGCCTTCGGCTGGCGCCCCACGAGCTGGCCGACGGGCTGGCCACCTTTGAAGAAGAGCAGCGCGGGAATGGAGTTCACGCGGAATTTTCCGGCGAGCGCGGGGCTCTCGTCCACGTTCACTTTCGCGACGACGGCCTTGCCAGCGCGCTCATTGGCGATTTCGTCAATCACCGGCGAGAGCTGGATGCATGGCCCGCACCACGGCGCCCAAAAATCGACGAGCACAGGCAGGTCGGATTTTGCGACTTCGGAGTCGAAGTTTGAGTCCGAGAGATTGAGGACGTTTGCGTTGGCCATAGAGTGAAAACGGGAGCGCGGGGCTACTTGACCCAGTCGGGCAGTTCGGCCGCCTTGTGGACGAGGAATGCGAAGACGCCTGCGGCGGCCGCGCCGACGAAGGCGAGGATGCTGAGGACGATGGTGAGCGTGTCCGACTTGGCGGGCGATGTGGAGACCATCGGGGCGATGCTTGCCGGACTGCCAGACCTCAGCGGACCTGTGGTGGCGGACACCTGCTGGATGCCGCTGGCCTGCGGGGGCGCTTTCATCAGCGGCTGGGTCGCCTGCATTTTCACCGTCGCCTTGGGCAGCGCGGGTGCGGAACTCTTCGGCGCCTCGGTCGGGAGGCTGATGCGGGCGGTCTCCTTTTTCGGGGACGCGGGCTTCGCGACGATTCCGGATCCGGCGGGTGCCGCTGGAGGAGGCACGGCACCGGAGGGAGCGGGTTTCAGGGGAACGGTCGGTTTGCTGGAAAGTGGCGGGGGTTTGGGGGGAGGAGTCAGGCCGCTCATCGGCTTGGAAAGTGGCGGCGGAGCCGGCGGTGCGGAGGGGCGCGTCATCGGAGGCGGCGGAACGATGCCGGAAGTCGGGAGCGAAACTTTCGAAGTTTCCTTCTTTGGCGCATTGCCCGTGGACTCGGGGATGTTAATCCGAACGGTCTCGCGTTTTGCGACGGGACTTTCGGTCGAGGAGGGGAGTGTGATCCGGATCGTCTCCTTTTTGTCGGATTCGTCGTTCGGACCTGCGGGTGCTGCGGGATTTTCGTCGGCCATGGCGTGTGTTTGGGAACGAATTTTTGTATCTCAGTGACGCTCCGGGGTGTCAACAGCTTTGTCGAAAATATCCGCTTCTGCGCTCGCAGGGAGTGTCGCGGGATCGCGAAATCCGCAGTGATGGGAGTCTTGCTGCGACGCTCAAATGGCAGAGACCGACCAAAGGACGTGTCCCAGTTCAATCCGTGGCTGCTATGAATGATCCGGAATCGGTCAGAACGCATCCTTTCGCCGTAAAGCGCGGTGAACATGCGGCTGCCCGGTGCCGAAAACCATCAACCACATCCCATGAAACGCATCCTCAGCATCCTCACCATCGCAGCCCTCAGCCTTTCCCTCACGGTCCCTGCCGAAGCCGGCAAGAAGGGCAAGAAGGGCAAGAAGGGCGGCGCGGACATCCTCGCCACCTACGACAAGAACAGCAACGGCAAGGTTGACGGCGACGAAGTGGAGGCCCTCAAGAAGGACTTCGCAGCCGGCAAGCCCGAACTCAAGGCACTCGACACGAACAACGACGGCAGCCTCTCGGACGAGGAAGTCGCCGCGGTCGGCGGGAAGCAGAAAAAAAAGAAGAAGAACAAGTAAGCGGCGCGGGCCGTCGCGCCGGTGAATGGCGCACACTTTCAAAATGCGCGGGCTGCCTCGGTGGCCCGCGCATTTTTTGTGACAGGCGGGAAAAATCGCGGTGTCAGTTCCCCCTTGCGGCCCGGGGGTGCGCGGGTTAAGTGACCGCCGCGCGCCGGGTGGCCAGCCCGCGCTCATCTCCCAAACACTCCGATTCCGATGACGGTTTTCCTCCTCCATCTGCTGGGTTCGCTTCAGCGGGGTTTCGCTTCGGTGGAAAAGTTTGCCACATCCGTGCCGGGACGGATTTGGGAGGTAGTCGCAGTTTGCCTTGCCTTTTGCGCGCGCCGCGAAGCCTCCGTCAGCCCCTCCCGCGAGGGAGCGGCCCGGAGCTTCCGCCACACAACCACAACTCATCACGCAACGAATGAAATCCCACGACACACGGGCGCGTGGTCCCCGCCGCCAGGGCGGTGGACGCCGCCGTCCGCCACACCGCGATTCGGACTCGCGCCGCGACCACCGCTCAGAGCGCCCCGCGCCGCAGAAGAAGGTCTCCTTCTGGCACAAGATCCTCGCCTTCTTCGGCGCCGGTCCCGCAAAGAAATCCACCGCGCCAGCACGCTCCGAGCAGCCTCGCTCGCAGGGTGATCGCGACCGCCGCCGTGCCGCGCCGCCCGAGCGCGTCGAGGTCACTTCGCCGCGTCTTTACATCGGCAACCTCAGCTACGACGCCACCGAGAGCGACCTGTTCCAGCTCTTCAATGGCGTCGGCCAGGTGCAGAACGCCGAAATCGTCACCCACCGCGACACGTATCGCTCGAAGGGCTTCGGCTTCGTGACCATGCTCACCATCGAGGAAGCCCAGCGCGCCGTCGCGACGCTGCACGACAAGGACTTCATGGGCCGCAAGCTCGTCGTGAGCGGTTCCCGCTCCGAGGGCGCGCGCGAGCCCCGCGTGTAGCCCGCACGCATCGCGGAAAAAATCACGGGAGCCCTGCCACGAGCGGGGCTCCCGTTTTCTTTACCGGGGGCACTGCGTTCCTCCGTGGTTGAAATGGCGGCCATTTCCCGCGAGAGGAAAACGGTGCCCCCGGACAACAGCCACGCCCCGTTTTTCCTCATCGGTCCGACTGCTGTTGGAAAGAGCGCACTCGCAGCCGAGTTTGCCGAACGTGTCGGAGGCGAAGTCGTCGGTGCGGACGCATTCCAAGTTTACGCCGGCCTCGACGTGCTCAGCGCGAAGCCGTCCCGGGAATTGCGCGCTCGCGTGCCGCATCACCTCATCGGCGAAATCCCGCTCGCCGCGAGCTTCGATGCCGCCCAGTGGCTCACCCGCGCCCGCGAGTGCATCGCCGAAATCACCGCGCGCGGTCGCGTCCCCGTCGTTTGCGGCGGCACCGGCCTCTACATCCGCGCGCTCACACACGGCTTGGCGCCGCTGCCGGGAGCGGATCCCGGGCTCCGTGCTTCTCTTGAAAGGGAACCGCTGTCCGCGCTCGCGGAACGCCTTCTCTCGCTCGATCCCGCGAGCACCGTGGATCTCCGCAATCCGCGCCGCGTCATCCGTGCGCTCGAAGTCTGCCTGCTCACGGGGCGTCCATTCTCCAGCTTCCGCACCGAGTGGACCGCAGACACGGCGCCGCGTGGCTTCATCCTTACTCGCTCCCGCGACGAACTCCATGCCGCCATCCAGTCGCGCACGGAAGCCATGTTCGCCAATGGCGTGATCGAGGAAGTCGCTGCCACGGGAGAGATTGGCCCGACCGCGTCGCAGATGCTCGGCATCACGGAAATCCGCAATCACCTCGCGGGGAAAATCACGCGTGCGGAATGCATCGCCGCCGTCGCGCTCGCGACCCGGCAATATGCAAAGCGGCAGCTCACTTGGTTCCGCCGGGAGCGCGGATTCGAGTGGCTGGACCTGTCCGCCGCATCCGATCCGATTGCCGAACTGCTGCGGGGATTCCGCGCGGGCTAGAAGACGAAGGGCACGCCGAGCTTTTCAAAGCCCGCGCGCTGCTCCTTCAGCCATTTCTCCGCGAGCCGGTCAAAGCCGCCCTCTGCGCGGAACTTCGCGAGGAACGCATTCACCATCGCCCTCAGCTCCGCGTCGCCCTTGCGCAGCGCGATCGCCCACGACTCCTCGCGGAACGGCTTCAGCAGCGCGCGCGTCGTGTCCGGGTTCGCCTGCCAGTTCCGCAGCGTGGACATCTGGTCGTAGATGAACGCGTCCGCCTTGCCCTGCGTGACCTCGAGCACGCACGCGGTCTCCTTTGCGAGGTCGAGCACCTTCGCGTTCTTCAAATTCATCCGCGCCCACAGATGGCCGGTGGTGCCGCGCACGACGGCGATTTTTTTCCCGTCCGCATCAAGGTCGGCGATGCTCTGCGCTGCGCTCTTTGCGCCGGTGAGGATGCACAATCCGGTGCGCACATACGGCTCGGAAAAATCCACGCTGCGCGCGCGCTCCTCCGTCGCGGTCATGGAGGAAATCACGACATGCACGCGCCCCGTCTTCAGCGCGGGGATGAGGCCGTCGAACGGCATGTTTTCAAACTCGACGGGCCGCCCGAGGCTCTCGCCGAGCGCCCGCGCGAGGTCCACGCTCACGCCTGCCGGCTGTCCCTGCGTGTCGCGCACTTCAAACGGCGGATAGCTCATGTCCATCCCCACCCGCAGCGGCTCCGCGGCGCGGCAGCAGGTGGCGAGGAGGAAAAGCAGGAGCAGGCGTTGGATCATGCGCAAGCGATGAACGAACCCGCGCGGCCGGTGAAGCACCGATTCGCCCGCAAGGCCGCTGCCCTACGGCACGGCGAGCGGCTCGCGCAGCTCGAACGCCTTCTTCCAGCCGAGCTTCTCGGCCACCTGCGCGGGGAATGACCACGCGGATTTTTCCGGTGTGTAAATGCGCACGCGTGTGCGCTCCGCCGCGATCGCCGCGGCCTGCGGGAGGTCGAGGAATTTCATCACGTTCAGGTAAGTCGGTCCGTTCTCGTGCGACGCCGGCAGGCGGTGCAAATCGAGCCGCGTGATGCCGTCCTCGAAGAGCGAGGCGTAGAGAGTGTTGCCCGCCATCGCCTGCTGCGACTGCAGCCAGAGCGGAATCTTCCCGTAGGGCGTCTCGCGCATCGCGGCGATTGCGCGGCGGATGTCCCACACCTGCATCGAGTCGAGCGTCTGTCCGAGGAGGTAAAAGCGGCGGAGCCTCTGCGTCTGCTGCTTGTCCGAGCCGGTCCACGCTGTCGGCCCGACGCCGCGCGGGCACACGTAGGCCATCGCCCACTTCGATCCGTCGAACATCTTCTTCTCGTCCGCGAAGCCATGCCCGTCGGCGCCCGCGCGCTCCGAAGGCTGGAAGAGCCGCGAAAAACGCCCCGCCATCATGTGCCGGAAATCCTGCCATGCATTTTCGTCGAGCACGTTCAGCGCGACCAGCTCGAGCTGCTCCGGCTTCAGCTTCGCGTTGTGCGCGACGTAGAGGCGGAGCGACCACGGAGCCTGCGGCGTGAAGTCCCATGCATGGAGCACCACGTCGTCGTGCTCGGCGCTGCCCGCGTCGTGCAGCTCGAGATCCTGCGCTGCGGCCGGCCATCCCGCGAAACTCTTTGCTCTCAGCGCGGTCAGCCACGCATCGCGCTGCTTCGCCCACGCGCCGGCGTCGGACGGCGCCTCGGGTGCCGGGGCTGCTGGGACGAGTTCCGAGTCGATGGTCGTGTTCTTCTCGTCCACGGGCAGCTTTGAAAAGACGCGGAGCTGCTGCGGCTCCAGCCGCTTCTTCGCGCCCTCGTCGAGCACCGCCATCGGGTCCGCGTTCTTCAGCCAGCGCTCGAACCAGTGGAATGCCCCGACATTCAGCGGCTGGAGGTCCTTGTGCGGGCCCTCGGCGATTTGCAGGCCTATTTTCGCCTCCGCTCCGAGCGCGCGGTAGATGCGGCGCGTGCTGTTGTAGATGGAGACGACTCCATCGAGGGGGAAGATGCCGTCCTTGTCCGTGTTGCAAATCAGCAGCGGGCGCGGCGCGACGAGCGCGGCGACTTTGTCGTAGTCCCACCGGTAGGTGTTCACCATGAACATGCAGTCGCAGTGTCCCTCGACCGCGCCATCCACGACATGATTGTGCAGCGTGGTGATGCCCGCAGTCGGTGCGGCGGCTTTCACGCGCTCGTCGAGCGCGGCGACCCACCACGAATACGCGCCGCCGCCGCTGCGGCCCGTCACGCCGATGCGCTCCGGATCCACGTCCGGCCGCGACACGAGGTAGTCGATTCCGCGGATGCCATTCCATGCCTCCGCGCCGGCTGGAGTGTAGCCGCGCGAAAACCACCACCAGCGTCCCTTCGAATACGTGCCGTGATGCTCACCGCGGATTTCGCCGAGCTGCACGGTGTCGATGATGAGGCAGACGTAGCCGTGCCGCGCGAACCACTCGCCGTGGTGCTGGTAGCCCGTCTTGTTTCCGAGGCTCACGCCGTCCTTCATCATGTTGCTGTGGCCGCAGACGTAGAGAATCGCGGGCAGCCGGCCCTCGGATTTTTCCGGGCGGTAAAGGTTCGCCGTCACGTAGAGGCCAGGCAGCGACTGGTAGTGCATGTTCTCCACCACGAAGCCCTCGCCGCGCACCTCGCCGGTCTTCTCGACTTTGAGCGGCGTGCGCTCGGGCATCGGGTCGAGGCCGAGCATCTCCGCGAGCTGCCTGCGCATCTCCGTGCGCGTCGTCTCCCACTGTGCGGGCGACGCGGGCTCGGCGAGCGGCCGGCTCTCGATGACCGCGACTTCACGGGCAAAATAATCCGCGAGCTGCCGGTTGGCGCGCGGTGCGGCGGGCGCCTCGGCGGCGAACGACGTGGCGATCGGGAGGACGAGGGGGAGCAGCAGCCCGGCTGCGCTGAACCGGCGGCTATTTCCTTGCGGCGAGGTATTCGAGGACATCACGGAGTTCCTGGCGGGTGAGTTGGTCGCGGATGATTTCCGGCATCGGCGAGGGCGCGCTCGTCCGCGTCTTCACCTTCTTGACTGGAACGACCACAGCCGTCGGCTTGCCGGCTCCGTCCACAGTCTCGATTTTGAGCTGCTCCTTCGTCTCCTGCAGCAGCCGGCCCGCCACGGTAGCGCCGTCGGTCAGTTCGAGCACGACGATCTGAAAGCCCTCCGCGATCCGCTTGTTCGGGAACACGATGCTCTCGAGAAGGTATTCGCGGTCCTTGCCTGCGCCGATCTTGGTGAGGTCCGGACCGACGAGACTGTCGCCGCCCTCGCACTTGTGGCACTTGAAGCACTGCGCGGTCGCGTGCTCGCGGAAGATTTTCTTTCCGCGGTTCGCGTCGCCGCCCGCGATGGAGAGGCGGTAAGGCGCGAGCGGGTCGTCCTTTGGGAGCGATGTGGTCCACTGCTGAACTTTGCCGGAGAGGCCGGGGCGTTTTCTCGCGGCCTCATACACGTCGAGCCGGACTTCGGGGGCGAGCTTGCCCGCGATGAGGTTGTCGATCAGTCCCGCGAGGAGCTTCTCCGCCTCGGGCGTGCGGCTCTCCGCGAGCGCGGAAACTGCACCCTGCTTTTCCGCGACCGGCGCATTCGACGAGAGCACCTCGCCGACCATCGAGAGTGCGGCCACGGGATCCGCGGCCACGAGCGCCTTCAGTCCCTCCGCGCGCAGTTTCGGATCGCGATCCGTGAGCGCCTCCTTCGCCGCTTGGGCGAGGCGCGGATCCTTCAGCGAGGCGAGCGCGCGCAGCGCTTCGATGCGCGCGGCTTTGCCCGCCTTGTCGTTTGCGACCACTGCGAGCAAGGCGTCGGCGCCGCTCTTGAGGCCGAGTTTCGCCGCCGCGATGGCCGCGCTCTCCTGCACGCTGCCGGGCGCGTTGCCGAGGATGCTGGAAATCGCCGGCGAGAGCGCGGCGACGGCATCGGCATTCGAGCGCGGCGGGAGCGGGCGCCAGAGGTAAAGCAGGCGGTCTTTCGGGTCCGGGTTGGCCCAGATGCCGAGCGCTGCGAGCGCTTCCCGGCGCCCCGCTTCGTTCACCGAACTGTCCGCAGCAAATGCCGAGAGCGTCTTTGCGTTCGCAGCCTGGCCGATGCGGTAGTGCGCGTTCACCGCTCGGAGCATGATGTTCCGGTCCGTGATTCGCTTTTCGCCGAGCACTGCCGCGAGCGCGGGCATCGCCTCGGGAATCGGCATGTCGTGAATCGCGCGGGCCGCTTCCAGGACCACCGATTGATCCGCGTCCTTCAAAAACGCCGCGACCTGCGGGCTTTTCAGCCGCCGCAGCGCGACCACCGCTGCGCCGCGGACGGCCGGGCTCGCATGGCTCGCGCGCTGGGCGAGTGTCGCTGCATCCGCGCAGCCGGCGACACCCATGATGCCCGCATGCCGCAGCAGCGGATCCTTGTCCGCATTTTCCTCCAGCATGGCGAAGAGCGGATCGACCGCGGGCTTGTAGGCCGTCTTTCCGAGCGCGATGCCGGCATAGAAGCGTGCCCGCGGATGCGTGTCGCGGAGCATGCCGATGAGTTTGTCGTAGGCTCCCTTGAAGTGATGGTCGCTCAGCACGCGCGCCGCCTGCGCGCGGACTTCGCCGTCCTTGTCCGTGAGCAGCGCGGCCACCGTCGTGAGCGCCTGCGGCTGCTTTTTCGCAATCTGGCCGAGGCCCCAGATGCCGTGCACGCGGGCCAGCGTTGTCGGCCCCGCTTTTGCGGCGCGGGTCAAAGTGTCGGCGTCATTTTTTGCGGCGAGCTGGAACTGCGCGGCTTGCCGGATGCGCTGGTCGTCGTGTGCGAGCAGCTTCTCCAGGTCCGCCGGCGAGCGCGCGACCATGCCCTCGGCGAGCAGCTTCTTCACCTCGGCCTGCTTCGCGGTGTCGGCGGCGGCGTCCGTGAACTTGTAGATGCGGCCTTTGTCCACGCCGCTCCAGCCCTCGACCCAGTCGAGGACGTAAAGCGCCCCGTCGGTGCCGAACTCCACGTCGGTCGTCAGCACGCCCTTCAGGAAATCGCGCCGCTCCCTCAGCTTGAAAAACGCGCCCGCCGGCTCGAGCGAAATCTCATGCACGACGCTCGCGCTCGCGCCGCCGCGGAAGTCGCTGAGGTAAAACTTGCCCGCGTATTTCTTCGAGAGCGCGGTGCCGGGATTGTAGGTGAGGCCGCTCGGGCCGTTGCTGATGTTCGCGATGGGCGGCACGATGTAGCGCGCCTTGCGGCCCTCCTTTTCGTCCCACAGCAGCTCGCGGTTCCAAGGGCCGCGGTCGTCGAGATATTGGAACGTCATGCGCCAGCCGCTGTCGCCGCCCTCGACGAGCTGGGCGAAGCGCGCCTTGTCGCCGCTGTCGGAGTTGTTGTCGCCGGTGAAGAGGTTTCCCCATTCGTCGAACGCCAGTTCCTGAGGATTGCGGACGCCCGTCGCGAACACCTCGAAGTCCGTGCCATCCGGATTTGCGCGGAGAATCGCGCCCGTGTCGGTCACTTCAAAATGCCGACCGTCCTTGCTCTTCACGTTCAAGCCGCGGTCGCCGATGCTCCAGTAGAGCTTGCCGTCCGGTCCGAACCGCAGCCCGTGCATGTCGTGGCCGCGGAATGCAAATTTCACGCCGAAGCCGGAGAGCAGCTTCTCCTTCACGTCGGCCTTCCCGTCGCCGTTCGAGTCGCTGAAGTGCCAGAGGTTCGGGATGCACGTCCACCACACGTCGTTGCCGCGAGCGAGGATGCCCGCGCCCGTGCCGTCGAGCGCGTCGCGGAAGCCGTCGGCGAAAACCGTCGTCTTGTCCGCGCGCCCTGCGCCCTTCGTGTCCTCGACGACGACGATGCGCTCCTCGTAGGTCTCGAACATTTCCGTGAACTTCTTCGGGTCGGGGAAAAACTTGCGCATCATCGCGAGTCGCTCGTCGGTCGTGTGCGAGGCGATGTCGGCATCGAGCCAGTTCATGTGTCCGCGGTTGTCCACCACGCCGCCCGCGACGGGCCTGCCCTTCACGTTGCGCCCCTCCTGCCGGTAGCTCTCCGCGACGAACCAGCGCCCGCGATCGTCGGTGGCGAAGGAAACCGGATTCGCGAGCAGCGGCTCGTTGGCCCAGAGGTCCACCTTCAGCCCTGCGTCGAACTTGAACGACTTGATCGCGTTCGCGCCGTCCTTGGCTCCGGCCTCCGCCTTTCCGTCGCCGTGCGCGACGGGTGCCGCGGGCGCTGCAGCGGGCGGTGCGGAAAAAATCGGTGCGGCGGTCGCGATGAGCGTGGCGATTGAAAAGGCGAGCGGACGTGTCATCAGAAAAGAGGCGCGAACATATAGAGCAAGGGAAGTGGCGCCAGCTTAGAACGCCCCTCGTGAGCAGGGTGTCATCGCGCCAGTTCCGTGGGTGCCGCGGGCGTGGCTTCAGCTACTTTGTGGACTTCACCTCGATGATGTCGTGCGGAGCGCTCTCGCGCATTCCGGCGCTCGTCACGCGGGTGTAGCGGGCGGCTTTCCGCAGCGAGGGCAGATCGCGGGAACCGAGGTAGCCGAGCCCGCTCTGCACGCCGCCTGCGAGCTGCGCGAGGACGAGTTCGACCGGCGGGCTGACTTCCTTGAGGGCCTCGACGCCTTCGGCTGCGACCTTGCGCGTGGAGTCCTTCGCCGAGTGACCGTAGCGTGCGGCGCTTCCGGCGGCCATCGCGGCCTGGCTGCCCATGCCGCGGTATTGTTTGTAGAGCTTGCCGTTGATTTCCATGATCTGCCCCGGCGCCTCGGGGCAGCCGGCGAGCAGTCCGCCGCAGATCACCGCGTGGGCGAGCGTGAGCGCCTTCACGATGTCGCCGCTCTTCACGATGCCGCCGTCGGCGAGAATGGTGACGCCGCATTCCTCGGCCATCTTCGCCGCGACGTAGAGCGCGGTGAGCTGCGGAATGCCGACGCCCGCGACGACGCGCGTCGTGCAGATGCTGCCGGGCCCCTGGCCGACTTTGATCACATTCGCGCCGCACTTCGCGAGGAACTCAACGCCGGCGCCGCTGGTCACGTTGCCGGCGATGATCGGCAGTTCCGGAAATGCGCTGCGGATGAGCTTCACGGTGTCGCCGACGCCCGCGCTGTGTCCGTGCGCGGTGCTCACGGCGATCACGTCGCAGCCGCGTTCGACGAGCGCACCCGCGTGGCCGATGATGCGGTCGCGGTCGAGAGTGCCGTCGGGCTTGCGCATGCCGATGATGCTCGCGCCGCAGAGGAGGCGGAACTTTTCATCGCGCGCGGGCTTAAACTGCGCGCCGCGCTCGTGGAGGATGTGCTCGATGTCGCTGAGCGTGAACAGCCCGCGCAGGACGTCACCATCGCCGACGACGGGGAGCTTGTGGATGCCCATGTGCGCCGTGAAAAACTTGTCCGCCGCGCGGATCGGATCGCTGCCCAGCTCGCGCTCGTGGATGGCCTGCACCTGGGCGCGCGGCAGCATTGCCTCGGCGACTTTGCGCGACGCATAACGCTCGCGGACGACGTTGCCGGGCAGCAGTCCGAGCAGCGTGTTCTTTTCATCCACCACGGGGAACGTCGCGAACCCAAAGCGCCGCTCCTCGATCATCTCAAGCACTTCGCCGATGAGCTGGTTTGGCCCGACTTTGATGGGTTCCTGGATGAGGCCGTGGACGTTGTTCTTCACGCGGCTCACCTCGGAGAGCTGCTGCCGCTCCGGCATGTTGCAGTGGATGAGGCCGAGGCCGCCCGCGCGCGCCATCGCGATTGCCATCGGGGATTCGGTCACGGTGTCCATGTCCGCCGAGACGATTGGCAGGCGGAGCTGGAGCCGCTCGTGGAGCTGCGTGTCGAGGCTCGCGTCGCGCGGGATGACCTCGCTGTAGAGCGTGGCGAGCGTCACGTCGTCGTAGGTGAGCGCCACACCGCTGTGCGCCGGGAAAAACTTGTCGGCTGGCTGGTAGAACTGGTCGTCGAGAGGTGCCATGTCACACCCTGCCAGAAGCGGGCCGCGGATGAAAAGAGGGAAGTGCGGTCACAGCCGCGACAGGCGCTCGCGGCTCGTGGATGAGCCGCAGCAGGGGCACTTTGGAAACTCCGCGCCGGTCGCATCGCGGAACTCGAACGCGCAGAGGTGGCATCTCACGAGGTCGCGGTGCGCGCTCACCTCGCGGCGGTGGCGGCGGATGTTGTGGAGCAGCGCGGCCACCAGCATGATGCCGAGGCAGAGCCCGGTGTAGGCGAAGATGAGTTCGTGCAGTTCGAGGCGGAACATGCCGGTTATTTCTGCGGTGCAGACGCGACGATGTCGTCGCCCCAGATGACGGTGACTGTTCCCCACTGCAATGCGCCGCTTGACGGCGTGAAGCGCAGGCTTTGGACAAAGTTGAGCGCCTCGGTGTCGAGTGCCTTGTCGCCGCAGGCATCCTGGATGAATGCGAACCGCACGCCGCCTTCGGCATCCACTCCGGCGAGCACGGTGGTGGGCTGAACGCTCACCGTTGTCCTCGCCCTCGGGGTGAGGGCCGGGGCTTTGTCGGCGCGCGGTTCGAGCGAGGTGGAAAATGCGACTCGCGTCGGCTGCGGCGCCGGTGCCGCGGGCATGATCTTCTCCGAGGGAATCAGGCTCCGGATGAGTGCGAGCGGATCATGCGCGGGCGGAATCTGGATCGTCGGCGGCTCCGGCGGTGCGCCGAGCGGCTGCGTGCGGACTGTGTTGAAGGATGGCCGGTAGGGCACGTCGAGCAGGCCCTTCGGCTCGACGATCTGCACTTTCGCCACGAGCGCCGGATCGTGCGTCGCGATCCAGTCCAGCAGCGCGCTGCTCTCCGCGGTGCGCGTGGCGGCGTCGCCGGCCGGCGAAAGAACCTGGACGAGGGGAGCGGTGCGGATGGCCCGCGGTGCGAGGGGATCCTTTCCGTGGAAGATGAAGAACGCCGCGCTGTGCAGCAGGAACGACAGGAAGATGAACGCGGCGAGCCACCACGAGCTGCCCTCGCGGTCGGCCCATGTGAAGATCACCGGTGTCTCGCGCTCAACGTCGTTCACTCTTCGGGAATTCGCCGGCGAGGATCACCGAGTAGCCGCTGCGCAGCGCATCGTCGGTCACTGCCGCGACGGTGCCGGAGGGCGCGCCCGCGTCGGCCTTGATGATGAGCCATTTCTCCGCGGCGCTGTTCGCCTTGAACTGAGCGCGCAGTTCGGCGGCGGTCACCTCGCGGTCGCGGTGATACATCGCGGGAGCCGGGCCGCCGGTGATGCTCACGATTTCCGCATTCTGCTGCGGGCCGAGGGCAAAGGAGGTGGTCGGCAGGCTCACCTGCACGCCCGCGGTGAGCGTGAACTTCGACCCGAGCACGTAGAAGACGAGCACGAGCAGCAGCACGTTCAGCAGCGGCATGATGCCGAACAGCGCGAGGTGAAAGTGATAGCTGCGCTCGAGCTTCACGGTCAGCGCTGTTCCGACACCCGCGGCGGCTCGCCGAACTCGATGATGTCCGTGCGCTGGCGGCTCTCGACGAGCAGGTTCACCACCTCGATGCCGGCGCGCTCCATGTCGTGGATGACCGAGTTTGCGCGCGCGCTGAGATAGGCGTAGGCCATCGCGCACGGGATGCACACCGCGAGGCCGGCGCCGGTGGTGATGAGTGCCTGATAGATCCCGTTGCCAATTTCCGCGGAACTCGTGAGCCCGGTCGTCGCACGCATGCTCTGGAATGCCTCGATGAGCCCCGCGACCGTCCCGAGCAGGCCGAGCAGCGGTGTGAGAAATGCAAGCGCCGCAAGCATGCCGAGGCGGCGCTCTAGGCGCGGCACTTCGAGCTGACCTGCTTCCTCGACGATGTCTTTCAGCTCGGTGCGCGGCGCGCTGTGGCGGATGATCGCGGCGTGGACGACACGCTGCACCGGGCCGCGCGTCGCGGCGGCCTCCATCTGCGCCTCCTGGTAGCGCCGGCCGTGGATGAGGTTCGCGAGGCCGCGCATGAACTCGCCCACGCGCACGCTGATGCGGTGGAAGTAGATCAACCGCTCAAGGAACACGGCGCTGCCGAGCACGCTGCAAACCAGAATGAACCACATTATGGGTCCACCTTTCTGCATGAAGTCGAGGAGCATGGCGTGATTCTACGCGCCACCTCGCGCGGCGCGAAAGGACGAAGTTTCGGTTTTGCGACACGCCGCATCCGCGTATGAAAGCCGCGTGCGAATCATCGCGATCGATCCATCCCTGCGCTCCAGCGGCTTTGCCGTGCTGGAAAAGAGCGGCGGCAAAGTGCGCGCGCTCGACTACGGCGTGGTGAAGAATCCGCCGAAGCTGCTGCCGAGCGGCTGCCTCGTGGCGATCCGCGGGCGCATCGCGGAGCTGATCGCGCAGCACTCGCCGGACTGCGCGGTGTTCGAGGGCGTGATCTTCGTGCAGAGCCACCGCATCGCCATCACGCTCGGCGCGGCGCGCGGGGCGGCGCTGGTCGCGGCGGCGGAGCGCGGGCTGCCGATTTATGAATATGCGCCGCGGCGCGTGAAGCAGAGCGTCGTCGGCAGCGGCGGCGCGCAGAAGCAGCAGGTGGGCTTCATGGTGCGCGTGCTCCTCGGGCTCACCGAGACGCCGCCGCCGGACGCGGCCGACGCGCTCGCCATCGGCCTCACGCATTTCCAGACCGCGGAGAGCGCGCGTCACGGTGCGGTGGTGTTGGAGCAGATATGAACGTCCGCTGGCTCGGCAGGATCAGCTACAGCGATGCGCTGGCGATGCAGGAGAAGATCGTCGCGCAGAAGGCGGAGCAGCCCGGCGCGCCGGATGAGCTGCTCCTGCTCGAGCACGACTCCGTCTTCACGATGGGGCGCAACAACGATCATTCCTCGCTGCGCGATCCCGCCGCGCTGCCGGCGCCTCTGATGATGATCAACCGCGGCGGCCAGGCGACGTGGCACGGGCCGGGGCAGCTCGTCGGCTACCCGCTGCTCGACCTGCGCAGGCGCGGCTCGGACCTCCACCGCTACCTCCGCGAACTCGAGGAGTTCCTCATTTCACTCTGCGCGGAGTTCGGCGTCGCGGCATCGCGGCGCGAGGGGCTCACCGGCGTGTGGGTCGGCGGGAAAAAGATCGCGAGCCTCGGTGTCGGCGTGCGCCGGTGG
Source organism: Chthoniobacteraceae bacterium (assembly GCA_044221035.1). Taxonomy (GTDB): domain Bacteria; phylum Verrucomicrobiota; class Verrucomicrobiia; order Chthoniobacterales; family Chthoniobacteraceae; genus SXWH01. The sequence continues at coordinate 34,458 of JBGAPU010000021.1, read as the reverse complement.
ATTTCCATGCACGGCTTTGCGCTCAACATCTGCGGCCCGCTCGACGGCTTCTCACACATCACTCCGTGCGGCATCGCGGGGGTGGAAATGACGAGCCTCGAGCGCGAGGGCGCTGCGGGGGTGACGGTCGAGGCTGTCGCTGCGAAGGCGGCGGAGCGGTTCGAGGCTTTCTTCGCGGCGCAGCCGCAGGCGTGAGCTGTCTCCTCAGCTGTGGATCACCAGCTCGATGTTCTCGGGCAGGTTGCTCGCCACGCGCTCGATCACGCTGCCCTTGAGCAGGCGGGCCATCGCGGCGCGGTGCGAGGAGCCGAGCATCACGAGGTCCACGCCGAGCGTCGCGGCGATGTCCACGATGGAGCCGGAAGGATCCGTCGTGACGGTGTAAATCGGCTGCACGCACACGCCGGTCTCCTCGCCGAGCTTCAGCATCAGCGTCATGATCGCGGCGGCCTGCGGGTCGTCCTGCCAGCGGGCGCGCCGCGGCTCGGCGGTCTGCGCGCCGCCGAGGAGCACGGCGATTTCGCGCATGGTGAGCACGCAGAGCACGGCCTTGTGCAGCTTCGCCTCATTGAGCGCATACTTGAGCACCGGCGTGATGCCGCGCGCGCAGACGAGGAATTTGCGGCCCTCGGCCAGCGGCTGCGGGCGCAGGCGCTCGATCGTTTCCGGCGACACAATCTCCGCCATCTCGCGGGCGACGGTCACGGTCGCGAGGCCGCTCGCCTTGTGGGAAAGCGAGCGCAGCCAGAAGCCGAGGCCCAGCACGATCACCACGAAGAACAGCGCGAGGTGCTTTTCATACGCCAGCGACACCTCCACGCAGAACAGCACGAAGAACGTCAGCCCGAAGAGACCGCGCTCCCAGATTCGCAGGTCGAGCTTCTTGTTGAACGTGCACGAGCCGAGATTCACCGTGATCGCGCCCACGACGCCGATGGCGTAGAGCTCGCCGAGCGTCTGCAGCGCCTTGTCCGGGTCCGCGTAGGTGATGAGCAGCACGATGCACGGCAGCACCGTCGCGGCGATGAGCGGGAGCTTCGGCACGCCGTGGCGGTTCAGCGCGAGGAAGGAGCGCGGCATCTCGCCGTCCCGCGCGAGCGTGTAGAGCATGCCGATGAGCGCCGCGATGGCGGTGTTCACCGCGCTGAGCAGCAGCAGGCCCACGACAATGCCCGCGACGATCCCCATCACCACGCCCCACGTGTGGCCGAATGCCTTCGCCGCGAACTCCTCCCCGAGCACGCGCAGGATGTGCGAGCTGTCCTCCGTCAGGCGGTGCAGCATCGTCTGCTCCGGCGAAAATGCGGAGTGGCTCCACTTCCACAGCGACACCGTCGCCCAGCCCAGCAGGATCGTGCCGATGACCACCTCCAGCGCCACGGGGATGATCGCCCGCTTCGCCTCGCGCGCCACGCGCGGATGCTCCGAAGTCGAGCCGGGGTCCAGCTTCAGCACGCCGGTGAGGCTCGCGATGGCCTCCACGCCGCTCAGCGCGAGGATGGAGCTGACAAACGACCCCCATGCGTGCCCCACGGTGTGGTTGGCCGGGAAAGGCGCGAGGTCCGTGGTGAAATGCGGCGCGGCCAGCGCGATGAGCACGATCACCAGCAGCACCATCGGAACGGCCAGGCCCACGGCCAGGCCGCCGCTGTGGCGCGGGCCGTAGGCGTTCAGCACGCCAAACGCGACCACCGCGAGAATCGTCAGCCCCGGCACCCACACATTGGCCAGGTTGGGAAAGAAATACTTCAGCGCGTCGTAGCCGCTCAGCGCCGCCGTCACCGTCAGGTCCGCGATCAGCAGCAGCGCCCCCACCACCGCGAGCGCCCGGCCCTGCGACCGCGCCGCAGAATACACCCCGCCGCCATCCGGGAAGTGCTTGCAGACGATGATGTAGTTCAGCCCCACGAGCCCCGTGACCGCGCACACCGCCATGATCGTGTGCAACGACGCAAACTGCATCGCCAGGAACGCGTAGCCGATGACGTAGGCTTTCGACGTGCCCCAGTCGCCGTAAAGAAGGGCTGCCGCGCGCTTCCAGTCGAGGTTGCGCGGGCGTGTGACATCTGTGGACGGTCCCATGGTCGTGGAATCGAAAAATCGGCCAGCTTCCCGGCCTCGTGAAATGCCTCAGCGCGCGGGGGCGGCGGCGGGCTGCGCGGTGGTGGAATGGCCGGGATTCCGGCCGGTGCGGGGAGCGGGGAGCGGCTGCCCGTTGAGAGATTCAGTTTTCAAGTGCGGCCGCGACGATGCCCCGCCCCCCGCCCGCGGTCAAGCGTCCCGCCGCCGCGTGGCAACCGGCATTCATTTCACCACGAAGGGCGCGAAGGACACGAAGGCGACCGAAAGGGGCGGGGAACCGGAAAACCCAACGCCTCCCTCTCTTCGTGCCCTTCGCGCCATTTGTAGTGAAATCCCCACGCCCCGCGGCTGCGGGGGACATCCGCCGTTGGCAAAGCCGCCCCCGGCTGCTCTACTCCCGCCCACTTTCTCCCGATGAGCACCGACGCCGCCCCACCGCCACCGCCCGCCGACGCCCCAGCCGCGGACACGCCGGCGGCCTTCCGCGACGGCGACCTGAAGGCCATCGAGTATTTCAAGGAAGCCCACGCCCTTCTCCGCCACCAGATCGGCAAGGTCATCGTCGGCCAGGACAAAGTCATCGACGAACTCCTCATCGCCATCTTCACCCGCTCCCACGCCCTCCTCGTCGGCGTCCCCGGCCTCGCGAAGACCCTCCTCATCTCCACCCTCGCCCAGGCCCTGAACCTCCAGTTCAAGCGCATCCAGTTCACCCCCGACCTCATGCCCAGCGACATCACCGGCACCGAAGTCATCCAGCAGGACTCCGCCGGCGCGCGCGCCTTCAAATTCCTCCCCGGCCCCATCTTCGCCAACGTCATCCTCGCCGACGAAATCAACCGCACCCCGCCCAAGACCCAGGCCGCCATGCTCGAGGCCATGCAGGAGCGGAAAGTCACCGTCGCCGGCGCCGACCACAGGCTCCCCGACCCCTTCTTCGTCCTCGCCACCCAGAACCCCGTCGAACAGGAAGGCACCTACCCGCTCCCCGAGGCCCAGCTCGACCGCTTCATGTTCATGATTTACGTGGACTACCCCAGCGCCGACGAGGAGCTCGAAATCATGCGCCGCGGCACCGGCAACACCACCGTGAACGTCCGCCAGGTCCTCGGCAGCGACCACATCCGCTACCTCCAGGGCACCGTCCGCCGCATGCCCGTCGCCGACCACGTCCTCCGCTACGCCCAGAGCATCGTCGCCGCCACCCGCACCCGCAGCGAGCAGGCCCTCGACTTCTGCAAGAAATGGCTCACCTGGGGCGCCGGCCCCCGCGCCTCCATGAACCTCATCCTCGCCGCCAAAGCCCACGCCATCCTCCAGGGCCAGGTCTATGTCGGCTGCGACGACGTCGCCGCCGTCGCCCCCAGCATCATGCGCCACCGCATCATCCCCAATTTCGCCGCCCAAAGCGAAGGTGTCACCAGCGACATCATCACCCGGATGATCCTCGACCGCATCCCGAAGGATTAGCGCGGCGGGTAGGGGGTGGAAAAGGCCTGCGGAGAGGGCTGCGGTCGCTGGCTGTGGATGAGAAGCGTCTATTAAACGAGCTGCTGCGTCCAGCTCCGGCTCAGAAATGGCTACTTATAGCCATGCAGCGGCTGGTTTTTGAAAAGCGGCCGCTTTTCCTATCAAAGAGGCACCTTTTTATATGTCTGTAACGCCTTTCTGTGGCTCTGCGGCATCTTTTTGTGCCTCTGCTGCCGCCGCAGACCCACAAAAAGGTGATACAGACCAAGACAAAGCCACAGCATCATCGCAAGAAGCCGCCGCATAGCCAACAGAAGCCGCCGCAAGCTCAGATAAAGCCGCCGCATAGCTAAAGGAAGCCGTCGCAGACAGACAAAAAGCCGCCACAGACGCCAAAAAAGCTGCAGCAGATTGGTAAGCAGAGACCACGACAAGAGCACATTCTCCAGAACGGCAGCCGGCGAGGACAGATCCTTGTAGTGCGGCGGGAAGCGGAGCGCCACGCCGCGTTGGGATGCGCTGGAGGCGCGCGGTGGCCGGCGCCCCCCGCGAATGCAAAAGGCGGAAGATCCATCCGCACGCGATGCAAAGGCGGTGTCGGCGCTGCGCTCTGCCACCGCACTACAAGGTTGCGCATCGGCTTTCCACGCGCGATACGCGAGCCATGCCAGCCCCGGAGACGCCATGGCCGCACGCGCCCACGCACCGGCTTGCGGATGCCGGCACGTATTTCGTCACGGCATCCACCTACCGGAAGGAGCATTTCTTCCGCGAGCGCAGCCGCATCGAGGTGCTGCACCGGGGGCTGCTGACCGTCGCGCGCGACTTCGGATGGCAGCTCGAGGCGTGGGCGGTTTTCTCAAACCACTATCATTTCGTCGGCCATTCGCCGGCGGCGGGCGGTGAGTCGCTGCGCGCGATGCTCTCGCGGCTGCACGAGAAGACCGCGAAGTGGATCGACAAGCTCGACGGCACGCCGGGGCGCAAAGTCTGGCACAACTGGCGCGACTCGAGGCTGAGCTTTGAAAAATCGTATCTCGCGCGGCTCGCCTACACGCATCGGAATCCCGTGCGGCACGGGCTGGTGCCGGTGGCGAGCCAGTATCCGTGGTGCAGCGCCTCGTGGTTTGAACGCACGGCGTCGGCCGCGCAGGTGAGGACGGTCTATAGCTTCAAGGAGGAGCGCATCAGCGTGCCCGACGACTTCGACGTGTCGCCCGAGTGGTGAGCCTTGTAGTGCGGCGGGAAGCGGAGCGCCACGCCGCCTTGGGATGCGCCGGGGGCGCGCGGTGGGCTGCGAGCCACGGCTTCCCCGCCGCGTCGCTCCGCTCCTGCCAAGGCGGTGTCGGCGCTGCCGCTTGCCACCGCACTACAAGGTCGGGTCGCTTACTCGCCGAAGGTCTCGCGCAGGTAGTCGCGGCTGCGCGTGGCGATGGCCTCGGGGCCTTCCTCGAATTTGAAGACTTCGACGGAGACGATGCCGTTGTAGTTCGCATCGCGGAGCGCGGCGGCGATGGGGCGGAAGTCCATGTCGCCAAAGCCGGGGCCCTTGAGGTTCGGGTCGTTGGCGTGGAAGTATTCGAAGTGGCCGGCGCTCTCGCGGATGATGTCGGGGATGGGGCGGCCCTCGGAGCTCATGGCTTTCACGTCGAGGATGATGCTCATGGCCTTGCTGGCGAACTGCGCGGCGAAGCGGCGGCCCTCGGCGGCGGTGTTGACGAAGTCCGTCTCGCTCGGCGCGAGCGGCTCGAAGCAGAGGACGACGCCGCGCTGCTCGGCGCGCTTCACGGCGGCGCGGAAGACGTCCGTGGCGAAGGTCCACGCCTGCTCGTAGCTGACGCCGTCCATCAGATTGCGCTGCTTTGGCGAGCCGACGATGATGCGGGTGCCGCCGAGGTCGGCGCAGCAGTCCACGAGTTCGACGAAGTAGTCGGAGGTGCGCTGGCGCACGGCGGCGTCGGGATGCGTGAGGTAGATGCCTTCGGTCTGCACGAGCACCCAGTGGAGGCCGCTGATGCCGATGCCGATTTTTGCGGCGAGTTCGCGGAGGCGCGTGCGCTCGGCGGCGGAGATTTTGCTGACGGGGCTGGCGACGGTGAAGGGGGCGATTTCCACGTAGTCATAGCCGGCCTTTTTCGCGAACGCGAACATGTCCTCGGCGGGCCAGTCCTTGAAGATCTCGCTGCAGATTCCGAATTTCATGCGCGCACCATGCCGTGCGCGGCGCTCGCGGGGGAAGGGGAAAGTTGAGAGGTGAGAGTTGAGGGTTGAGAGGGAAAGCCGGGCGGGCCGCAGACACTCAACACTCAACACTCAACACTCAACTCCCCACGCTCAGCGGATGCCGCGGGCGATGTATTCGCGCGAGAGGGTGACGTAGCGGTCGGCCCACACGCGGATGCCGGCCTGCTCGTCGAGGGTGAGCGTGCGGACGACTTTCGCGGGAGTGCCGAGGATGAGCGAGCCGGGGGGGAAGACCTTGCCGCCGGTGACGACGGCGCCCGCGCCGATGATGGAGCGCGCGCCGACTTCCGCGCCATCGAGGACGACCGCGCCCATGCCGACGAGGACTTCGTCGGCGATCTTGCAGGCGTGGATGACGGCCTTGTGGCCGACGGTGACCAGCTCGCCGACTTCCGCGCCGAATGCGTCGGCGACGTGGACGACCGCGCCGTCCTGGATGTTCGTGCGCGGGCCGATGACGATGCGGTGGATGTCGCCGCGGAGCGCGCACTGGAACCACACGCTGGATTCCTCGCCGAGGGTGACGTCGCCGAGGATGGTGGCATTCGCCGCGGTGAATGCGGAGGGATGGATGCGCGGCGAGGCGCTGAGGAAGTGAGAGATCCGCTCAGGAAAATCCATGCGCGAAGCTGAGTGCCGGGGAGGGAAAAATCAACCGGGGAACCGCGGGGCGAAGACTGGAAAAGAAACGGATCAAAACCATTGACGCGCCCATTTCCGGGTGAGAGACAGCGCTCCGAATTGACGGGCAGAACGACAGCCCGGGAATTCAGTGAATCACCCAGACTCAGCAAACCCTATGAACAAGGCAGAACTCGTCTCCAGTGTGCAGAAGAACCTCGGCAAAGGCGTGAGCAACGCAGCCGCGGAGAAAGCCGTGAACGCCGTGATCGATGCGATCGCGGCGTCGCTGCGGCGCGGGAAGAATGTGCAGTTGATTGGTTTCGGGAACTTCCGGGTGGTGAGCCGCAAGGGGCGGGTGGGCGTGAATCCGCGGACGAGGGAGAAGATCAAGATTCAGCCGTCGAAGTCGGTGAAGTTCACCGTGGGGAAGGACTTGAAGTCGAAGCTCTGAGCGGCGGGCCGGGTTGCGGCGGGGTGGCGGGGCGCTGGGAAAAAATTAAATTCGGTGTTAACGGCGGCCTGAATGCTGCTTAATCGGGCACGATCATTTTTAGCCCGAATGCATCGCGCCCTCGAAAAAAAGATATATGCCGGAATCGCGGCGGCCCTCGCCGTGTTCCTTGTCGTTGCCGGCGTGGCGATCTGGCAGGTGTCGAAGGTGCAGGAGGCGCGCATGCTCGGAGTGGTCGCGATTTTCGGCAGCATGGCCTACTCGGTCCTGCTCGGCTTTGCGCTGATGTGGATGCGGCGCGGCTCGCAGGAGCGCCGCGAGACGGAGAAGGGCCTGCGCGACGCGGAGGAGCTGAACGCGCGGATGATCGAGAGCAGCACGGACTGCATCGCGCTGCTGGACGTGAACGGGCGGCTGAAGGTGGTGAATTCCGCGATGTGGAAGTGGATCGAGGACATCGGGCTGCAGCCGGTGGAGGACATGAAGTGGGTGGACACATGGTTCGGCGACCTGCGGCGCGCGGCGGAGACGGTGCTGAAGTCCGCGCAGAAGGGCCGTGTGGGGCGCTTCCAGGGCCTCTGCCACGTGCGCTCCGGCGAGGGCCGCTGGTATGATGTGATCGTCTCGCCGGTGTCGGACGAGAACGAGCGCCCCGAGCGGCTGCTCGTGGTTTCGCGCGACGTGACGGCGAGCCACTCGTCCGAGGAGAAATTCCGCGTGCTCTTCGACCACTCGACGAACGCGCACATCATCTTCGACGCGCACCGCGTGGTGGACTGCAACCACGCCGCGGTGGAGATGCTCGGCTTCACCTCGAAGCTGGACATGATCGGCCTCGATGTCGCCGCGCTCTCGCCCGAGCAGCAGCCGGACGGGACGCTTTCGGAGATCAAGCGCGCCGAGACCTGGCAGCTCGTCCACGAGATGGGCCACTGCCGCTACGAGTGGCAGGCGAGGCGGTGGACGGGCGAGGAGTTTCCCGTGGAGATTGCGCTCACGCCGGTGTGGGCCGACGGGCGCGAGGTGCTGCTCGCGGTGTGGAGCGACCTCACGGAGCGCCGGCTCACGGAGAAGCTGCTGCGCGAATCCGAGCAGCGCTTCGAGGCGTTCATGGATCACAGCCCGACGCTGTGCTTCATCAAGGACGACCAGGGCCGGATGCTCTTCATCAACCGCGTGATGGCGCGCGCGTTCGGCGTGTCGTTCGAGGACATCGTGGGAAAGAACGACCTGGACTGGCTGCCGCACGACACCGCGAAGGCGGTGATGGAATACGACCGGAGCATCCTCGCGAACAACCGTGCATCGAAGCAGGTCGAGATGGTGACGACGGCGGACGGCCACATGCACGAGTGGCTGGTGGTGAAGTTCCCGATCGTCGCGCCGGACGGGCGGAAATTCCTCGGCGGCATCGGCGTGGACGTGCGCGACCAGCGCCGCGCCGAGCGCGCGCTGAAGCTCAGCGAGTCCACCTTCCGCGAACTCTTCCACGACGCGCCCGTGGCCTACCACGAGCTCGACACCGAGGGCCGCTTCACGCGCGTCAACAAGACCGGCCTGGCGATGGTGGGCTACACCGCCGAGGAGATGGTGGGCCGGCACGTGAGCGAGTTCCTCGTCGGCGACGACGTGCGCGAGACGATCATGCGCAGGCTCATCGCGGGGGAGACTGACGACGAGCCGTATCAGGCGCAGTTCCGCAGGAAGGACGGCAGCGTCTTCCCGGTGCTCGTGCGCGACAGGCTCATCCAGGACTCGGCCGGCGTGGTGTTCGGCCTCCGCTCGACGATGCAGGACATCAGCGAGCTGAAGCGCACGGAGGAGTCGCTGCGCGCGGCGGAGGAAAGATACCGGAAGATTTTCGAAAACGCGATCGAGGGCATTTTCCAGATCACGCCCGAGGGGCGCTTCCTGAATGCGAACCCGGCGCTCGCGGCGATTCTCGGCTACGCGTCGCCCGCGGAGCTGCTCGCCGGCGTGAGCGACATCGGCAGCCAGATTTACGTGCAGCCGGCGCGCTGGGCGGAATTCAGCTCCGTGATGGAGCGCGGCGCGTCGATCGCGGAGTTCGAGTGCGAGGTGCGCTGCCGTGACGGCTCGGTGATCTGGGTTTCAAAGCACGCGCGGCCCGTGCGCGACCGCGACGGGAAAGTGATCTACTACGAGGGCGCTCTGGAAAACGTGACCGCGCGCCGGCAGGCCGAGGCCGCGATGGCCGGCGCCCGCGACTCCGCGCTCGAATCCGCGCGGCTCAAGAGCGAGTTCCTCGCGAACATGAGCCACGAAATCCGCACGCCGATGAACGGCATCATCGGCATGACCGGCCTGCTGCTCGACACGGAGCTTTCCGTGCGGCAGCGGGACTTCGCGGAGACGATCGTGGACAGCTCGGAGGCGCTGCTGAAGATCATCAACGACATCCTCGACTTCTCGAAGATCGAGGCGGGCATGCTCACGTTCGAGGAGATCGACTTCGACCTGAACGACGTCGCCGAGGGCGTGGTGGATCTCTTCGCCGGGCGCGCGCTGTCCAAGGGCATCGAGCTCTCGCTCGCCATCGCCGAGGAGGTGCCGGACGCGATGCGCGGCGACCCGGGCCGACTCCGCCAGGTGCTCGCGAATCTCGTGGGCAACGCGCTGAAGTTCACCGACGAGGGGGAGGTCCGGGTGGTCGTGCGCGTGGAGAAGGATTGCGCGGACGGGACGATGCTGAACTTCGAGGTGATGGACACCGGCATCGGCATCTCCATCGAGCAGCAGGCGCGGCTCTTCCAGGCATTCGTGCAGGCGGACGGCTCGACGACGCGGCGCCACGGGGGCACGGGACTCGGGCTCGCGATCAGCCGCCGCCTCGTCTCGCAGATGGGCGGGGAAATCTGGATCGAGAGCGAGCCCGGCCGCGGGTCGAGGTTCTTCTTCACGGCGATGTTCGGCCACTCGGAGAGCGCGGGCGCGCGGCAGGTGCGGCGGTTCGCGGGCGTGCGCGCGCTGATGGTGGAGGAGAACGGCGGCTGTCCGGATGTGCTCCCGCAGATGCTCGCAAACTGGGGCGTCTCGGTGGAGCGCGCAGAGGACGCTGGCACCGCCATCAAGGCCCTGCGCGCTGCAGGCGCGCGGGACGCGCAGTTCGACATGGTCATTTTCGGCGTGGATGTGCGCGTGGGCCACGGGGTGGGGTTCGCGCGTGCGGTCCGCGACGATGCCGCGCTCGCGGGGGTCAAGCTGGTGCGCGTGGTTTCGCTGCATTCCGTGGACGACTCCGCGGAGCACGACAGCACTCCCGTGGACTGCGAGATCGCGAGGCCCATCAAGGATCGCAGCGTCCGCCGCTGCATCGCCACGATGATGGAGTCCGAATCGGAGAGGGAGCTCCGCCTCCTCCCGTTCGTTCCGGAGGCGTCGGAGCCGGTCCGCCGCATCGAGCTTTCGTCGCTCCGCGTCCTCATTGCCGAGGACAGCATCGTCAACCAGAAGGTCGTTCAGTTTCAACTGCGGAAGCTCGGCTGCAGCGCGGACACCGTGGGCGACGGCGAGGAGGCGCTCCAGGCGATCCGCCGGAAGTCCTACGACGTGATCCTGATGGACTGCCAGATGCCGCGCCTCGACGGATGGGAGACTTCGCGCCGCATCCGGCAGATGGAGAAGGGCCAGGCGCACCGGACCTGGATCGTCGCGATGACGGCGCATTCCCTTGTGGGAGACAGGGAGCGGTGTATGGAAGCAGGCATGGATGACTACCTGAGCAAGCCGGTCCGCTTCGCGGAACTCGCCACGGCGCTCGAGCAGAGCCCGGAGGGGCAGCGTGTCGCCGCTGCCCGTGCGCAGGAGGAGCCGGCGAATGTCATCAGCCGCGAGAAGATCAGCGGCTTCCGCCAGATCGAGGAGGAAACCGGGCAGACGGTTCTCACGAGCGTGATCGATCTTTTCATCGAGCGGACGCCGCCGATGATCGCCGAGGCGCGAAAGGCGGTAAGCGGGCGCGACACTCAGCGAATCGTCCGGCTCGCGCACACGATCAAGGGGAGCTGCAGCAATTTCGGCGCGCACCGGATGCGCGCGGCGTGCGAGCGGCTGGAGGAGGCGGCCCCGAACGAGGCGGACGTGGAGGAGTTGATGGGGCTTCTCGGTGAGATCGAGCGCGAGTTTGCGTTTGTCCGCTCTGCCCTCGAAGGCGAACTGAAGGTGGGAATCCTATGAAGATTTTGATCGCCGAGGATGACGTCGTGTCCGCGAAGATCCTTCAGCTTGCGCTGGAGAGCAGCGGGCACGCGGTGGTGACGACGGAGTCCGGCGACGAGGCGTGGCAGGCATTCGACGCGGAGCCAGTGCGCGTGATCGTGAGCGACTGGATGATGCCGGGCATCGACGGGCTCGAGTTTTGCCGCCGCGTGCGTGCCCGCCCGAAGACGGACTACACATATTTCATCCTTCTTACGGCGAACTACACCGGCCGCGAGAACCTGCGGAAGGCGATGGACGCGGGCGTGGACGACTTTCTCCCGAAGCCGCTCGACCGCGAGGCCATCGCGATGCGGCTGCGCGTGGCGGAGCGCATCATCGAGTTTGCGACGCAGATCCGCCAGCTCAAGGAGCTGCTGCCGATCTGCATGTATTGCAAAAAGATCCGCGACGACGAGAACTACTGGCACGCCGTTGAGAGCTACATCTCGCAGCAGACAGGCAGCAATTTCAGCCACGGCATCTGCCCCGAGTGCTTTGAAAAGCACGTGAAGTTCCGCCGCGTGCAGCAGACCTGATCAGCGGGCGAGCCGGCCCGATGCGGCGAGCGTGCGCCAGCATTCGGTGAAGCCGTTGGCGAAATCCTTCGGGCGCGCATCCATCCAGCGTCGGATTTGGTCGAGAGTGAAAAACGAGCCGCACTCGATCTCCGACGGTGGCAGGCGGAACGGGCCGTCGTGCTGTGTGCGGTAGATCTTCACGAACTCCCAACCGGTGTTTCGGCAGGCGCTGACTTCGCCGACAAGCTCGAGTGGCGCGTTCACGCCGAGTTCCTCCTCCAGTTCGCGCGGCGCGGTGGAGTCGTAATCGTCGCCCGCGTTCACGTGGCCGGCGGCGCTGCTGTCCCAGCGGCGCGGGTGCGCGTCTTTCCAGCGCGAGCGACGCTGGAGGAATAGTTCGCCGCGTTTGTTGAAGACGAAAATGTGGATCGCGCGGTGCAGCAGCTTTTCGCGGTGAACGACGCCGCGCGGCTTCTGATCCACGACCCGGTTCTGCTCGTCCACCACGTCAAACATCTCGCCGTTCACGTCCTGCGCGCCGATGCTGTGGTCATCCTCCGCGCCGCTCGCGAGGTTCGTCAGCGAGATCCACTGCGCGAGGCTGAGTTCCTCCGCGCGTGCTGTCGCGGGCACGCCGAGCTTTGCGGAGAATTCCGGCCAGCGGTCGAGGCCGAGCAGCTTATGGAGCTGTTTGCGGCGCTGGCTGAAGCCTCGCTTCACCAGCTCGGTGAACTTCGCACCGTCGCATTCGGGCAGCGTGTCGTCGTCGCGCGGCGTGAGCAGCACGACGGACGAGCCGACTTTCGGCACCGGCGTGAAGACGTGTGGCGGGAGGTGTTTGAGCAGCCGCGCATTCCAGCGGCGGCCGATCAGGACTGTGAGCGCGCCGTATTCACCGGTGCCCGGCTGCGCGCAGAGACGCTCGGCGAGTTCACGCTGGAGCGTGAAGACCATGCGGCTCGCGGGGCTGGGCTCGGCGGTGAAGAGGAAGAGCAACTGGCTCGAGACGTAGTAGGGGAGGTTGCCGAAAACCGGCAGCGGTCCGCGCCAGAACAGATCGCGTGGATCGAAGTCGAGCGCATCACCGTGGACGATTTCGAGCTTTGGAAAATTCTCGCGCAGCCACGGCGCGATGCGGTCATCCTTTTCCAGCAGGATTCCATGCGGCGAAATTGCCGACGCAAACTCTGTGAGCGCGCCGAGGCCGGGGCCGATCTCCACCCACGGGGCATCCGGCACGATGCCCGCCTGCTCCACGATCCACCGCGCGATGTTTTGGTCGTGCAGGAAATTTTGCCCGAGGCTCTGCGTCGGTCTTGCGCCGAGTTCCGCGAGCGTCGCCGCGATGGTCGAGAGTTTCATGCCGCGCTTAGAGCGCCGCCTTCAGCAGCGCGGCGTGCTCGGCGGGCTTCACCTTGCGGAGCACGGCCTTCAGCTTGCCGTCGCCGCCGATCACGAAGGTCGAGCGCTCGGTGCCCATGTATTTTCTCCCATACATGCTCTTCTCAACCCACACGCCGTAGGCCCCGACGATTTTCTTTTCGTCGTCCACGAGCAGCGGGAATGGCAGCGAGTGCTTTGCGATGAATTTCGCGTGGCTCTTCGCCGAGTCCGGGCTCACGCCGAAGATGACAGCCTTCCCGTCGAAGTCCGGCCACGCGTCGCGCAGCGCGCACGCCTGCGTGGTGCAGCCGGGCGTGTCGTCCTTCGGGTAAAAGTAGAGCACCACCGTCTGCCCCTTGAAGTCCGCGAGCGACACCTTCGCGCCGTCGCCGAATTTTCCGCCGACTGCCGTCGCCGAGAATGCCGGGGCCTTGTCGCCCGCTGTGAGTTCCTTGCTCATCGTTCGCTATCGAAATGAAGGGTGGAAATGAAAAGGGGCCTGCCCGTTTGCGGACAGGCCCCTCGTGGAAAATTCCGCGGCTACTTCAGCTCCGCGAGCTTCGCCTTGATCGCGGCGAAATTCGGCAGGTCCTTCGGCGTCGGCGTCTGCTCGGCGTATTGCACCACGCCGTTCTTATCCACGATGAACGCGGCGCGCGCGCTCGTGTCACCGATGCCAGCGAGGCCGGGGAACTCGACGCCGTAGGCCTTCGTCACCGCCTTGTTCAGGTCGCTCACGAGCGTCACGGTGATCTTCTCCTTCTGCGCCCACGCCTCCTGCGCGAACGGGCTGTCCACGCTCACGCCGATCACGTCCGCGCCGATGTCCGCATACGCGCTGATGCCCTGCGTGATGTCGCAGAACTCCTGCGTGCACACGCCAGTGAACGCGAGCGGGAAGAAAAGGATGACGGTGTTCTTCTTGCCGAAGTTCGCCGAGAGCGTGACGTCCGCGAGGCCGTTGGCGCCTTTTGATTTGAGAGTGAAATCCGGGGCTTTGGTTCCGACTGCGATGGGCATGGTGTGTGGTTGGTTGAGGTTGTCGTTGGTGTCGTTGAGAAGGGAGCGGGCTTGTAGTGCGGGCTGCGCCGCTCGGCAACCGCTCTTTTGCGCCGCGTGCGCCCGCTGCGTTTGCAGTGGACGCATCCCCGCGCGGTGCCTACACCGCGCGCGATGTCGCGTCCAAACTCACCTGGATGGCTCGTCGTCGTCGAGGGAATCGACGGTGCGGGCAAGAGCACCGTGCTGCGCAGGCTCGCCGAGCACTGCGCCGCGCGCAGCCTTATGCGCGTGACGAGCGGCGAGCCCACGCGCGGACCGTGGGGTATGAAGCTGCGGCAAAGCATGACCGAGGGGCGGCTTTCGCTCGACGAGGAGTTGTCGCTTTTCCTGAAAGACCGCGCGGAGCATGTGGAGCAGGTCATCCGCCCGTCGCTGGCGGCGGGGAAAGTCGTGCTGCTCGACCGCTACTATCTCTCCACCGCCGCATACCAGGGCGCGCGCGGCGCCGACCCCGCGCAGATTTTGGAGACGAATGAGAGATTCGCGCCGAAGCCCGATCTCGTGCTCCTGCTCGACTTCGATCCCGCAGGCGGTCTCCAGCGCATCCGCGCGCGCGGCGATGCGCCGAACACCTTCGAGGAACTCGAACAGCTTCGCGCGGTGCGGAGGATTTTCCTCTCCCTCGAACGGCCGTTCATCCGCCGCGTGGATGCATCGCGCGGCGCGGATGCCGTTTGGGAGGATTGCCGGATGCTGTTCGATGCGGTGATTGCGTAGCTTGCCCGCGTGTTGGTTTGGCCTTAGTTGATTCGCATGCGCCGCGAACTCCTGTTCTCCCTCATCGGTTTCTCCGGCGGTTTTGTCGCCGCCGCCGTCGTCTTTTGGCAGCCGGTGACGCCGTCGGAAAAAACACTCAAGACCAGCGCGGCGGATCCGTCTTTGCAGGAGTCCGCGCAAGTTCCCGAAGCGGAGCCCGCCCGCCGCAATTTACCGGGAACGGCCCGCGTGAGCGGTGGTGCTCTGGCGACCGCACTCGAAAGTGCGCCTCAAGCGCAGGGGGCCGCGGAGGCGTTCCACGAGACCATCGGCAAGCTGAAGGGCATGGGCTCCCAGCAGCGCCAGGCAGCGATTGATTCCCTGATGAAGCAACTGCGCGCGATGGGCCCGGAGGGCATGCTGGTGCTCAGGAATTTCTTCCGCACTGGCCAGGATGTGAAGTTTGCCGACGGATACACGATTTCCAACGGACGGGCCGTCGCGGCTCTCTCGTTGCGCACGGCCTTGCTCCATGCCCTCGGCGACTGGTCGGGGCCTGAGGCGCAGGAACTCAGGCGCGATGTGCTGCGCTCGACGACGAGGATTGAGGAGGCGTCCATCGCGATTGCCCAACTGGAGAAAAGCGCGCCCGGCGAATATCGAGGCGAAGCGATTCAGGAGATGCTCCGCATCGCCGAACACCCGGCCGACAAAAGCCAGGCCATGGCGATGGGTGGTGCCTTCATCGAAGCGATGAGGCAACTCAAGGCGGCGGAACTGCTGCCCGCTGCGGAGAAGTTTCTGGCGCAAAACAGCTGGTATGCTCCGCAGTTTGCGAACGCGCTCGATGCGCTTCCCGCGGATCTTCGGTCCGCCGCGCTTCAGCGGATGTTTTCCAATCAGGCCGTGGTCAAGAACCTGCAGCAGAACGCGTGGAGCCTCCAGTCGATGAACTACGCGGAGCCCGTGGTGGCGCAGAACGTCGCCCAGATTTTTGCGGCGAGCACCGACAAGCGCTTCCGCGAGAATTTTCTCCAGGGGCTCGCGAATTCGCCGGCGATGCTGCAGGTCAATGGCTTGTCCTTTGGAGGCAGCGGGGGCGTCGCGAGCAGCGGCACGGCTTCCGATTCGCGGGAGGCGCGGGTTGCGAGACTGCAGGCGCGTGCGGCTTTCCTCGAATCCATCGCGCCGCAATGCGACACGCCGGTGCTGCAGGAGCGCCTGCAGGATGCGCGCGAAGCACTGCAAAAGGCGATCGAGAACCCGGAGGTTGGCAACGGTCTCGTCAGGGGCGGATCGGGGACGCTGATTCTGAATGGGGTGAATACCAGCGTTGGCGGCACCACCATCATTTCGAGTGGAGCGATTCAGGTGAGCCCGGCTGCGGAGAAGAAATGATCACCGGGGCTTCAACTGCCGCGCGCCTTTCGCAGGCGCGGCTCTACGGAATCTTGGATCTCGGCTACGTCGCCGGGGAAGCGCTGGAGCGAGTGTCAGCGGAGTTGTGCGAAGGCGGGGTGGATGTGGTGCAGCTTCGCGCGAAGGGCCGGGAGGAGTTTGAGATCGAGGAGATGGCGCATCGTGTGGCGCCGATTTTTCGCGAAGCGGGAGTGCCGCTCATCATCAATGACCATCCGGAACTCGTGCCGAGCATCGGTGCGGATGGCGCGCATGTGGGGCAGGATGACTTCACCGTCGCCGACGCGCGCTGGCGGGCGGGACGCGCGCTGGCGGACGAAGTGCCGCTGCCGATCATCGGGAAGAGCACGCACTCGGTGGAGCAGGCTGTGGCGGCCGCCGCGGAGGGTGCGGACTACATCGGGTTCGGGCCGCTTTTTCCGACGCCGACGAAGGCGGGCCGGCCGGCGATCGGGATCGCCGAGATCGCGCGTGTGCATGAGCTCGTGACGGTTCCGATCTTCTGCATCGGCGGTGTGAAGCGGGGGAATCTCGCGGAGGTGATCGCCGCCGGTGCGCGGCGCGTGGTGATCGTGAGCGGCATCCTGCAGGCGCGCGACATTGCCGCGTATTGCCGCGAGGCGAAGGCGATGCTGCCGCCGCTGTAGGCGCACACGGGCCACAAAGGATTGGACGCGGCGCGGCTGCGCATGTAACCCGTCCGCCCTTTCCATTTCCACACCCACACTGCCATGTCCGTATTCGTCGTTGGTTCCGTCGCGCTCGACACTGTGAAGACTCCCTTTGAGGAGCATGCCGATTTGCTCGGCGGCTCTGCGAGCTATGCCGCGGTGGGCGCGTCGTTTTTCTCGCCGGTGAACATGGTCGGCGTCGTGGGGGATGACTTCCCGCAGACGCACGTGGACTTTTTCAAGTCGCGGAAGATCGATCTCGCGGGCCTGCAGATCGTGGCGGGCAAGACGTTCCGCTGGTCGGGCGAATACATGCTCGACATGAATGTGCGCGAGACGCGGAGCGTGGCGCTGAACGTGTTCGAGCACTTCAATCCCGTGCTGCCGCCACCCTACAGGAAGCCCGCGGTCGCGCTGCTCGCGAACATCGGGCCGAACCTGCAGAACAGCGTGCTCGACCAGATGGAGCGTCCGAAGTTCGTCATCGCAGACACGATGGACCTGTGGATCAACATCGCGCTCGACGAGCTGAAGCGGCTGCTCAAGCGCGTGGACATGCTCATTCTGAACGACAGCGAGGCGCGCCTGCTCACGCAGCAGACTTCGCTGATCAAGGCGGGCCAGCAAATCCAGGCGATGGGGCCGAAATTCGTCGCGCTGAAGAAGGGCGAGCATGGCTGCCTGCTCTTCGGTGAGAACGGTGACTTCTTCTCCTGCGGCGCCTACCCGCTCGAGGACGTGCATGATCCGACCGGCGCGGGCGACACCTTCGCCGGCGGCCTCGCGGGCCACCTCGCGGCAAACACGCAGGGCGACGTGACGTTCAAGGCTCTGCGCCGCGCAGTGGTCTTCGGCAGCGTGCTGGCGAGCTACAATGTCGAGCAGTTCAGCCTCGAGCGCATGCGCACGCTGACAGACGCGGACATCACGGCGCGCTACGAGAGCTTCAAGCTCTTCAGCCACTTCGAGGTGATCGAGGACTAGAGTCTGCGGGGACTCCGGAGTGGGTTCCCGGCCGGTTCAGCCTTTGAGCCCGTCGCTGGACCGCTTTCCGGCGCTACTGCGAGCCGCGATCCTGCGGCGGACGCGTCGCGTTTGCGAACAGCCCGCCCACTCGGCGGGGCGTGATTTCCACGATGGTGCCGGTGCGGACTTGGTCGAAGAGTTCCACGACGTCGCGTGATTTCATTCGGATGCACCCATAGCTGGCTGGGCGTCCGATGTGGCGCTCGTCCGCCGTCCCGTGGATGTAGATGCCGCGGGAAAGGGCTCGGGAATTCTCATACTGGAGTCCGCGGAGCGGGAGGATGCGGGTGACGATGGGGTCGCGACCGGGTGCATTGGGCCGGCAGATCTCCCCGGTGGGGCGGCAGTGGCGGAAGACGGTGCCGGGCTGGGCTCCGGCGCCGATTTTTCCGGCGATGGCAAACTGGCCAATCGGGGTGGTGTAACTGCCGCGGGAGTCACCGATGCCGTATTTGGAGGTCGATACGCGGTAGCTGGTGAGCTTGTGGCCGTTTTCGTCGAACACATAGAGCCGCTGCTCGGAGATGCTGACGACGACGGATGAGGCTTGGGCGGCGGAGGTGGGGAGGGTGCCGAGGGTCTGGAGGGAGAGGAGGGTGGCGAGGATGAGGCGCCTCACTTGGCGAACCTCCTTGATGAGACGCTGGGCTGAAGTGTCATAAGGCGTGCGGATTGTGCAAATGTTCCACAGAAAGGCAAAACATTTCTAACGATGTGAATCAAAACGCCTCCGTTCGACTGCCTGAAAAGCGGCCGGCGCTTCAGGCCGAAAGAACTTCGCCGTTGTCGCGCCAAGGGGCGCGGAGTTGCGGAAACCACTGGGCGAGCGAGCACAGCGCGACGTAGGTGAAACCACCCGCGAAGAGCGCGAGGAAGGGAATGGCGAACCAGTTGCAGGCGGCGACCTCGTGGGCAAAGAAATAGATGAAGTAGGCCGCGAAGCCGATTTCGATGAAGGGCAGGAGGTTCTTCGTAACGGAATATTTCGCCTTTTTCCACGACTGAGTCTTTGTCTGGATTCCGTATTTCGGGGTGCGGGTGAATTCGCCGGTGACCCCGAACATTCCCTGGATGACCGCCCAGGCGTTGTTCACCGCCAAGCCGATGGTGAGCGCGAGGAGTGCGGGAAGATAGATGATTTCACGCCACCAGGACCGGGGGTAGAGCTCGCGCTGGGAGACGATGTAGAAGACGACCGCCGGCAGCGAGCCGGTGATGAAGATGGGGATGTCGAGCAGGATGGTGCGCCAGATTCCCCAGCTTCCATTGGTGGTCGTCGCCACGCTCGGGTGCATGAGGATGCAGATGGCGGCGAGGAGGAGAAACGCGTAGTTCGACGTGAGGTGCATCGTGGCCTCGAGCTTCACCTTCAACGGCAGATCGGCGCGCCAGACGGCGGGCAGGAGCTTTCGGCAGGTCTGGATGCTGCCTTTCGTCCAGCGGTGCTGCTGGCTCTTGAAGCCGTTCATGTCCACGGGCAGTTCCGCAGGGGTGACGAGGTCGGGAAGGAAGACGAAGTTCCAGCCCTTGAGCTGCGCGCGGTAGCTGAGGTCGAGGTCCTCGGTGAGGGTGTCGTGCTGCCAGCCGCCGGCCTCGACGATGCAGGATTTCCGCCAGATGCCTGCGGTGCCGTTGAAGTTGATGAAGCGCCCGCTGCGGTTGCGGCCGGTCTGTTCGAGGAGGAGATGTCCGTCGAGGAACATCGCCTGGACGCGCGTGAGCATCGAATACGTGCGGTTCAGGTGGCCCCAGCGGGTCTGGATCATGCCGACTTTCGGGTCGGTGAAGTAGTCCACGGTGCGCTTTAGCACGTCGGGCGTGGGGACGAAGTCAGCGTCGAGAATGAGGATGAATTCGCCCTTGGCTGAGCGGAGTCCGTTTTCCAGAGCGCCAGCCTTGAAGCCGGTGCGGTCTGTCCGGTGGATGTGCGTGATGTCAAAGCCGCGCTTCTGCAGATCGGCGACCAGCTTGGCGCTGAGTTCCCGGGTTTCGTCCGTCGAGTCATCGAGCACTTGCACGTCGAGCAGTTCGCGCGGGTAGTCGAGCTTCGAGACGGAATCGAGCAGGCGCTCGACGACGTAGAGCTCATTGAAGATGGGGAGCTGGACGGTGACGCGTGGGAGCGCCTCCAGCTTGCCGGCGGGCTTGGGCGCGTTGCCGCGGTTCTTCAGAAAGAGGTAAACGATGAGGTAGCGGTGCAGGCCGTAGAGCGAAATCCCGAGCAGCACTGCGGTGTAACAAAGCGTCCAGATGATGTTTCCCAGATTGTCGGGCATGCGGTGAAAGAGCCGTTTCCGGCAAAATGAAGTGCGCATGATGGAGGCACGGCGCTTTCGGTCAAGCGGAAATCCCGCGGGTGCCGCCCCCACCAGACGGCTCTCGCCCAAGTGCCGTTCGCCTGGAACAGCGGGTGAAATTCAGAACAACCCGGGGCCGTCATCCGCCGACGAGCTCGCCAAGCCGAGTTGTCCTTCGCGCTCCCTGTCCGCGAGGCTGCGCCACCAGTCGTGCGCTTCCTTTTCCGAATAGGCGAGGAGGGTGAATGGGGTGCCGCGCCATTCCATCTGGATGGAATGGGCCTCCACTTCGTCGGCTCGGCAGCGGATCCACGGGACGCGGACGGTTTTCATGAGAGGAACGGAGCGTATCGGACAGACTCGGAAATGGCGAACACGAACGGCATTCAAAAGCTGAGCTTCATGCCGTCGGTCGCGATGCGGACGCTGTCGGGGAGCGTGGCTTCCGTTTCGGCGTGTGCCAGGTCGTGGCAGAGATGGGTGAAAAGCGTCTGGCGTGGACGGATGGCGGCGGCAGTTTCGAGCGCCTCCGTGAGGTTCATGTGCGTGGGGTGCTCACGGTGCCGAAGGGCGTCGAGGACGAGAGTGTCCACGCCGGCGATTTCGGCGCGGACGGGTTCGGGGACGGATTTGCAGTCGCTGAGGTAGGCGAGCAGCCGCCTTCCGCGGCGGATGAAAAGGTAGCCGTTGGTTGTGACTCGTCCGTGAGGGACGGGGAGGGGGGCGATTTCCGTCTCCCCAAGTCGGAAGGCGCTCGCGACAACGTGTGTCTCGGGGTTGATGTAGCCGGGGAATCGGTTCCTGCCGTCGAACGCGAATGAAAATGAGCTGCGGAGCTGGGTGAGCGTCTCCTCCGAGCCATAGACGGGCAGCACTTTTCCGCCGTGGCAAAATGCGCGGAGGTCGTCGAAGCCCATGATGTGATCCGTGTGGGCGTGGGTGATCAGCACTGCGTCCACGCGCCGGATTCCCTCCCGCAGCGCCTGCTGGCGGAAATCCGGCCCGGTGTCCACGACCCAGGAGCATTCCGGTGTCTCGACGTAGGCCGCGGCGCGCGTGCGCTTGTCGCGCGGGTCCGAGGAGCGGCAGACCGCGCAGTCGCAGGTGAGCATCGGGATGCCCTGCGAGGTGCCCGTGCCGAGGAAAGTGAACGTGAAATCTCCCATGAAAACGCGGAGCATGTCGCGCCGTGGGCCGGCGCGCAATTTGGAACATCCTCCGGAAGGCACGGGGGCGGGCTTCCTCTTGCGCTGGATGTCCGATTTTCCGAGTCTGCCGCGCTCATCATGCGAAACCGACGCCTTCTAGTGCCGTGGCTGCTTGCGCTTGCGACGCTCATTCCGGTGGTCCTCTGGCCAAGCGATGTCTCGTGGCTCATCGACGAGCCGCGGCTGATTGCGAATGCGTATTACTTCAATCAAGACGGGCTGCCCGCCCACATGGGGCTGTTCGGAAATTTCGGTGTCCCCTACGGGCCTGTGCCGACACAGATTTATCAGGCATTGCTGGCTGTCACGCACGACCTGCCGACGGTCGTCGTCCTGCGCGGGCTGCTCTGCGCGGTGCTCACGGGAATCGGGCTGCTGTGGTTGGCGCGGATACTTGGGCTGAAGGCGTGGTTCGCCGCGGCAGTCTTGATTGCGCCGAACGTCGTCGCCTTCCACCGAATCCTCTGGGACGCCAGTTTCACGATCCCCGTTGGCACACTCTGCTTGGCGTCGTTCGCCGACTTCCTCGCGTCGAGGCGCGCCCGCTCGCTGCGCATTTGCATGGTCTGCGTCATCCTCCTGCCGATCAATCATCCGCAGGCTCTGCCGCTGGCCGTCCCGGTTGGCGCGTATCTGCTCTGGCGGCACCGGGCGGATTTCCGTGCCGACAAGGCCGCCATGTGGCGCGTCGGCGCGGTGCTTTTCATCCTGCATTTTCTCTACATCGGGGCTGTGGTCGGCGTGATTTTTTGGAAGATCACGCAAGGCGGCGTCAATCTCCAGTATCCGGTCGGAACTCCCCGGCTCCAGTCCGCGTTCGCGCCCTTCCTCGGCGGCAACCTCCTTTCCGGTTCCGACCATGCGGGGGGCGTCGCGTGGCCGGGGGATCTGGCGTGGCTTGCGCAGGCGGCGAGGTGGCTCACGCTGCTCATTTACCCGGTCATCTGGATCGGGATCGTCTCCTCCGCGTGCCGTGTCGTTCCAGTGCTGCGTGCGCTCCGCGCGGGAGCCGCCGTCGGGACGCGTGAACTTTTCCAAGCGGTCCTGATCGCGGGGCTGTGCCTGCAATTCCTGCTGTTCACCGCGTTGCGAATCCCGCCGGGACCGCAGTATTTTTTCGGCACCTTCGCACTGCACGCGGCGCTCGCCTTTTTCGGGATCGATGCTTTGGGAAAAATCCGGCTCGCGCTGCCAGTGGGTGCGCTGTTCGGGCTCGCCAGCGCGTTCGTGACGATTGGGGGGAATTGCAACATGCACCGCCACGCCTTTGAAGCGCCCGGGTGGCCCACGATGGCCAACTGCCTCGGTGCTGTCCACCAACTCAACCGCTATGCTGATCAGGTCGTCCTCACCGACATCGAACTCTTCCAGCGCTATCCGCAGCCCATCCGCACTCTCCGGCTGTTCGTGCCGCCGGAACCGGGTCCGAAACCCCGCCATCGCCGGCTGCTCTTGACCTACCTGCGCAGGGGCGGCGTCCAGACCGGTGAACTCGCGGTGGTGGAGCTCGGGCGCGATGAGCGTCGTCCGCCCGGCGCGGTTCTCATGGATGTCACGCCGCTGCCGAGCGGCTGGGTTCCTGACCCGAGCTTTTGGTAGCGGGGAAAGCACGCGGTGGCCGCGTGACACGCTCCGAACTGCCGCACCCAGCTTTGGGTGAGGTGGGCGGAGACCCCCCGGACTCCGCCCACCTTTTTCCCAACCAACATCAACAAAGAGGAATCATCGCGCCTCGGTTCCCTGCGATCGGCAGCCGCGGCAGAAGCCATCCGCTGGACACAGGCGCGATGATGCTGCCCGGAAGAACGCTGGCCAGCACCTCACGGACGACGGCCGCGGGCCCGAGGGGCCTGGCTGTGTTGCGATCGGTGTGCTGCGTTTTCATCGGGTTGCAACACTGACATAGCCGGAACCGTGCCGCGCCTTGCCGGCGGCAAAAAATTTCTCCGAACCGCTATCCGCCCGTGATTCCCCGCCACATCCTGCCGGTGAAGCTCACGCACGATGCGAGCGCGTCGCCCACCCACTGGTAAAACGCCAGCATGCTCGTCCACAGCTCCTGCACGTAGGCCCCGAGCGTGATCTCCGGCGCAAAGACAAACAGGGCGCCGCCGAGCAGCAGTGCATTTGCAAGGTAGATGAGCGTGATGGAGAAAATGCGGCCCGGCCCGAGCAGGTCGCTCTGCCCGCGCGACATCACCCAGAGCGTGAACGTGAGGTGGAACATCCACGTGAACCCCAGTGCCACGAGGAAGAATTCGCGCATCCACGGCGCGCCGTTGAAAAACGCCGACACGCCCCACGCCGCCAGCACCGGCACCGAGTAGAACGGCCAGAGATACGGGGCGAGCGCGATGAGGAAGTTGTATTTGTTTGTGACGATGTATCCGCCCTCGGCACTCACGTGGAAGCCCCTGATCTTCCCGCCGAACGCGCGTGCCATCAGCCCGTGCATGATCTCGTGGCCGAAGACATACACGCGCACAGGCCGCGGTCGCTTCCAGACGAGGAAGCTCACGCAGAGCCAGCCCGCCCAGATCCCCGCGCCGAGCGCGAGCATCAGGAACTCGTGCGACATCCAGAACGGCGCTCGCTGGATTTTCGGGTTCGCATTGGAGAACGTGTGGACGAGCGCCGCGGTGAACACCCACGCAAACGGCACAAGGCTCAGCCCGGCGAGGGCATTCCACAGGCGGTCGCGCAGACGGCGGCGCGGCATCTCGCCGTCGTCGTCCACT
The DNA here is from genome assembly GCA_044221035.1 of Chthoniobacteraceae bacterium. Lineage (GTDB taxonomy): Bacteria > Verrucomicrobiota > Verrucomicrobiia > Chthoniobacterales > Chthoniobacteraceae > SXWH01. The sequence continues at coordinate 10,348 of JBGAPU010000021.1, read as the reverse complement.
CCATCCGTCCCTTCGGCAGCCTGGGCTGACACTCTCAGCTCGGACTGGTCGGTCAGTTCGAGCTGACCGGGGTCCGTCCGTGCGGTCTTGGATTTGGAACGGCGCGGCTTTGGCACTGGGCCGGGACACTGCCTGAGGGGCAGCGTGCTGTCGAGGATCGAGCGGGTGCCGGCGTCAGGCCGCGAGGCAAGCGTCGAGCGCCGTGAGCAGCTCGCGCATCGTGTCCGGCGTCTCGTCGCCCATGTTGGAGAGGCGGAAGGTCTTCCCCTTCAGCTTGCCGTAGCCGCCGTCGATGATGAAGCCGCGCTCCTTCGCCTTCTTCGCGAGTTCGGCGATGTCGATGCCCTTGTTGTTCGCGATGCACGTGAGCGACTTCGAGCGGAAGCCCTCCGGCGCGAAAAAGTCGAAGCCGTGCTTCTTCACCCACTCGTGCACGATCGCATTGTTCTCCGCGTGCCGCGCGTGGCGTGCGGCGACGCCCTCGGTGAAAATGTCCTCGAGCTTCGACTCGAGCGCGTAGATGTGGCTGATGCTCGGCGTGCTCGGCGTCATGTCCTCGAGCTGGTTCTTCGCGAACTCCGCGAAATCAAAATAGTAGCCGCGGCCCTTCACCGTCGCCGCCTTGTCCATCGCCTTCTTGCTCGCGGCGAAAAGCGCGAGGCCCGGCGGCATCGCGAGCGCCTTCTGCGAACCGGTCAGCAGCACGTCGATGCCCAGCGCGTCCATCGGGATCGGCACCACGCTGAACGACGACACCGTGTCCACGATCAGGCACACATCCGGGAAGTCCTTCATCACCGCCGCGATCTCCTCGATGTTCGACATGACGCCGGTCGAGGTCTCGTTGTGGATGAGCGTCACCGCATCGAATCCACCCGCGCTCAGCGCCGCGCGGAGCTGCTCGCCGCGGATGGGCTGGCCCCATTCCACCTGCAGCGCCACCGCTTCCTTGCCGCACTTTTTCGACACATCGAGCCACTTGTCGGAAAACGCGCCGCACATGCAGTTCAGCACCTTGCCCGTGCCGACGAGATTGCGAATCGAACCTTCCATCACGCCCCACGCGCTGCTCGTGGAAAGCATCACCGGCTGCGTCGTCCCGAAGAGTTCCTTCAGCTTCGGCTGGATCCCGCCGTAGAGCTTTTTGAAATCACCGCTGCGGTGCCCGATCATCGGCCGGCACATCGCGCGGAAGGTTTTTTCGGAGACTTGGACGGGCCCAGGGATGAAAAGTTTCGGCATGGTGTGGAGTGGTGTGGTTCGTTAAACGTCGTTTTTCTGCTCCGAAGGGAGGGCGGAGATACGTGGAAAACGCCGCGGGGGAAACAGAAAATTCCGTTTCAGCGTGCGGAGCCTCTGTCCGGGGACTGCCGCGTCGCCGATGCGGTCACTCTTGGGAAATCGGCGGCTCTTCAAAGGGACTTTCCGCCGCCATTCGGTCTCAGCGCTCGCGTCCTGTATCGGTTCGCGACGACCGATGCGGCTTTGGTTTGGTGAATTTGGCGGCCAAATCGCGCGATTTGATGTTTTGAGCCTCGTATTCAGTTGATGGTTTCTATAAAAACTAAGGTTGACATCGTTCTCTAAAATTACCATTTTCCCCACAACGTTGAGCATGGCTCGTCCTTCTCCATCCAATCCTGAACCGGTTCAGCCGCAGAATGCGCTGGCCCAAGCCCAAGCACAGGCGCAGGCGCACAATCTGATGACTGTGAAGGAGGTCTCGGAATACCTCAACATCCCGCTGCCCACGGCGTATTATCTCGTGCAGCGCGGGCAGCTTCCGGCGATTCAAATCGGCGGCCGCTGGCGGGTGAAGCGCGACATGCTGGAGCGCGATGTGATGCGCAGCCGCGATGAGACTCAGCCGACCGTCCTCGTGGTGGACGACGACGAGGGGCTGCAGAGCATGTTCAAGCTCTTCCTGAAAAAGCAGGGCTTCGCGCGCATCGTTGTGGGCACGGGCGAGGCTGCCATTGATGCGATGCAGAAGAAGAAGTTCGATCTTTGCTTTCTGGATCTTCAATTGCCCGACGCGACGGGCGACGAGATCTACAAGCAGGCGAAGGAGATTCACCCGGACATGCCGATCGTGATCATCACCGGTTTCCCGGACAGCCAGATGCTCGACAACATTCTCAAGCTCGGTCCTGTCACCGTGCTGAAAAAGCCGCTGCAGGTGGAGACGCTGCAGCAGACGATGGCGATGCTCGGCCACAAGCCGAACGACAAGGCCAGGGTGGCCTGAGGCGCAGTGGAATGCGCCGCCGCGACAGCCACATGGCGCGCGACGTGTGCATGGGCTGAATGCCGGTGCTGCTGGGAAAGTCGGTTGTGCATCGCTGTGTCCCTGCTCCCTGCTCCCCTCCGAGGACAGGTGCTGCTGCCGCTGAGCGGCGCAAACTACATGGAGGCCGCGCGCGGGCTCGCCCTGCGGATGATGAATGCGAAAACGGAGCGCATCGAGTTCGGCTTCCGGCTCGCGACGGGTCGCAGCCCGAGCACCGCCGAAGCTGCCGAGCTGCGGAAATGCGTTGATTTCCAGCTCGCGGAATTTCGCCGCAACCCGGGTTCGGCGCGGAAGCTCATCGGCGCCTCGGTCGTCAACGCGCACCGCGACGCCTGTGAACTCGCCGCATGGACGCTGACGGCGAATCTGCTGCTCAATCTCGACGACGTGCAGACGATGCGCTGAAACGCATCCGGAATCGAGCCGCGCAATGCCCTCGGGGGATGCTCCCCTTTGGCGTGGGGGAAAACACCCTATTGGCGCAATTCACAAAAATCCAGCGCATCGCCCGGAAACCATGATGAATCCAAGCGCTTGGGATGATGCGTTCCAATTTTGGACGGCCCTGAAACAGGGTAGTTCTCCCCAAAAGCATGGGGAGTTTCACCCGAAAATAATTCTTGAGCATCAAAGGGAATGGGCTTGCAATATCCTGCGTTCCCAGCACCACCGTTTCGCGGATTTCCGCATCCGAGTGCAGCGGGACACCACGAAAGCACAGCACCTCCACCTCACAGAGCCATGCATTTCACCCCCCCGAAGCACCTCGTCCGGCATTCCTCACCCGCTGCCGGCATCCCCTCATCGGCTGGCTGCAATTGTGGATTGTCTTGTCCTGGATCTTTTTTCCCACCTACCGCACCGGCGCGGTCTATGTGCCGGACACAAATGGATCGCCTTATTGGATTTCGCTGGCACCAGGGGACAATGAGCCCGGCAGTGGACCGGGCACCGCTGATCCCGACAGCGATGGAGTTCCAGTCTGGTATGACCAATTCCAAGCAGCAGCATCCAGCGGGGCCATCGCATGGTGGAGCGGCGGCAGCGAGTTTGGCGGTGTGCCGTTTGTGGTGAACGGTGTCCTTACCACCTTCGCGGGCCAGTGGCATGCCGCCGGGGGAGATGCTGACAACGACGGCATCCCCGATTCGCTGGACCTGTATATACAGGACGCCACGAACAACAGCTACTGGTGGCCGGGCGGCGAGATTTCCTTCGATGACAGGCAGTGCCGGGTCCGCGCCCAGTGGTTTTCCGGCTCGGGTGCCTGCACAAATTCCCACAATGTCCCCGACGCCATGGTGTCCCTGCTGGAGAATCTCAGCACTCCGCAGTTGTTCCTCTGGCCGGGCGGCAGCTTCCTGATTGAGGGGCAGTGGAGCAGCTTCAATCCCGTCTATTTCTACGGCTACGACACGGGCGACCTCAATGGCGATGCCAGTGACAAGGATGGCGACGGCATCCCAAACGTGCTCGACATTCACCAGAACGATCCATGGAACGGCACCTATTTCACCTGGGAGGGCGGCTGGTGGTTCGTCAGTGGCATCTGGACTCCGTTCGAGGCAGGACAAGTGGGCGGGCTGCGTGGCCCGGACAGTGACGCTGACGGCATCCCGGATGTGCTGGATCCTTACGTGAATGATCCCGGCAACAACAGCGTCTGGTGGAGCGGCGGAACCTTCTGGATTGACGGGACGCAGCAGACCCTTTCCGGCTGCCATATCGCGGCGACCATGGGCGACAACGACGGGGACACCATCCCCGATGATCTCGATCCCTACCGCTACGATTCCACAAACAACACCGCGTGGTGGAACGGAGGACTGTGTGTGGTGAACGGCAGCTCCGTCGAGTTGCCCGGCCAGTGGCACCGCGCCAACGAGGCGGACTTCGACAACGACGGCATCCCGGACTCGCTGGATTCCTACCCGGAGGATCCTTCCAACAACAGCTTCTGGTGGGGTGGCGGCAGTTATCCGATCAACAATGCCACCGTGGACTTTCCTGCCGGCTGGTATGCGGGCCAGTGGTCGGATCCCGACGGCGACGGCATCCCGAACGGGCCGGATTCCTATCCCAATGATTCCAACAACGGCAATTCCGGCGGCGGGGGAGGAGCGCAGGAGTTCTATTGGGGTGGCGGCACCTTTCCGGTCAATGGCGCCTTCCTCACTTGGAATGCTGGAAGCTATCCGGGAACATGGGGCGATGGCGACGGCGACGGGATCCCGGATTCCCTCGACCAATACCCCGCAGACGGAAACAACAACAATCCCCCCATGTTCTGGTGGGGCGGCGGCAGCTTCCGCATCGATGGTTTCATGCAGACCATCGCGGGGCAGACCTGCTTCGGCCTGCCCGGCTCCAGCACTTGGGGCGACACGGATCACGATGGCATTCCGGACACCGCCGACCCCTACCCGTCGGATTTCTTCAACAACTCGCCGGGGTTTTTCTGGCCCCCGCTCGATTCGAGTTGGAACTCCACGATTGTCACAATCCCGATGGATTCGGACAACCACCCGGTCCAATTCACGACGGTGCTCTATGAAATACCTTGGGCGGATGCCGATGGCGACGGCGTCCCGGATATCACGGACCCGCATCCCGACGACTACTACAACGGGAACGACACCGACTCCGACGGCATCCCGGATTCCGTCGAGGCGCAATATGGCCTTGATCGGCTCAACGCTGATGATGCGGGCAATCCGCGTTATGTCTATGTGCCTGCCGTTGGATGGCAGACGGATGGCCTGACTTGGAGGCAGGCGTGGGACAACCGCAGTCTTTCCTTGATGGATAACCTTCTCAGCCCGACATCGGACGCCGACGGGGACTTCATCGCGGATGTGTATGAAATTCTCAATGGCCTCGATCCCCTGAACCCCAACGATGCCGTGGATGCCCCGATCGGGCACCTCGATCCAAATGTTCAGGCGCCAGTGATGGACGACTACATCCTCAACATCGAGAAGGCCCGCGCAGACATTCCGCTCGCCACGGTGGTGGACGATCCGGTGCTCTATGAACAGATCACGGGGCGCAATGTGCTGGATATTCCCCCGCACGATTTTTCGAAGAGCGTGGCGGAGAACGATTGGGATGACGACGGCGTCAGCAACCGCGATGAAGTCCGTGTTTTCTGCACGGACCCGCGGTTCGTCGACAGCTATCCTTTGGACTCGGCCCTCATTGATGCCTACTTCGCCGGGCAGACGTCGGTGACGACGAACATCGGCTTCGTCACCAAGTTCGCGGATTTGGACTCGGATGGCGATCTTATTCCTGATCTGGTCGAGGTGAGGTATGGATTGAACCGAAACGTTGATCTCGACGCGAAAAATCCTCGCACTGTCAACGGACAGACCGATGGACTTTCGTGGATCGTGGCCTATGTGAACGACTGTTTGGAGGTATTGATCCCGGACTTGGACGGGGATGGCATTCCGAACGCCGTCGAGACCCAGCGTGGGTTGAATCTCAGCTACGCGGGCGACGCTGACTACCTGCGCTACGTCGGCGGCCAGACCGACGGCCTCTCGTGGAGACAGGCCTACGACAACGGCCTCATGGACACCCTGCTCACTCCTGCTCAGGACACCGATGGCGACCAGATTCCCGATTTGGTTGAGATCAAGTTCGGCCTGAACAGGAATGATCCCACCGATGCGGGTGGGCCGCGGGGGTCCATTGGCGATTACGATGACAGCCTGACTTGGCTGGAGGCGTATTTGAAGGATACGGCCACTCTCTACTACCTCAGCCACCTCTATGTCGAGCCTGCCAACAGCGCGGTTGCTGTTCAGACGGGTGTCACCACAATGGAACTTATTTGGGAGCACCCCTCTGCCGCCACGAGCGGGGATCCCACGGCTGCATTCACGATCGAGCGGATCGACAATGGAACCACCAGCGCCACCATCAGCGGAACGCCCTCGACGTATGCAGTCCCGTGGTCGGACGGCACCTTCGGCTTCCATCTCGTGGACCTCGGGGAGCCGGGGGTGAACTACGTGTATCGCATCACCTATGAGCGCTTTGGCGGCCAGCCCTCGGCGACCGTGAGCAGCCCCGGCATCACATTTCTCAGCGAGGCGGTGCTCGCGGGGATGGACAGCGACGGCGACGGACTTTCCGATCTCATTGAGATGCAGTATGGCCTCAACCGCTTCGATGCCAGCGATGCCGATCAACCGCGCAACGTCGGTGGTGTTACTGACGGGCTTTCCTGGCTGGAAGCATTCAACCAGGGATACTTGGATGTCCTCACCTCCAGGAACGCCGTGCAATACGTGCTCTCGAGCAGTGTTCAGGACACGCGGGTGCCGTCAACGGAGGTCATCAGCTACGCCTATTCCAGTGACTCCTTCAACGGCTCGGGAAAGGGTGAATACATCTATACGAACCCGACAACGGGAACGGCCACGACGCTTACCGCCCAGTGGCTGACTGGGCAAGACCTCGCCAAATATTGGACGATGAAGGGCCTTTCCGATGTCGCGCCTGCTTCCAGCGGCCCCGGGGAGTGGGTGAGCAACTGGGATGAGGATGGCGTGACCGAGATCCGCGATCCGAGCGGCGAGATCATTGAGGATGCGAATGGTGAGCCGCTTTTGAAGGGCACTTGGTCTGGCCTGCATCACGTGTTCATACCGCAATACGGGCTGGTGACGGTCGGAGCGACCGTCTCCAATGACCTCATCGCTTCCCTGCCGCCACCGCCACCCTTGGACGCGACGGAAATTGCCGGAGCTTGGAGCGCGGGAATGACTTATCGGTTCACTGATGTTCCAGATGCCCCTCTGGGCAGTGGTGAGCCCATTACGAGTTCTGAGTATGACGGAATGCGCGAGCAGTGGCTGACGATCGCCCATCCGACGGAGGCGCAGCGGGCGCTCCTTTCTCCAGGTGGCGGACCGATCACCGCGAGCAATTCGGGGGACGGCAACGCATCGCGCTCGCTGTTCTGGCTGCAAACCGACAACGGCGGCCCCGCGGCGCGGGAGATTGTTCGGACTTATGTGAAGACCATCACGAGCACAACCTCGCCGGGTGCCACGCCGCAGACTTCCACGTTCCAACTGGTGATTCACAAGGGCCAGACGCTTTCCGACTTCGTTGATGTCACCGCTGAGCCGGGGCAGAATGTGACTGTCTCCCTCCTGACAGTGGAGTTTAAAGCGCGAAATGTCTTGTCTGAGGGCTTTGATCCGCCGCTCAACGGCGATAAAGATCCCGCTGGTAAGAAGGACGAAGACGAATGGGTGGCTTGGACCAGCGTTTGCAGAAATGCGCCGCGAAACGTCAACACACTGACCAAGCTTGTATTTGGGGCGGGCGTTGACCTGAGTGCTTTTGAAATCGTCCCGGCTGCCGGTTCTGCTCAGCTTATCTCAGTCACCCCAAGGTTTCTGACCGCAAATGAGACGAACCTCACCATCACTGCCTTGGGCGAGGGAAACACAATCGCCACTGCAACGGTGGAGGTGCAGCTAAAATCCAACCATTCGATGGTTTCGAGCATGAAGGTGATGCTGCTGCCAGAGCGGCAAACTGTGAAGTGCAGATTTTTCAAGCTATTGGAAACTAACGATTCACTGGGATTTGCGACTGGAAATCCTAATGACAATGACGCGCTTAAGCGTTGGCGAACAGCGACCTTCAATGGCCAATTGTCAGGGTTGACAGACGCGACACCAGGTCCGTTAAGTGTAGAAATCGACACGCGGTTTGCGCAAACAGCAGTATTCGCCAGCCCCAGCGCTCCGGAAATACTTCCTGGCACAACATCCGACGGTTGGGGTCTCAGGGAGTTTCCCTTCAAAGTCGGCAACAATAACCGATGGTGGATATCCGGGAATGGCGACCTCAACAACATTGATCAGAATCGCGCGCTTTTCACCTCGCAGAACAAGGATGGAAAGGATTGCATCATTGTTTTTGTCCCTCTTTTAGATCTACCAAATGTTAACCGTTTTGACGCTGGCGAGGTAACCATCGGTTACAGTGATCCGATTACTGGCTTCGTGTTTATTGGTGTGGATAATTGGAAGGGCAGTATTCCGGCGCTTCTCGCTCCAGAGAACAACAGCGGTGCGAGTAATTCGCTCGCTCGTGTGTTGGCGCATGAGTTTGGGCATTGGCTAAATCTATCCACGCGGATCAAAGAGGAAAATGACCATGATAATGACCCGCACCCGACCGGAACTGTTCCCCTCATGAGGAATGGTGGAGACGGAAACGGTAATTTTCAACCTCTCGGCCGCTGGATCCGGCATGAGGATTGGAGAAGAGCTAAAGAGCGGGCCATTGAACGCGGCTTGTGAGGCGTTCCGAAGAATCGAATCAGCACCTAATGAAGGCATCTCTTGCGTTCGTATGTTGCACGTTATTGTCCGTAATCTTGGTGGCGTCGGTGCGTGCTCAACAAGATCCATTAGAGGGCATTGTTGTGCGCCTACTTGCGTCTGGAGGTCGCAAGGCGGACTTGTCGTTGATTTCCGCTGAAAACCATGACGCAGCGGTCAAGTTGTTGAGAGACATTGCAACGGGAAAGCGGAGTGAGATTGGGAACGAAATGCCAAGTCAGACTGGGGCTCAAATTGTTTTGCTGCGCCTTGCAGACCCCGAGACTGTTGAGGGTGCTGTTTTTAGGTATCAGAGGAGCTATGGGACAAGGACTTCCTACCATATCGCAGAGGAGCTTGTCTGGGCTGAGCAGCCGGCGATTATTCCCCACTTGGCCGGGGATTTTTTTCTGAACGATGGAGACAAAAGCACCCTGCGCTCGACCGGAGACCCGATTGGAATCATGGCACCTCCCCGGTCGGCGTTTTCCGCGTTCACATCACTCAAAATTGTGGCGGCAAGTAAGCACTTTTCCCCCGAGATGCGGGAATGGGCAAAAACCCGGCGCAACGCTGGCATCTACCCATTCACCGCTTTCCGCGAGGAGATGCGCGTGTGGTGGAAGCAAAACGAGGCGGCATTCAAGGTGGGCGATTACATCGCGGTGAAGCCGCCGGTTCCCGATCTGCCGCCGTCGCTGCCAAATCCGGAGGACAGCAAGCGAGTGATCCCGTTGCCGCCTACCGTGAAACCGGCCCCGGCGCAGGAAACTCCACCGCCGCCAGTCATTGCTCCGCCTGTTGTTGCAAATGCTGAACGACCGATACGGGAATCATTGCGCTGGTGGTCATGGTTGGTGGGAATCGGTGCCGTCATCGTTCTCGCCGCGCTGTTTTTGAAACGTCGCGCCAGCTAAGTATGTGCCCAAAATGAAACAGCTAGTAGCTGGATAAACTCACCCCAAACCACCTTCCATGCCCGAACCGAACGCCGCTCAAGCCGCCATCCAAGCCCACGCGGTTGCACTGCAAAGCGCGCTTAACCGACACAGTGGATATGCGTCGAGATCGAAGACATGGAGCGGCGCCGTTGTGGCGGGTATGATCCTGTTCAGCACAGGTCAAACTCAGGTGGCGGCACTGCCTTTGATGGCCGTGGTGGTGTTGCTGGCGCTGTGGGATGCATGCTGTGTGGCGATGGGGCGGCGGGCGGCGGATGCCTACAACCGGTTCATGGCGCGGGTGCCGCTGAGTGGCGGGAACCTGCCAAAGGCGGAGGAGTGGCTGGTGCTGCCGGGGGCGGATTTGGGGATTCGGGATTTGGGATGCGTGCTCCGGGCGCTGGGGTCGCTCACGGTGTGGCCCTTTTACGGGGCGCTAGTTGCCCTGCTCGTCGCGTTCCATGTGCAAGGGCCGGCCGCTGGGGAGGCCGGGCCGCAATCCGCAGTCCGCAATCCCAAATCCGCAATGCCCGCCGCCTCCCAGCCGGTGAGCGTGTCGAAGGCGCCGCCCTCGGCCATCCGCCCCGCGACCCCGCCGCCCGTCTCCCCCTTCAAGCCAGTGGCTCCGCCGCCCGGCGTCCGCATTCCCGGCGTAGGTGGGGCGCAGCCGGTTCAGCCGGTTCAGCCGGTTCGGTCTGGTCAGCCTGGTCCGATTGGTCAGCCCGGTCAGCCCGTGCAGCCCGGCGTGCGTGTGATGCCGAACG
>JBGAPU010000147.1:0-11152 GCA_044221035.1 Chthoniobacteraceae bacterium | reverse complement strand
GCAAAGGAGCCGAAGCCCGCGAAGCTGGCGAAGGTTCAGAAGGAAATCGTGGAGCCCGCGCCGGACGCACCCGCCGCGCGCGGCTACCGCATGCCCGCGGAGTGGGAGCCGCATGCGGCGACGTGGCTCTCGTGGCCGCGCCGCGAAGGCGTGAGCTTCCCCGGCAAGGGCGCCTACGACAAGGCGATGCCCGCCATCGCGAAGATGGTCCACGCGCTCGCGGACTCGGAGCCGGTGAACATCAACGTGTGCGACGGCGCGCATGAGGCCGATGTGCGAAAGATTCTGGCGAAGGTCGGCGCGCGCGATTCGCACGTCACCTTCCACCACATTCCGATCAACGAGCCCTGGTGCCGCGACCACGGCCCGATCTTCGTCACGCGCAGCGAGGCGCCGAAGTCGCTCATCCTCGACTGGGGCTACAACGCGTGGGGCTGCAAGTATCCGCCCTTCGACGACGACGACTACGTGCCGACGGCGATCGCGGAGAAGTTCGGGCTGTCCGTCGAGTATCCCGGCATGATCCTCGAGGGCGGCTCGATCGATGTGAACGGCAGCGGCCTGCTGCTCACGTCGCGGAGCTGCCTCCTGAACCGGAACCGCAACCCCGACCTGAAGCAGGCGCAGATCGAGCAGCGCCTCCGCGACTGGCTCGGTGTGCGCGAGATCCTCTGGCTTGGCGACGGCATCGAGGGCGACGACACCGATGGCCACATCGACGACATCGCGCGCTTTGTGGACGCCGAAACCATCGTCGCTGCCTACGAGGAAGACGAGAGCGACACAAATCACGAACCATTGCGGGCGAACTACGAGTTCCTCGCCGGCATGACCGCGGATGCGGGCGCGCGGAGCGCAGGCGACGACGATGAGGCAGACGATGACGAAGGGGATGACGGGGAAAGGGGCCCGGCCTCGCGCTTTGACGTGATCAAGCTCCCCATGCCGCGCAAAATCGTGCGCGAGGGCCAGCGCCTCCCCGCGAGCTACGCGAACTTCTACATCGCCAACAAAGTCGTGCTGCTGCCGACCTTCGCCGACGCGAACGACCGCTGGGCGGCGGCGATTCTGGAGAAGGCGTTCCCCGGGCGGAAAGTCGTCGGCATCGACTGCCGCGAGCTCATCTGGGGCCTCGGTGCGTTCCACTGCCTCACGCAGCAGCAGCCGGCCGTGTAAATCATGAAGGTCCTCGTCATCGGCAGCGGCGGGCGCGAGCACGCGCTCATCTGGAAATTGAGGCAGTCCCCGCGCGTCACGGAGGTCTTCTGCGCGCCGGGAAATGGCGGCATCTCGCAGATCGCCGAGTGCGTGCCGCTGAAGATTTCCGAGCACGACGCACTGGTGAAGTTCGCGAAGGAGCAGGGGATCGGCCTCACGGTCGTGGGGCCGGATGACGCCCTCGCCGCAGGCATCGTGGATCGATTCCAAAGCGAAGGCCTCCGCATTTTCGGCCCCACGCAGAGCGCGGCGCGGCTGGAGTCGTCGAAGGTGTTTGCGAAGGAGTTCATGCTCCGCCACGGCATCCCGGCTGCGGCCAGCGGCCAGTTTTCAAATGCGGACGAGGCGCGCGCCTTCGCCGCGAAGATGCGCACGCCCATCGTCGTGAAGGCCAGCGGTCTCGCGCTTGGCAAGGGCGTGATCATCGCGGAGACCCACGCGGAGGCCGAGACGGCGATCCGCGAGATCATGGAGGAGCGGAAGTTCGGCGATGCGGGCGCGGAGGTGGTGATCGAGGAATTTCTGGAGGGCGTCGAATGCAGCATCCACGCGCTTGTGGACGGCGGCAGCTATCTGCTTTTCCCCAGTGCGCAGGACCACAAGCGCGCGCTCGATGGCGACCAGGGCCTGAACACCGGCGGCATGGGCACCTTTTCACCCGCGGACAAAGTGCTCCCGCCCGCGCTCGAGGCGCGCGTGCGCACCGAGGTGCTCGACCGCTTCATCGCCGGGCTGCGCGCGGACGGGCTCGATTTCCGCGGCATGCTTTTCCCCGGCCTCATGATCACGCGCGACGGCCCGAAGGTGCTCGAATTCAACTGCCGCTTCGGCGACCCGGAGACGCAGGTGCTTCTCACGCGGCTCGACAGCGACCTCGTCGAACTCCTCGAGGCGACCATCGACCGCCGCCTCGCGCAGACCACCGCGCGCTGGAAGCCGGACGCCGCCGTGTGCGTCATCCTCGCGAGCGGCGGCTATCCCGGCAGCTACGCGGGAGGGAAAAGGATCACGGGCTTGGAAAAATCCGCGGCGACCGTCTTCCACGCAGGCACGAAGCGCGACGGCGACAGCTTCGTCACCGCCGGCGGCCGCGTGCTCGGCGTCACCGCGCTCGCGCCCACGCTCGCCGAGGCGAAGCGGCGCGCCTACGAGGCCGTCGCGGGGATTCACTTCGACGGGATGCAGTATCGCTCGGACATTGCGGCGAAGGGCCTCTAGCGCTAGCGTCCGCCCCCATGAAGAAAACTGCCGCCCTCGCCGCCGCTTTCGCGTGCGTGCTTGTGCCAAATCACGCGGGGGCGCAGCAGAGTCTCCCCGATCCCGTTCCGCTGAAAACCACGGCCGCACCCGCCACGGCCGATGCGGCGGCAAAGCCCGCGGCACCTGCGGAGTCCGGTGAGACGAAGGCGCCGGCCGCCGAGCCGTCGCCGCGCCAGCTTTCCTCGCGCGAAGCCGCCGACGCCCTCGCCGAGGATGAGCTGAAGCAGATCGTCGAAATCCTCCGCGGCAACTACCTCCACCCCGAGTCCCTCGACGACACCGCGCTCGCCCGCGCCGCCGTCCAGGGCCTGCTCGACCGCCTCGGCGCCGGCGCGCGCATCTTCACGCCGGGCAGGGCGCCCGAGCACCGCAACGGCGAGTTCCGCTCGGAGCTTCTCGACAAGGGCATCGGCTACCTCCGCCTCGGCGCGCTGTCGCCCGGGAACCTCGCCGCGCTCGACGCCGCCTTCGACTCGTTCGCCGCAAAGCCGCCCACCGCCGTCGTGCTCGACCTCCGCGCCACGCCGCACAGCACGGACTTCGAGCTCGCCGCCGAGTGCTGCCGCCGCTTCGCCCCGAAGGGCCGCGTCCTCTTCTCCATCAAAAAGCCGAAGGCCAACGACGAGGAAATCCTCACCTCCCGCGACAACCCGAAATGGCGCGGCCTGCTCACCGTCCTCGTGGACGGCGACACCGCCGGCGCCGGCGAAGTCATCGCCGCCGTGCTCCACACCCACCTGCGCGCCTACGTCATCGGCCAGCAGACCAAGGGCGAGGCCGCGCAGTTTGAGGACATCCCGCTCGCCGGCGGGCGCGTCCTCCGCGTCGCCGTGGGTGAAGTCACCCTGCCCGACGCCACGCCCGTCTTTCCCGGCGGCCTCGCGCCCGACCTCGCCGTGAACGTCCCCCGCGAGCGCACCGAGGAAGTGCTCCAGCTCGCCATGAACGGCAGCGGCGTCATGCCCCTCGTCACCGACAAGCCCCGCGCCCGCATGAACGAAGCCGCCCTCGTCGCCGGCACAAACCCCGAGCTCGACGAAATCCAGCAGGTGCAGCGGCTGAAGGCGAAGGGCGGAACCCCCGCCAGAGGCCCCCGCGACGAAGCCCTCCAGCGCGCCCTCGACTACATCACCACCGTCCGCATCTACGAGGCCCGCGAAGCCGCCGGCGCGGGGAAGTAAAGGACTGCAAACAGCGGCTGGACCTCATTTGACCGCTTTTGGAGGTGAAATGGGCGATTTTGGCAAGCTCCGGGGTGATTCTGGCAGGCGCGTAGGTGATTCCGCCAAATGGCCGGATCGTTCCGCAAGCGGATGGGGGATTTGTTTTTTTTCGCCGCAGTGTCACCTGCCGCCGCGAATTTTGTGCAATGCCCCATTGCCCCGCGGGGGGCGCGCTGCTACACCGCGCGGGCTTTTACCTTTTCACCGATTTTTTTCCGCACGCGCCCATGCCAAAAGACACGTCCATCCACAAAATCCTCGTCATCGGTTCCGGCCCCATCGTCATCGGGCAGGGGTGCGAGTTTGATTACTCGGGCGTGCAGGCTTGCAAGGCGCTGAAGGAGGAGGGCTACACGGTCGTGCTCGTGAACTCGAATCCGGCGACGATCATGACGGACCCGGAGTTCGCGCATCGCACTTACATCGAGCCGATCACACCGGAGGTCGTGGAGAAGATCATCGCCGCAGAAAAGCCGGACGCGCTGCTCCCGACGCTCGGCGGGCAGACGGCTCTCAACTGCTCGATGAAGCTGCACGAGCTGGGCGTGCTCGCGAAGCACAACGTGCGGATGATCGGCGCGAAGCCGGAGGCGATTCACAAGGGCGAGGACCGGCTGGCGTTCAAGGAGGCGATGCTGAAGATCGGCCTCGACATGCCGCTCAGCGGCGTGGCGCACACGATGGAGGAGGGGCGGAAGATCGCGGCGGAGATCGGGCGCTTCCCGCTCATCATCCGGCCGGCGTTCACGCTCGGCGGCTCGGGCGGCGGCATCGCCTACAACAAGGAGGAATTTGAAACGATCGTGACGCGCGGGCTCGACATGTCGCCGGTCACGGAGGTGCTCATCGAGGAGTCGCTGCTCGGGTGGAAGGAATTCGAGATGGAGGTGATGCGCGACAAGGCGGACAACTGCGTGATCATCTGCTCGATCGAAAACGTGGACCCGATGGGCGTTCACACGGGCGACTCGATCACCGTCGCGCCGATCCAGACGCTGACCGACCGCGAGTATCAGCTCATGCGCGATGCGTCGTTTGCGGTCATCCGTGAGATCGGTGTGGAGACGGGCGGGTCGAACATCCAGTTCGCCGTGAACCCGGACAACGGGCGCATGATCGTGATCGAGATGAACCCGCGCGTGTCGCGCAGCTCGGCGCTCGCGTCGAAGGCGACCGGATTCCCCATCGCGAAGATCGCCGCGAAGCTGGCGGTGGGTTACACGCTCGACGAGGTGAAGAACGACATCACGCGCGAGACGCCCGCGAGCTTCGAGCCGACGATTGACTACGTGGTGGTGAAGTGCCCGCGCTTCACGTTCGAGAAATTCCCGCAGGCCGACGCGGTGCTGACGACGCAGATGAAGAGCGTGGGCGAGGCGATGGCCATCGGCCGCACGTTTAAGGAGGCGCTGCAAAAGGCGTTGCGCTCGCTGGAGATCAAACGCTTCGGGCTCATCGGCGACGGCAAGGATGCCGTGGTGGAAAGCGACGACGTGCTGCGCACGAAGCTGACAGTGCCGAACGCGGAGCGGATATTTTTCCTCGGTCTCGCGTTCCAGCGCGGCTGGACGGTGGAGCAGGTTTTCGAGCTGACGAAGATTGACCGGTGGTTCCTGCAGAACATCCAGCAACTCGCGGATGAGGTAACACGCGAATACAGCATCGAGCGTGAACGCGCTCTGGCCAAGGAGAGTGGGCGTTCTTGGGGGAAAACGCCCGAAATTCCAAACCTGATACTTCGCTGGAAAAAGCTCGGTTTCAGTGATCGGCAAATCGCGTTGAAACTTGGCGGGACGGACAACTCCACGCGAGAGCTTCGAAAAGTCTTCGGCATTCAACCCACCTACCGCCTCGTGGACACCTGCGCCGCGGAGTTCGAGGCTTACACGCCGTATTACTACTCGACCTACGGCGACGAAAACGAGCGGCGCGAGAGCGGGAAGAAGAAGGTCATCATCCTCGGTGGCGGGCCGAACCGCATCGGGCAGGGCATCGAGTTCGACTACTGCTGCGTTCACGCCGCGTTCGCGCTGCGCGAGCTGGGCTTCGAGACCATCATGGTGAACTCGAACCCCGAGACCGTCTCGACCGACTACGACACGAGCGACAAGCTCTACTTCGAGCCGCTCACGCTCGAGGACGTGCTGAACATCTGCGAGCAGGAGCAGCCGTGGGGCGTCATCGTGCAGTTCGGCGGGCAGACGCCGCTGAACCTCGCCAACGGTCTCGCGGAAGCCGGCGTGCCCATCATCGGCACCTCGCCGCGTTCGATCGAAATCGCGGAAGACCGCAAACTTTTCGGCGCCATGCTCGATAAGCTCGGCATCCGCCAGACGCACGGCGGCACCGCGGTGAACGAAGAGCAGGCCGTCGCCGTCGCGAACAAGGTCACGTATCCCGTGCTCGTGCGCCCGAGCTTCGTCCTCGGCGGACGCGGCATGCAGCTCGTGCACAACGAAGCCGACCTCCGCAAATACGTGCGCGAAGCCGTCGAAGCGAGCCCCGGCACCGAGCCCGGCACCGCCGCGAACCCGATTCTCGTGGACCATTTCCTCGAAGACGCGACCGAGGTGGACGTGGACTGCATCAGTGACGGCGAGACAGTCGTCATCGGCGCCATCATGGAGCACATCGAGCAGGCCGGCATCCACAGCGGCGACAGCGCGTGCGTCATCCCGCCGTATTCGCTTTCGGACGCCGTGAAGACCGAGATCGCCGACGCCACGAAGAAGATGGCGCGCGAGCTGAACGTCATCGGCCTCATGAACGTGCAGTTCGCCGTGCAGAACGAGACCGTGTATGTGCTCGAAGTGAACCCGCGCGCGAGCCGCACCGCGCCGTTCGTGAGCAAGGCCATCGGCGTTCCTTTGCCAAAGCTCGCCGCGAAAATCATGGCCGGGCAGGAGCTGAAAGACCTCGGCTTCACGAAAGAAGTCGTGCCGAAGCACTACTCGGTGAAGGAAGCCGTGTTCCCATTCATCAAGTTCCCCGGCGTGGACATCGTCCTCGGCCCCGAGATGAAGAGCACCGGCGAAGTCATGGGCATCGACGCCAACATGGGCATCGCCTACGCGAAGGCGCAGATGGCCGCGCAGCCCGCGCTGCCGCTTTCGGGAAACATTTTCATCTCCATCGCCGACGCGGAAAAATCACGCGCCGCGGAACTCGCGAAAGGCTACGCCGACCTCGGCTTTACGCTCTACGCGACGAGTGGCACAGCCAGCGTGCTCGAAAAGGCAGGCGTGCCGGTGAAGAAGCTCTTCAAGATTTCCGAGGGCCGCCCCAACGCGCTCGACATGCTGAAGAACGGAGAACTCGCGCTCGTCATCAACACCCCGAGCGGCAAAGCCGCGCGCGAAGACGAGGTGAAAATCCGCAGCACCGCGAGCAGCAGCCGCGTCCCCGTGATGACCACGCTCCGAGCCGCCCGCGCCAGCCTCGAAGGCATCCGCGCGCTGAAGGCGACCGGCTACACCGTGAAGCCGCTGCAGGAGTGGCACAGGTAGGAAGGCGCGTTGGTTGTGTCCCCGGATGGTGCTCAGTAGTCAGTGCTCAGTGCTCAGTAGGCACAGCGTGCGAGCGGAAAATTTCTGAGCACTGGGAACTGAGCACTGAGAACTTGCCACGCCTACCTCACTGCGCCGCCACAATCGTCACCGACGTCCGCGCCACGCGCCCGGCGTCGTCGATTGCCTGAATCTGCCAGTTGCCGGGCGCGGGTTTCCACATGAGCGGGTGCGAGGGTTCGCTCGCACCGAGATACTGCTTGCCGGCGAACCAGTGAATCTGCCGTGCCTCGGCCGGGGCGTCGGCTTCGAGCGGGATGGTGTCCTTCACCGCGTCGCCGACGTGCAGCACATACGTGAGCTTCGGCTGCGGCGAGACGATGCGCGGCGGCGGTCCGCTGCGTGCGGTCTCCGAGGTGTCCGCGACATTCACGCGCGGCAGCCCGGCGCGGCGGAATTGATCGAGCCGGTGCGCAGGCCAGAACTCGCGAAGGGCGCGAGTGCCGTCGGCGAGCGTCGCCATGCGGTGAACGCTGCAAGCCGTGATGGGCGACACACCCGCGATGAATTTTCCGGTGGAGCAATGCGGGCAGTGCGCGCCGGCCAGTTCGCCGCTCACCGCGCAGAGCCGCACGTCCACGATTTCCGCAGGGCGCGGCGTGGGTTTTGCGCGCAGGCCGAGCCGCGTGGCCGTTTGGAAAAGCAGCGGCGCCGCGGTGTCGCGGGCGAAGAGTCCTGGCATCGGTTTGCCGTCGAAGTTTCCCAGCCACACGCACAGCACCCATTCGCCCATCACCCCGCACGCCCAGGTGTCGCGGAATCCGTGCGACGTGCCGGTCTTCCAGGCGAGCCCGTGAGGCGCGCCCGGCTCGCTGGCGCGGAGTGCATCGAGCGTGAGCCAGCGCGCAGCGGACGAGAGCAGCGGCGCGCCGCCGTTGGTGGAGACCGACGCATTCTTTCCGCTGCGCAGCGTGCGCGGAACGCCGTCGTCCGCGAGCATCGCGTAGAGCATCGCCAGTTCCTCGAGGGAAACCTCCGCGCCGCCGAGCGCGAGGGACAGGCCATATTCGCCGGGCTCCCGCGAGAGCTTCACACCCGCGCTGCGCAGCATCGCGTCGAGGCCATCGCCGTGCAGACGCGCGAGCAGCTCGACGGCGGGAACGTTGCGGCTGCGGCGCAGCGCCTCGCCCGCGGGAATCGGCCCGAGGAATCCGCGGTCGCTGTTCTCCGGGTTGTAGCCGGAGAAGCGGCGCGGCGCGTCGTCGAGCAGCGTGCGTGGCTGGATGATGCCCTCGTCAAACGCGAGCGCGTAGATGAATGGCTTCAGCGCCGAACCCGGCGAGCGTTTCGCGGTGACGCCGTCCACCTGCCCGGCGATGCCGTTGTTCAGAAATCCCGCCGAGCCGACGTAGGCGCGGACTTCGCGGGTCGGCGCATGGACGAGAATCGCCGCGGCGTTGCGCAGCCCGCGCGAGCGCTCGCGCGAGAGAAAATCCGCGATGCTGCGCTCGATGCTCTGCTGCTGTGCGGCGTCGAGCGTCGTGGCTCCCGCTGCGATGCGACGCGCGTAGTGCGGTGCGACACGCGGCGGCGCGACAGGATGCAGCGTGAATTCCGCATCCAGTTCACTCGGCTCCTCACCGCGCGCGACACGCAGACGCGCCATTAGCCGGGCCTGCGCGTTCTTCGCCGACAGCGAGATGCTGCCATCGGCGCGCGGACGCCGCTTCGTCGGGCTCTGCGGCAACACGCTGAGCGCGGCCGCTTCGCGCAGCGAAAGGTCGCGCACGGATTTCCCGCACCACAGCAGACTCGCCGCCGCCGCGCCCTCCACATTTCCGCCGTAGGGCGCAAACGTGAAATACGCCTCGGCGAGCTCGCGCTTGCCGTAGTGCCGCTCGAGCTGCACGGCGCGGAAAAGCTGCACGCACTTTCCCCACATCGAGCGCGTCTGGAGTCCCCAGCGCAGCCGCGCGTATTGCATCGTGAGCGTCGAGCCGCCGCCGAGCCGCTGGCCCGTCACCGCGCCCCACGTTGCGCGGACGAGCGAGCGCGGGTCGGCGCCGCAGTGGGAAAAGAAGCGCCGGTCTTCCATCTCGAGCGTCGCTGTGAGCAGTTCGGGCGAGAGGTCGTCGAGCTTCACGGGCAGGCGATACTTTCCGTCCGGCGTGAGCGAGAGGAAGAGCACGCGCCCGTCGCGGTCGAGCACCACGCGCGAGAACTCCGCGCCAGGCGGCAGCAGCTCGGGCTTTGGCAGCAGGAGCCACGTGACCCACAGCGCTGCGATGAGCAGCGCGAGCGCGATGGCGGTGCGTTTCAGCCAGCGGCGGAGCTTTTTCATTCGCGGGGCACCACGGTGAATTTCCCTGCGACGCCGCGTCCGCGAACGGTGCGGTCATACATGCTCTCGACGAGCGACGGAGGCACGCTGAACGTCCCCGCGCAGGTCGGACGCACGGCGTATTCAAACGTGCGCGTCTCCTTGTCGCCGAGGTCGCAGAACAGCAGCGCGCGGTCCTCGCGCATGTCCACGTATTCGGTGCCGGGCAGCGTGCCGAGGCCGGGCCGCAGCGCGTGCTCCTCGCCGGCGGGCGCGAAGTCGAACGCGCCGGGCAGCAGTTCGCTCACCGCGAGATGCGGCTGCGCGCCCTTGCTCACGTTGCGGATGGTCACGCGGATGCGCAGCGTTTCGCCGACCTTCGCCGTGTCGGTGACGTGATCCTGCTCGTCGAGGATTTCGCGGAACACCTCGAGCCCGCGCGAATCCGGTTCGGTCGCCTGAGCGCGCTCGAATCCCGTCTCAATCGTCTGATGCCACGCGCCGAGGCCCTGCGCGCCTTCCTTGCGCTCGAGGAGAAAGCGCACGCTCGCAGCGAGAGGCGACACTTTCGCCGACTGCATGCCGGCCCGCGGCGCGGCGATTTGCTTCGCCTCGCCGTTCACCAGCTCCGCGATGCCCGCCTGCACGGCGCCGGATTTCGCGAGGGTGGAATAGGACTTCAGCGCGAGCACCGTCCACGCGGCCGACAGCGTGTGGAAGTCGCCGCGTTCGACCGCTTCGGTCATCGGGCGGAGGTCGTCGTAGCCGAAGGTGGCCGCGATTTCCGGGAAGTGACGGCAGAGGACGGTGAACGTCATGGCCTCGCGGGTGAGCGGGGATTCGTAGTAGTCGCTCGACCACCAGCGCATCGGGTCCTCGCGCTTTTCCGCGGCGCGCGCTGTGCGATGCAGAGCGATGAGCTTCTTCGCCTCATCGTCCTTCTTCAGCAGACGCCACGTCGCTGCGAGCCATGCGGCGGACGGGTCGCGCTGCCAGAGTTCTTTCGGCACTTTCGCGTCGAGGAAGTCGCGCATCTTCAGCGCGTAGTTCGTCGTCACTTCCTCGTTGCGGGTGAGGAGATAAATTGCGGCGGCCTGAATGTCCGCATCGTGGCGCGTTCGCTCGTAATGCATCCGGCCGTTCGAATCGCGTGTGGGCTCGGGGAGCTTGGCGTCGGCCATGAGGCGCAGTTTGCGGAGCGAGGCGTCGAACATCGGCGACGGCACCGCGAAGCCGCCCGCTTTCACCTCGGTGAGGAAGTGCGCGACGTAAACGCTGACGTAGTCGATTTCATCATCGTCGCCGATGTGGCTCCAGTAGCCGAAGCCGCCGTTCTTCTGCTGGCGCGTGCGCAACATCGCGATGGTGTCGCGAATCGTCTTCTCCGCCTCGGTGCGGTCGAGGCCAAAGTCCGCGTCATCGCGCAGCACGAGCCACGGGAAGGCGCGGCTGGTGATTTGCTCGCTGCATCCGTGCGGATACTCGCGGAGATATGCGCCGAGGCCGCGGGCGAGACCGAGCGGTGTCGTCGAGACGACGGCCTCACGCTTGGAAAACTCCGAGTGAAATCCGCCGACGAGCTTCACGTCGTGCGCGTCCTTCCGCGACCAGCCGCTCTGCACGAC
>JBGAPU010000020.1:0-65693 GCA_044221035.1 Chthoniobacteraceae bacterium | reverse complement strand
GAAATGCTGAAAAAGGCCATCGAGCGGACGATGGCGGAGATGAGGAAGATCGGGAGGGAGTTCGTCTCGCTCGTCGTGCAGCCGCCCGAGAGTTTTCACCGCAGCGGCGGTCAGACGTTCGCCATCGTCAAGACGAAGAGCGTGATGCTCGTGCCGGGGAAGGCGCGCATCACCGAGGAGAGCGCGATGATTGCGATTCAAGAGAAGGCCGGCGCGGAGTGGACCTTCCTTCGAGTCAACGAGGCGATTGCGAACAACCGTGATTTGCTCAAGCGGCTGCTGCCGGATTTCCCCGACGATGTGAAGCTGGACCCGCCGACGCGACCTCAGACGGAACCGGTGGGGAAGTAGCGGGGCTACTTCTTGAGTTCCTTGATCGCGGAGACCACGTCGTCGAGCGTCGCGGGTGGCGGCGGGACGGGTGCGTTGGGATCCTTGGGCGTTTCCACCATGCCCATGACTCTGTTCATCGGCTTCACGACGAGGAAGAAGATGACGGCGGCCTTGGCGAGGAAGGTGATTGTCGCGGAGATGATCATGCCGATGCCGAAGCCGAAGGGCGCCCAGTTGCTCAGGTAGCCGCCCATGCCGGGGATTTTCCCGAGGAGCGGATCGATGATGCCCTTGGTGAAGGCCGTAACAAGTTCACCGAATGCAGCGGCGATGAACAGACCGACTGCGATGGTGACGATGTTGCCCTTCAGGATGAAGGATTTGAATTCCTCGAGTAGCTTCTTCATAGAGTTGCCAGTGCAGCGGTTTTGGCGGGGGAAGTAAAGCGCGCCCCGGGGGCATGCGGCGGAAATGCTGGCGTCGAGAAGGCGGCGCCGTTGTGATGGCGGCGTGAACACACTGGACCGATTTTTTGAGAGGCTGCGCGAGAGCATCGCGGCGGGGACATTTGTGAAGATCACGCTCAGCCGCCGGCGCGGAAAGGGCGACCTGCGCAATGTGTATGGCCGGCTCGTGGAGCTGAAGTCGGGGTCGGCGCTGTCTTTCACGCTGCGCTTTGCCACGCGCGATGAGACGCGCAACGAGGCGCCGGACGCCGCGCCGCGCGTGCTGGGCAAGTGGCTCGCGGAGGACTTCGAGGAGGCGCATCTCTTCACGACGACGGGCGACTGGAAACTTGCCGCAGGCAATGGCGGCGAGTGGAAGCTGAAGGCGTCGCGCCCGGTCTTCTCCGCGACGCTGCCGACCGCCCACGATCGGCCGAAGGTGCGCGCACTGGCGAATGCGCCGTTCCTCGTGAAGCTCGGCGTCACCGCGGCCGACGGCACCGCGCGGCCCGGCATGGCGGACAAGCTGCGGCAGGTGGAGCGTTTCACGGAAATCCTCGGGCACCTCGTGGATGCGTCGCCGCTGCGCGATGCGAAGCGTGTGCGCGTGTGCGACATGGGTGCGGGCAAAGGATACCTGACGTTTGCGGCGCATGAGTTTTTTCGCGCGCGGGGAGCCGAGGCTGAGGTGACCGGTGTCGAGCTGCGCGCCGACCTTGTGAAGGAGACGAACCGCATTGCGGCGGACCTGGACTGCGGCGGGCTGCGCTTCGTGGAAGGCGCGATTGGAAGTTTCCCGCTGCCGGAGAACATTGGGGTGCTCATTGCGCTCCACGCGTGCGACACGGCGACGGACGACGCCATCGCCGCCGGTGTCCGAGCGGGAGCGAAGCTGATCGTCACCGCGCCGTGCTGCCACAAGGAGGTGCGCCGTGAATTTTCCCCGCCGGAGGTCCTGCGCGGTGTGCTGAAGCACGGGATCCTCGCCGAGCGCCAGGCGGAACTGCTCACGGATGGCATCCGTGCACTGGCGCTGGAGGCCGCGGGCTACTCGACGAGCGTGTTTGAATTCATCTCGAACGAACACACGGGGAAGAACGTGATGATCGCAGCGACGAAGCGGGAGCAGCCCGGTGACGGCGCGGCGGAGCGTGCGGAGCTGCGTGCGCTGATGGAGTTCTTCGGCCTGCGCTCGCAGAAGCTCGTGGCCGCGCTCGCGTGAGCGTGCAGACTCAGCTCAGCGGGCCATTGCTGAAGCCGGCGATGAGGCCGCGCAGCATGGTGGAATACACCATCCCGCGGGAGACCTTCACCTTCGCCGTGCTCGCGAGCGGCGGCGTGGCAGCCATGAGGTCGAGGGTCTTCACCGCCAACCGCCACGGCACGTAGCATGCGAAGCGGATGCGCCACGGGCGGATGGAGCGGATGTAGTCGCGGCCGTCGTTCAGGTAGCTGCGCGCCTTCGCCATCCACTCGTCGAAGACCGGCTGTGCCGCCGCGGGATTGTCGAGGAGCATCGCGGGCTCGGCGCCGGCGAGCTGGAGTTCGTCCGCCGGGAGGTAGCAGCGGCCTGCGCGGAGGTCGGCGGGCATGTCGCGGAGGATGTTCGTGAGCTGCAGCGCCTTTCCAAATGCCGAAGCGAGCGGCATGAGCTCCTGCTCGCCGCGCGCCGAGTAGCTCGGATAAAAGTGGAAGCTCATGCGCGTCCACCATTCGCCGACGCAGCCCGCGACGAGATAGGTGTAGTCCTCGAGGCTGTGTCCGTCCGGCAGCGCCGTGATCTGCGCAGGGTCCGCGAACATCCGCAGGTCGTTCGACTGCCCGTTGATGATGTTCGTGAGCAGTTCGAGCGTCTCCTTCCACTCCCACGGATTGAATGCGCCGAAGCTATCGAGCACGCGGGGCAGCGCGGCGATGAGCGCCCTCTCACCCTCGTGCTCCGGCTGGATGTCGCGCTGGATGTTGCCGATGAGCTGAGGGGTCGCGCCGGAGAGGAGCATCTTGCCAAACTCCTCCAGCCGCCGGAGCCGCACCGCGGGAGTCGCGCCTTCCGAATCCGCGATCGTGTCGCTCGTGCGCGCGAGGAGATACGCGACGCCGACCGCCCTGCGTAGCGCACCGGGAAGAATCCGGACGCTGAGATAAAACGTCCGGGAGACTGAGCGCAGCAGGTCGCGTGTGATGTCGTCTTTTTTCATCGGGCAGTGGAGAGAATCATCATATGTTCGTCCGAGTTGCCAGCACTACTCCCGCGCAGCCACGCGGCTTTCGCGCCGATCGGTCCGAAGCCGCCGCGCTCGCGCCACCGCTCGAGGAGCTTCAGGCCGAGTGAGTCGAGCGCGACAGGATCGCGGCTCGCGTAGAGGGTGCAGTGGATGGCGGAGTTCTGCGGGTTCGGGCCGGGGCCGCCGGCGTAGGTGAAGGCGAGCGCGTCGAGGATGTGCAGGACGCATTTTCCGCCGAGCCGCACGTCCGTGTAGCAGTCGGAAATCGCGGAGGCACCGCTCTCGCCGTAGGTGGTGAAGCGGCGCCAGTTGTCGAGATTGCCGACGACGGCGCTGTGCAGCGTGCCGGCGATGCCGCAGCCGGGATCGTCGCTGAGCGCGGCGATGTTGATGAAGCGCGGCACGTCGCGGCTCAGGATGGTGGCGAGGTGGCTCTTGGAGCTGAGAGGGTTTTCCTCGCCCCGCGTGATCCCGCGCGGTGCGATCTTTTCGCCAAAGAGCAGGTCGCCCCATATCAGCTTGCCGAGCACGGGGGCTTGGAAGCTTGCATCCCGGTCCCAGCCGTGCGGCGGATCGATGCCGCGGACTTCGCAGCCGAGGCGCTGGGACGTGAAGCCGCACTCGCGCAGCGTGGAGGAACTCTTGTCCCACACGATGACCTCGCGGACGCCCGCATCGTGGAGTCCGGCGACCGCCGCCGCCACGACGCCGCGCCGGGTGGAAAAGATCGGGCCGCCCGCGGTGGTCACCTTGATGCCAACGCGCGTGTCCGGCCCGGCGAGTTCGCGCCATGCGGCGCGGGAGGTCGCGCAGCCGGTGGCCGTGCGCACGAGGGCGTCCACCATTCGGCGCGTCACGGCGGCGTTTTCATCAAAGCCATCCATTGCGCGCGGATCCTGGGCGATGGCGACAAGTGAGCGCCCAGTGGGCTGAGCGGAAGGAGGCGGCGGTGGTGCCGGGGGCGGGGGATTCAACTGTGGTTCCTCCGCGCGAAGGCACGCGCCGGCGATGGTCGCGGCGAGAATCAGCGGAAGACGAATCACTCGCGGCGAATACTGCGCGCGGGGAGTGCTGTCAAATGGCCGCCCACCTCAGCGACTGCGGAAATTCTCCAGCGACACGGGCTGCGTGGAGCCTTTGAACTGGCGCTTCCACCACGCGGCGGTGTGGTCCTCGAAGCGCGTGAAGCGGTAGTCGAAAAAGCTCAGCCGCACCTGACGCGGCGGCGCGGAGGGGAAGGGATTCCTTTCCAGCAACGCGAGCACCGATGGTTCGCCCTCGAGGACGCGGCGCATCAGGCGTTCGAGCAGGTAAGAGTAGTGCTGCGGTGAGAGCGCCGCGAACCACATCTGCCAGTCGAGCCGCGGCTGGTGCGGCGCGACGAGCGTGGGCCGGCGATACACGTCGCCCGACTTGTGGGGGAATTCGTATTCGTGCCAGTTCACGCCGTCGTTACTGCCCTCGAGGATGAATTCCGGGCGCGAGAGCGTCATCGTGCGGAAGAGGCCGTAGCTGTTGAATGAGCGCAGCGGCGCGTGCCACGGAGCTACGGGACGCTTGCCAGTCCGCTGGAATTCCTCCCGCATCCGGCGCATCTGCGCCTCTTGCCCGGCCGCACCTGCGAATGCATCGCCGAGTCCGTCGAACGTGAAAATGATGGAGGCCAGCGCAACCGCTCCCGCCGGGACGAGGGGCCATTTCTGCGGGCTCGGAGTTTCGCCTGGCTGAAACCGGAGCCTGCGGAAGATGCGTGACGAGTCGTCGAGGAACGGCACGCACAGCGCGATGGTGAGCCAGTTGAAATAAGTGTAGTTGCCCGTGACGATGATTCCGGCCTGCAGGGCGATTTGCAGCCATGCGGAAATTTGCCGCAGAGGGCGCCAGCGCGGTGGTGCGAGCAGCAGGATGGGCAGTGCGATTTCGACGAAATAGGTGAACCAGCACGATGCACGGAGCATCCAGCGTGGCGCCTGATGTGCATACCACGCCGTCCACAGCGGCAGCGGCTGCGTTTCAAAATGATAGTCGAGCGCCGAGTAGCCGAGCCACGTCTCGTCGCCCCACGTGAGCTTCACCACGCCGGATTCGAGGATCATCCGCACGTAGAGCCAACAGAGCAGCCAGCGGCCGATTTTCTGCGCGTCGCTCTCCGCTCCCCAGTCGGGCCGCGCGCGCCATGGGAGCCAGACGGCGGCAAGCAGGGCGGTCTCGAGCAGGAGCGCGTCCCATTGGAAATTGGCGAATGCCTCGCCGACGGACATCAGCGAAAGGTAGAGTGCCCAGCAGAGCAGCGAGCAGGCGCCGGGAAAAAAGCCTGCGCACATTGCAACCGCGAGCAGCGCGCCGAGCCAGCACTGCGCGAGCAGCATGAAGTCGCCGTCGGAGAGCCAGCTCATCGACGGAATTTGCCAGATGGAATTTCCTGCCGCCGTCGCTGCAGTGAGCTGCTCGCTCACTGGAATGAGACCGTGTTCGCCGACCAGGCCGCGCACCTGCGAACCCCATGACCAGAATGCCGCGAGGAAGACCGCGCCCAGCGCGAAAGAGAACACGCGCCGAGCCGCGAGGAAGCGCGGCCTTTCCAAAGCCGCGGACAGCTTGCGCGCGATCCATTTCGCCGCAGCGTCCGGCGGGCTTGTCCGCGAGAGGATCTCCGCTGCGAGCCATGCGGCGCCGACAAGAAACCACAGGACGAGGCAGCGCGTGAGCACATCGGCAGTGGCCCATTCCAGCAGCGCCCAGAGCGCTGCAATGAGCGCGAATGCCGAAGCCTGGAGGGCGGCGCTCATCGTCGGCTACGCGCCGCCGAGCTTCACAATCGCGGCATACTCCGCCGGTTTCAGCGGCATCACCGAGAGGCGCGACTGGCGCAGCAGCGCGATTTCCTTGAGCGCGGGTGCTGCCTTGATCGCGTCGAGAGTCACTGGTGATTTGAGCTTCTTCACCGGGACGAGATCCACGCAGTCCCAGCCCGGCTCGTCGTCGGTCGGGTCCGGATACGCCTCGCGCGCGACCTTTGCGATGCCGACAACCTCCTTGCCCACGACGGAGTGGTAGAAGAGCACGGGGTCGCCGGTCTTCATCGCGCGGAGATTGTTCCGCGCTTGGAAATTGCGCACGCCGGTCCACGCAGTTCGGCCCTCCTTTGAAAATTGATCCCACGAGTAGGCGGTGGGTTCCTGTTTGACCATCCAGTGTTGGGGCATGGCGGAAAAACGTCGCAGCGCGCCGAGAACCTCAAGAACAAAACCGCGTTGAGCCCCGGAGGCTCAGATGGTCGGGCTGGCGGGATTCGAACCCGCGGCCTCTTCGTCCCGAACGAAGCGCTCTACCAAGCTGAGCCACAGCCCGATTTCAAAGGAACGCGACTAAAGCCGTGCATCGCCGATGGGTCAACAGAAACATTCCCGAGTGAACTTTCTTCGTGGGGGGCGCCGGGGTGTCGGAGCAACGCGTCAGCGGAGTGGAGGTGGCTTCAGGCTTTCGGGCCAGCGGCGGCAGAGCAGCGCGGCGACGGTCACCGCATACCCCGCGGCGCACAGCCACAGCGCGGTGCGCATGCCGAGGAAATGCTCGAGACCGCTGGTGAGCAGGCCGGAAAATGGGATGACGGCGACAAAGCTGAAGCTCGCGATGGCGGAGACGCGGCCGCGGAGTGGATCGGGCGCGCGCTCCTGCACGACTTGGTTGCTGATGCCGTAGAGAAAGTTCAGCCCGAGCGTGAGCAGTGTGATGCCGACCGCAGCCAAGGCGAATCCCTGCGCGACAGCGAGCAGCACCATCGCGGCGACGCTGACGGCGGCGCCGAGGCGGGTGAAGACGGCGCGCCAGGCGTGCGGGATCACGATCAGTGTGAGCGATGCGCTCAGCGCTCCGATTCCGGCGAGACCCATGAGCCAGCCGACCTCTGTGTCGCCAAGGTGCAGGGTGCGCTCGGCATACCAGGTGAGCAGCACGATGACGAAGGGTGAGCAGAAGAGCGCATTTGCCGCGGAGATGAGGACCATGCGGAGCGTCGGCGCATCCGAACGCACATGGCGCCAGCCGTCGGCGAAGCCCGTCCGCCGCTGG
The DNA here is from genome assembly GCA_044221035.1 of Chthoniobacteraceae bacterium. Classification (GTDB taxonomy): domain Bacteria; phylum Verrucomicrobiota; class Verrucomicrobiia; order Chthoniobacterales; family Chthoniobacteraceae; genus SXWH01. The sequence goes on along the minus strand of JBGAPU010000020.1, from coordinate 58,618 downwards.
CGCTCCTCCGCATCTGTGCCGCGCGGCCGCGGCGGGAGGGTGAAAAGCATGATGAGCGGGCCGACGAAGCTGATGGCATTCGCGTAAAACGCCGAGGCGAGCCCGAAGCGCGCGACGGCGAATCCCGCAAGCGCCGGGCCGATGATCCGCGCGGTGTGGAAGACGGAGCGGTCGAGGGCGAATGCCCGCGCGATCTTTTCCCGCGGCACCAGCTCCGGAATCAGCGCGGAGTATGCCGGCCCCTCGAACGCATGCGTGACGCCGAGCGCAAACCCGACAGTGACGAGGTGCCATAGAAGCAGCGTGCCCATCTGCACCTTCCAGCCGACGAAGGCCGCGAGCGCTGCCTGGATGAGCATCACGATGATGAGGATGCGGCGCCGGTCATGGCGGTCTGCCGTCGTGCCGCCCCACGGGCCGAAGAGCGGGATGACGATGAGCGTCGCGAAGCTCACCCATGCCTGCTCGGTCGAGGAGACCGCCTGCTTCACGATGACGAGCTGCTGCGCCTGCGACTGCATCCACGCGCCGATGACCGAGATGAACTCGGCGATCATGAAGCGCACGAAGACGCCATTTGGCGGAGCGGTGCAGGATGGTGGTAAGGCGGACACGGTGAACCGCGCAGGAAATCGATCCGCGATTCATGACGCAAGCATGCGCGTAGGTTGCCTCATGGAGGCACCGTCGTTCGTCCGTAAATGCGTGGCGCTGGCGGGCGACTCAGCGCTTCGTGCGCACCGCGAGCTTTTCGATGACCCCGATGGCGCCGCGTCGATCCACGCCGAGGCCCGCCTGCTGGTGCGCGACCTCGCCCTTTCCATCGAGCACTGTGATGAGCAGGGAATGCGCGAACTGAGTTTTCGAGCCGGGCGCGTAGTTGAAGCCGAGCTTGTCAGCGAGCTCTCGCACGCCGTCGGGGCCGCCGGTGAGCAGCGTCCAGTGCTCCGCAGTCAGTTTGTGCTTGGTGCGGAAATCCTTCAGCACTGCGGCGGAGTCGCGCTCCGGGTCGATGCTCACGAGGACGAACTGCGTGCGGCCGGATGCGGCCGCTGTCAGCGCTGCCTGCATGGCCTTCATGTCGCGCACGATGAAAGGGCAGGAGTGCTGGCAGTTGGCGAAGAACAGCGCGAGGACGATTGGATGACCGCGGAGCTTTTCAAGCTGCAGTTTGTGGCCCGAATCGTCCGTCCACTCGCTGGTGACTCGGAAGACCGAGCGGTCGGTGTATTTCCCCGGTGCAAGGCCCGTCTCGCAATTGGGGGTCGTCTGGACGGGCGGGCGCTTTTCCTGCGCTGCGAAAAGCGGGGTTGCCGTAGCCAGAATGAGGGAGAGGAGGATGGCTTTCATGGCCAAAACGTCGGGCCGGGACGCCCGCTGGCTACGAGGTGATTGCCGGATGCTCACCCTCGGTTGCCCCGTCCTTCCAGAAGTTTCGCTTTTCTTTTCCGCGCAGTTGCATACTTCTAGCTAAAAGGAATCGCGAAGATTCCACCCGTGATTAAAGCCCGAGTCATTCTGATCGTGGCGGCGCTCGGGGTGAGCGCCAAAGAGGGGGGAGCCTTCGCCTCTGATGACTTCAAAATGGATGTGCTGCCGGTGCTGGAGACCTACTGCTTCAACTGCCACGACGACTCGGCGAAGGGCGGGGTGAACTTGGAGGCGCTGTCGAAGGACGGCGCGTTCTGGCGGGAGCCGAAGACATGGGAAAGGACGCTGAACACCATCCGCGATGCCTCGATGCCTCCGGCGAAGAAGAAGCAGCCGACACTGGAGGAGCGGGCGCAGCTTACGGCGTGGCTGAAATCGGCGTTGGAAAATCCCGACGTCGCGCAGGTGCAGAGCGACGTCGGGCACAAGCCGCTGCACCGACTCAGCCGCCTCGAATACAACAATACTGTCCGCGACCTGCTCGGCGTGACATCCAATCCGGCAGACCGCTTCCCGCCGGACGGCGGCGGCGGCGGTGGATTCGACAACAACGCCTCGACGCTTTTTGTCCCGCCGATTCTCATGGAGAAATACCTCGCGGCTGCGTCGGAGATTGTCGCTGAGGCAAAGCCGGAGCTCATCTTTCACGTGCGTCCCTCGGAGACGAAGGACGGCGCGACTGCGGCGCGGGAAAATATCGCGTGGCTGGCCGAGCGAGCGTTTCGCCGGCCCGTGGTGGATGACGAAGTTGCCGCGTTGCTCGGGTTGTTCAGCGCGACTCTCGCCCAAGGAGCAAAGTGGGATGAGGCGATGCGCCAGTCCGTGCGTGCGATGCTGGTTTCCCCGTCGTTCCTCTTCCGCGTCGAACAGGACCGCCCGGGCCTCGCTCCGCAGCGCCTGAGCGACTGGGAACTCGCGACGAGGCTGAGCTATTTCATCTGGAGCACCATGCCGGATGATGCGCTCTTTGAGCTGGCGCGCTCCGGGAGGCTGTCCGAACCGGCGGCATTCGACGCGCAGGTGCGCCGGATGCTCGCGGATTCGAAGGCGCGGATGCTCGGAGAGAATTTCGGAAGCCAGTGGCTGCGCGTGCGCGAGCTTCGTGCGGTCGTGCGGCCTGCAAATGACAAGCTGCCTGAATTCACGCCGTCGCTGCGCGATGCGATGGCATCGGAGCCCATCGAATTTTTTGCCGCGCTCCTGCGCGATGACCGTCCCCTCACCGACTGCCTCGACGCGGACTACACTTTCGTGAACGCGGAGCTCGCGAAGTTCTACGGCATCAGCGGAGTGAACAGCGCCGGCTTCGAGCGTGCCGCGCTCACGGATCGGACGCGCGGCGGAGTGGTCACGATGGCAGGCGTGCTCACGCTCACCAGCTACCCGCGCCGCAGCAGCCCAGTGCTTCGGGGGAAGTGGATCATGGAGGAAATTCTGGGCACTCCGCCTCCGCCTGCGCCGCCGCTCATCAAGGTGCTGCCCACTGCCGAGAAGAGCCGCGCCGGTCTCACCCTCCGCCAGCAATTGGAGCAGCATCGCAGTAGGGCCGAGTGTGCCGCGTGCCACAGGACGATGGATCAGCTGGGCTTTGGCCTCGAAAATTTCAGCCCCGTCGGCTCATGGCGCGACACGGTGGCGGACCTGCCGGTTGATGTCTCCGGAAAGCTGCCCGATGGCACGGAGTTCAGCGGACCGGTCGAATTGAAGAAGCTGCTCATGGAGCGGCGCGACGAGTTCACGCGGAACATCACCGAGCGGATGTTCAGCTACGCACTCGGGCGTGGCATCGAGCAGACCGACTGGCTCGCAGTGCGGCAGATAGCCCGCGCGGTCGCGGCGGACAATTACCGCGCCCAGAGGCTCGTGCTCGGAATAGCAAAGAGCCCCGCCTTCCAGCTCCGCAAACCCGCCGACATGCCGGCCACAGCCTCCACACCATGAAAACACCCTCCACGTCGATTTCACGCCGCACCATGCTCAAGGGACTCGGCGCAGTGCTCGCGCTGCCCGTGCTCGAAGCGATGCTTCCCGCCGCCACCGTGCGCTTCCCCGTGCGGATGGCCCATCTCTACATGCCGAACGGCGTGCATTCGGACATGTGGACGCCGTGCGGTGTCGGTGCTGGCGATGCGTTTGAACTCTCGCCGACCCTCGCGCCTCTCGCTGGAGTGAAGGACGACATTCTCGTCCTCAGCGAGCTGTGGAATGCCGCGAGCGGAATCGGCGACGGCCATTACGTGAAGACGAGCGGCTACCTCACGAGCACGACCATCACGCGCACCACCGGCGATGATTTGAACAGCAATGGCGTCTCGATGGACCAGGTCGCGGCTAAAAAAATCGGCAACCTCACTCCGCTTCCATCCCTCGAGCTTGGCATCGAGCCGCCCGCGACCGGCGTGGACACCAACGTCGGCTACACTCAGATCTACGGGGCGCACATTGCATGGAGCCAGCCGACCACGCCCGTCGCGAAGGAAATCAATCCGAAGCTCGCCTTCGATCGTCTCTTCCGTCCAAAGCCGGTCACGAACCGCGAGGCTGCCGAGCTTGCCGCCACGCGTGATCGCAGCGTGCTCGACCTCGTCGCAGGTGATGCGAGGCGCCTGCATCATCGCCTCGGTGCGGTTGACCGGGCGAAGCTCGACGAATATCTGGAAAGTGTCCGCGCCGTGGAGCGCCGCATCGAATGGGACGCGAAGCGCCAGCGCGAAACCGCGATGTCCGATCCCGCCGCGCGGACCGCCGTTGAAGAGCTCGGCCGGCGCATTGACGCCTACTCGGACCCCGCGCGCCTGAGCGAGCGGGCGGGGAATCACACGGAGCACGTGCGCCTGATGCTCGACATCATGGCGCTCGCCTTCTGGACCGACACGACGCGCATTTCCACTTTCATGTTCGGCAACGCCGTCAGCGGCCGCAGCTTTGCGTTTCTCGGCAGCGGCTTCGGTTCACACCACGAGACTTCGCACCATGAGAACAACGCCGCGAAGCTCCTGCAGTATCAGCGCATCAACGGGTGGCACGTGGAGCAATACGCCTATCTCATCGAGAAGCTGCGCGGCATCCGCGAGGGCGACGGCAGCCTGCTCGATCAGTGCATGATCGTGCTCGGGGCCGGCATGCGCGACGGCAATGAGCACAGTCCGAAAGACCTCCCCATCATCCTTGCCGGCCGCGGCGGCGGCACCATCGCGACGGGGCGCCACGTCGTCCACGAAGCCGGCACGCCGCTCGCGAATCTGTGGCTCTCGATGCTCCGCCGTGTCGGTGTGTCCGCGGAGAAGTTCGCCGACAGCACCGGTGAGCTGAAGGCCCTCGCAGATCCGAACCACACTGGCAGAACCGCGTGATGGTGGCTGGCATCGCCCGGCGGGTCGGAGGGATTGAAAGTTTGAACGAGGGACGGAATCCGGCGACTAAGAGAGACCGTCATTCCCCGCCATGCGCCGTTCCCTCCCTATCGCCTTCCTCTCCATTGCCTCATTTTTCAGCGCCCACTCGGCGGTTCTCGACGATGCGGAGACGAGAATGCAGTCGCGCGACTATGCCGGCGCGGCATCAATGCTCACCGATGACGCGCTGAAGACCGCAGCCGATCCGGCGTATGGGCGCTACCTGCGCGCGTTGGCACGGCTGCGCTCGAAGGAGCACGCCGCCGCGATCTCGGATTGCGACGCGGTGCCCGCGCAGTCCGCGTGGTTCCGCAAGGCGGTGTTCCTCAAGGCGCAGTGCCTCATCGAGCTGAACCGCCACCGCGAGGCGGAGCAGATTTTCAGCGCGGAGGCCGCGCGCCTTTTCTCCACTGCGCGGAAGGAGAAGCTCGCCGGCGTCCTCGCGGACTTCGCGGCGGAGATCACGCGCCCGCTGCTTCCGGGCGAGCCGCCGTCCTACGCGAATCGCGTCAAGGCGATCGAACTCTACACGAGCGCGCTGGAGATCGAGACCGGCCAGGTGATGCGCGAGGATCTGATGCACCGGCGGGCTGTCGTGATTCGGGACGCCGGCCACGCGCAGGATCTCGACGCGGCGTGTGCCGCGTATCTGAATGAATTCGATCCGGACTGGACGAGCATGATTGGCAGCGTCGAGCGCAGCCGCGGGCAGAAAAATGCGAAGGCCTCCGCGGGAGCGCACCGCTGGGAGATGCGAATGATGCTCGCCGAGCACACGCTTGCGCAGGGCCGGCGCGAATGGGCCCGGCAGTATGCGGCGGACATCCTCGAGCTGTGGAAAAAGCAGCCACCGGCGGCGGGCGCGAAGCCCGATGCCGGCGACGTCGAGTGGCTCGTGTGCCGCACGCACGGCCTGGTGCACGGCGCGCAGGCACAGTCCCGCACGCAGGCGGATGTGCAGAGGGGCGTGCAGGGCGACGTGCAGGGCGACGTGCAGGTGCAGGCGAACGCCGTTCCGCAGGTGGCGCAGTCCGGGATGGAAGCGCTGTCTGAGGGCGACCCCGCACGCCACATCGAGGCGCTGCGGGCATTCCTGAGAAATCACCGCTTGCACGCACGCGCCGCGGAGGCGGCACTCACTCTTGCGTGGGCGATCGAGCAGCGGGGACAAAACGAGGAGGCCATCGCGGCCTACACAGATTTTCTCAAGGAACCCGCCTGGCCCGCTCCTGCGCCGGACTTGTCGCGTGCCGATTTGCGCCCGGCGGCGGAGCGGCTCGCGGATTGGCGGCAGGATGCGGTTTTCCAAATCGGCCGCCTGCGCTTCAATCTCCGCCAGTATCCGCAGGCCATCGCGCAGTGGCGCGACTACGCCGCGAAGTTCCCGAACGGCGCGCTCTGGCAGCAGGCGCAGTCGCGCATCGTGGATGCGGAGTTCCAGCTCTGCCTCGCGCCCGTCGCGGCGGACGATGAGGAAGGCGCGCGGAAGCTGTTCGAGGATTTCATCGCGAAGCACCCGCTTGACCGCCGCGCGCCGCAGCTCCTCTTTCTGGCCGGGCAGTTCCCATTTTCACAGGCGCAGCAGCTTGGGAAAACGAACGCGCCGGCGGACAGGATCCGCGCGCTGCATGAGAAGGCCGTGGCTGAGTGGGCGAAGCTCATCAGCAAGTATCCGGTGTCCGAGGAGGCGTCGCTCGCGATGTATCGAACCGGCGTGCTGCAGACGGGGCCTCTCGGGCGCTACGAGGACGGACTCGCGACCTTCAAGCGGCTCACGTGGGGTGGCTGGAAGTCGCTCGCGCAGGAGCGCGCGGCGATGCTGCCGCAGAAATCGCTCGCGCTTTCGACCGAGCGCGTTTTCCGCAGCAACGAGAAGCCGTCCGTGCATGTGAGCGTGCGCAACATCGAGAAGCTGCGCGTGTCGGTCTTCAAACTCGGGCTTGAAGACTATTTCCGCAGCCGCCACCGGCTCGACGGTGATGCGGGGATCGGCTCGCTGGACACGGAACTCATCCAGCCGGACAGGACATGGGAGGTGCCCGTCGCCGGCTACGCGCGGCTGAAGGAAATCGAGCAGGACATCGAGGTGCCGTTCGACGGCGCTGCCCCCGGCGTGAAGATCGTGCGCGTCGAGGGCGATGACTGGCAGTCGAGCACCGTGGTGATTCGCTCGGACGTGGACTTCATCGTCGAGAGCGCGTGGAAGGAGGCTCTCATCTTTGCGCAGAACCGCCTCACGAACCAGCCGGCCGCAGATGCCGAAGTCCTCGTGAGCGACGGCAAGCGGCTCATCGGCCAGGGTCGCACGGGTGCGGACGGCGTGTTCCGGCTGCGCGGCGCAGCGGTGCGCGAGGCGGCGAATCTCTGCGTGTATCTGCGCACGCCTCAGGGCGAGGCGATGCAGCGGCTGAACCTCGTCGGCATGACTCAGGAAATCACAGGCGGCGACGATCCGAGCGGGGGAGTGCTCACGCGGCGAGGCCACATATACACCGATCGCAGCGCCTACCGCGCGGGCGAGACGGTGCATTTCCGCGGCATCGTGCGCGACGTGAAGGACGGCGCGTATTTCGTCCCCGAGGGCCGCGCATTCACGGTGCGCGTGACGGGCGAGGGGAAGCGCGTGCTGCACGAGTCGAAGGTGAAGCTGGATCCATTTGGATCATTCGCCGCAGGCGTGCGGCTGCCGCGCGGTGCGCCGGTGGGCGAATACACGATCACCGCAGCCGCCGACGAGGGCGTGGAGAAATACCGCGCCACCTTCAGCATCGCAGAGTTCGAGATTCCGATGATGGAGGCGAGCATGGACATCCAGCCGGAGACTGTCTTTCCGGGCGATGTGGTCCGCGGCACCGTGCGCGTGCGGCACACGTGGGGCTCGGCCGCGAAGGACGAGGTGGTGCATGTGCGGATGCCGGACGGCCGGATGATCGAGGGGCGCACGGACGCGGAGGGAGCGTTCGCTTTCACGCAGGAGACCGCGGGCTTCCAGCCGGGCATGGTGCTGGAATTCTCCGTCGAGCTTCCGGGGCCGTCCATCGAGGCGCGTGCAGCGGTGCCGCTGCGCAAAACGGGCATCGTGCCGTCGTGGGAGCACGTGCCGCGCGCTGTCGTCGCGGGCGAGCCGGCGAAGGTGCGCGTGAAGCTGCTCACTCCCGGCGGGAAGCCCGTCGCGCAGGCGGCGAAGCTCACGGTGCTGCGCGGCGCGGTTGACGCCGCCGATCCGGTGCTCGCGGGACTGCCGGGGCTCGGCTATATCGCGACTGCGCCCGCGCCGCTGAAAGTCGCCGAGGTGGATGTGGCGACGGACGCGACTACGGGGATCGGCGAGGCCGTGCTCAAGCTGCCTGAGGGCGGCATTCACCAGCTCGTGCTTGAGGCGAAGGACGCTCGTGGCAATCCGGCCACGCTCCGCGCGCTGCTGGTCTGCTCCGGGGCGGACGATCCGGTGAAGCTGCGCGTGCTGGCGGACACTGGCTCGGTGGACGAGGGTGCGTCGCTCGCAGTGCGCACGCATTCGCGAATCGCCGCTCCGCTCGCGCTGGTCACCTTCGCGGGCGAGCACATTCTCGCGCACCGCGTGGTCCCGCTGAAGGTTGGGAGCAATCCGTTCGATGTGGCCGTGGGCGACGGCTTCTGGCCGCTGTTCGATGTCACGGTTGCGTTTCTCGACGGGCGCGAGCTGCACCGCGCGCGGGAGACCTTCAAAGTGCGCCGCCGTTTGAAGCTCGCGATCACGCCTCCCGCCGGGGTCGTCTTGCCCGGAGTGGAGAGCGAGATCAAGCTTCGCGCGACCGACCAGCGGGATCGCCCGGTGCGCGCGCAGTTCAGCCTCGCGCTCGCGAGCAAGGCGCTGTTCGCGGAGTTTCCGGACGAGTCTGCGGCCATGGCGGAGTTTTTCGCCGAGGGTGCGCGCAGCGGTTCGTCGTATCGCTTCGGATCGAGCGCGGTGTTCCGCCACCGCGCTCGCTCACTGCAGATGCAGCCGACGAAAGGCGGACGCCCCGCGCAGGCGGTCGCGGTGCTCAGCCACGTGGAGCGCGCGCGCCAGCTCGAGGAAAGGGAGGCGGAGGCGTATCGGCGGGGAGGGCAGACGATTGTGTTCGACTCATCGCTCGCTCCCGGCATCGCCTCGCTCGTCGGCGCTGGCACCGACCCTACTTTCCAGCAAGTATTGCGTGTCCTCGATCAGAATGGGGGAACGCTTGTGCTGGGCGATCCCGCTGCGACCGCGGGAAACCGCAGCGGCTCGCTCGCGATATCCGCCAATGCGATCGATGCGCTGCTGGCAGGCACGACATCCGGCGCGCCGGCTAGGACGCAGATCGAGTTCGGCAGGATGCTCAGCCAACCGCAGATCCCGCAGCAGTTCAGTGTCTTGGTTCCTACGCCTCCTTCCACACTGGGCGGCGCGTGGCACGAGGCGATCGGTGCGCACGTGCAGTGGCATTTCCCCATCGTCACCGATGCCAAGGGGAACGCCTCGGTGAAGCTCACGATGCCCGCCGAACACGGCGCGTGGCGGCTCGCGGCGAAGGGGTGCACAGTGGACACCCTTGCGGGCGCGGCTGAGGAGACGATCGTCACGCGGGAGAAATTCTTTGTCGAACTGCGGGCGCCGGCCGCTCTGCACGAGGGCGATTCGTGGCAGCCCGAGGCCGTCATCCACATGCTCGAAGGCGCGGAGGGCGAAGTGAAGGTGAGCATCACACTCGGGCTTCCCGGTGGGCCAAAGCATTTCGAGAAGGCGGCGCATGTGGGGCCGGGACGCGCGGAGGCGGTGTTGTTTGACGCAGTTGCGGTTCCGCGCGGTGCGGGCGAACTGCGGTGGGCAGCCGAGGCGCGCATTGCGGAGCTGAAGTCGAGCGCAGCCGCAGTGCTGCCGGTGACTCCGCAGGGCTTCGCGCGCATCGTGAATGCGGGTGAGCTTCCCGCGGGCACTGTGAAACTCCCGCTCGCACTGCCCGCCGGTGAAGCGGCGCTCACGCAGCGCCGGATCGCCACGGTGCACTTCAGCGCAGGCGACCTCCTTTTCGACATGGCGATGCAGCGGCAGCCGTCCATCGCAGGGCTCCACGCGACGCCGCAGACGGCAGCGAGCTCGCTGCTCGCGGCAGTCTCCGCGCTGCGCGTGGGCCGTGCGCAGGGGATGCCGGCCGAACGGCGCACGATTCTCGAGGAGCGCATCCGCAGACTCATCGCGGAACTGCAGCTCACGCAGCGGGACGGCGGCTGGCCGTGGCAGGGCGTGAACAGCACTGACTGGCACCGCGATTCGGTCGTCACGAGCCTTGCCGTGTGGGGACTGCGCGACGCGGTTGCCCTCGGTTTCACAGCCAGCGAGCGCACGATCGAGGACGGCATGAAGTATCTCAAGTCGGCGCTCGCAATCATTCCGCCCGGCGAGCCGGAGAAATCGGCGATGCTCCTGCACGCGCTCGCGCTCGGGAAGGACGCGGACTTCTCCGTTGCAAACCGCCTCTTCCGTGACCGCGCTACGCTGAACGAGCCGGCGCTTGCGTTCCTTGCGGGCGCGTTCACGCGCATGGGCCGCGACGCGGAGGCGCGCGAGCTTCTCGATGCGCTCGCGAGGAAGGCGAGCCGGCCCGCGAAGCCCGGTGACGCGGTCCACTGGCAGGGCAGCATGGTCGTCTCGCGGCTGAGCCAGGTGGACGACATCACTGCAATCGCCCTCTGGTCGCTCGCGAAGGCCGATCCGAAATCGCCGCTGCTGCCGGCTGCTGCCGCGCACCTTCTCCGCAGTGGCGGCGTGTTGCTGGGCGCGCAGAGTCCGGTGCAGGGGCTGCACGCCGCCGCCCTCGCGGAGTATTTCCTCACACAGCCCATGCCGCATCCGGCCGCGCTCGACGGCGCGCTCACTGTGAACGGAAAGCAATGGCGGAAAATCACCGCCGGGGATCTTTCCGGTGTGACCGGGCTGGCCGTTCCGCCGGAGCTGCTCGCTGGCGGCGAAAACGAAGTTGCGCTCAAGGCCGACGCGGGTGCGGCGAAGATGATCGTCCACGCGTCGCTCGTTGCCGCCGTGGAGAAGCGCCCGGAGGAAAGTGCGGCCCTTCCGCAGATTGCGAGGCGCTCCTATCTGCACGACGCGCTGCGGCACCGCGACACGCCGCTGGCTGCGGACAGCACTTCGCCGGTGGCTGCGGCGGAACACGGGCAGATCGTGCGAGTCGAGATCGAGCTGAAGGATCCAGATCCGCTTTACACCGGCTACCTGGTGCTTGATGAGCCGCTGCCTGCGGGCTTCGCCTTTGTCGAGGGCCTGCAAAACTCGAATCTCGCGCGCATTGAGCACGTGCCATCCGGGTTGCGGCTGTGGTTTGCGCCTGGCGGGACCGGCAGGGTGGAGTATTCCCTCATCGCGCTGCATCCGGGCGTGTGGCGCGTGCCGCCGCCGGTGCTGCGTGACGCATGCCGTCCGGAGCGGGTGAGGATTGGCAAGGAGGCCGTGCTCACCGTGCTCGCACCCGGCGGGAAGAGCGGCGACCCGTATGTGATGAACCGTGCCGAGCGATTTGAACTCGCGGAGAAGCTCTTTGGCGAGAACGACCTCCCCGCCGCACGGGCGCACCTCGATGCGCTGCAGGGCGACGCGGAGGCGCGCAAGGAATACGAGCGGGACATCGCGCGGATGCTCCTGTGGATTCACACGACCCAGCCCCAGATGGACGCACGCCGTGTGGTGGAGCTCTTCGAGACGCTCAGCGAGCGGCACGCGGATCTCGTGATTCCGTATGAGAAAATCCTGCGCGTCGCCGCGGCCTACCGGCAGATCGGCGAGTTCGAGCGCTCGTGGTTCGTGGACCGGGCGACGATCGAGAGCAGCTTTGTGCGCGATGCGCGCGTGAGCGCGGCGCTGCGCGGGCAGGGGGACTTCCTCGGCGGGGCGGAGCACCTTCTCTCGCTGTGGGCGGAGTATCCCGACGTTCACGACGTGCTGCTCGCTCATTTTTCCCTCGCACAGGACATCCAGGACAGGGCGGCGGATGCGGACTCAATGCCGACGCGCTCCGGCGCGCCGAAGCCGACGAAGACGCAGCTTCTCACGCGCAGCCGTGAGCTTCTGCGCCGCCACCTGACGCTTCATGCGGACGACGCCGACGCGGACGGTGCGGCATTCAGCCTGTGCAACGCGCACTTTGATCTGAAGGACTACGCGAAGGTAGCGGCGCAGGCGGAGGCCGCGGCGGCTGCGTATCCGAAGAGCACGTTTCTCACGAGCTTCCAATACATGGCGGCGCTCGGGCATTTTTGGCAGAACGAGTTTGCAAAGGCGCTCGCCGCCGCTGCGCCGGTTGCAGCGGGAGGCAGCAAGGACGCTCCGAACGCGCGCTACATCACGGGGCAGATTCACCACGCTCAGTCGCACCCGGAGGAGGCGCTCGCTTGGTATCGGAAGGTGCGGAATGAATTCCCGGATGCAGCGGATGCGATTGCCTACATCGAGGAGCGGCGCGTGGTGCTTCCGCTGGCGCGGACGTTCCGACCGGGCGAGCCGGTGAAGATCGATCTCGCGACACGGAATGTGAAGGAGGCGGCGCTGCGCGTTTACAAGGTGGATCTGCTGAAACTCTACGGGCGCGGCGGGGAGATTACGGATGTTACGAAGGTCAACCTCGCGGGAATCACGCCTGAGGCGGAGCTGACGGTGCCACTCGGCGATGGGCGCGACTTTGCATGGAGGCACCGGGATGTCGCGCTGCCGGTGAAGGGCGAGGGCGCATATCTCGTCATCTGCCGCGGCGACGACATCACGACGAGCGGCATCGTGCTCATCACGCCGCTCGAACTCGAGCGGCGGGAAAACCACGATGACGGCTCGCTGCGCGTGCATGTGAGGGACGCGGTGAAGGGCGGCTATGTCGCTGACGCGGACATCCGCGTGTTCGACAGCTTCGGAGGCGAGCCATCGTCGGGCCGCACCGATCCGCGCGGTGTCTTCCAGGCGGGCGGCCTCGCGGGACATGCCACCGTGGTTGTGCGGCATGGCGACACGCGCTACGCGTTTCGCCGCACTTCTGAGCCGCTGCGCCCTTCGGTGATGCGGACCGCACGCACGACGTCCGCTGCCATTTCTGAAAAGGGCGCGCCCGCAAAGCCGAAAAGCATGAGCAAGGAGGACTACCTGCTGAACGTGAAGCAGCAGCTCAAGGGCAGTCAGTCAGGAAACAAGAACCTGTGGGAGGGCAAAGTCTCGACTGGTGGCAAGGGCGTGGAGGCGCTGAAGGCGCTGAAGAAATAGTCGCGCCTTACTTCGAGCTTCCGGCAACCACGGCGTCCTCGCGGTAGATGTCCGCGTTGCTGCCCTCGAACTCCGCCTTCAGCTTCACGCGGAAGCCGCTGAGGTCCACGAGTTCCCAGCGCGTGAAGCGCACCTCGGCGCCCGTCTTCTCGTGCTCGATGCCCACGATCAGGTGATGGGCATCGTCGTTGACCTTGTTCGTCTCGCGCTTCGGCGTGAAATAGAATGTGCGCAGCGAACTGCGGCTGCTGCCCTTCGCGAAGAGCTTGGGGTCGAGGTAAAACACGCGGCCCGTCGCCTTGTCCACGAGTCGGATGTCCGGGTAGCCGCTGCGCTGGCTGTGGCCGGCTGCGGTGCGCGGGACTCCGCACTCGAAGCCTTCGACGCCGCGGAGATTCTCCATGATGGCATCCTCGAAAAACTTGCTCATCTCATTCACGCGCTTCTGCTTTTTCGCGGGGCTGCCGGTGCTGTTCATCTCCGCAAGCACAGTGTCGAGAGCGGCGCCGATGCGTTTCAAAATGCGCGCTGTGTCTGCGTCGTGACGATCAATCGGGATGACGCGCTTTCCGCTCGTCGCACTGATGACTTCCGAAAAGAGAACGCCCTTCAGCGCAGCGTCCTCGTCGAGGAGCCAGGGGATGAGTTGCCGCACCGCCGATGGCTTTTCCTGTGCGACGACTGTGTGTGCGAGAGCGACTGCGAGAATGATGAGGGAACGCATGAAGTCGGGGTGCTGGGGAGTGGGCGGGGAGTTACGCGAGTCCCACTGCCTGCTCAATCAGAGCAAGTGCCTGTGAGAGCGTGTGCTCGTCGCGCGCATGGACAGTGAGAAGCGGGTCGCCCTTGTTCACCTTCGTGCCCGTTTTCGCGATGGCGGAGACTCCGACGGCGAAATCAATCGTGTCGGTTGCCTTCGAGCGTCCTGCGCCGAGCGCGATACAAGCGCGGCCGATGAGTCCGGCGTCCATGCGTGTGAGGGTGCCATCCTGCTTCGCATGCACCACATGGCAAATGGGCGCCGCGTGGATGGAGAGGATTTGCTCGGTGTCCGTCGCGCGGCCACCCTGTGCTTCGACGAGTTCCACCCACTTGCTCCACGCGGTTCCGTCTTGCAGCCATTTTGCAAGCTGCGCGCGCGGCACGTTGGCGACGCGCTCGGCGAGATCGAGTGTGAGCTTCACAAGGTCAGAGGGGCCGCGCCCTTGCAGTGTCTCGACGGATTCCCAGACCTCGAGCGCATTTCCTGCCGTGTGGCCGAGCGGCTCGCTCATCGGAGTGAGAATGGCCTCGGTTTTCACACCGCATTCCCGACCAGTGGCGCAGAGCGCGGCGGCGAGTGTTTCGGCATCGGCGCGGGTCTGCATGAATGCGCCACTGCCGAATTTCACGTCGAGCACCAGCCGGTCGAGCGATTCGGCGAGCTTCTTCGACATGATGCTCGCGACGATGAGGGGGATGCTTGGCACGGTCGCGGTCACATCGCGCAGTGCGTAGAGCTTCTTGTCCGCAGGGCAAAGATTGGCCGTCTGACCAATCATCGCGACGCCGAATTCGTCACAGGCGAGCAGTGGCGCGAGGATGAGGGAGACCTTGTCGCCGATGCCGCCGGTGCTGTGCTTGTCCACCTTCGGCGGCGAGCCAGCGGGATGCTTCAGCACGCTGCCGCTGTTCATCATCGCACGTGTGAGCGCGCCAGTCTCCGCGGCGCTCATTCCTTTGAAATAGACCGCCATCGCCCAAGCCGCCGCCTGGTAGTCCGGCACTTCGCCGCTCGTGTAGCCGCGGATGAACTCAGCGATTTCGTCTGCCGCGAGTTCGCAGCCGTCCCGCTTTTCCTCGATGAATGTGGGGATGTGCATGGCTTAGCGAAGAGGCAGGAATGAATCGCCCGCGGGCGAGGGCGAAAGCTGGAAAAACTCAGCAATGGTCGCGGCGACATCGGCGAAGCTCGTGCGCGTGCCGAGCGGTGCGGCTTTCCCGGCGTGCAGCACTAGGAGCGGGACTTCCTCGCGGGTGTGGTCGGTGCCGCGCCACGTGGGGTCGTTGCCGTGGTCGGCGGTGATGATGACGAGATCCTCCGGGCGCACCTTTGCGAGGAGGGAGGGGAGCCAGCGGTCGAATGCCAGCAGCGCGTCCGCGTAGCCCGCGACGTTCCGGCGGTGGCCGAAGAGCATGTCGAAATCGACGAGGTTGGCGAAGAGCAAGCCGTCGAGTGATGGCTTCCGGCGGTGGCCGAAGAGCATGTCGAAATCGACGAGGTTGGCGAAGAGCAAGCCGTCGAGTGATGGCCAGACTCTTGAGATGGCGAGCATGCCCTCGGCGTTGGATGCAGTCGGCGTGCTTTCGCTGATTCCGCTGCCGGCAAAGATGTCGCTGATTTTTCCGATGCCGTGAACGGTGATGCCGCGCTCGTCGAGCGCATTCAGCACGGTTCGCGGCGGGAGCATCGCATAGTCGTGTCTCCCGGAGGTGCGCTTCCACGCTCCGGGCTCGCCGATGAAGGGACGGGCGATGACGCGGCCGATTCGGAACGCATCGCAGTGGCGGCGCGCGATTTTGCAAATCTCGTAAAGCCGCGGGAGCGAGATGACCGATTCGTGCGCGGCAATTTGCAGGACGCTGTCCGCGCTGGTGTAGAGGATCGGTCTGCCGCTGCGCACGTGCTCTGCGCCGAGTTCATCGAGGATGACGGTGCCGCTGCACGGGTAGTTGCCGATAAACTCGACGCGCGCCTCGCGCTCGATGGCGCGCACGAGGTCATCGGGGAATTTCTCGAACACCGTGAACGGCTGGTCGAGGACGATGCCGGCGATTTCCCAATGGCCGGTGGTCGTATCCTTGCCCGCGCTGCGCTCGCGCATACGGCCCCAGCAGGCTTGTGGGGAGGACGGAGCTGGCTGGTTGAGGATTTTGGCGAGTCCTAGCCGCTCGAAGTTCGGTAGCGAGAAGCCGGCGAGCTTCGCGTAGATGTGCCCGAGCGTGTCCGCGCCCTCGTCGCCGTAGGCGGCCGCGTCGGGGGCGCCACCGCAGCCGACGCTGTCGAGCACGAGGAGCAGTGCGCGCATGGCGTCGAGAGGTCAGACGCCCACCGGGTGCCACGCCGTCTTCATCTCCACGCCGTCGAGGATCCACTGCGGATCCTCGGCCTTCGCGGTGAACCAGTCCTTTTGAGGGAGGAAGCGCTTTGCGTAGCGCTTGAGGTTCTGCGCGCTGCCGGCGCGGAGCGTGGCGGCAATGGATGCGTCGCCCGAGCCGTCCGCGATGGCGTTCACATCCATGTGGCTGGCGAAGTGAGGTGCGAGTTCAGCGCGTTTGCCGCTGAGGATGTTCACCACGCCGCCGGGGAGGTCGCTCGTCGCGACGATTTCGCCGAAGGTGAGCGCAGGCAGCGGCGCGCTCTCGCTGGCGAGGATGATGCACGTGTTGCCGCTGAGGATGACGGGCGCGATGAGCGAGACGAGCGCGAGCAGGGCAGGGGAGTCCGGCGCGACGGCGACGACCACGCCGGTCGGCTCTGGGAAGGTGAAATTGAAATGCGGCGTCGCGACGGGGTTCACGGTGCTGAAGACCTGCGTGAATTTGTCCGTCCAGCCCGCGTGATGGACGAGGCGGTCGATTGCGGCATCCACCTCCGTGCGCGCGTTGCGTGCACCGCTGCGGGAGAGCTCATGCAAGAGTTCGCCGGCACGCTGCTGGAGCATCTCGGCAGCTCGGTAAAGAATCTGCCCGCGGAGATAAGCGGTTGCTTTCGCCCAGCCGGGTTGCGCCTTGCGCGCGGCGACGACCGCATCGCGGAAATCCTTCCGCGAGGCGACGCAGTAATTCGCGAGGTGTTCGCCGCCGGGCGATTTCGCCGCCGCGACTCGGCCGCTTTCGCCGCGGGGAAATTTTCCGCCGACATGGAGCTTGTAGGTCTTCAAGACTGGGAGGCGCATGGCGCCGGAGATTCAGAGTTTCCGCGGCGCTGTTCAACTTCCAACTTCGCGTCGTGCGGCGGGCTTCCCTTTTTCGCGCGCGGCGACGTAGGCTGCGGCCATGCAGAAGACTGATCGCATTTTTGTCGCCGGCCACCGCGGACTCGCGGGTGGCGCGATTTTCCGGGAGCTGCAGGGCGCAGGATACGCAAACCTGCTCACGCGCGGCTCGAAGGAACTCGACTTGCGCGAGCGCGGAGCGGTGCGCGCGTTCTTTGAAAAGGAGCGGCCGCAGGTCGTGGCGGTCGCGGCGGCGAAAGTCGGCGGCATCAAGGCGAACAACGATTTCCCCGTGGAGTTCCTGCTCTGGAACCTGCAGATCCAGAACAATGTGATCGAGGCGGCGGCGGACTTTGGTGTGGAGAAGCTGCTCTTCCTCGGCAGCTCGTGCATCTATCCGAAGTTTGCGAAGCAGCCGATCGCGGAGAGCGAGCTGCTCACGGGCGCGCTGGAGCCGACGAACGAGGCGTATGCGATCGCAAAGATCGCGGGCATCAAGCTCTGCCAGGCGTATGCGCGGCAGTTTGGGAAGCCATTCATCAGCGCGATGCCGACGAACCTCTACGGCCCGGGCGACAACTTCGACCTGAACAACTCGCACGTGCTCCCCGCGCTGCTGCGCAAGGTGCATGAGGCGAAACTCGCCGGCGCGAAGGAAGTCGTCGTGTGGGGCACGGGCACGCCGCGCCGCGAATTCCTCCATGTGGACGATCTTGCGTCCGCATGCCGATTCCTGCTCGAGGGCTACGATGACCCTGACCTGATCAATGTCGGCTTCGGCGATGATGTCACGATCCGGCAGCTCGCGGAGACGATCTGCGAGGTCGTGGGTTTCACGGGCGCGCTCACTTTTGACACGACGAAACCCGATGGCACGCCGCGCAAGCTCATGGACAGCGCGCGCCTGCTCGCGCTCGGGTGGAAGCCGCGCATCGCGCTGCGCGAGGGCATCCGCCAGACCTACGAGTGGTATCTGAGCGAGGGGCCGGGGAAGACCGCCTGAGGGCGATTCGAGTCCGCCCGCAGCTTTCCATTTGCCAAGCAAAGCGGGGAGCGGTAAGCCGCCGCGCAAACCCACTCACCACATGGCAAAAAACGCATTCCATCCCTCCATCGAAGGCGCCCAGCACGGCGCAAAGTCCCTTGAAGCATTCCTCGATTACGCGAAAGCCGCGGGCGCCGCGGGCGCGCAGCCGAGCAACTACATGCTGAACGACGGCAAGGGCGGACTGCGCAAGGCCAAGGACATCCGGAATGTGTTCGAGAGCCGCGGCATGTCGCTCGACGGCATCAGCGCGCACTGCCCGTTCTGGGTTCACACGTCGATTTGGACCGGCACGAAGTCGGGCAATCCCTTCATTGCTCCCGATGTCCTGAAGCTGTCGCCGGAGAAGATCGAGGCGTGGCACGAGAAGTATCTGCTGAAGCTCATGGACCTCACCGCCGAACTGGGCATCAAGTCGATGCCGATGTTCTGGGGCGTGGCGTTTGGATGGGAGCTTGCGACGGGTTACCCGTGGGGCTTCTGGGCCGGGCCTGATGCGAACGGCAAGAGCTTCGACCTGCTCAAGGAAGGCAAGGAGCGCTTTGTGAAGAAGACCGCAAAGCTGCGCGCGCACGCGAACAAGCTCGGCATTTACCTCTGCCATGAAATTCACCCCGGCACGGCCGCAAGCACGGCGGATGACTTCAACCTGCTGGTGGACATCTGCGACGGCGACAAATGCCTCGCTGTGAACGCGGACCCGTCGCACTGCTGGGAGGGCGAGACGTGGGAGTCGCGCTTCCTCAAGGTCGGCTCACGCATCTACGCGGCGCACATCAAGAATTTCGTCGTGCGCCCGGGCTTCCCGCTGCGCGCGATGGAGTGGACATGGCAGAAGCGCGCGATGCAGTTCACCGACCTCGGCAGCGGCGACATCAACATGCAGCGCTATGCGGAGCTGCTGCTGCACGTCGGCTACCGCGACCGCTACTGCAAGCTTCACGGCACCGCGAGCGCCCCGCTCGTTGTCGAGGCCGAGAGCGCGCACAAGGATCTCGATTACTGCTCGGCAGACGGCATCCGCTACGTGAAGGAAAACCTCTGCTGGCCCGCTGCCGCGGGTTCGTTCGAGGACGGAATGGGCGCCTGATCAGCGCGCGCCGGGAGCCGACTTCTGCGGAGGAGTGGTCACCTTGTGCCAGAGCTTCACCAGCGACGGCCATGCGAACCATATCGCACCGGCGACTGCCGCGATGCCGATGAGGTTCGCGATGCGGTAGCCGATGTCGTTGCGCGGCTTCGGTGCGATTTTGACCGGGGTGCCGCACTCTGGGCAGACCGCCGGCATGTCCGGAGAGATTTCAATGTCGTCGCCATGGTAGCCGAGCAGGCAACCGGAGTAGTTTGGACATTTGCAAATCACAGGGCGCATCGGGCGGCGAATTAAGCGGCGTGGCGCGAATCCGGCAAGCGCGGCGAGGTTTTCCGCTCGGCAAAGGTGCGGAGTCCGCGCAATCTGCACCGCATGCCCTCCGCACTCGCACTCGCCGCGCATCCTGATGACATTGAATTCGTGATGGCTGGAACGCTTCTCCTGCTCCGTGACGCGGGATGGGAGATCCACTGCTGCAACCTATCCACGGGCAACATGGGGAGCACGGTGATGACCGCTGCGCAGACCGCCCGCACTCGGCGCGGCGAGGCGCAGGCGGCGGCGAAGCTCATGGGAGCGAAGTGGCATCCGCCCATCGCGGATGACCTTGCGGTTTTTTACTCGGAGGAAAACATCCGCCGCGTCTGCGCTGTCGTCCGTGATGCGCGGCCCCGCGTGATTCTCACACACGCCCTCGCGGACTACATGGAGGATCACATGATCACCGCGCGGCTTGCGGTCACGGGTGCGTTCGCCCGCGGAGTGCCGAACTACCGCTCGCTGCCGCCCCGGAAGCCGTGCCTCGACCCGTGCGTGATTTACCATGCGATGCCGCACGGCCAGCGGACGCCGACGCGCGTGCGCGTGTTTCCGGAGGCGTTTGTGGACACGGGCGGCGTGCATGCGCGCAAGCGCGCTGCACTCGCGTGCCATGCCTCGCAGAAGGAGTGGCTCGACAAGACGCAGGGAATGGACAGCTACCTGAAGACGATGGACGGCTTCTCGCTGGCGCTCGGAAAGCAGTCGCGCGGCTTCAAGCACGCCGAAGGCTGGGTGCGGCACCTTCATTTCGGATTCAGCGATGAAGCGGATGATCCGCTGAGGGATGTGCTCGGAAAAAAATACAAGACCAACGCCGCCTTTGTGCGGTCCGCGGAGACGGGCCGTGCCTAATCCCCATCGCAAGCGCAAGCCGCCGGAAGTCTGCCCGGTGTGCCATGAGACTGTGCCGCCGAACGCGGTCGCGTGCCCGGAATGTGGGGCGTGCCATGAATCGGGCTGGAGGGAGAACACGGAGATTTACGATGGCGTGGACCTTCTCGACGAAGCCTACGAGGACGAAGACGGGAGGGCTCGGTGGCGTGCGAAGCCGGGGATGCATCCGTTCTGGCGGATCATCGCGCTGCTGCTCGTCATCGCGCTGTTCTGGTGGGTGTGGAGGACCGTCTTTGCCGCCGGGAGGACGCCGATGTGGTGATGGGCGGAGATGTTGCCAAGGAATGCTTGCGGAACACACCTGCCGCCGCTAGCACTGCCGCCGCATGAAAAAAATCGAGGCCATCATCAAGCCGTTCAAACTTGAAGACGTGAAGGAAGCCCTTGCCGAAATCGGCATTGAGGGCATGACCGTCACCGAGGTGAAGGGCTTTGGCCGGCAGAAGGGCCACACGGAGATCTACCGCGGCAGCGAATACACGGTGGATTTCCTGCCGAAGGTGAAGTTCGAGCTGGTGCTGGCGGATGACCGCGTGGAGCAGGCGAAGCAGGCGATCATCAAATCCGCGAAAACTGGCAAGATCGGCGACGGGAAGATCTTCGTGACGCAGATCGAGGAGGCGATTCGCATCCGCACCGACGAGCGCGGCGAAAACGCGGTTTAAGCAGGCTGCATCATCCGCCGCGGGCGGTTCATTTTTCGCACGGCACCTGCATGTCCATTTTGCTCATCGCTGCCTTTCTCGGACTCGTCGAGGGGCTGACCGAGTTCATCCCTGTTTCCTCCACCGGGCACCTATTGATCGCGGAGAATCTGATCGGCGTGTCTGAAAAGGCGCCGTTTCTCACGACCGAGGTCTTCAACAGCTTCATCCAAGTGTGGGCGATGATAGCCGCGCTGCCCCTGTTCAAGGATCGGCTCGCCGCGCTGCGGGAGCCGCGGGGGCGGGGTTATCTTGCGAAGATATTTGTGGCGCTCTGCATCACGATCGCCGGCGTTCTAATCTTCAAGTCGGTCATGAAGAAGGTCGCCGGACATGATGAACTGCTTCCGAAAACGCTCTGGCCTGTGGCTGTGGCGCTGGTGGTCGGCGGGATACTTTTCGTGGTCATCGAGCGATGCTTGGCCGGCAGGAAGCTCGCGGGCGAAGTGACTTGGACCATCGCCATCGCCATTGGTGTCGCGCAAGTTGCTGCGGCCGTCTTTCCGGGCACGTCGCGCTCGGGCGCGACGATTCTCATCGCCCTCGCGCTCGGCCTCGGCCGCGGTCCTGCGACGGAGTTTTCCTTCCTGCTCGGCGTGCCGACTCTGGGCGCTGCGGCGGTGAAGACCATGTGGGACGCGCACAAGGCACACGTCGTCATCGAGTGGGCTCCGCTGCTCGTGGGCAGCGTTGTCTCTGGAGCCGTCTCGTTCCTCGCGGTGCGCTGGATGCTCGGCTACGTGCGCAGCCACACGTTCACCGGCTTTGGCTGGTATCGCATCGGGGCGGCCGTCGTCCTCGTGGTTTTTGGCGTGGCGTGGGATTACTGAGGCTTTGCCTTTTTCGGCCGCGGTTTCCTAGAGTCAGAACTCCCAATGCGAATCGTCCCCCTCATTCTCTGCTTCGCGCTGTCGCTGTGCCCGGCACGGGGGGCGGACGTTGCGTCCACTCTGATGGCGGACGGTTTCGACATCCCGGTCGGCAAACCGGATGGTGAGGGTTACTACCGGTCGCGCGGTTACCGGGCGAACGGTCATCTGGGCGAGGACTGGAATGGCAACGGGGGTGGCAACACGGATCTCGGCGCGCCAGTCTATGCCGTCGCACACGGCATCGTCGTCTTCGCCCAGAATTTCGGGCACGGGTGGGGAAATGTCGTCATCGTGCGGCACGCCTACCAGGAGGAGGGGCGGCAGAAGCTTGTCGATTCGCTCTATGGGCATCTGGACCGGGTCCTCGTGCGATACGGCCAGCAGCTCCGCCGGGGCGAACAACTGGGCACCATCGGCACGGGGGGCGGGCTCTACCCCGCGCATCTGCACTTGGAGATGCGAAAGGATGTCCGTGTGGGGATGGCCCGTCACCGCTTCGCGAAGGATGACACCGTCTATTGGAGCCCGGTGGACTTCATCGCGGCGCGCCGGCAGTTGAAGCCGACTGTCGCACTGGCCAGCGTGCCGGTGAACACATTCGTGGCTTTCGATGTCACGGCGGAGGGACAGGGTGACGCCTCCGGGCTGCAGGTGCCGGGTGCGGCCAAAGGCGAGAGCAAGGAACCGGGAAAAAAGTCGCCAGTCCCGATTCCGAAAAAGCCGGGTGCTTCGCGCTAAGCGGACCGGAGCACCGCCAGCACCTCGATTTCCGCTGTCTGCGGAAACATGTCGAGCGGAGTGACGGACTCGAGGCGGAAGGTGCTTCGCAGTTCACCGAGATCGCGCGCGAGGGTCGCGGGATTGCACGACACGTAGAGGACTTCCGACGGGCGCGATGCGCACAGCTGCGCGGCGACCCGCGGCGCGATGCCTGTCGCCGGGGGGTCGAGAATGACCGAGGTGCGCGCCATGTCGTGCGAGGGGAGAACTTCGGCGAGAAGAACGGCGGCGTCGCCGAGGAGGTGGCGCTCGTTGGCGGCCGCGGCTTGGCGTGCCCGCGCGACGGCGTGCTCGTTCTCCTCGATCCCGATCACCTCATCAAAGAACGGTGCGAGCCGTGAGGAGAAAAATCCGGCGCCTGCATAGGCATCCACAAGCAGTGCCTGGCCGCGGAGGATGCTGCGCTCGACGAGCGCGAGCAGTTCCGTGGCGACCGCGTCGTTCGTCTGGCGGAAAAAACCCTCAGCTTCCCCGGCGTGGAGCGTGTAGTCGCCGTCGCGGACGGCGGTGCGGCGCATGCGCCGGAGCGAGTCATTCACCGCGGGCCGTGCGATTGCGCAGTGGGTGACGGGCACGAGTTCGTGCGAACGGTGGGCGAAGAAACCGGGCTGCCCATCCTGCACATGCACGCGGATGCGGTTGCGATATTCGTAGGGCGCCGGGGCCGGAATGATGGGCCGCATGGGAACATCGGCGAGCTTTCCCACCCGCCGCAGTGTCTGCTCGACCTGCCTGTGCTTGAGATCCAGCTGCCGTTCGTAGGCGATGTGCTGATATGCGCAGCCTCCGCAGCGGGCGAAGTATTCGCACTTTGGCTCAACGCGATCCGGTGACGACTGGAGAACCTCAACCGCCCGCGCCTCGGCAAATTTCCGCTGATCCTTCACGATCTCCGCGCGGACTGTGTCGCCCGGCGCGGTGAAGGGGACGAAACAGACCTTGCCTCCGTGGCGCGCGACTCCCGCGCCGCCGAAGGCGACATCCGCGATCTGCAATTCGATGAGCTTGTCCATAAAAAGGTCGGAGGCTTCCATCCCGAGGGACGGAAGCCTCCGTGGAAAGTTGGTCTCTGCGGCTAGTAGTTGTCGTAGAGAGTCGCGTAACGCTTGCGCGCCTCGAAGCCGAGCTCCGGCGGGAACTCGTCGTAACCATGATTGATCCACGGCACTTTCGCGCGAAGGATGGGGCGGTAGGAGCGCTTGTAGGTGGGGAAGGGGAAGGTGACGAACTCATACACGCCAACGCCCATGCGGACGAAAGTGCGGCCGACGCCCTTGATGAATCCGTAGGAGGCACCCGCGGTGTCGCCGTCGAGATTGATGGTGCGCTGCATGGTTGCGGGGATTTCGCTGGTGGCGAGGAATATGTTCGCCCACGCGCGGCCGAGCTTCCGGGTCGCTGTGTATTCGCGCATCGGCGGATCCTGAATGTCGGCGAAGGCGGTGCCTGTGAGGGCGAGGGCGGTGAGGCTGAGGAGGAGGCGTTTCATCTGTGGTTTTCTAAAACAGTTTCCTGGGGCGAATGCAAACGGCATTTTTCAAAACCAGTGCGCAAACCAGTTCCAGATGACGTCCCAGAGGTGCCGGAGCATCGCCCAGAGGTATGTGCCGAAGTAAATCCAGAGGCCCAGATACGCCCACGAGGCGAGGCCGAGGAGATGGCCGATGAGGATCATCACGCCGTCCCGGCACAGGAAGCCGGTGATGAGGAAGATGATGGAGAGGGCTGGCGGGCCGTTTGTGAGTGGGATGGGAAGGGGAAGCGCGAGAAAAAGGCCGCCGGAGACGATGCCGAGGCCGAAGAGGCTCGTCATGAGCGGGCCGGCGACGAGGAATTTGAGCCGGGGCTTCATGTAGCGCTCGAGCCTCTCCATCAGCCGCGCGACGAAGGGGATCACCTTCTGAAGCGTCGAAAACGAAACCTTCTTCCGAAGGATGAAATCCGGCAGTTTCGGCCTGCGGCGCAGCATGAATGCGATGCCGATGAGCAGGATGGCGATCCCGAACGGAATGGAGAGGCCGGGGATGTTCGGAATCGGAAATGGCGCTGCGAGGAAGAGGACGAGGAGCGCGTAGCCACGGTCCTTGAGGTGCACCTCGATTTCGCCGAGCGACATGGCCTGTCCCTTTGCCGCGTCGATCAGCGAATGCAGGCTGGTGCTGACCGGATCCAGCACATCCTCGGCCGTCTTCGGGGGTGGAGTTGGCGGTGGATTCTCGGTCGTGTCGCTCATGCCCCCGCAGGCGTGTCCGTCGGGTGCTCCGCGGCGGAGTGGCGGCTCCACCACGCGCCCAGCGTGAAGAGAATCACGGCGAACGCCCACGGCAGCCACTCGACCGTCATGCGGACCCATCCCTCCGCCGCAGCGACCAGCTTCTCCAATTCCGCGCCCCGCATTCCCTGATGCGCGGGCACGCCGAGCCAGCTGAGAACGCGCGGATCTTGAAAGATGATCTTCCCGGCCACATGGCCGAGCACTCCGCCGCCGAGCCAGATCAGCCAGCGGAAGCGGTTCAGAAGCATCGAAATGAGCGCGCTTCCACAAATCACGAGCGGGATGGAAAGCAGGAGGCCGAAGATTACCAGCGACATTTCGCCGTGCGGGGACGCGCTGCCTTCCTGCGCGATTCCGGCAATGGCGATCACATTGTCCAGGCTCATGACGATGTCCGCCACGATGATGATGCGGACCGCCTGCCACAGCGAACCCGCCGTATGCTTGTGGGCTTTCTCCGGATGAGCCGCGTCCTCCAGCGCCTCGTCCTGAGGGCGCACCAGTTTCCACGCGACCCAGAGCAGGAGGAGCCCGGCGATGAGCTGGAGGAAGGGGAAGCGCGTGAGCCAGGTGATCAGAAAAACAAAAAGCACGCGCAGCCCCACGGCGCCGCCGGCGCCGAAAATCCGCCCCCAGAACTGCTGGCGCTTCGGCAGCGAGCGGGTCGCGAGCGCGATCACGAGCGCGTTGTCGCCGGCGAGGACCAGGTCGGTGAGGACGATTTTCGCCAGTTTCGTCAGGGTCTCGGGCTCGAGGAGATTCATGCGTGCGTTTTCCCGGGCACGTTCAGCGGCTGCGGCCGGTCCTACTCGAAGTCATACACCACGACTCGCGCGCAGTGGACCTTGAAGACTTTCTCCACGAACTCGATGTGGAGCGGGTGAACCTGGTAGTCGTCCTGCTGCTGTTTGGTGTCGAAGATGAGGTTCAGCGCGACCTGGTAGCTCTGGTCCACGACCGGGCGGTGGCTGCCCACCATTCTGCCGATGTGGAAACTGCGGACGCCGGGGATCGGGCGCAGATATTTCTCGGCGCCTGCGAGCAGTTCCCCGGCGGCGTTTGGGTTTTCGGGTTTGGTCCAAAAGATGACGACGTGACTGAACATAGGGCGGAGTGCTTAGGGCTTCGGGCGCGCGCGTGGCAAGCAGGCAACTCAGCCCGCGATCGGATCGCGCGTGAGCATGCCGTTCACGGTCCGCATGAGCCCGAGGGGGTTCGCATTGCGGAGCATGTCGGGAAGGGCGGCCTCGGGGAATCCCTGGAGGCAAATCGGCCGTGCCCAGCGCGCGATCGCAGCAGTGCCGACACTCGTGAAGCGCGAGTCGGTCGTAGCCGGATAGGGGCCGCCATGGTGCATGGCGGAGCACACTTCGACGCCTGGGGGGAATCCATTCACAAGCACGCGGCCAGCCTTTCGCTCGAGGATGCGGACGAGGTCCCGGAACTCGGAAAGGTCCTCCCCGTCGGCATGAAGTGTCGCCGTGAGCTGGCCGGGAAGCGCGCGCGCGGCGGCTTCCAGTTCCGCCACGCTCCGCGCAGAGACGAGCAGCGTGCAGGGGCCGAAGACTTCGTCGCGCAGTTCACGGTGGAGGAGGAAGGTCTCCGCGTCTGTCGCGAAGGCGAGCGGCTCGGCCTGGGTCTTCGCCGCGTCCGCATCGGTGTCCGATTCGGCGAGCACGAAGACGCCTGGAGTCTTCTGGAGGCGGCCGACTCCCGCGTGGAATGCGTCGCAGATTCCGCGATGAAGCATCGTGCCGGGCGCCGCCCCCCGCACCTGCTCCCGGAAGAGGCCGGTGAATGCGTTGAAGTCCTCGCCGCCGAGTGCGAAGACGATGCCGGGCTTGGTGCAGAACTGGCCGACGCCGATCGTGAATGCGTTCTTCAATCCCTGCGCAATCGCGGCCGCGCGGTTCTTCAATGCGGCGGGGAGGATGAAGAGCGGGTTTGTGCTGCTCATTTCCGCGAAGACCGGAATCGGTTCGGGTCTCGCCGCGGCGGCGTCGAACAGCGCGCGGCCGGCGCGCTCCGAGCCGGTGAAGCCAAGCGCGCGGGTGAGCGGGTGGCGGGCGAGTTCCAGCGCGGCGTCCGCGCCGGTGCCGTGAAGCAGCGAGAACACACCGTGGGGCATTCGGCACGTCTCCACCGCGCGGTAAATGGCGCGCGCGACGATCTCCGAGGTGCCGGGGTGCGCCGGATGGGCCTTCACCACCACTGGGCAGCCCGCCGCGAGCGCCGAGGCCGTGTCGCCGCCTGCGGTCGAGAACGCCAGGGGGAAGTTGCTTGCGCCGAGCACGACCACCGGCCCGAGCGGCGCGAGCATGCGGCGGATGTCCGGGCGGGGGAGCGGCTGCCGGTCGGGCATCGCCGTGTCAATGCGCGCATCGACCCACGAGCCTTCGCGGATCAGTGCGGCGAATGTCTTGAGCTGCCCGCAGGTCCGGCCGCGCTCCATCGTCAGGCGCTCGATGGGGAGGCCCGTTTCGGCATTGGCACGCTGCAGCAACTCGTCGCCTGCGGCCATGATCTCCGCCGCGATCATCTCGATGAAGTCCGCGCGCGCCTGGGCGGGCATCCGGTGAAAAATCTCGAAGGCTTCGTCGGCCTGCCGCATCGCGAGGTCCACGTCCGCGGCGGCAGCCTCGTGGAAGTCCGGCTCCAGCCGCGAGCTGTTGAGCGGAGAGGTGGCGTGGAAGGTCTTCGCAGTGGCGTGCGCGGTTTTCCCGGCGATGATTGAGCGTCCGTCGAGTTGCATCGGAGGCGAATGGCGGATGGCGCATGCAAACGCAACGCCGAATGCACCCGCTCAGTCGGCGTCCGACAGCTTCAGCATGCGCGACACAAACATGGTGCGCGCATAAAAGGCGTGGGTGTGGACGCCGCCGCCGGGCCCCTTCGTTCGCGGCTGCACCAGGTTGCCCATCCAGCCTGTCAGCGCCTTCGAGCCCTCGGTGCGGATCGTCTTCCGCACCAGCTCGTAGTCGGCCTGCACCTGCCGGAATGTCTCGCCGTCCGCGAGGTCGAAGGTGCCGAGCTTCACGAGCCGCGAATGTTCGTCCAGTTCGTTCACCCATTCGCGGGCGCAGACGAGGAGCGAGCGCAGCTTTTCGAGCAGGTGGCTGTGCTCGAACGGCGTTTCGGCGACGTTGCGCGGATCGATCATCGTGATCGCCATGGTCTCCTTCACCTGCCAGTGGCCCTGGGCGTTCTTCACGATCGGCACGACCTTCAGCTCCCATGTGCCGAAGTCCGGCGCCTGTTCGGCGTCCTGCGGATGCCCGAGCAGCCGCTCGATCACCATTCCCGCCCAGCCCTTGTTCTTGCGTCCATTCTTCCAGACGGTGACGCGGTGCTCGTCGGCGAGCGGCCGGAGATCCTTGCCGATGTGCGGACGGAGGATCTCGAGCGCGCCGTCTCGGGTGAGTGCGGCTGGTTTACCGCGCGCATCGGGGGCCGCGTTCATCACCGCACTGTGGGCGGTGTCGCGGCGGCGGGCTAGCTTTTCCCGGCGAGCGCGCGGTCGAGGAGCGCGCTGATTTCAGCGAGCTTGTAGGGCTTCACCAGTGTCTCCATCACACCGAGCGCCTTCAGCTCCTTTTCGCGGTCGAGCATCACTTCGCCCGTCACGGCCACCACGCGGAAACCGGCGGTCGCGGGATCCTCCTTGAGCGTGCGGAGCACGTGCTCGCCGCTCATGTCGGGAAGGTTCAGATCGAGGAGGATGAGTTCCGGCTTGTGCTCCCGCGCGAGGTCGAGGCCGATGCTGCCCTGCAGCGCGGACATCAGCTCGATGTCCTTGCGCGTGCTCAGGAAACGCTCGAGCAGGTAGTAGTTCGCCACGTCATCCTCGATATACAGAATCTTGCGGACATTGCCCGGAGCAGGCGCGGGTTGAGTGCCGTTCGTCGCGGGCGCCGGCGTCTCGGAGGGCGCGGGCGGGGCGGAATTTTCCGCCACCGGCAGCTCCACCCAGAACGTGCTGCCCATCCCCATTGAACTCGCGACGCCGATGCGCCCGCCGAGGCCGGTCACCAACCGCTGGCAGATCGCGAGGCCGAGCCCGGTGCCGCCTTCGGTGCCGCCCTCGCGCGTGCCGAGGCGTTCGAACGGAACGAAAAGCCGCGCGAGCTTCTCCTGTGGGATTCCGACACCCGTGTCGGTGACGCTGATGCGCCACGCGGCTGGGCCGGGGCGGGAGACGGTGAGCGTGACGCTGCCGCCGTCGCGGTTGAACTTCACTCCGTTGGACAGCAGGTTGAGCAGCACCTGCTTGAGCCGCTCGCGGTCCGTGGAGACAAACGGGGCTTCGCCCGCGGCTTCGGCGACCCGCAGCGTGATCTTCCGCTTCGCGGCGGCAGGCGTGGAGACGACCACTGCCTCGCGGAGGAGATCGAGCGCATCCACCGACTCCATGTGAAACTGCACGCGGCCTGCCTCGAGCCGCGCGATGTCGAGCACCTCGTTGATGAGATCGAGCAGGTTTCTCCCGGCGCGCGAGATGTGGTCGATGCTCTCCTGCTGCTTCTCCGTGTGTTCCTCCATTTCGAGGAGCTGCGTGAAGCCGAGAATCGCGTTCAGCGGCGTCCGCAGCTCGTGGCTCATTCGCGAGAGGAACTCGCTCTTCGCGCGGTTCGCCGCCTCGGCGTCCGCGCGCGCGCGCCGGATGCTCTCCTCGGACTCATGCCGGTCGATCGCAGCCGTGAGCACGTTGGCGATGGACTGCACGAAGGTCGCATCGTCGCGGGAAAAGTCGCGCGGCCGCATTGAGAACGACGCAAGCACGCCGAGCGGGCGGTCGCCTGCCTTGATGCACACGGTGATGCCGCTCATCATGCCCGCAGTGCGCACGGCCTCGGAAACGCGGAAGCGCGTTTCTCGGACGAGATCGCGCGAGACGATCGCCTCGCCCGTCTGCACCGTGTAGCCGCTCATGGTCTGCAGCGCCCCTGCGTGGGGCACCCGCTTGAACGGCTCGTTCTTCCATCCAATCTCCGCGAGCGGCTTGAAGACATCGTCCTCCTCCTCGTAGTGGAGGATCGAAGTGCGGTCGCTCGGCAGCATCTCCTGCACGATTTTCGCGGCATCGACCATCAGCTCCTTCAGCGGCTGGCCGGCGAGCGCCCGCTGCCCGAGGCGCGAGATCGCTGCCTGCCGCAGAGCGCTGTTCTTCAGCTCGAAGTTTGCCCGTGCCAGCTCGCTGGTGCGCTCCGCCACGCGCTGCTCGAGCCGTTCGTTCGCGAGCTGGATGGCCCGCTCGGTCATCCGCTCCTTCGTCACGTCCTTGAGAAAGCCTACCATCCGTCCGATGTGGCCCTGGCGGTCGAGGAAGAAGCACCCCTGCGCGTGGACGATGATTTCGCCGCCGTCCTTTCGGATGGCGCGGAACGCGTGGTCGAACGGATCGCGCGTCATCGTCGCCTGCTCGAGGCGCTCGTCGAAAGCGTTGAGATTGTCCGGGTGGATGGCCGCGCGCAGCCGGTCCATTCCGCCCTCCATTTCATCCGCCGCAAAACCGAGGAGCTGTCCAATTCCCTCCCCGTAGGCGATTTCGCCGGTCACGGTGTCCCAGTCGAAAACGACCTGTCCGCTCGCGCGAATCGCCGCGTTGTAGCGGTTCGCCCACTCGATGTGCTCGAGTTCCTTCAGCTTCCGCTCCGAGATGTCGCGGCAGATGGTCGAGAGGAACTCCGTTTCGCCGTCGTCGCCGACATGCGCCAGAACGACCTGGATCACGGGAAACTCGCGGCCGGCCGCCGAGAGCAGCGCCGTTTCTCCGGACCACGTGCCTTCCGCCTGCGCGGTGGGGAAGCCTTCCTGCACGAGAATCTCGTAGGCCCACTCCGGGTGGAGGTCGCGCAGAGTCAGCTCGGGCACGTGCACGTCCTGCTGGAGTTCGAGCAATCTGCGGCCCGCGGCATTCAGATAGTGAAGCCGCCCGTGCCGGTCCGTCATTGCGACAACGTCCGTTGTCGCCTCGAAAATTCGGGCAAAGCGCGAGTTCGGCTCGTCCGGAGCGAGGTCGTGGACGGAGGCCGCGATGGAGCTGGCGTCAGACATGGGCTATTCGGGGCGCATGCGCCCTTTCTTCTCCTGAAGCAAGCCAGATGGATGCCACGTGGATCAGCTAAATTGTAGCTGTCGCGGCCGGGTTTTCACATCGTCCTCCGCATCGACGGTGCTACGGTCTCGCGACCGCATGGGCACGCTCGATGAAAACCTCCGCGACTGGCTCGCAGCCGATCTGACTGACATCGCCGGGACTTTCATGCCATTCGGGAAATTTGGCCCGGAGCGTCATCCGCCTCATGGCGTGCCGCTGTTCGATCTCCCGCTGGAATACCTCTGCTGGTTTGAAAAGCGCGGCTGGCCGCGCGGGCGCATCGGCGAACTCCTCCGCATCGTTCATCAGCTCAAGACGGACGGCTGCGATGAGATTTTCGACCGCTTCCGGCGGGCGAGGGGAGGGCGCACTTCGCTCCGGCAGTAGCCGGCAGGATCACGGCATCGGCGATTTCCAAATCGGCACGTCTTCCTTCATCCGGTCGATCAGCGTGCCGCAGAACGCGAGCGCCTGTCCGCGGTGCTTTGCCTCGACACGCACGAGCAGCGACGGCTCGCCGACGGGAACCCCGCCGAGTCGGTGGATGACTAGCACGCGCTCCACGGGATGTTTCCTGGAAAGCTCGGCGAAAATCCGCTCGAATTCGCGCTGCGCCATCGGCTCGTAGGCATCGTAGGACAGCCCCGTGATTTTTCCCGCGCCCTCCGTCTCGCGGACGACGCCGAGAAACTCCACGACCGCTCCGATTTCACGCGTGGAGGGCTTCCACTCGGGCGCGGAAACCGGTCCGTGAACGAGGATGACTTCGCTTTCCATCGCTATCCTCCGCTCACGGGCGGCAGCAGCGCGATCTCCTGCGCGAGCGGGCCGACGGCATCATCCCACGACTGATATTCGCAGTTCACTGCGACGCGGATGTTGCCCGGTTCAAACGTCGGCGCGATGCGGGTGACGATCTCGCGGGGTGTGTCTTGGGGCGAGCACTCCACGGCCATGTTGCGCCAGCCGAGCCGGTCGGCCGCCTGGGCGAATGCGAGGAGTTTCACAAAGATCATCGCGCGCAATGTAGGCTTCCGCGGCAGTTTTGGAAGCGGCCTCGCGTGAAAATGCATTTCGCCGCGGGGAATTGCTTCGCCCTCGAGCAAAGGCGGCCCGCATAATCCCGCCCGAGATGATCACCCTTTCCGAAGCCCGAGCGCTGATTTCCGAAAAGGTCCACATGCTTCCTCCCGAGCGTGTGCCGCTCGCCGCCGCGCGTGGGCGCGTGCTCCGGGAGGCGCTCGTCGCGGATGAGGATATCCCGGCATTCGACCGCTCGGCGATGGACGGTTACGCCGTGAACGGTGATGGAACCGGCCCGTTCCCAATCGTGGCCGAAGTTCCCGCGGGTGCCGTTCCCACACGGGCGCTTGCCGCCGGCGAGTGCGCGCGGGTCTTCACGGGCTCGGCGCTGCCCGCCGGCACGACGCACGTGGTCATCCAGGAGTTTGCGAAGCGCGACGGCGGCTCCGTGTCGTTTGAACGGCGCGATGCCGCGACGAACATTCGCCGCCGTGGGGAGGATGCACGCGAGGGCGGGGTGCTCGTCGAGCGCGGCGTGCGTCTCGGCGCCACGGAGCTATCGCTTTTTGCACAGATCGGGAACACCCGTCCCCTCGTCTCGCCTCGCCCGTGCGTGCTCCACATTACGACCGGAAGTGAAATCGTGCCGCCGGATTCAAAGCCGCAGGCCGGACAAATCCGCGACAGCAACTCGACGCTCGTCGCCGCCCTTGTCGCGGAATCCGGCGCGGATATCGCAGCGCAGCACCGCACTGGCGACGAACTCGCCATTTTGCTCTCCACCGTGAAGTCCGCCCCCGCCGAGAGCTGGGATGTGCTGCTGATCTCTGGAGGAGCGAGCGTGGGTGACTACGACCTCGGGCTCAAGGTGCTGCTTGAACTGGGATTCGCCGCACACTTCCAGCAGCTCAACCTCCGACCGGGAAAGCCCCTCATCTTCGCGACGCGGGGATCGCAGTTGGCATTCGTGATCCCCGGCAATCCGCTCTCCCACGTGGTCTGCTGGCACGTCGCGATCCGCGCCGCGTTCGACATGCTGACGATCGGGGACGCGGAGTTCGGGCTCGCGACCGCTGCGCTCGGCGGTGCGATGCCGCTGAGGGGCCATGCGCGCGAGACGTGGTGGCCGGCGCGGCTGGCGTGGCAGGGTGGCGGGCCGATCTTCATTCCCCTGAAATGGCAGAGCTCCGGCGATCTCACGGGGCTCGTGGGCTTCGATGCGCTGATCCGGGTTCCGTCGGGCAGTCCGGCGATTCAGCCGGGCGAAAAGGTTTCCGCGCGGCTGACTCGCGCCTGAGCGGCGCAGGCAGTGCTCGCTTTTTTGCGGGCCGCCGCAGATTTTCACGCCATGCCGAAAAGCAATTTCAGCCATCTCGACGCGGAAGGCTCCGCCCGCATGGTGGATGTGGGCGCAAAGCCCCGGCAGCGCCGCACCGCGAGCGCCGAGGGAGTCGTCCATTGCGCCGCAGCGACGATCCGCGCGCTGCGCAGGAAGGCTCTGCCAAAGGGCGACGTCCTCACCGTGGCGAAAATCGCGGGAATCCAGGCCGCGAAGCGGTGCGATGAACTGATCCCGCTCTGCCATTCGCTGCCGCTCGATTCGGTGGACGTGGATTTTGAAGTGAAGGCCAAATCGGTGCGCGTGACCGCGACGGCCCGCACGACAGCAAAGACAGGCGTCGAGATGGAGGCGCTCACCGCAGTGAGTGTGGCGGCGCTCACGATCTACGACATGTGCAAGGCCGTGGACAAAGGAATGAGCATCGGCGAAATCCGCGTGACCGCGAAAGTGAAGGAATGAGGTGCGCGCGCATCACCCTCAGTGACCGCGCCAGCGCGGGTGTCTATGAGGACCGGAGCGGTCCGGCCATCGAGCAGTTTTTTGCGGAGCGCATCTCGGACGAGATCGAGTGGGTGCGCGTGCTCATTCCCGACGAGCGCGCGCAGATCGAATCGGCGCTTCGCCGTGTGTGCGACGAGGAGAAATGCGCGCTCGTGGTGACGACCGGCGGCACCGGCCCGTCGCCGCGCGATGTGACTCCCGAGGCCACCGGTGCAGTGCTGGAGCGCGAGTTGCCGGGCTTCGGCGAGATCATGCGGGTGCAGTCCTTTGCAAAAGTGCCGACGAGCATCCTGAGCCGGTCCACCGCTGGAACGCGCGGAGCCTCGCTCATCGTGAACCTTCCCGGCAGTCCGAGAGCCATCGGTGAATGTCTGCCGCTGGTGCTCCCGGCAATCATCGAATGCCTCGACCATCTCGGTCATCCGCGGCCAAAGCTGCGCTGACCTTTCAGCCGCCGACACGGGACATCTCGACCTTGGGTGCGGGCTCCGTTCTCGATGAGCGGACCTCCGAGTAGCGGTCGTCGCGCAGCTTCCACACGGAGGAGATTGTTTCCGCCAGGGCATCGTCGCCGGCACCCGAGCGCAGGATTTCGCGCAGAGCGGTGCCGCGGTTTGCAAAGAGGCAGGTGAACAGCGTCCCGTCGGCCGTGAGCCGGGCACGCGTGCAGTCGCCGCAGAATGGCCGTGTCACGGATGCAACCACGCCGATTTCTCCGCCGCCGGGCGTGGCGTAGCGCAGCGCAGTTTCGCCGGGGTAATTGCGGGCGACGGGTGTGAGGGTGGCCGCCTCGCTGATCCTCGCGATGATGTCCCCTGCGGGCACGACGTCCGCCATCCTCCAGCCGTTCGAGTTGCCGACGTCCATGTATTCGATGAAGCGCACGATGAAATCGGGCCCGGCGAACCGCCGCACCATCGCGCCGATGTCGCCGTCATTCACGCCCCGCTTCACCACCATGTTCAGCTTGATGGGCCGGAAGCCCGCTGCGAGTGCGGCGTCGAGCCCTGCCAGCACGCGCTTGAGCGGGAAGTTGACGTCGTTCATCGCGGCGAAAGTTTTCTCGTCAATGGTGTCGAGACTCACCGTGAGTCTTCGCAGGCCCGCGCCGCGGAGCGCGGACGCTTTTTCCGCGAGCAGGGAGCCGTTGGTCGTGAGGGTGAGGTCGCGCAGACCGTCGATTGCGGCGAGCTGCGCGATGAGCCGCTCGATGTCGCGGCGGAGCAGCGGTTCGCCGCCGGTGAGCCGGAGCTTTTCCACACCGAGGCCCACGAAGATGCGGCTCACCCGCGCGAGTTCCTCGAAGGAGAGGATGTGATCCTTCGGCAGAAAGTCGTAACCGCGGCCGAAAATCTCCTTCGGCATGCAGTAGCCGCACCGGAAATTGCACCGGTCGGTGACGGACAGGCGCAGGTCGCGAAGCGGTCGATGGAGACGATCGAGCATTCGGGCCGTGTTTACACCATTCGTCCGACGTGCGCACGCGCCAATCGTTGCGTTGAAGGCGCGCGCGATATGCCGCCCGCGGAATGCGGACGGATTTGCGGTTACGAGAGCACCGTCTCGTCGCTCTCGCTGTATTGGCGCAGCCGCGCCTCGAGCTTCTCGATGATTGCCTCGGCGCCTTCACGCGCGCGGCGCTCCTCAAGCAGCGCCGTCTCCAATTCGCGGATGCGCTGCTGGAGATTCATGCGGATGCTGGTCGGGCGCGTGGAAATTGCGATGTCCGGCGGCGGCGCGGGATTCAGAAGGCCGGGCGGAAGCAGATCGCGCACGCGCATCACCGAGGCATCCTTGCAGTTGGTGACCACCGTCTCCGGGGTGATCTCCCCGGCGGCGATGAATTCGGCAATGGCGCCGATGGTGGTCGGCCCATAGTATTGCTCGTCGCCGACCTCCACGAGGTAGTCCATCTGAAGCTCGGGGACCATCGGCGCCTTGATCCAGTTGTTCTGGTCGGTGGACACGCGGTCGAGCGGCGACACTTGCGCGTCGGCCGCCCACTGCCGGAGCTGCTGAAATGTGAGCGGTCCGAACAGGGAGCCGTCGCTTGCCTTGCGGAGATACCAGACGCTGACGTCCATGGGTTATTGTCCTTCCTTCTTTGGGGTCGGGGGTGGAAGCACGAGCTGCTGTCCGATTTGAAGCTTCTTCGGATCAGTGATGCGGTTGAGTTTCTGCAACTCGGCGACAGTCGTGCCGTGAGCCTTCGCGATTTTGTCCAGCGACTCGCCTTTCACGACGATGTGGACATTTGCCGGCGGATGGGGCGCGACCGGGCGCGCGGCCGGTATCGAAAAATCCGCACTTTCCGCGGCTCCAGGCTGCGTCGCGGGAGCTGCGCCCGCGCCGCCGTCGATTTTCGCGGTGAGCCGGGCGACCTGCGCGGTGAGAAGCTCGATCTGCTTGGCCTGCTGTTCGACGGTCTGGCGGAGAGCCTTCACCTCGCCTGCGACATCCTGCGCCTGCAGGAAACCGGGGAGCATCACAGACATGCCGAGCGCGGCCGCAGCGCGCAGGATGGGAACGCGGAGAATCATGCCCGGATAGTCCGCATCTTTTCCCCGGTTGGCAAGCGCCGCCTGCGGGTAATTGGCCGGAAAGTAGCGTGTTGCCGCGCTCTGTGCGCGCCCTTGCAATCACATCGCCGGCGTCATACTCTCCGCCATGCCTGAGCGGACTCAAAAACCAACCGGCCCGGCGCCATGGGAGCGCCAGCAGGGCGACGGCGACGGACCGAAATCCCCCGACGTGAAGAAGCCCGACACCAAGGGCATCCTTGAGCGCATGCGCCGCGTGGATCCCGACCAGGCGCGGCGCTACCGCCAGCGGACGGGGCAGTAGGCGCTGCGCGCCGAATGACGATACCCGAATGACGGATGACAAATGAGTCCGCACTGATGAGCCCGCACTTCTCCCCCCGCACACCAGCTGCACTGGACGGTGCGCCTTTCCACGAATTCAGCGCACTTCTGCGTCACCACGGTCTTGCACCCCAGCCGCCGGATGCCGCCTCATTCGACATTCGTCATCCTTCATTCGTCGTTCCCCACGCCACGACGATCCTAGCGTTCAAGTTTGCCGACGGCGTCCTCGTCGCCGGCGATCGCCGCGCCACCGCGGGCAACACGATCATGTATGACCGCGCGGACAAGGTGCTCGAAATCGACCGCCACTCGCTCATGGCAATCGCCGGCGTGCCCGCGACCGCGTGGGAAATGGCGCGCGTGCTCGAGCACAGCTTCCATTTTTTCCGGCGCACGCAGCTCGCCGAGATGAGCCTCGAGGGAAAAGTGCGCGCCCTCTCAAAGCTGCTGCGCGACAACCTCGGCTTCGTGCTCCAGGGCGTCGGCGTCGTCGTGCCGATCTTTGCCACGTTTGATGCCGCCGCGGAAATCCCGCGCGTCTATTTCTACGACCCGATGGGCGCGCAATTCGAGGCCGCCGACTTCGCCGCCACCGGCAGCGGCAGCCCCGCCGTGCGCGCTGTGCTGCACTACGAAAACACCTATGCCCGCAAGCCGCTCCGGAAGCTCAAGGGCAGCGAAGCCGTGCTCCTCGCTCTGCGCGCGCTCGACACCGCCGCCGAGAGCGACTCCGCCACCGGCGGCGTGGACCGCCGCGCGCGCGTCTTCCCCGTCGTGAAATTGATCACAAAGTCCGGCATCGCCACGCTGCCCGAGACGAGGCTCGCGCGGCTCTACAAAGGCAATCTCGCAGACTGACGCGCCATGCACGAAGAACCATTCCGCTGGGTCGAGGCCGTTGCGAACCGCCGCGAATACATCGAGGACCAGCTTGCGCCAGGGAGCCCCATCGTCGCGCTCGGGTTTCGCGATGGCATCCTGCTCTTTACGCTCAGCCGCGAGCGGCAGAAGCTCTTTGAAATCTACGACCGCATCGCGCTCGGCGGCATCGGGCATCCCGGCGATCTGGAGCGGCTGCGGCTCACGGCCATCGAACTCGCGAGCACCGAGGGCTTCGCGCGCTCGGCGGACGACGTGGCGCTGCGCCGACTCGCGAACTACTCGCTTTCGCCCGCGCTGAAGGCCGCGTTCGAGCAAATCTACGGCCCGCCTTTCCTCGCGCGCCTGCTCTTTGCGGAGCTTGGCCGCCGCGGCGCGCCGAACCTTTTCCTCCGCCTCGACTACGACGGTTCCATCCGCACGAACGGTGGCAACTTCGGCCGCGCGTTCGAGGACTTCGGCGTCATCGCCGGCAAAGCGCATGCGGTCGCGCAGATGGAGAATTCGCTGCGAGAGCACAAGCATTCCGAACTGAACCTCGCCGATGCGCTGCGCCTCGCCGGACGGACATGGGCCGTGGGGCACCTCGCACTGATCGCCGAGACGGATGCGCCGCCGCCGGACAACGAACGCATTTTGTCGCACCTCCGGGAGCAACTCGCGAATGCGAGCATCGAATCCGCGGTGCTTGAAAAGAACGCGCCGGTGCCGGCGTGCTATCGGTCTCTGGCCGAGGCGGAAACGCGCGCATCGCTCGGATAAGCGTGGTGCTGGCGGATCGGGCGGGCTTCTGCCATCGTCCCGGCCATGTCCCAAGCCGCCACCACACCGCCGCCCGCGGTGCCGCACCTCCATGTCGTGCGGCCCATCGGGCGCGGGAGTTACGGCGAGATATGGCTGGCGCGTTCGCTCACGGGGGCGTGGCGGGCGGTGAAGATTGTCGAGCGCTCGCGCTTTGACGACGAGCGTGCGTTTGACCGTGAGTTTGACGGCATGGCGCGCTTCGAGCCGGTGTCGCGCGAGCACGAGGGCTTCGTGGACATCCTGCACGTCGGTCGCAGCGATGACGGCGCGTTTTTCTACTACGTGATGGAGCTGGCGGACGATGCCGTGTCGCGCGAGAGGTTCGATCCGGCCGCATATCAGCCGAAGACTCTGAAGAGCGAGCTCCAGCGTGTCGCGCGCCTGCCGGCGGACGAGGTGATCACGCTCGGCCTCTCGCTCACCGCGGCGCTTGCGGCGCTGCACCAGCACGGGCTCGTGCATCGGGACATCAAGCCGGCGAACATCATCTTTGTCGGCGGCGTGCCGAAGATCGCGGACATCGGCCTCGTTTCCGCGATGGGGCAGGATTCGTTCGTCGGCACCGAAGGCTACGTTCCGCCCGAGGGCCACGGCACCGCGCAGGCGGACATCTACAGCCTCGGCAAGGTCCTTTACGAAATCGCGATGGGGAAGGACCGCATGGAGTTCCCGGAGGTGAACACGCGCATCGGCGAGATGCCGGACAAGGCGCTGCTCATGCGCTTGAACGAAGTGCTGCTGCGGGCGTGTGCGCGTGAAACCGAGGAGCGCTATGCGAGCGCGGACGCGATGCGTGCGGATTTGGAGAGTGTGCGCGACGGACGCCCTCTGAGCGGCGGTCTCCGGCGCCGATGGCTGCCGGTGGTCGCGCTGCTGCTCCTGTGCGGAGCCGCGTTTGGCATTTGGAAGGGGTGGCCGGGATCACCCGCCCCGGCGGGGCAGGGATCGGTCTTCATCGAGACGGACCCTGCAAACGCGATGGTGATTCTCGACGGACGGATGCTGCGGAGCCCCGCGCGGTTTGCCTCGGTGAAAGCCGGGGCGCAGAATGCGCGTGTGATGCTGCCGGGTTACGAGGCGCAGGACTTACCGCTGCAAGTCATGGCGAATGTCGAGGTGCGCCCTGTAAAGGTCTCACTGCGCCGGAGCGTGGGCGGCGTGAGGGTCGAGTCGGATCCCGCGGGGTGTGAATTTGAACTGCGCAGCAACGGCGAGGTGGTGAAGAACGGAAAGGCACCTGCGGACTTCAGCGGATTGCCGACGGGTGCCTATGAAGTCGTGATGCGGCACGAGGGTGGCGAGAAGCGCGCAAATGTTGACGTGAAAGGCGGCGAGGTTGTTCCGGTGTCGCTGCGTTTTGGCCTGGGAAAGTTTCTCGTGAGCAGCACCCCGGCGGGCGCGGAGATTTTTGCCGACGGCAAGCGCGTCGGCGCCGCGCCGTGCGAAGTCGCGCTGGGGGAGGGCGACCACAGGCTCGTCGCGCGCTACCGGGGCTGGCCCGAGCAGGAGCGCACGGTGAATGCGGAGTCCGGTCCGGTCGCCGGGGTTGCGTTCGCGTTTCCATTTGGCAGCGCGAAAATCACGAGCGCGCCGGCTGGTGCGGCGATTTTTGAGGACGGGCGGGAGATTGGGCGCACGCCGTTGCTGCTTGAGGATCTTGAACCGGGCGAGCGGACCTATCAGTTGAAGCTTACCGGCTATCGCAACACCCAGGCCACCGTGCTTGTGAAGGCGGGCGAGCAGGCGTTTGTCGGTGCACGCTTCGAGCGCCGGCCGGTGCCCCGCCGCGGCGAGCCGTGGGAGAATCCGCTGGGGATGAAGTTCGTCCCGGTCGGCGACGTGCTTGTCGCCGTGTGGCCGACGCGCGTGAAAGATTTCCAGACATTCTGCGAGGCGACGGGCCGCGCCCGGCTGCCCGTGGATTTTCCGCAGGATGACAGCCATCCCGTCGTGCGCGTGAACTGGGAGGACGCGCGCGCATTCTGCCAGTGGCTCACGGAGACCGGCGTGAAGGCGGAGCGTCTCGCCGAGGGGCAGATATACCGCCTGCCGAGCGACGCGGAATGGAGCGCCGCCGCTGGGATCGTGAACGAGAGTGGCGCGACGCCGCAGGAGCGGGACGGCCGCGTGCGGGAGTTTGCGTGGGGCAAGACGTGGCCGCCGCCTGCCCGCTCGGGGAATTTCGCCGACGTTTCGCTGCGAAAGCAGCCGTTCATCCAAGGTTACAACGACGGCTTTTCACAGACATCCCCCGTGGGCAGCTTCCCCGCGAACAAGTTCGGCATCTTCGACATGACCGGCAATGTTTGGCAGTGGGTCGAGGACAGCTACCACGGCGGCCCGGCGCGCAAGGACTGGGGCGTGCTGCGCGGCGGCTCCTGGGGCACGAGCAAGAAGGAGGAGCTGTCCCTCGGCTACCGCGATGTGGTGGATCGTGCCGAGCGCGATGTGATTTTCGGCTTCCGCTGCGTGCTCGTTCCCTCGCCGGAGCGGTAGGAAATTCGCGGGGTCAGCGCGGGCGCTGCGCCTCGCCGGTGCCCTGAAGCGCGCGTGTGCCGATGGCGGCGAGGCCGCCCAGAATCACAAAGCCGAGCAGCGCCACAATGTGCAGGGCGAGCAGCACCTTGAAGGGGATGGAGGCGAAGATCGCGATGATGCCGAGGACTGCGACCGCACCGAAGTAGAGCATGGAGGCGGCTATGATGGAGAGCTTTGAAAATCCGCCGGCCTGCTCGCCGTTCCGCGTGCCGCTGAACGTGAAGCCGACCCACAGGAACAGCTCCGCCAGGCCGACTGCGCCGATGCTCAGCCAGAAAGTCTCCGTCCACTGCGACTGCGGCACGAAGAGCATCGTGATGCCGAACGTGGAGGCGATGATTGCGAGGAAGATGAGAGTCCAGATGGCTTTCATGATTTTGTGGTGCGGAATGTGAAACTGCGCGGGGCAATACGCAACGAAGGAATGCACCGGGGCGTGTGCGGCCCGCTCGGCTGCCTGCTAATCATGACAAAAAGGTTCATTCCATTCGTCAGGTTTCCGCCATAGCCTTCGCGCCCATGAAAGTCGTCGAATTCCTGCAGTCCCGGCGGAAAGCAACGATCATCACGTGGTCACTGGCCATGGTCGCCGCCATTCTCGTGGTGGATTACGTCACGCCGGTAGCGGTGAGTTTCTTCATGTTTTATGCGGTGCCGGTCTTCATCGTGGCGTGGGGGTGCGGCACGCGGATGGGGCTGGGATTTTCGGTCGCAGTTTCGCTTCTGTCGTGGGTTGTGAATCTGCCCGGCGGGATGGAGATGAGCATCTACGCGTGGCGGGGCATCAACCGCCTCGTCGCCTACCTGATCGTGGCAGCCTGCGGCGTCGTGATGCGGCGGGAACGGGAGATCCTCCAGGCGCGCATCGAAGCGATGGAGCGTTCGAGATACTTGGAGCGTGAAATCGTCCGTGTGAGCGAGAACGAGCAGATCCGCATCGGGCAGGATCTGCACGACGGTCTCTGCCAGACGCTGGTGGCGATTGATTTTGCGGCAGCGAGCATCCGGGCGGACATGGAGGAGCGGCAGCTTCCGGAGGCGGAGGAGTTGCGCGCGCTGCAGAAGCTGTTGCAGGGGGCGGTGCTCGAGGCCCGCAGCCTCGCCCGCGGCATCTTCCCCGTGCAGATGGATTCTACCGGTCTCGCCATTGCGCTCGAGGAGTTAATCGGAACGATGAACCGGCTGCGAAGCGCCTCCATCCGGCTGGAGGTCGAAGGGGAGATTCGGATCAGGAATCCGCAGGTGGCGATGCACCTCTACCGCATCGCACAGGAGGCAATGAGCAACGCGCTGCGGCATGGCCGCGCACACCGCGTGACCGTCCGGCTCGTGCAGGATGACGACGCGTTTCTGATGACCATCGTCGATGACGGATGCGGCTTCGATTCAGGCGTGCGATACACGCAGGGCATGGGGCTGCGGACCATCCGCTACCGCGCCGGGGAAATCGGCGCGCATCTTCAGGTGGACGCGAAGCCGCGCGAGGGAACAATCGTCACCTGCCGGCTCCCCATGTCGGCGAACCGCGGCACGGTTGCGATTCAGGCTGCATAGCTCCCGTCGAACGGGGTGACGCTGGTCAGGTCAGTTCAACGACGGCTTTGATCACGCCGCTCTCCGGCTTCAGCCAAGTGGGGAACGTATCGATCATCTCGTCGAACTTCGCGTGGTGAGTGATCCATGGCACGGTGTCGATTTGGCCTTCCTCGATGAGGGAAATGATGCGGCGGAAATCCGGCGGCAACGCGTTGCGCGAGGCCATGATCGTGACTTCGCGGCGGTGCATCACCGGCGCATGGAGGAAGCTCACCTCCTGCTGCGTGATGCCGACATACACGAGCCGGCCTGCAAATGCGCAGTAGGCGAGCGCGCCGCCCATGCTCTTGTTGCTGCCGGTCGCATCGACGACGACATCCGCGAGCTGGCCGCCGGTGATGGAGGAAAGCTGCTCCAGCGCAAGCGCCTCGCCGCCGGGCGCGAGGAGGATCGTGTCGGGCACGCGCATCTTTTCGCGGACGAACTGAAGCCGCGCCGCATTCATGTCCATGACAATGGTGCGCGCGCCGCTGAGGCGGGCGAACTCGATCACGGAAAGACCAATCGGTCCGGCTCCGATGACGAGCACGTGCTCGCCGGGCTGGGGGTTGCCGCGGTTCACCGCATGGCAGCCGATGGCGAGCGTCTCCACGAGCGCGAGCTGCTCAAACGTGAGCTTTTGCGAGACGTGCAGTTTCCTGGCGGGGAGGAGAAAGCGCTCGCACATGCCGCCGTCGCACATCACGCCGAGCGTCATGTGGCCTTCGCAGCAGTTTGAGTGGCCGCGGCGGCAGGAGTAGCACTTCTGGCAGTTGATGTAGGGCTCCACCGAGCAGCGGTCGCCGGGCTTCACGTTCGTCACGCCCTCGCCGACCGCGAGCACCTCCACGCCGAGTTCGTGGCCGGGGATTCGCGGGTAGCTGAAGAACGGCATCTTGCCGAGGTAGCCCGAGTAGTCCGTGCCGCAGATGCCGATGCGATGGATCGTCACGACTGCCTCGCCCGGGCCCGGCTTCGCGGGCTCGGAAATGTCGATCTTGCGGAAGGTCTGCGGCTTTTCGAGCTGGATGGCTTTCATGTGCAGCGCGGAGGAAAGCGGATGCGCCGCCGCGAATCAACGCTTCGCCATGCCGGCGAGCAGCGCACTCGCGCAAGCGTCGGCAAAGGCGGGGTCGTTGATGGCCGCATCCACCTCGATGAGCGGGATGCCCTCGCGGAGATGTTCCTTGATCGCGCCGAAGAGCGCC
Organism: Chthoniobacteraceae bacterium; assembly: GCA_044221035.1. Taxonomy (GTDB): domain Bacteria; phylum Verrucomicrobiota; class Verrucomicrobiia; order Chthoniobacterales; family Chthoniobacteraceae; genus SXWH01. Next base: position 14,734 of record JBGAPU010000020.1, on the reverse strand, counting down.
GCATCCGCCTCGGGCCAGTGAAAGGCGCCTCCCTCTGCGCTGATGATGCTGACGGCTTTCAGCGGCAGGAGCACGGTCACGGGCCCGCGATACGCGTTCACCTTCCCGGCGAGGATGCGGCCGAGTTCGGCGCATTCCTCCGGCGTTGTGCGCATGAGCGTCACCTGCGGGTTGTGCTGGTAAAGGCGGCGACCGGCAAACTTCGCGGGCACCGTCTCGCGGGCGCCGAAGTTCACCATGTCGAGGCAGCCGGGCGCGATGACAGCGGGTGTGCCGGTTTTGGCCGCGGCATCGAGGCGCGTCGGTCCGGCACCGAGAATGCCGCCGACCAGTTCGTCAGCCCACTCCGTGGTCGTGACATCGAGCACGCCGGCGACCATGCCGCTCTCGATGAGCGACTCCATCGTGCGCCCGCCGGTGCCGGTGGCGTGGAAAACGAGCACTTCGTTGCCGTGCGCCTCGATGGTCGCCTTCGCGCGCTGCACGCAGTCGGTCGTGTTGCCAAACATGCTGGCGACCACGAGCGGCTTGTCCGCCGAGCCGGCATCGGGCACCGCGGCCTCGACCATTCCGCAGATTGCACCTGCCGCGCGCGTGAGGATGGTTCGCGAGATGCGGTTGATGCCCGCGACATCCACGATGGATGGGAACATCACGATGTCCTTCACGCCGACATATTGCGCGGTGTTGCCGCTCGCGAGCGTGGAGACCATGAGCTTCGGAAAGCCGAGCGGAAGCGCGCGCATGCCCGCTGTCGCGATGGCCGTGCCTCCTCCTCCTCCGAGTGAAATCACGCCGTCAATTTTTCCCTCGGCATGGAGCTTTGAGAGCACAGTGGCCGCCGCGCCGGCCATCGCGGCCACGCATTCGCCGCGGTCATGGCGGGCGGTGAGCGCCGCGAGGTCGATTCCCGCGAGCACCGCGACTTCCTCGCGGGGGATGTCGGGTTTCAGCCGCGGCGGCTGGTCGGTGCCGGCATCAATGAGGAGCGTCCGGTGCCCGCGCGCGCGGATTTGTTCTGCGACGAATCCGTGTTCGTCGCCCTTCGTGTCGAGGGTGCCGAGAAGTGCGATGGTGGGCATGCGGTGCGGGGATTGTTCCGCGCGCATGAAAGCGGAGCGCCGCAGTCCGGCGCAAGGCTTTGCCAGTGCCTACGGACGCGGCGGATGCGGTCCGCCGGGAGGGCCTGGCAGCGCCGGGTTTGGCGGCGGAGGCAGCGGTCGGCGCGGGTAGGGCCAGCCGAGTTCGTAGTAAAACGGGTCGTAGGGATAACCCCAGCCGTAGAGGTAAAACGAAGCGCCGGGACGGGTGTATTGGCCGACGAAGCGGAGGCTCGCGTTCTCCGCGGCAGTGATGACCTCGCGGCTGACCTTCGCCGCTTCGAGCTTCTTGATCTCGGCCTTGTCCATCACGAAGTCCACGCCTGCCCGGTCGAGCTGCCGGAGCGCGACCGAGTCGTTCACCTTCCGGCGCTTCAGCTCGATGAGGTCTTCGCTGCTGAGGCTGCCCCAGCGTTCGAGCTTGCGCATCAGCGTCGGCGAGACGCCTGCGGCCCGCGCGGCTGCGAGCTGTTCTTTGGTCTGGGTGGCGCAGCCGGCGAAGAGCAGCGCGGCTGCGAGGGAGAGAACGAGGGAAGCTTTCATGCCGGAGACTCGCACCGATGGAAAGGCCGCGCAAATGCCTGCGTCACTGCCGCTCGTATTCGCCCTTTCCGACGCGCTTGTAGATCTTGAAGCCGGCCTTCTTCGCGTCGGTGACGGAAAGGGGCTTCATCAGCTTCGGCGAATTCACTCCGGTGATGATGCGGCGGACAGGCTTGCGGCAGAGCGGGCACGCCTTGCACGGCTCGCGGTCGAGCGGCTGGCGAAGCTCGAAGGTGCCGCCGCAGATTTTGCAGTCACCCTCGCAAAGCTCGTAAACGTAGATGGGCATGGCGGCATCATGTCACATCGTCGGCTGCTCGTCATGCCTGCGGATGTCGGGAACTTTTTCCTCCATGCAGGGTTGCATGAAACCCGCAACCGCTGTCCCTTTTTCCAAACAACGACCGTCGAATGAAAAAGCAATCCCTCCGCACCCCGCTCGTCGTCGGCATCGGCTGGCTCGCCACGGCCGCGATCGCGTTTTGCATCGGCAGAATCGGCACGGCCACCGGGCCGAGCGCGGGCGGGGAGGATGCGGCGCGAAGTGCGGAACTCGCGGGAGGCTCGCGGGCACCAGGCGAACAATCGGGGGCTTCAGGAACTGCGGGGGTGCGCGGGCAGTTCGAGATGGGCGAGGGTGGCTCGCTGACGGTGGCGCGCGTGACGAACGGGCTGCCGCTCGACAAATGGATGAAGCAACTGATGGCGCAGGAGGACGACATCGTGCGCATGAGCGGGCTGCTTCGGCTGCTGGAGGCGATTCGCGATCCCGAGGATTTGAAGACTGCGCTCAGCGCGATCAATCTGCGCGGCGACCGGGGATTCGGGCGCGGCGCGCGGTTCACGGAGTATTCGATGCTTTTGGAGAGATGGACGCAGCTCGATCCGAAGGGGGCCATCGCCTACGCGAACGGGAAGAGCCGGGAGGAAAAATGGCTGGCCACGAGCACGGTTCTGCGCACTTGGACGCGCACGGATGCATCCGCCGCCGTGGCGTGGGCGCAGGCGAACAAGACGAAGGACGATGCGGAGGGTGCCGCCGGACCGCAGGGCGGCCCCGGAGGGCCGGGCGGCGGATCGACGGGCTTCACGCTTTCGCCCGTCTCCATCGTGGTCTCCCAGCTTGCGCATTCGGATTTGGAGCGCGCGCTCACCGTGGCGAACACTGAGACCTTTGACCGCCGCAGCCGGACCCTCGACACGCTGGCAAACGAGCTGGTGAGCCAGCGTGGATTGGACGGCGCGCGAAGTGCGATCGAGGGATTGTCCGCCGGTTCGCTGCGCGACGGCCTCACCACGCAGCTCGCAGGAAAACTCGCGGAGAAGGATCCGAAGACGGCCACGGAATGGGCGTTCGCGCTGCCGGAGGGCGAGGCGAAATCGCGCGCCCTCGCTGAGACGGTCGGCGAATGGGCGAAGAAGGATCCGGCGGCAGCGGGCGCATTCATGGCAAAGCTGCCCGCCACGCCTGACAACGATCGCAGCCGGGAGAACTACGCAACCGCTGTCGCGCCGAAAGATCCGCAGGGTGCGCTTGCCTGGGCGACATCGATCACGGATGCGGGCCGCCAGCAGCGGACGGTGGAGGGTGTGGTGCGTGCTTGGATCAAGCTGGATGCGACTGCGGCGAAGGCTTGGATCGCTCAGAGCAGCCTGCCGGATGAGGTGAAGACGCGCATCCAGTCGCCGAACCGCGGCCCGAGCAGTTTCGGCGGTTTCGGCGGCCGCGGGCGCGGGCCGGGAAACTGAGCCGGGCCGGCGGTCAGCCAGCGACGGAATCTGCTTCGCGGCACCGGGCTGTTCCGCTTTGAATCTGCTGTGATGACAGAGACACCCGCTCCACCTCCTGCGCGCCGGCGGCGGATAGGGCGCATGTGGGCGGTGATCTGGCGGAGCGGCGTGAAATTCGTGGAGACCGACGGCGAGCACCACGCGGCGGCGTTCGCATATTACGCGCTGTTTGCGCTGCTGCCGCTGCTGGTGCTCCTCATCACCTTCGGCACGCGCTTTCTCGGCGACCGCATGCAGGCGACGAATGCGATTTTTGACCTCGTCTCGCAGTATATCGTCGTGGATTTGGGGAGTCCCGAGCAGGTCCGGGCCACCGTGGAGTCGTTCATGCATTCGCGGCTCGGCTCGGGGTTGGTTTCATTCGCGATTCTCACGTGGTGCGCGCTGAAGTTCTTCCAGTCCCTCGTGCGGGCGACGAACCGCGCGTGGGGCACGCACGAATACAGCTGGTGGAGGCTGCCGCTGAAGAACCTGCTGATGGTGGCCGTGCTCGCGAGCGCGCTGCTGATCGGCCTGGTCGCGCCGACTGTCCTGAACTCGGTGGAGAAATACTATGTGTCGCACCGGGACGCGTTCTCGTTTGATTTCGGACTCGGCGGATGGGCGGTGCGGACCGCGCGGTCGCTGCTGCCGCCGCTGCTCCTCTTCTACAGCCTCGCGCTGTTTTATAAGTTCGCGCCGCGGAGAAAGACCACGTTCCGGGAGGTCTGGATCGAGGCGCTGCTGGTCACTGCGGCGCTCGGCGGCCTGCAGAAGCTGTTCGAGTTTTACGCGGGGCGTGTGACGAATTTCAACGTCCTCTACGGCACCTTCGGCAGTGTGGTGGCGCTGCTCCTGTGGATCTATCTCACGGGCACCGTCATCATCGCTGGCGGCTGTGCCTGTGCGGCGCGGGCGGAGATCTCCGGCGGACTTGCCGATCAGTCCCGGAGCGACGTCTTGTAATTTTCCCGCTGTTCCCGTTTGGTGGCGTTTCCCCATGTGCCAGAATCCAACCGCCCAATTGAAGCCGCAGCCAAAATGCCAGTATTGAACCGTCCGATCCGCGTCCTGCTCATTGAGGACAAGCGGGAGCACATGGAGCTGCTGGAGCGGCTGCTCGCATTTTCCGAATTCCCGAAGTTTTCCGTCACTGGAGCCACGAGCCTCGCCGGGGGAATCGAGAAGCTCTCCGCTGGGGGGAACGACATTGTGCTGCTGGATGTGAGCCTTCCCGACAGTGAGGGATTGGACACCTTCCGCCGCATGAACGCCGCGGCTCCGGAAGTGCCGATCGTGATCCTGAGCGGGATTTCGGACGTGACGCTCGCGATCGAGATGGTCCAGGAGGGCGCGCAGGATTACCTGGTGAAGGGCCACGTGGACACGCACCTGCTGCTGCGTTCGATTCAATACGCGATTGAGCGCAAGCGCTCGCAGGTGGCGGCGCTTCACCTCAACGCGGAACTGGAGGCGCGTGTGAAGGGGCGCACTGCGGAGCTGGAGGCGGTGAACGCGCGGATCGAACGCGAGATCGGCGAGCGCAGGCACGCGGAGGAGCAGCTCGCGAAGACGAACCGGCAGCTCACTGTTGCGATCGCGGAACTGCGCGCTTCGCGGCGTCGGGCGGCGCCGGAGCAATCGGCCGCACTGGCGCGCGAGATGGATGAGGTGATCAAGCGTGTCCAGCAGCACACGGAGCTTCTCCTGCGCGCGCCGGCGACCGCTGCGAATCCCGAGAAACTGACCGAACACCTGCGGCAGATTTCCTTGGCAGTGGACGCCGGGAAGAAGGCGCTCCGCAAGACGCGCGAAAGTGCCGCCGCCGCCGCGATGGATTTGGACGATGACGGGGGCGAGAGCGAGATCGGCCCGGTTCTGCTTGATTCATTGGTGGAGCGGGTGGTCGCCGGATGCACGGAGAAGCCGGCGGGCCAGAAGGCCGCGGAATCGCGGATTGCCTTCGACCTCAAGCTGGAGAAGGGCGTGGAGATTCAGGGCGAGGAGCGGCGTTTGCGCCTCATGCTCGCGCATCTCGTGCGCAACTCGATGAATGCCATACCGCGCCGTGGAAAAATCTCGATCATCGTGCGCCAGCACGACGGTGAGGCATTGGTCTCGGTTCAAGATGACGGGCTCGGAGTCACCGAGGCAGCGCGCCAGCGGCTGCTCGATCCGAGTGCCGCTGTGGACCATCCGGATGGCCGAGCGAGTGGATATGCGGTGATTCACGAGGTGCTGGCCCGGCACGGCGGCCGCATCGAAATCGAAAGCCGCAAAGGAATAGGAACCACAGTGCGCGCGATTTTTCCGTCGGTGAAGGCTGCCGCCGAAGTGGAGCGCCCGAGGCGAGTGCTCGTGGTGGATGATGACCCCATGGTGCGCGAAGTCATCAGCACCTACCTCAACGAGGATGGCTACTCGGTGGAGCTCGCGGAGAACGGGCGCGAGGCTCTCGAAAAGTTCTGCGCCGGCAATTTCGACATCGTGCTGACGGACCGCTCGATGCCGGAGATGGGAGGGGATGAGTTTGCCCGCGAGGTGAAAAGGAGGAACGCTGGCGTGCCGGTGGTCCTTCTCACCGGGTTTGGCGACATCATGGCCGCGTCAGGTGAGAAGCCGGAGGGCGTGGACGTCGTGATGAACAAGCCCTTCACGATGGCGGGCCTGCACAACACGCTCGCGCAGTTCCGCTAGCCGCGGAAGCCGAAGCGCTTCCCGAGAGCGAGGCATTCATCGAGCGGGCGAAGGCCGCCTGTGCAGGTTTCCTCGCTGAGATTGGCCGCCGCTGCGCACACGCCGTAGCGGAGCTGTTCGGTGACATTCTTCCCCTCGTGCCAGCCGAGCAGCACGCCGGCTGCGAAGGCATCGCCCGCACCGGCCGCACCCTTCACGTAGCCGTTCGGCAATTTCACCGAGTGATGCTCCACCCACCCGCCGTCGCGGCCGAGCGCGCATCCACCCTCGGGGTAATGGACGACCACGCGCTCGCGCACGCCGGCGTCGATGAGCAACTGCATGGCACCACGGAGCTGGATGGGATCGATGCGCTCATTCTTCCTCACGCGCCGGCCCGTGCAGCGTCCGGCCTCAAATTCATTCATGATGCAGTAGTCCACGTGTTTCAGCGCGGGCATCACGATTTTCGGAAAACGGTCGCTGTCCTCGCTCACGCAGTCCACGGAGGTCTTGAGCCCGGCGGCCTGAGCTTTGGCGAGCACCTCCGCTGCGACGGTGCCGTGCGTGGCGCTGGGGGCATCCAGCCTGTCGAGAAGGAGAAGATAACCGAGGTGAAAGACGCGCGCATTGGTGGCGCTGAAATCGAAGTGTGAGGCATCGAGCAGTGCATTTGCGCCGCGCGCGTGGAAAAATGTGCGGCGGCCGGTGTCGCGGACTGTCATCACGTCGGTGAAGCTCGTCGTTGCGTCGGCGGACTTGTGCAACTGCGAGCAGTCGATTCTGTGCTTTGCGCAGAGCTCGAGGATCCAGCGGCCGTTCTCGTCGTCGCCCACGAGGCCGGTGCCCGCGAGCGGGAACTGCGCGCCGAGGAGCGCGAGGTCCATCAGGATGTTGAAGGGGGAGCCGCCGGTGCCCTTCACGGTGCTGAAGATGTTCGCGAGGGTGTCCTGCTGTGGCCACACGTCCACGATTTTGACTGCGTCCACAATCCAGTTGCCGCCGGCGATGATTCCATTTCGGGAGGTGCTCATGAAGTTTTGGGAATTGGAGGCGGACACAGGCCACAAACTTGGCGCGGATGTCGAGCGCAAGCTGGCCAGGTTTTTGGCAGCCGATGTTCCCCCTTGCCATCACGCGCGGATTTTCCGGTAATGGGGGCGATGAGTTCGCCCGAAAAGCACCCGACCGTAACCGTCGGCGAATTCTACACACGCCACTCCGAGTCGCTGCAGATGAAGCTCCTGACCGGCGATGGCGTCGGTTTCCAGCGCAGAATCCGCGAGCCCACTGTGAACCGCCCCGGCCTCGCGCTGTGCGGCTTCCTCTCCTATTTCGCAGACAAGCGCATCCAGGTGCTCGGCTCCGCGGAACTGTCATATTTGAAGAGCCTCTCGGAAAAGGAGATGCGCGAGCGGTGCACCGCGATGTGCGAGCGCCCCATTCCGTGCCTCATTCTCGCGCGGCATTACCGCGTGCCCGAGCAGCTTCTCGCCGCTGCGGTCGAGAACGGCGTCGCGGTTTTTTCCACGCCGATGGTGACGATGCGCTTCATCAACGCCGCCACGCTCGCGCTGGAATACGACTTCGCGCCGCGCAAGAGCGAATACGGCAGCATGGTGGACATCCAGGGCATGGGTGCCCTGATCCGCGGCTCCAGCGGCATCGGAAAAAGCGAGTGCGTCATCGGGCTCATCGAGCGTGGCTATTCCCTGGTGAGCGACGACATGACGCACTTCCGCGCGATCGAGGGCCGCGACCTCATGGGCACGAGCTCGGAGCTCACGCGCAACTACATGGAGGTGCGCGGCCTCGGTGTGATCAATGTGACCGCGATTTTCGGCATCGGAGCCGTCCGCCGTGAGAAGCGACTCGACCTCGTCGTGACGCTGAAGGAATGGAGCGAAATCGAGGAGATCGACCGCACGGGCCTGGAGAGCGAATACTTTGAAATTCTCGGCCTCTTCGTTCCGCACGTGACCATTCCCGTGCGGCCGGGCCGCGATCTCGCGAGGCTCGTCGAGGTCGCTGCGCTCGACCAGAAGCTGAAGAGCGTCGGGCACAACAGCGCCGTGGAATTTAATGAGCGCCTCCTTGCATCCATGCAGAAAAAGAAGAAAGAAAGCTGAATGGGCCTACTTAGCCGCAACGCAGGAACCAAGGTGGAGAAAGTCGTCGAGATTCTCAACAAGCTCGGCCTTCACGCCCGTCCCTGTGCAAAATTTGTGAAGCTCGCGAACACCTTCCGCTGCGATGTCTGGGTGACCAAGGATGACGACCGCGTGAATGGGAAGAGCATCATGGGGCTGATGATGCTCGCGGCGGGAAGTGGCAGCAGGCTCAACATCTCCTGCGAAGGTGCGGATGCCGAGCAGGCGCTCGAAGCCGTCGAGAAGCTCATCCTTTCCAAGTTCGATGAAGACTGAACGGCGATTCCAGGGTGTCGGGGTGTCGCCCGGCATCGCCCGCGGAACCGCCTTTGTCCATCGTCCCGACGACGACCCTCCCCCTCGGAGGATCACCGCGGGCGAGAGCGAACGTGAGATCACGAGGCTTCGTGATGCATTGGTCACCACGCGGAGGCAGATCGTGGAGTTGCAGGAGCGCGTGGAGAAGTCGCTCGGCGCGAAGGACGCCGCGATCTTCGAGGCGCACGCCATGGTGGTCGAGGACGGCGTGATGATCGAGGAGGTCGAGAAACTCATCCGCCGCGACTCGTGCAATGCGGAGCATGCCTTCCACACCGTCGTGCAGCGCTACATCCGCAGCCTGTCACAGATGGAGGATCCGTATCTCCGCGAGCGTGCGACGGACATCCACGATGTCGGCCGGCGGGTGATCCACAATTTGCTCGGCCGCGAGCCTGCGCCGCTCGCGGGGCTCGACTCGCCGCACATCGTCATCGCCCACAACCTCACGCCAAGCGACACGGTGCAGATTCCGCGCGAGTTCCTCCGCGGTTTCGCGACGGAAGCCGGTGGGAAGACATCGCATACCGCCATCATGGCGCGCTCGCTGAACATCCCCGCGGTGGTCGGTCTGCACGGGCGGCTGCACGAAATCGAGACGGGCGACGACATTCTGCTCGATGGATACGGCGGCCTGCTCGTGGTGAATCCCAGCGAGCAGACGCTTTACGAATACGGCGCCGTCGAGACGCGCCGGAAGCAGATGGAGCAGGAGCTCACCGGCCTGAGGGACACTGTCGCGACCCTGAAGGACGGCTCGCATGTCGTGCTTTCGGCGAACATCGAGCAGCCGGAGGACATCACGCAGGCGCTCGCGAGCGGTGCGGAAGGTGTGGGGCTTTTCCGCACGGAGTTCCTTTATTTCAACCGCGACGATCTGCCCGGCGAAGACGAGCAGTTCACCGCCTACCGGAGCGTGGTCGAGGCTGCGAAGCCCCGCCCGGTGATCATCCGCACGCTCGATCTCGGCGGCGACAAACTGCACGAGCAGCTCCACGCGGATGGCGAGGAGAACCCGTTCCTCGGCTGGCGCGCGATCCGCGTGTGTCTCGAGCGGCGTGATTTGTTCCGCACGCAGCTCCGTGCAATCCTGCGGGCGAGTGCGTTTGGAAAGGTGAAGATCATGTTCCCGATGATCTCCGGATTGCCCGAGCTGCGCGATGCGAGGGCCGCGCTGGAGGAATGCCGCGCCGAACTGCGGGCAGAGGATGTGGCATTCGATCCAAGCCTCGAAGTCGGCATGATGATCGAAGTCCCGAGCGCCGCGATGATCGCCGACCTTCTCGCAAAGGAGGTTTCCTTCTTCAGCCTCGGCACGAACGACCTTGTTCAATACTCGACTGCGGTGGACCGCACGAACGAGCGCATCGCGCACCTCTACGAACCGACTCATCCCGCCGTGTTGCGCCTGATCAAGATGACCGTGGATGCGGCGCGCGCCGCAGGGATCCACACCGGGCTATGCGGCGAAATGGGCGGCGACATCACCCTCACCCCGCTGCTCATCGGTCTTGGCGTGGACGAACTCAGTTGCGGCGCGGCCGTGCTCCCAAGAGTGAAGCGCGCCATCTGCTCGCTCAGCCTCGCCGCCTGCCGCAGCCTCGCGGAATCAGCTCTGAAAGCCGACACGGGAGCTGCGGTGCAGGCGCAGTGCGAAGAGGTCGCGCGTGCGCACTACGGGGAGCTGCTTTAGAGCGGCATCTGGCGCCGCGCGCGAGCCGGCGGTGAGCTATTTGCGGGTGAGAATCCGGACAATCGCGAGGAGGGCGAGGACGCCGGTTCCAGCGAGCAAAGGCATGAGCCACGGAGGCGGCTCTTGTTTCGCCTTGCGGGTGTCAGCGTTCGTCGCGGCGGGTTGGCTGTCCGCGGAAATCGTGACGGTCACCGGTGCGGACTTTGTCAGTTCGGCCATCGTGGGGAGGTCGGGGATGCCGGCGTTCTGCGCGGCGAGGAGGGCTTTCCAGTCGGCGGAGAGCAGGAGGTCGAAGCCGGGATTGCGCTCCTTCACTTCGCAGGAGCACTTGCCGATGAGGAAGGTCGCGGCTTTGTCGATGGCCTCGGTCTTGATGCCGTCGCCGACGAGCGCGTAGAGTGCGCGGCCCTGGCCGAAGACGGGAACGACTAGCGGGTTTCTCGTGTCGGCGAGGTCGGCCTCGGCGCCGAGCAGCATGCTGATAAGCGTCCGCTCTGCCGCGTCGGTGCGCGGGATGCGGAGCATGGAAAACTCGAGTCGCAGTCCGTCCTGGCCGGTGGAGACGAGGCCATTCGCGATGTCCTGTGCGTCGAGTTTTGGGAGCTGCAGGACGGAAGCGAGTTGCTTGAGGCGCGAGTCGAGAAGTTCGGCGGCGGCGTTGTCCTTCGTGGCGTCGCCGCTCTCGAGCAGCAGCCACACGGCACTCTGGCCTTCGCCGAGGCGCTGGACGATTTCCTTGCGTGCCGGGGAATCGAGGAGCTGTTTCGCGCTATCGGCGGTAAATGGCGCGGACCAGAACGTGTGGCTGCCGCGGTTCGTCGCAGGGAATTTCACGATGAGCCACGGGAGCTTTCCGTCGGCGGATTGCTTCCACATTTCCACGAGTTCCGGCGCCGGGTCCTGCGCGAGGTCGACGTCGTGGACGGCGATGTTGGCGTGCAGTTTCCCGGCGAGGCCATCCTTGCCGAGGTCGCGCATCGCCGCGCGTTCGGATTCGCCGAGCGGTCCGCGGTGAAAGACGAACGCATCGAATGGCGCGGCGTCCCAATGTTCGAGCGCGTAGCGAAAGACGGGCACTGAGCACGCGTGCGAGGCGGCGACGAGCAGCGACGCGAGTGCGGAGAGCACGAGAGCGCGGAGGGACTGGCGGAGCATGACTGGAGGTTATTTGCGCGCGGCTGCATGCAAAGCGGTGAATCGTTCGTCGTCGCAGCTAATTTTCCTGCGGGATGAGAATGGCTTTGGGACGCGCGGCAATTCACCGTCGCGCCGTCTCCCGCTTATGAAACTCCTCCGCCGCATTCTCCCCGCAATCGCCTGCCTCGCCGTGCTGCCCGCGCGCGCGGACTGGCCGACGTTTCAGCACGACAATTCGCGCGTTGGCGCGACGACTGAGAAGCTCGCGGCACCGCTGGCGGATCGCTGGGCTTTCACTTCGCCGACCGCGCCGGTGCTTGCGTGGCCGGGCGAGGATGGACGCAGCTTCGAGGGTTTCGAAATGGTGAACCGCATTCGCTTCGACGAGGTTTTCCAGGTCGCGATTGCGAATGGCCGCGTGTTCTTCGGCTCATCGGTGGATGGCCGCGTGTATTGCATGAACCTCGCGACGGGCGCGGAGGAATGGACGTTCTTCACCGACGGTCCGATTCGCCTCTCGCCGATGATCGCGGGTGGCAAATTGTTCGTCGGGTCGGACGACGGTCACGCGTATTGCCTCGATGCTGCGACCGGGAAGCTGATTTGGAAATTGCGCGCCGGGCCGAATGACGAGCGCATCCTCGCGCGCGGACGGATGATCTCTCGCTGGCCGGTGCGGACCGGCGTGCTGGTCGATGGCGACACGGCGTATTTTGGTGCCGGCATTTTTCCGCACGAGAATGTGTATCTCTACGCCGTCGAGGCGGCGACCGGGAAGGTGCTGTGGCGCAACGACGCGATCAGCCAGGAGGACGCAGGGCGCAACGAGTTGTCGCCGCAGGGCTATCTACTCGCGACGAAGGACATCCTGTTCGTTCCGTCGGGACGCGGCCTGTCGGCGGCGTTCGATCGCAAGACGGGCGAGCAGCTCAAGCGCACAAGCGGCACGTGGCGCGGCATCGGCGGAACGCAGGCGATGCTTGCGGACGATCAGCTTTTTGCCGTCGGCGAGCGGCAGATTCTCGCGACGGAGCAGACGAGCGGAAAGGCGGGCTACGGCTGGTTCCGCGGTCGGCAGATGACGCTCGCAGGCGACATGGGCTTCTTTGCCGACGGCACGGAAGTCGTCGGCGTGGATCGCAACAAGCACGCTGAGGGTTCGCGCGAGCGCTACAAGATGGAGGCTGCGATCACGGCGCTGAACACGTTTTTGAAAAAGCACCCCGCGCTGGATGAGATGAAGAAAGTCACTGCGGCGGAGAAGGAACTCACGGCGCAGAAGCAGGCGCTCACCGCGATTGCCGCATCGCCGAAGAAGGGCAGCGCGGAGCACACCGCTGCGCAGGAAGCGGTGACGAAAGCCGAAGCCGCGCTGGCGAAGCTCGGCAAAAGCTACGAGGAAAAGCGCGCGGATTATCAGGCGAAGAAGGATCAACTCGCGGCCAGGCAGAAGGAGATCGCCGAGCTTCCGTCGGCGGGCGTGAAATGGAAGGCGCCGCTGAAGCACGATTCCGCACTGATCATCGCGGGCTCGACGCTTGTGGTCGGTGGCGATGGCGAAGTCGTCTGCCTCGACGCCGATACCGGGAAGGAATTGTGGCGGAAGTCTGTCGAGGGTGACGCGCGCGGACTCGCCGCGGCGGATGGTCACCTCATCGTGAGCACTTCGAAGGGCAAGGTGTATGCGTTCTCGGACACTTCGCGCGCCTCGCTGCCGCAGGTCGCCGCGGCTTCGAAGCCGGTGGCGGATCCATTTCCAAAGGACGAACTCACCGCGATGTATGCCGCTGCTGCGGAGTCGATCCTCAAGCAGACGGGCATCAAGCGCGGCTTCTGCCTCGTCGCGGGCAGTGAGCAGGGCAGGCTGGCGTTTGAGCTCGCGAAGCGAAGCGACCTCACCATTTACGGCGTGGACAGCGACGAGAAGAAGGTCTCCGCGGCGCGCGAGGCGCTCGTGAAGGCCGGGCTCTATGGCTCGCGGGTAACGTTCGATCATGTGGACCTCGGCGTGCTGCCACATTCGAGCTACTTCGCGAATCTCGTCGTGTCCGACACCGCGCTGCTCACGGGCGAAGTGCCGGGGAATGCGACGGAAGTTGCGCGCTGCCTCAAGCCGCTCGGCGGAGTGATGTGCCTCGGCGTTCCCGACAGCGCGAGTGATGCGGTGAAGGCGAAAGCGAAGATGGGCGTGGCGTCGTGGCTCGCGGCGACGAAATTCGGCAACGAGAAGGCGAAGATTGAGAAGGACGGAGGCTGGTCGCGGCTGGTCCGCGCGGCGCTTCCCGGCGCGGGCTCGTGGTCGCATCAATACGGCAACGCGGCGAATACCTCGAGCAACGACGACCAGCGCATCAAGGGCGGGCTCAGTGTGCTTTGGTATGGCGACCCCGGCCCGGGAAAGATGGTGAACCGCCACGACGGCGCGGTCGGGCCGCTCTCGGTGAACGGCCGCCTTTTCATCCAGGGAGAGCAGACCGTGATGGCGTTCGACGCCTACAACGGCGAGCAGCTCTGGGAGGTGAAGAACCCCGGCGCGATGCGCACCGGCGTCTACAATGCCCGCGAGCCCGGCAACATGGCTGCGAGCGACGACGCCGCACTTTCACCGTGCCCGGCGCGGACAAGGACAAGGAACTCCAGTGGGGCTACATCGCGTATCAGGACGGGTTGCTCTACGGCACCGCGACGAAGCGCGTGGACAAGGCTGCGGAAAATGCGCGGCGCGGGAAGAATGTCGCAATCAACACCGACAGCATCTTTGCCTTCGATACGAAGACCGGTGCGCTCGCGTGGACGTATCGGGGTCAGCACATCTCGCATGTCGCGATCGCGATTGGCGACGGGCACGTGTTCTTCATCGATGCGTCGCTCACGCAGGAACAGCGCGAGGAATTGCTGCGGCAGGACAAGAGCGAACTCGCGAAGCTCACGGGCAAGGAGCAGAAGATCGCCGAGGAGCGCACCAAGAAGGCCGACCTTCGCCTCGCCGTCTCGCTCGACGCGAAGACCGGGAAGCAGGAATGGGCGAAGCCGGTGGATGTCACCGACTGCAGCGAGATCGGAATCGGCGGCGGCGCTCTCACGATGATGTATCACAACGGCCACCTCGTCCTCGGTGGCGCGAACGCGAACGGTCATTACTGGCAGCAGTTCCTCGCGGGCGAATTTTCCCGCCGCCGACTCGTCGTCCTCAGCGGGCAGACGGGCGAGAAGATTTGGGCGAAGGACGCGAACTACCGCCATCGTCCCATCGTCATCGGCAACGAAGTCATCGCGGAGCCGTGGAGCTACGACCTCTACACCGGCGCGCAGAAGACGCGCACGCATCCGCTGACTGGCGAACAGAC